>JABABK010000070.1 GCA_014238285.1 Hellea sp.
GAATTCATCATGCCTAAAGTGCTGATCGCAGATAAAATGTCCGTCGCTGCAACGGAAGTCTTTAAAAATCGCGGCGTCGATGTTGACGTCATCACAGGCTTGTCCAAAGACGAGCTCATAAAAATCATACCCGAATATGACGGACTTGCCGTTCGTTCATCTACGCGCCCAGATGCTGAAATCATCGCAGCTGCCAAAAACCTTAAAGTCATTGGCCGCGCTGGTATCGGTGTTGACAATATAGATATCAAATCCGCCACAGATCGTGGCGTCGTCGTTATGAACACACCATTTGGTAATGCGATTACAACAGCGGAACACGCCATCGCCATGCTTTTCTCTGCCGCGCGGCAAATTCCAAGCGCGTCCGTTCGCACTCAAGATGGCGAATGGCCCAAATCTGATTTTAAAGGTGTCGAGCTGTTTAATAAAACGCTGGGCGTCATTGGATGCGGCAACATAGGTGCCCTCGTTATAGAACGGGCGCTTGGCCTAAAGATGAAAGTCATCGGCTATGATCCCTACCTCACGCCAGAACGCGCCATAAAGCTTGGCATCGAGAAGGTTGAACTAGACGCCCTATTTAAACGAGCTGACGCGATTACCCTGCACACGCCGCTTGTTGAGAGTACGAAAAACATCGTCTCCCGAGAGCGCCTCGCGCAAATGAAAAAGGGCGCCATCATTGTCAATTGCGCCCGCGGCGGTCTTGTCGATGAAGAAGCTCTCAAAGATGCGCTTGAAACTGGCCATGTCCGCGCGGCAGCTCTGGATGTGTTCTCCGTAGAACCTGCGAAAACAAACCAACTCTTCGGCACGAAAAACTTTATCGCCACACCGCATTTGGGCGCGTCCACTTTGGAAGCGCAGGAAAATGTTGCGGTCCAAGTGGCCGAACAAATGGCGGATTACTTGCTAACAGGCGCCGTCTGCAACGCGCTCAACACGCCTTCAATCTCGGCCGAAGAAGCGCCGCGTCTCAAACCATTTGTCGATCTGGCTGACAAAATGGGGACATTGGTCGGACAGTTGATCCATGACAGCATCCAAGCCGTGGAAATCAGCTTTAAAGGCGGCATTACTGAACTTAACACCAATCCTATCACAGCTGCCGCGCTAGCAGGCCTATTAAAGCAAGCCATGCCAGAAGTGAACATGGTCAGTGCTCCTGTTCTTGCCAAAGAACGCGGTATCGAGATCACGGAAAGCTATATCAAAAAAGCTGAACGGGCCGAAAGTCTATTCCGGATCGCCATTAAAACAGGCGAACGGACCTTCGCCGCTGTTGGCACGATATACCGCGGTGAACCACGTCTCGTCCGCCTGTTTGGCGTTCCAATGGATGCAGGCTTTTCAAAACATATGGTCTATATCCGAAATCAGGACAAACCGGGTTTTGTCGGCGCGCTCGGAACTATTCTTGGTAATAACAAAGTCAATATCGGGACTTTTTCCATGGGCAGGATGGATGACGGGACTCCGGAGGCTGTTTGCATGGTATCCGTCGACACACCTGTTTCAGAGCAAGTCGCGGCGGAAATCCAAGCTGTAGAACAGGTAAAACGCGTTAATGTAATCGCGCTTTAATTCTAACTACTATATTTTTATCTAGGTCGCCTTCGGGCGGCCTTTTTTATGGTTTATCTCCCGTTCAGTTAACTTTTGTTAACCTTAGCGATATCGGGTATATTCCCGACCGCAATTATAAAATTTCTGGGGAGAAAATCATGAAAAAAATTGTTGCAGAAGTAATAGGTACGGCCGCGCTCGTATTTCTTGGATGTGGAGCTGCCGTCATCGCCGGATCTCACATCGGATTTGCAGGTATTGCCGCCGCCTTTGGTCTAGCCATCGTCGCGATGGCATACGGCATTGGCTCTATATCGGGCTGTCATATTAATCCAGCCGTTTCATTCGGGGTCTTTGTCTCGGGCCGTATGAGCGCTAGCGAGATGATCAAATATTGGATCGCCCAATTCATTGGTGCCACAATCGGCGCTGCAATTCTCTACACAATCGCTAATGGCGGCGGCGATGGCGTAGGTGCCATGGGAACAAATGGTTGGGGTGCAGACTATAATTCAGGCGCTTATAATATGCAGTCGGCGTTCATATTTGAAGTGGTCGCGACGTTCTTATTTCTCGTCACTATCTTAGGCGTAACACACAAGAAAGCACCCGCAGCTGTAGCAGGACTCGCCATTGGTTTAACGCTTTGGGTTATTCACTTAGTCGGTATTCCAATCACAGGAACTTCAGTCAATCCAGCTAGATCATTTGGCCCAGCTTTGTTCCATATGGAAGCCATGAACCAAATTTGGTTATTCATCGTAGCGCCGCTTATTGGGGCTGGATTAGCGGGTATGCTGTTCAAAACAGAATTACTAGAAGACAATAGCTAAATTTTAGAACTATAAATCATTGAAACGCGGCTCTTGGGCCGCGTTTTTTATTTCAATTCAAGATTAGTTGAAAATTTCTTCTCATTATCTCTAACCAAAGTAATCGGCAAAAGCGTTACATTAGACGCATAGGGCTGGTTTGGTTTATCATTGCTTACGCTAACACCGGCAAGTTTCACAGATTGCGCACTCGCGCCCATGGATAACATTTCATGTTTAACTGCCCGCGTTATATCTCCAAGGCGCCTATAAACACGTCCAATTTCCGCATGACATAATTTGGCATCGATATTGGCTTGCAGAGCATTTTCAAAACATGTCAGCGCTTTAAAAGTCACAAATGGCCGGTATAAAATACCCGCCTTGAAAAATAACTCGCCCCGAAGACCTTCTGCCAGTGACGCAGAATTTTGGCTACGCTTCGCCAGTAAGACCATTTCGTCCGCCGCGTCCAAAATACGGCCATCAACGATGGAGTATTTCATAACTTCAAATGCGTCTTCGGACTTTTCTAGTACCCAAAAAATGACTTCTTTCAGGGCTTTCACATCATTAGGATTACGATCGCGCAGGACTTCAATCAACGCGGCGCTTAGAATATATTTCGATTGAGAAATACTTTCGTCTGATAGCTTTTTCAAACCCTTGATACGGAGCTTCGACATCCCTGATCTGCCTTTTAAAATTTCAGGTAAGGCTATGGCATGTTTACATTAAGAAGTTATTAGCCGCCAGCACGGGTCATCGTTGTTTCATTGACAGCCGCATTTGTCGGCGGGTCCGAAACCAGAGGCACGTCAATCCCAGCCGCAAGATTTCGTTCTTTAAGCAACTCTTGAACCATGCCGGCATAGAAATCCATACGCTGGCGTTTGACACTACCTTCGGCGCCCTCTTCAATTTTAAGAAGTGGCTTATAGCTCACGCCTTTATGGACGACTTTCATAAAGTCACGCCAAACATCGGCCGGTAACAATCCACCCGTCATTTTATACATGGAAGAATTATCGTCATTCCCCATCCAAACACCCGCCGTATAATCTGTCGAAAATCCAATAAACCAAGCATCTCTGTGATCTTGCGATGTACCCGTTTTACCCGCGACTTCCCGTTTTCCCATTTGCGCGCCTCTGGCCGTTCCTGTCATCACCGCATCGCGCATCATATCGACCATTTGATCGGCATGGGTCTGAGCATAAACCCGCTCGGCGGCAGGAGGATTATATTTGTAAAGCGTCTCGCCGGTGGAGTTTGTAATATCAGTGATAAAATAAGATGGCCGCCGAACCCCGCCATTGACCAAAACCATATAGGCACTCGTCATATCCACCAGTGTCACTTCGGAAGCCCCAAGAGCGATTGAGTAATGCGCCCTTAATTGGCTACGAATACCAAATCGTCTGGCAATAGAAGCCACTTTGCTAGGACCAATTTCCGCGCCGACCTGTGCGGCTACGGTATTGATCGAGTGCTTTAAAGCCTCGCGTATAGTCATGGGCCCTCGATAGCGTTTGGTGTAATTTTCAGGCGACCAACCCGAAATAGTTACAGGTTGATCTCTTCGAACTGTCCCCGGCGTAAAGCCTTCTTCCAGCGCTGCGGCATACACAAATACTTTAAAGGCTGATCCGGGTTGTCTTTGAGCTTGGGCTGCGCGGTTAAACTTGCTTTGCTTATAGTCCCGCCCGCCAATGAGCGCTTTTATGGCCCCAGATTTATTATCGATTAAAACAACAGCGCCTTCAGAAACTTTGCGGTTCTTTTGGTTTTTTGCCAATATTTTTTCAAGCGTGTCCGCCCCCACTTTTTGTAATTTAGGGTCCAGCGTCGTGGTGACGATCAAGTCTTTAGATTTCCCGCCGACCAATTCGCTTGCACGTTCATCAACATAATCAAAAAAGTGACCAATCATGTCCGGATCAACGCTTATTTGATCAGACGCCGCGAGTACAGGCGGGTTATTTTCAGCTTCTGATAACTGTGTAATCGAAATCATATTATTCTTGTTCATGCTCTGCAATACAAGCTTGGCGCGCCTCCACGCTCCGTCATAATTACGCGTTGGATCGTAACGTGACGGCGCTTTTGGGAGCCCCGCTAACATCGCAGCTTCAGACAAGTTAATCTCCTTGGCAGATTTACCAAAATAACGTTGCGCCGCAGCCTCAACGCCAAAGGTGCGGTTACCAAGGCTGATACGGTTTAAATAAAGTTCCAGAATTTCAGGCTTGGTCAGAGACTGCTCCATTTCATAGGCCAGCCACATTTCTTGAAATTTACGTTGATAATTCCGATCAGGTGTCAGCAACATATTCTTGACCAGTTGCTGCGTTAGCGTTGATCCGCCCTGCACTGTTTTCCCTGATTTTGTATTCTCGAAAAAGGCCCTCAATATCGCCTTACGGTCGATACCTGCGTGATCGTAAAACCGTTCATCCTCAATAGCCAAAAATGCACCCGGCAAATGATCCGGCATTTCAGATAATTTCAGAGGACGCCCCACATATGGCCCCCGATGCCCTATAGTATTGCCCTGACTATCCAGCAGCGTCATATTGGGCTGCAGGTTCATTTCCCACATGCTTTCTTTGGTTGGCAAGGACGGAAGCCCATCAAATAAATAGGACTTTGCTTTGATATAACCGAAAGTGAGCGCGAAAATCAGTATGGCCAGAATCGCCAGCATAATATGCCAGCGTCGCTTGGTACTGTTATCATTGGCTGCTGCCAAATCTGCGCGAAACGTTGTCATGAAGTTTAGCTAGCCCAGATTTATGCAATAGGCTAGAGACGCTTACATGAGTGACCCTAAAAAAACACCTTTCTGGAAAGAAAAGTCCCTATCGGAGATGTCAAAAACCGAATGGGAAAGCCTATGCGATAGTTGCGGCAAGTGCTGCTGCATCCGCCTAGAGGACGAAGACACTGGCCAAATTTACATTACAGACATTGTTTGTAAGCTTTTTGATCCTAGTGTGTGTCGCTGTACCGATTATCCCAACCGCTCCATTAAAGTGCCAGATTGCGTGACTTTAACGCCGGATAATGTCGATAAGCTCCACTGGATGCCGCAAACATGTGCTTATCGATTGGTTTCCGAAGACAAGGACTTACCCGATTATCATCACCTAGTCAGCGGCTCATCTGAGACAATCCACGAGGTCGGCATGAGCGTGCAAGATGCTGTGGTTAGTGAAATCCTTGTTGATGAAGAGCAACACCCGCACCGAATCGTCATTTGGCCCGGTGAACCTGATATGGATTAAGCCTTCTTGACAGCGGGATATCCTAAAGGCATTCCATACAATAGACATGTGGGGGTAATAGTATGAGCGATATTCTAAGTGAATTCGTCAATAACACACAAAATGAACAGCGCATAAGAACCGTTCACGAAGTCGAGTTCCGGGGAACGACAGAAGAGTATTTCGGTATTTGGATCGTTAATGCAATTCTTGGCATTCTAACACTTGGTATCTATTCGGCGTGGGCCAAGATTCGAAACAAAAAATACTTTTATGGCAATACCTTTATCGACAATCATAACTTTGATTATCATGCAAAGGGCCCGCAAATCCTGATTGGGAGGATTATTGTGGTCTTGATATTAGCCGGTTTAAGGTTTTTGCCGAGGTATAGCCTTGAGCTTTACATGGTTTTTTATGCGCTAGTTATATTGAGCGTAGGCTTGATTGTCTCTCGGGCTCTAAGATTTAATGCTCGCATGAGCAGTTATCGTAATGTTCGCTTCAATTTCAGCGGAGGTGCAGGAGCGGCTTTTTTACGCTATGTAATTTATCCATTTCTCGCCCTATTCACGCTAAATCTAACAAAGCCTTATGTGACCAAGTCACAGAATACATACACGACTCAAAATCATAAATATGGAGATCGATATTTTGACTTTGACGCCGACGTAGGTGAATATTACGGACCATTTTTTGCGATGATAGGCTTTGGCATTTTGTTATTCATCGTCTTAGCCTTTATCTTAGGTGCATTGATGGAGATAAGTTCTGGTTCAACATTTCAGTTGGCTGTCCAAAGTTTTGGACCGTTTTATGTCATTATGACATATTTTGTCATAAGATTGATTTACAAGGCAGCCGTTCGTAATATCATATTTAACAATGCAATTTTAGACAATAAGCATGAGTTTATTTCAACAATCTCGGCATCTAAGTATATCTATATTATCATAACCAATACGCTTCTGGCAATTTTAACGTTAGGCCTAATGATACCGTGGGGCCGCATACGGCTAGCCCGATATTTAGCCAAGAACACACAAATTATTGCTGGTGGCGATTTGGACGGCTATACGAGCGACATCATTGAAACCCATGGCGTCACCGCAGCAGAATATGCGGATATGGAAGGTTTCGACATCGATATAGGAATTTAAACATGAGCATAATATCCATTACTGGCGATATTTATGAGAACCAATCAAGCTATAGCCGTCCCTGCACCCTAAAAGTGCGCGATAACCAACTCATGATTCAGTATGATGATTTGGAACAGGCACCTGCATACATATGCAAACTCGATGAGCTTAGAATTGATCCTCCGTTAGGCTCTATTCGCAGAAAAGTACATTTGCCTGACGGGAGAGTTTTTGAAACTGACGATCTCGAAGCTGTTAATGATATCTATCCATCAAATTTCTGGAAACGAATTGCTAAAACAGAACGCAAAGGATGGCATATTATACCTATTGCTCTCGTTACACCATTTTTAGCTTTTGGCCTCTATCGACTATTAGTGCCTATTCTCGTGTCCTTCGGCATGGCACTTACGCCAGACATAGCCCTTTACTCCATCGACAAAAACACCATGAAATCACTGGATAAATTTGTCATGAAGCAGAGCGAAATTAGTCACGATAAACGGGTTGAAGTTCAAAAAATATTCAACAAATTACTCCTGGCAAGGAATGAAAGCCCTGAACAATTGAGCACCAATAAAGTGTTCAAATACAGCCTTAATTTTAGAAATTCTGGAGCATTGGGTCCTAATGCTTTTGCCCTGCCCGGCGGCACGATCGTCATAACTGATGAGCTTATCTTAGAGTTTCCTGATGAAGACGTTATTGCGGCCGTTCTTGCTCATGAAATCGGACATGTTGAACATCAACACTCACTACAACAGATTTACCGCGCACTCGGTATGGCTGGCATGGTCACGATGATCGCTGGTGATGCAGGTCCTCTATTGGAAGACGTCTTATTAGAAGGTTCCGCCATTTTATCATTATCTCATTCTCGAAAACACGAATTGCAGTCTGATAATTATTCTTACGAACTATTAAAGCTCGCAGATTACCAACCGGATGGCCTCATTCAGTTCTTCGATAAAATGGATGAAATACAAACACTACCCAAAGATGGCGAGTGGATGATGACTCATCCGGTTGGGGAAAAGAGAATATCTAATATTCGCGATAAAATGAAAGCTGATGGCATTTCACCTCGGGCCCTGACGGATTAAGCAATCTAATTGACATTAAGTCCGCCTGTGTTAGTCCCGTGCCATGTTGAAAATAGCTCAAATTATTCGAAATATACGAATATCCAGCCGAATTCCTAATCGAATTATTGGCCCGGTATGCGCCCCAACCATCTAGGGACGGCATGCCGGGAATATTACGCTTATTTCAACACAAATTTCCGAGATTAAAATGACCGACACCAAACGCGATTATCGCGACACACTTTTCTTACCCAAGACCGATTTCCCTATGCGGGCGGGCCTTCCAAAAAAAGAGCCTGAATGGCTCGAATTTTGGAACAAAATCAGCTTGTTTGAGCGCCTCCGAGAGCAATCTGCCAACAAGCCGAGTTGGACCCTCCACGACGGACCACCTTATGCCAATGGCCATATTCATATGGGCACGGCCATGAATAAAGTCCTCAAAGATATCATCACGCGATCTCATCAGATGATGGGGTTTAATTCCCATTATGTACCGGGCTGGGATTGCCACGGCCTGCCTATTGAATGGAAAGTCGAAGAAGAGTTTCGCAGTAAAGGCCGCTCAAAAGAAGACGTCCCGCCAAATGAATTTCGCACACGTTGCCGCGAATATGCAGCTCAGTGGCTTGATGTCCAGCGCGAAGAATTTAAACGTCTCGGCGTGATCGGCGAATGGGATAATCCTTATAAAACCATGAACTTTCAGTCCGAAGCAGACATCTGCGGCGAACTTTTAAAGATCGCCAAAACGGGTCAGCTTTACCGCGGATCCAAACCTGTTATGTGGTCACCTGTTGAACAGACAGCGCTGGCCGAAGCCGAGATCGAATATCACGAACGCAAAGCAACCCAGATTTATGTGAAGTTTCCCGTGCGCGGCACAGAAAGCCATGTCGTTATCTGGACAACGACCCCTTGGACAATCCCGGCGAACCGAGCGGTTAGCTATTCTAACTCTATCCAATACGGGCTCTATCAGGTTACCGAAATGGAAAAGGCAGAGTTTGAGCCTTGGTCCAAACCTGGCGATCGCTTGATCGTTGCCGATGATCTTTGGGAAAAAGTATCCAAAGCTGGCCTGATCAAATCGGCCCAGCGTCTTGATACTGTTACCCCCGCTGTTCTAGACGACATGGTCCTCGACCATCCGCTTAAGAACATGGACGGCAATGAAGGCAAATATGACTTCCCTGTCCCGCTTTTATTGGGTGATCATGTCACAGCCGAAGCTGGTACCGGCTTTGTCCACACCGCGCCGAGCCATGGTGAGGATGACTTTAATGTCTGGATGAATAACACAGCCAAAATCGAAGCCCTTGGCGGCGATGCTGCCGTGCCTATGACAATGGATGATGCGGGCTGCTATACTGATGTTATGCCAAGTCGCTTTGAGGGTCTTGATGTTATCCGCACAACAGGCGGCGCGAAAAAACGCGGCAAAGATGGCCAAGCTAACTCTGAGGCCATCAAAGCTCTGATGGAGTGCGGTAAACTATTAGCACGCGGTATCGTGATGCTGCGAGACGCCCATAGCTGGCGATCCAAAGCCCCTGTCGTGCGCCGCGCAACGCCGCAATGGTTTATCTCTATGTCCAAAGAAGGCCTACGCGATAAAGCACTTAAAGCAATCGAGGAAACAGAGTTTTTCCCGCCGCGCGGTAAAAACCGCCTTCAAACCATGGTCTCCGATCGTCCGGATTGGCTGATCTCTCGTCAACGTAATTGGGGCGTGCCTATCACCTTGATTGTCCATGAAGATGGAAGATTACACACAGACCGCGATGATGCAGATGATATCAATGCTCGCATACTCGCCGCCGTAGAAAAAACGGGGGTGGACGGCTGGTTTGATACACCATTGTCCGAGTTTATGACCGGCGATACAACAGGCTGGGAAAAAGTTTCAGATATTCTCGATGTTTGGTTTGATTCCGGCTGTACCCACGCCTTTTGTTTGAAACGCCGGGACGACCTCCCAAACCGAGCCAATCTCTACCTCGAAGGCACAGACCAACACCGAGGCTGGTTCCAGTCATCACTTATGGAAAGCTGCGCGGTTTACGGCGAAGCTCCCTATGACAGCGTACTGACTCACGGTTTTGTGGTTGATGACAAGGGCATCAAAATGTCTAAACTTTTGGGGAATACAGTAAGCCCACTAGACTTAACTAAACAGTATGGTGCTGAAATCATTCGTTTATGGACATCATCTTCAGATTTCACCAGTGATCTTAAAATCGGACCTGAAATCATCAAAACGAATGTTGATGCCTATCGTAAGCTTCGAAATACCCTCCGCTACATGATTGGTGCTCTCGATGACTATGATGCCAAGGACGCTGTTGACTATGCTGACATGCCGTCACTAGAGCGTTGGGCCCTACACCGCATGTCAGAGCTCGACGAAACTATTAATAATGCCTACAAAGTATTTGACCTGAATAAAGTTTTCTCGGCCCTGTTCAATTTTTGTACGGTTGATCTCTCAGCCTTTTATTTCGACATTCGCAAAGATGCGCTTTATTGCGACCCGCTGGATAGTACACGCCGCCGCGCCTGCCGCACGGTTATCGACGCCATCTTTATGCGCTTGACCACCTGGCTCGCACCGATCCTAGCCTTCACTACAGAGGAAGTTTGGCAAACTCGTTTCCCAAGCGATAGCCATTCTGTGCATATGGAGCTGTTCCCTGAAACGCCGGAGAATTGGCGTGATGATAAACTTGCCGTTCAAATGGCAGAGCTCAAAGACTTCCGAACCAATATCTATGAAGCGATCGAACCTCTGCGCAAAGACGGCGTTATCCGCTCCAGCCTTGAAGCCAAGGTCACTGCGCCTAGCAATGATGCAATAGCGAAAACTCTGGCAGCACTCGGCGTGACCCGCAAAGAAGTCTATGATGACCCGGCTAATCCAAACGATACATTCGCGGATATGCTCATCATCAGTGACATTGATCTATCGGCCAAAGCTGACGAGATCAGCGTGAGCGCCTTGTCGGCCTCAACTGATTACCGTAAATGCGAACGTTCCTGGAAATATTTCAAACCAGCTGGCGATGAAGATATTACGGCCCGCGATGCAGCAGCCGTAGCGGCGTTAGGCTAACCGTGAAGCTCTATAAGTCATTCTGGGCCTATGCAGCGGCTATTCCGGCGATTGTCATTGCGCTTGATCAACTTTCAAAGAAATGGGCAACTGGCATGTTCGGCATGCCGTTTAACATATGCGAGATCGATCCTTATATCGGACAGAAAGGTCACTTTCAGCCCTTTAGTCCCATTATCGATTGGGCCATGACTTGTAACCTCGGCGTAAGCTTCGGCATGCTCTCTGGTGACTCTCCGGCTAAACGATGGGGGTTGACAATTTTCGCCGGGCTAATGGTTATCGCTATGATCTATGTCCTAGCCAAAACGGCTGAAAAATGGACGCGATTAGGCCTTGGCTTAATTATAGGCGGCGCGATTGGTAACGGAATTGACCGCTTCATGCACGGCTCTGTTACAGATTTTATTAGCGCTCACGAACTCTTGCCGTTCTTCCCCTGGGTCTTTAATGTCGCTGATAGCGCCATCACCATTGGCGTCATGTTTATAGCCCTGGATATATTTCTCGAATGGCGCGCTGAAAAGCGCCTGTAAAAATAACAAATTGGTCACTTGGCCCGCGCGGATTCTTTCGCTATGACAATGCCCAAATAAGGACTCAAATATGACTATTCGTAAAATCATCGGATTGACAGCAGTTGTCGCACTCGGCGGAAACCTTGCCGCTTGCTCAACAGCGACCAAAGCTCTTGGCTTAAAACAATCAGCGCCAAATGAATTTAACATCCTGACGAAAGCCCCTTTGGTTGTTCCGCCAGAGTATAATTTACGTCCGCCGCGCGTTGGTGAGTCATCCTCTGCAAACAACTATACCCAAGAGGCGGCTCGTAAGGCCTTAATCGGGGACATTGATGATGTAGAACCCTCCAAAGGAGAAATTTCTTTACTCCATAAAGCTGGAGCCCCTCGCGCGAACCCTGAAATTCGGGTCGAAATTGACGGGCAGAACAGTGTAGAGCGCAAGACAGATAGCCTGACAAGCCGGATTTTATTCTGGAATAATGGCCGCGGCGCCAACCCAGATGGAACGCCTCTTGATCCTGAAACAGAAGCGAAACGTCTAGAGGCGATCGGCGCGGCGACAGGCGGCGGGCAAGTTACGATCACACGTAAGCCAGGCGGCGCAAAACTACCTGGTCTATAACTTATAGTTCGAGATCAAAGATTAGACGTCTTCTTAAACTGTAATATTTTACCATCGAATTCAAGCGAGTGTTCTTCACTCGCTTTTTCAATGCCAGTTTGATCTTCAGAATTCATGTGAGCCATGGGCACAATCAAATCGAAGAAGAACGTCGAGCCGATACCATATTCGCTAACGGCGCCAATATGACCGCCCATAAATTCAATAATCTCTTTGCTAATAGAGAGCCCCAGTCCAGAGCCTTCATATTTACGAGACAAAGAATTATCAACCTGATGGAAACGGTCATAAATAGACTGTAAGTCTTTTTTCTTAATACCAACACCAGTGTCGCGCACATAGACACATAATTTGAACTGATCGTTTTGGATGATATTCCCGTCCAATATCAGATTAATCGTCCCTTTTTGTGTAAATTTAATGGCGTTCTTTAAAAGGTGACTAGCAATCAACCGCAAGCGCTTATGGTCGGCGTGAATATATTTGGGAACATTGGGCGCGATGTGCATACCCAATGAGATATTACCTTTATCCTCAACGAGGGGCTCATGCTGAACAAGCAGCTCTCTTGCCATATCGTGAACATTGAAAATTGCAGGTTTCAAGGCAATCCGGTCATTATCTATTTGAGAAATTTCCATAACATTGCTCATCACCTCAAGTAGGTTTTCGCTACAATCACTCACGATTGTCGCATATTGTTTTTGCTGGCTCGTTAGGTCAGACTTTAGCAACAAACCGCTCATCCCGACGATACCGTTAAGAGGCGTACGAATTTCATGACTTAATTCAGAGAAAAACTCGGTACGGTCTTTTTCCGCCTGTCTTACTCTTGTCAGACTATCTTCGTCACGTTGAAACAATCCATGCATGGCATAGCTATAACTCGCGGTTACGCAGGTGACCAAAATACATGCCAATGAAACTTGTGAAGCCCGTTGAAAATTTTGCGTCGCAAAAGCCGCCGCATCGTAAATAGATGCACCATCAGCGAAGTGAGTTATAAAAATTAAAAACGCAACAAAGCCCAGCGATAAAATCCCAGTAATGATCGCCATACGCCAACCGCTAATGAGACCGCTCATAATTATGCAAACGGGCAGAAAAGGTAATAGTGCACTGTTCACACCTGTCTTAGCTTCTATAGCCGAAACCCCGATACCGATAAAAGTCAACGCCATGATACCAATAGCAGCGACATAAAACTTGGTGTGATATCGATAGCTTACAAGTAAAGCCAAAACGAAACTTATGGCTACAACTGAAATACTCGCGTCAAGACTCCAGCCTTTATAGCTGAAAGTCAGTTGAACAAGATTCATACTTTGTATAAAAACAAACGCCAAAAGGGCCACACAGATAGCCCTTATCCGAACGATATCGCCGGACTGTGTAAACCGCTCCATGCGTAGAATTTTTTCAAACGCGTTCATATACTGACTGGCCCACCCCCCGATTAACCAAGATTAATTTCTATTTTATCCTAAAAATCCAAACAGGGCGTTAACCAAAACGAGGGCATAGGATTGAATACACATGAAAATAATATCTTATAGTTGTTATACTAAACCCACACATCCGAAAATGGTTTCGAGCGACCATTCTGCTGTACGATGAAAACATGATCCCGCGTTAGATCCCTGGGATGATCAACCCCGCAAGAATGGGCAATCATCTCCACCTCATGACGCATGGTATCGCAATAATTACGAACTTTGACCGCCTTGCTTTCCGGGTTAAGCCCCTTCTGTAAGCGTCTGTCATGAGTTGTGACTCCTGTCGGGCACGTGTTCGTATTACACTTAAGAGCCTGAATACATCCGAGCGCAAACATAAAGCCTCTTGCTGAGTTTACAAAATCGGCGCCTGCGCAAAATGCCCACGCGGCTTCAGCTGGCGTTATAAGCTTACCGCTCGCGATTAAAGCAACTCGATCCCGCAGTCCGGCATCTCGAAAAAGGTCATCAATCGTCGGAAGGCTTTCGCGAATAGTAAGCCCCATATTATCGATGAGCGGCATAGGCGCTGCGCCCGTCCCGCCGTCGCCGCCATCAATCGTAATAAAATCCGGCGCAGAGTCTGGACCCCTTTTTTTGATCTCGGCAATGAGCTCTTTGATCGGCGTAACATTCCCCAAAACTAATTTAATACCCGTCGGGCGTCCCGATACTTTTCTGACATGATCAACGAAATCCAATAGCTCTTGATTGTTCGAGACTTCCACATGACGGTTAGGCGAGATCGCTGCCTTCCCGGCCTCAATTCCTCTTATTTCAGCTATTTCTTCAGTCACTTTACTGGCAGGTAGAATACCGCCTTTACCAGGTTTTGCGCCCTGGCTGAGTTTTATCTCAATCATGCGGATTTTCTCATGCTCACAAATTTTTCGCAGCAGATCATCATTGAGGGTCATATCTTCATTGCGAACACCAAACTTACCAGTACCAATTTGAAAAACAATGTCGCACCCACCTTCAAGGTGATACGGCGAAACACCTCCCTCACCTGTATTGAGCCAACATCCAGCCAGTTGTGCCCCATGCGATAGTGCTTGCACGGCAGGCTTGGACAAAGATCCAAAACTCATGGCGGAGACATTAAAAAAACTGTTCGGCTCATAAGGAAATTTCGCGTCTTTGCCGATCACAAAAGGCTTGTGAGGTACATGTTCCCCTTCAAGCTTTGGAAACATACCATTGGCAAAAATAGCTGCGCCGGCCGTTAAATTACGCGTTGATCCAAATGGGATTGTTTCTGACCCATGTTCTGAAACATCGGCAATCCAGTCTCGCTCAGCCCGATTAAAAGGCATTTCTTCCCGGTCCATGGCAAAGAAATATTGACGAAAGAACTCACCAAGACTTGAAAATATTTTCCGAAAACGGCCAATCACCGGATAATTCCGGCGTACCGCATCTTTGGTTTGGGTAATGTCGATAAAAAATAGAATGATAACTAACGCCAAAATAAGGCCAATTAAAAACAGAAATAGCGAGCCTAAAATATTTAGCCCGCGTAATGTTAAGTCTGTAAATTCATTCATATTTTTTCTCCGCCTCGCTGGAGGTTAGAATAACCCATAAAAAAAGCGCACCACAAGGGCGCGCTCTTAAGAAAAAAGAAAACTATCTAGAGCATTTCCCGTCCAATTGTACTCACGAAAGTCTCAGAAAATGAGCGAAATTAACCCAATTTCTGAGTCAATTTTAATGGAAATTGCTCTAGTCGTCAGTCTTTACGATCTCTTTAGCTTCATCTTTAGCTTTATCCATCATGTCGCCAGCAGCATCTTTGACGTCGCCTGCAGCATCAGCTGTTGCATCAACGGCATCACCGGCCATATCGCCAGCTTTATTGGCAGCGTCACCTACAACATCACCGGTGGCTTTCATGGCATCACCGGCAGCGTCTTTGACATCACCAGCCGCTTCCGCTGTGGCATCAACGGCATCGCTAGCCATATCACCTGCTTTTTCAGCAGCGTCGCCAATAGCATCACCAGTGGCTTCTACGGCATCACCCGCAGCGTCTTTGACATCGCCAGCAACTTCGCCAGCTTTATCAGCCGTCGCTTTTGCAGCATCTTTAGTTTTCTCAGCGGCAGCAGAAGCTGCATCTTTTGTTGTCTCGGCGGCTTTATCCGCAGCTTTACATCCACCAAATGTTAAAGTGGCTGCTATTAAACCTGTTAGTAATAATTTGCTATTCATTGTTTTTCCCTCGCAAAAACGCCCCACGGGACACCCTTACAAAGAGTTAATGAAATCTCCAAGCGATTTTGTCATTAATTCGCGACGTCAAATTTATCATTTTTGTGCGGATCACTCTTCCAAATCCAATAGGAATAAATAACACCTAGGACTGCAGAAATAAAAACGATGATCATCAGCCCGTTCATAGTTTTTGCTGCATCTACAAAAAGTATTGAAATCAATGACAAAGCGCCTGTAATCAACCAAACCCGCCCGACCAACCGATGTGTTTTTTCCCAGGAAAGGTCAGAGCTTAAGGTCCAAGGGGTTCGAATGCCTAAAAAGAAATTTCGCCGCGTTTTTCCTAGATAATTCCCCGTCACAAGAAATAATATTGCTATAGCAGCTGCAAGTCCCTTCATCGACCATGAAGGCAATGAAGGCAGATTTTGCACCGCAACATAGACTGTTAAAGCCTGAATATAGGCGATCATGGCCAGACAAATTCCCCAAATCCACAAATATAACTGCTTGCTTTGCAGTAAATTTTCCCGAAACGGTGCTATTTTGGGCAAAAACAACAATAATCCGGTTAACATAACTGCCATCCCTGGCATCAGTAATAAGGCCATCATTTTTCCGCTCCACCCATCCGCTATACCAGCAGCATTAAAATGGATCGGGACTTGAGCATCACTGGGAATAACTGACCATCCATATGCCGTTATGACCGCTATAACCCCGAGAAATAATATACTAATTTTCATGCCTGTTTTAATCATCTGAAACCTCCTCTTCTGCCTTAAATATGTCCATGACCATGGCGACAATTTCATCAGCCACGCTGACATTCAGGCGGTAAAATATACTCGTGCCATTGCGCTCTGCTGTCACCAATTCAGCCTCTTTCAACACTTTGAAATGACCTGACAAAGTTGGTTTGGTAAAATCATACAAGTCTGCGATGTCTCCGGCGCTCATTGGACCTGCGCGCAATCTTTTTAAGATATCTCGCCTGACCGGGCTTGCGAGGGCTTTAAAAACCGACTTGCTCATAAATCACCAAATTTCGTTAAAAAACTAATTAGGGTTTTTCCTAATTAAAATCAAGAGCATTCATTAGACTCGCATTATGGCTCCGGACCCATTAGGTATTAGTCATGCGCTTTGGCGAACACTTTCTTGATGAACTTAAAACCCGCATCCGCCCTTCGGATGTGATCGGTCGCTATGTCAAATTAAAGCGTCAGGGGCGAGAATTTGCTGGGCTCTCGCCATTTACAAATGAAAAATCACCGAGTTTCTTCGTCAATGACGAGAAAGGTTTC
>JABABK010000071.1 GCA_014238285.1 Hellea sp.
GAACCAGTCTATCTCTCGATGGCTTTTATGATGGTATCGGCGCGAGAAATTTCGAAGCTTATGGTGTCAAAGCCAATCTGAGTTTGTCTTTTGATTAAGTAAGTTACGGAAGAGCGCAGCGACATTTATGTGAAATTGAAGGATTACCCGCATTTGAGCTTCTCTGTGTCGTTAGACAACACAGTAAGAAGAGTGGATGCAAAACGCTCTACGTCTCGGCCTTGCAAACCCGCAATATTAATCCGTCCATTTCCGGCCATGTATATTGCGTGATCAAGTTTCAATTTTGAAATTTGTGTGGAATTTAAAGGCAACAAAGAAAACATGCCCTTGTCATTATTAAGATAGGAAATATCTAAGGCATCATCATTGCCCCAGCTATTTACCAATGCTTTGCGTGTTGCAATTATGCCCAGACGCATGTTTTCTAGTTCATTTTGCCACATCATGCGTAGATTGGACTGGTTCAATATAGTGCGTACAATCGCAGCTCCGTGATCCGGAGGCATAGAATACGATGTTCTCGCAATGCTGAGTAGGTTGGAT
This sequence comes from Hellea sp., assembly GCA_014238285.1. Taxonomy (GTDB): domain Bacteria; phylum Pseudomonadota; class Alphaproteobacteria; order Caulobacterales; family Maricaulaceae; genus JACOMS01. The sequence continues at coordinate 547 of JABABK010000071.1, forward strand.
CTTGCTCGATTTGTTGCCTTGGTGTTTTTTCCTTGAATATAGATAGCGCCAGTACGCTCTCTATAGAGGCCAAAAGACTTGGAGCATGATACAGTTAGAATGGCTTCAGGAATAGAAGCTAAGAATTGATGGACGTTCGCAAGATCAACATCAAGGCCGTCCCCAAAGCCATGATATGCAATATCTATGATGGGGGTTAATCCTTTCTCTAAGCAAAGATCTGCGAGTTGGTGCCAGTCATTTGATGAAAAATCTGTGCCCGTAGGGTTGTGACAACATCCTTGCAATAGAATGAAATCACCAGCATCGGCAGAGTTCAGGGCGGAAAATGTTGAAGCTCTATCAACTTGGTTCTTTGAAGCATCGTAATAGTTATAGGTTTCGATTTTCAAACCTGCCCTGGAGAACAGCGGAATATGATTGGCCCAGCACGGTAGGCCAATCCAAATTTTAGCATCTGCATTTGAGAGTTTAATTAAATCGCCTGCAACTCGTAAAGCGGCCGAAGAACCAGGTGTTTGCAGGCCTGTAAAACGAGCAGTATCTGTGTTCTTGAAGGTTAATTCCCTAAGTGCCTCAACAAATTCTGGATCACCAGCGAGGCCCAAATATGATTTAGAAATTTGAGACGATAATATTTCTTGCTCTGCTTGTTTGACCGCCTGCATTACGGGGGTATTACCTAAATGATCTCGGTAAACTCCGACACCAAGGTCAATTTTATTGTCCCGCAGATCTCTCTTATATTCCCCAATAAGCTCGATTAGTGGGTCGCTCGGGACTTGTTCTAACCTCTCTAACATTTGCTACAAAACCACATCATAAAATTCCCCAAAAGGTTTGTTACTATTCCTTAAATGAGGTGTATTTTTACTTATCGATTTTGAGCAAAAAGCGTTTCTCATCGATTTCGTGATTTATCAGAGAGAGTGGTGTATGAATGACTGAACTTGACAATTTTATTGCAAATGATTATTCATTTTTACTATAATTTATAATTATTATAGTAATTATGATTACAAATGTGAGATTGGCTTTATATAAATTCGGATTCAAATGTTAGACAAAATCGATCAATCCATCTTAACTGAACTGTCCTTGAACGCCAAGGTCACGAATTTGGAGCTTTCCGAGAAAGTTAACCTGTCCCCTACGGCCTGCTTAAATCGTGTCAGAAAGCTTGAGAGTGCGGGAATTGTTTCAGGCTATAAGGCTGTGATCGATCTACCGGCATTGGGTTATACCATTAATGCACTTGTCCTCATGAAAATTGGAAATAACACACGTGAGGCCGCAAATAATTTTACCAAAGCGATTAATCAGCTCCCGTCAGTTACCGAATGTTATATGAGCTCTGGTAAAATTGATTACGTCGCGAGGGTTTATGCTAAAGATTTTCAACACTTTGAAAACATTATAAGAGATGAACTCGCCATTCTTCCAGATATAGTATCTCTTGAAACGCTATTTCTTTATAGCAATTTAATGACCAATCCAATGGTCGATTTTTCCAATTAATTAGTAATTTTAGTCGGTTGATTGAGCTAGGGCTTATGTAAGAATAGTTTAATTAATTTTCAGAAATCAGCAATTTCCCCGGCCATATTTTATTATGATGTACATTTATAACAGTTTGTCTAAGGGCTTCCATTACGGCAATGGATGCTTGCGTTAAAGGCTTGTGTGACGGAAATACCATACTGACTTGATGCAATATCCTTGGCTTTACCACACGTGTTGCCTGAAGTTTTTTTTGATCTATTCGGTCATAAATAGCAGACAACGGAAGCAGTGAGCTTCCTAAACCTGCCTCAATGAGCTGGATGGTTGGGTGCAGAGAGGCGCTAATGGCTGCTACATTTATTTTGAAACCAGACTCTTCTGCATGTTTATGGATTGAGCCCCCTACTCCATGCTGATCCTGTGGTACAATAAGTGGAATGTCTTGCAATTCAGAAAAAGTGATTTCTTTACGATGATCTCCGCTATCATAAGGCGTTACATAGAATAACTCCTCTTCGATCAATGGCTCTATGTGGGTGCTATCAACTCTAGGATTGTTTTCCGCTGTTTTATGTAGGTAACTGACAACCAAATCATACCATCCAGCTTCAAAGCCCTGTTGTATATTGCCAGCTAGCCCTTCTTCAATATTCAATTTTATCTTAGGGTAGTCCTGCTTTAACCTTCGTGACAGAGGAACTGTTAATACGTGGAGTGCACTCGCTGTCATTGCGATCGAAACTGTACCTTGCGGGTTTTCACCAATAGTTGACAAGCTTTCCTTAGCTCGGTTCATTTGATTGAGAATGCCATAAGCATATTTTGAAAACATATTCCCTGCTTCTGTGAGTTCCATGCCCTTCCGGCTTCTTGTAAACAGCTTTGTTCCAAGTTCATCTTCTAATCGCTTAATGCTTTGACTGAGAGCGGGTTGAACTATGTGAAGTCGTTCGGCCGCTTTAGATAAACTACCTAATTCAGATACATGAACAAAGTGCTGTATTCGCCGGAAGTCCATATTTAATTCTCTCGTTAGTGTTCATGTATCATTTTTTATGATATATAGTATCAAACTATAATATTTTACGATGATGTCAAATATCGATAGAAAAACAAATCAGAACAAATCATACATTTGGAGCCAAAAATGGGTCAACGGATTGACAAGAATATTGAAACTGAATTGCATGATGTATTTCATGTAAAACAAGTCACGCGCGACACGCCAATTGAAGAGGCGGTTGGTGCGGATTTGGTTGAAATGGATTCTGGCCAGGCATCGCAAACCCACCGGCATAACTTTTCCGAAACAGTGCTTTTTTTCACAGCTGGAAAAGCTACAGTTTTCGTCAATGACGAGCCTCACATTGTAAGTGCTGGCGACAGACTGCTTATTCATAAGGCGGAGTTTCATAGCGTCAGCACACCTGATGATAGTGGCTGTTCTTTTCTATCTGTTCAAACTCCGCCAATTCTGACAAAGTCGACTGGGTTTAGAGACCTTGAGACTCGAGAAGAGGCGTTAGCGGCTGCTGCAGTTAAATCATAAGTAATGATACGCCGTAGTTATATCGATAATGAGGATGGAGGCCAAATTCACATTGCGGAAATAGGTCAAGGAAAGCCTGTATTATTGCTTCATCAAACCCCTAGAAGTTGGGATGAGTTTAGAGAAGTAATGGGTTTTTTGGCTTCTGACTTGCATTTAATAGCTATGGACCTACCAGGTATGGGAGCTTCATCTTGTAAGAGTTCACGGCCTTCTATTGAACTTTATGCTAATGCGGCAATACAGGTCATAGAAAGCAAAGGGTTATCTTCTATTGACGTATGTGGGCACCACACTGGCGGTGTCGTCGGGATTGAACTTGCCTCGAAAAGGCCAGAACTTGTATCATCTCTATTGCTATCATCTACGCCTTGGGTTGACGCGGCGGCACGCATGGCGCGCTCAAAAAAAATACCGATTGATAGCTTTACGTCCTCCCGTGAGGGGGATCACTTAACTGATTTGTGGCGGCAAAGATCGTCATACTACCCGGAAAAAACCGTTTTTATGGACCGTTTTTTGATGGATGCCATGCGGGCAAACAGAGCTTCCGATGGGCACTGGGCGGTTGGGCAATATGAAATGGAGAAATCTATTCAGAATATAATGTGCCCAGTGCTGTTAGTTGAGCATATGGGAGATCCATTCGCTGTTAAACATACAGAACATTTAAGAACAGCGATTCCACATGCCCATGTCGAATGCATTCCTGATGGAAAAGTCGCTCTGGAAGCTACGGCTTCAAAATTTTCAGAAATTTTAAAAAACTGGATGTTGCCAAAAGGGCGATATTCGAAGCGAGAAAAGTTGAGGGTTGTGAAATGACGAAAACCGCCACTACTTTAATAGACAAGCGTAAGACTAGCCAAAGTAAGTCTGAGCGTAAAAAATATGACCCCGGCCGGGATTGGAGTGCTTTCCCTGATTATGAGGCTGCGAAACAAGGCTTAAAGAATTATTGGTACCCGGTTTTATGGGCTCGAAAATTAAAAAGTAAAAAACCGACAGCTATTAAACTTTGTGGTGAAAAAATTATGCTTCAACGCGATGCTGAAGGTAAACCACGCGCCTTGCATGACCGATGCCCGCATAGAGGGGTCCGCTTGTCACAAGGCAAGCAGTGGTGGCCTGATACTGTTTCCTGTCCATATCATGGCTGGACTTTTGATTTAAAGTCGGGTGACTTGAGAGCGGTCATAACAGATGGTCCTGATAGCAGAATGTGCGGTAAGGCTGCTGTAAAAACATATCCAGCCGAAGAACGGGTCGGGTTGATATGGGTGTATATTGGCGACGGTGAACCGCATCCACTGAAAGACCAATTACCCGAGGAACTTGTTAATCCGCCAAAATATGCTGTTGGCGGACGTATTGAAGACCGAGGTGGTGATTGGCGTTTATATGCTGAAAACGGTTTTGATGAAGGTCATGCCAAATATCTACATCGCACATCGATCTGGCGAATAATGAAGGTCATGCCAACCTGGAATAAAATTCATATCGAAAAACATGGCCGTTGGCTCTACCGCGTTGAAGATGAGCGTCATTGGGAAGCGGATTTTCCAGGGCTTGGAAAATGGACGAATGAACGCTGGTTTAAAATAAAACCAAAACAACGCCAAGGAAAGTTTATGGGAAATACTGGCGGCGGTAAAACCAACTCATATATCAAGTCGAAAGATTTCCCTGGATTTGCTTCACTCTCCCTGCCCGGAGTTTTACGGATCGCTTACCCAAATTTTATTCACTACGAATTTTACGTCCCGATTGACGAAAATGAGACTAAATATGTTGGCGTGATGATACAGTTTAAATCAGGTATCAAAAAATGGCTCTATTATCTGCAGTATTTGCTCCAGATACGTTGGATGTTCCATGGAAACTTTTCGGCTCAAGACCATTGGATGGTTGAAGAGACGAATGCACCTCCAGAACGCTTGTATCGCCCTGACGTATCGCTCTTAGAGTGGCGCAAGCTCTTCTCAGGCCCGCACCCAATTCAAGATCAAATAGAAGAAGAGGCAGAGTAATGGCCGACAGATTGGTTAGTTTAAATCCTGGTCCCGCCCCTGCAGGACGCCAGGTTTCCGCAGGTAAAGACAGTTATCACACCATCGAAAAAGGAAGTGGTGACCGCGTCGTGTTTTTACTTCACGGCGGCGGACCTGGTTGTACAGCATGGTCAGATTTTGCTGTTGTATCAAATATGTTTGCCGAGCATTATCGTGTAATAATGCCTGACTTGTTGCAATATGGGCAATCTTCGAAACACGTTATTACCGGACCAATGTGGGATTACCACAGTCAGTCAATCACCAGACTCATGGATAGTCTTGGTGTGGATAAGGCAGACTTTGTTTGTAATTCATGGGGCGGCACGATTGCTCTACGGTTAGCTTCTCGTTTTCCTGAGCGTGTGCGGTCCTTAACAATAACAGGATCCATGCCAGTCTTTCGTGGTCCTTTATGCCCTCTTCCTGAAGCGGGACGCCGTGGTCGAAATGCACGTGATATTTATTACGGCGGCGATGAAGGACCGACGCTCAACAAAATGCGTGAACTTATGGCACGTCTTGAATGGTATAATCCGGAATTGATACCTGAAGAAACGGTCAAAATGCGCTTTGAGCAAAGCCTTAATGCCGAAGAGATGGCTCTTGCTGCCAATACTGATAGCCCTCGTGGGGAATGGCAAGAAATGGAGCCATTGCTCAAAGATGTTGCCTGTCCCACTTTGTTTTGTTGGGGGCTGCAAGATGATTTTCTTACACCAGACTATCCATTGATGCTCATGAATATGGTTCAACGCGGACAGTTGCATCTTTTGGACGCGTCCTCACATCACTTACAAGAAGAACGCCCTGAACACTATTTCCATATAGTTCACGGTTTTCTTCAACAACCAGAGTATAGGTAAAACCATGAATCCCATACGGTTTATAAAAAATCTTTTTGTCGACTTTCTGTTGAAAGTTTCCGGCACCTGGGTAGGCGCGCCTAAAGATGAACCTTGGAGCGACTAACTTGGATATGGCTAAGCATATCGATGTGTTGATTTCTGATCAGAGTTTACAAAACACTCTAATCGAACTTGTCAATATTCCGTCACCTACCGGTGAAGAAGCATCTTTGGCTGAGCATATTACATCCAAATTGAAGAGTTACGGAGTTACAGCGCAAACTCAGTTCATCGACGCCACGCAATCAAATGCATTTGGCGTTCTCAAAGGGCAAAATGATGGCAAAAGCCTGATGCTTTATGCGCCAATGGATACTGTCACTAGCAATAGTGAAAGTGAAGACCTGCCCTGGCTTGGCCCTGTTATGCGGGATGATATGCGAGCTACAGCCTATGTTGAAAACGGTCATATTTTCGGATTAGGGGCTCATAATCCCAAAGGTCACAGTGCCTGTATTTTGGAAGCGGTCAGAGTTCTCAGCAAAATGAAGGTCGACTTACCGGGTGATTTATTTTTGGGATTTGGAGCTGGCGGCATGCCAACGCATGGCCGTAAAGGCTTTAGAAAAGACTCTGGTCACGGTTAGGGTTGTGCGCATATGTTGGCCAATATTCCTCCTGTTGATGGAGCTATTATAGCCAAGTCGGGAACATCTGTTACTTGGGAAGAAGTCGGTTTTATCTGGCTGGAGGTCAGCGTCTCTGGAACACATAATTATGTCGGGGCTAGGCACTTGATGCCTTATAGTAATGCTATAGCCAATGCCGCTAAACTTGTTTTGAAATTGGAAAGTTGGTTTGAGGTTTATGCTGCAAAGCACGCAACAAAACTATGTCGTCCTCAAGGTAATATTTCATTTATGGAGTCTGGATGGAAACGGATGCCAGCCTTTACCCCTGCCGCAGCAAAGTTCTTAATTGATTTACGTTTCGCGCCGCAACAAAGCGCCAATGAAGTCGAAACTGAATTCGCTGAAGTTCTAGAAAATTTTTGCCGGGAATTAAATGTCAACGCTAACTTTAGGTGCATTCAGACAATCAATGGCTCACATACTCCCCCGACGGACCCAATCATTCAAGCAACAAAAAAAGCTTGGGAAGTGTTGCAAGGACGCCCCCATGAAAATTTCACAATAATGTCCGGTGCGACTGATGCAAATATTTTGCGGCAACATAATATCCCGACAGCGAGAATTGGTCTAGCAAAGGCAAAGTTACCCAATATTGATTTTGCCTTAGGCATGAACTGCGTATCGGTTTTTGAACTACGGCAGCTCACCAAACTTCTTATTCTGAGTGTGTTGTATTACTTTGGGAGATTAAGCTGATGGCCAAAATAATTATGGGCATAGGTGCGTCTCACACGACGTTAATGAATACCCAATGGGCTAAGGTGGACCATTTACCGGAAGCGCATGCATTTAGGAGTGGTTTAGAAAAGGCAAGCGCATCATTGCACGCCGCCAAGCCTGACCTCGCGATTATAGTCGGGTCAAATCATTTTCGAGGCCATTGGCTGGACATGATGCCTAGCTTTGCGATTGGCGTGGATGAAGTCAATTCAAGCGGGGAACACGGTACGCCTAAGGGAATTCAAAAAACGTGCCCTGAACATTCTCTCACCATTGCGAACAGCTTAATAACGCAAGGCTTTGATATGGCTTTTTCTACGCGTTTTACGATTGATCACGGCATTAGCCATGCCATTCAATATTTAACATTAGAAAACCAAATTCCCATCATCCCCATTATGGTGAACAGTTTTGCGCCACCTCTTCCCTCTTTGGCGAGATGCATTGCACTGGGTAAAGCAATTAAACATGCAGTTAATAGTCTTCCGGATGATTTAAAAGTAGCGATTATCGGTAGTGGAGGTCTGTCCCATCAACTACCATTTCCAGATTGGCGAAAACCCCAGACTGAAAATGATGATTTTTTTGTCGATAGTTGGAAAAATGGGCGCGGTGACTGGGAGCGGTACGAAAGAAAACGTAGAACAATTATTGTGAATTCGCCTCCCCAGCTAAATGAGGAATTTGATAAGTCCGTTCTACAGGCTTTCGAGAGCGGCGATACCGAGTTTTGGACTATGACAGTGTCGGAAGAAACTCTCGTATCTTTGGCAGGAAACGGTGCGAATGAAATTCGCAACTGGCTAATTATGCATTCAGCAATAGACTATTCCCCAGGGAAAACATTGGCATATTCGGCGATGCCTGATTGGTTGACGGGTATGGGTGTATTTATTTGCGAACCTAAAATTTAGATTAAAAACACAAGATAACACAGGAGAACACTATGACTATTTGGACTGACTTACTTGGATTGGAATTCAAGGTACGCCACGTAGATGCCAAGGGCATTAAAACGAGAGCTTTGATTGCTGGTGAAGGTCAAGATGTGATTATGATGCATGGTACAAGTGGCCATATGGAAGCTTTTACTCGCAATATTCGTGCCCATGTTGAAGCAGGTTTTAAATGTCACTCGATAGATGCATTGGGTCATGGCTTTACAGATAAACCAGACTACAATTTTGAAATTCAGCGTTATGTAGATCACGTTATCAACTATATGGATGCAATGGGTATTGAAAAAGCGCATCTGGCTGGTGAATCACTTGGCGGTTGGACTGCGGCCATTCTGACTTTGCAAAACCCTGACCGTGTTCGCTCCCTGCAGTTAATTGCAGCTGGCGGTACAAAAGCTAATCCAGCTATTATGGAACGCCTTGTCAAATCGACAACAGCAGCGGTCATGGAAGACGATATAGACCTAACCCGCAAGCGCTTGCAGCTTTTAATGCATGATGCAAAGGACGCAACTGAAGAACTCGTCGAAACACGCTATGCGATTTACCACCAGCCCGAGTTTCAGAAAAACTTACACAACCTTCTCTGTTTGCAAAATATGGACATCCGCCAGCGTAATATGATGCGGTCTGAGCAGTTGAATGAAATCACTGCCCCAACCCTCGTTATTTGGGGACGTAATAATCCGTTTGGAGAAGTTCCAGAGGCCCATAAAATGCAGGAAGATATTCCAGGTGCTCGCTTAGAACTTTTTGATGAGTGTGGTCATTGGCCACAACATGAACGGCCTGAACTTTACAATCCTCTCGCCATTTCGTTCTTAAAAGAACATAGTTAGTCAGTCGTAATTATATGTTGTCACGCGAAAAAATTATGGGATCGGCAGCGGCACTTTATCAAGCCCTTCGAAACGGTGTACCAATAGCACCGTTGAGCGATAATTATCCTTCTATGACTATTGATGACGCCTACAACATCTCATTAGCCCTCAGAACCATGCGGCTTAATGATGGTGAATGCGAGATTGGGAAAAAAATCGGTGTTACATCCGATGCCGTCATGACTATGTTGAGCGTTGATCAACCTGACTTTGGGTTTCTAACAGATGGTATGTGGGCAAAGGATAACATTGTCGATACGTCTGATATGATCCTACCACGGGCCGAGGCAGAAATCGCCTTCAAACTCAAAACTGACCTCAAAGGTCCTAGTGTGACAGAGGCAGACGTCTTGGTCGCAACAGAATCAATTGCAGCCTGTTTTGAGGTTGTCGATAGTCGTATTAAAGATTGGAAAATAAAAATCCAAGATACCATAGCTGATAATGCTTCTTGTGGCACGATGGCTATCGGTCCCAACTGGGTTGACCTCAATTCTGTGGATCTTTTGGGATGTAAAGCCGTTGTTACAAAAAATGGCGAGCCTTTATCTGAAGGCACAGGGTCTGCCACATTAGGTTCTCCGCTTAAGGCAGTGGCTTGGCTCGCCAATACTTTGGGTGAGCGCGGCATTCCGTTTAAGGCTGGAGAAATCATTTTATCCGGTTCTCTTGTCCCCCTCGAACCAGTTACCGCAGGCGATCACATGCATGTCTCAATCGAAAGCATAGGTGAGTGCGAAGTGCGATTTACATGAGTAAAAATCAAAATTGCTATACTTGATTTTGGCGTCACGCCTAGAAGGCTGCTCTTGATTACGGTCTGGATGCTCCCGAGATACTTGTCGAACTCGGACGCCGTCGTATGGTTGGCTGGCAAGAAGATATGATCGTTGACGTCATGAGTTAGTGATGTTGAATCTTAACACTAAAAACCTTGGCATCTATTCGCTCGGCCCTGCCCGACTAAAAACCCAAGCCTAAGACGGGCGCGTTGATCTGCTAGTTTGGCTTCTTTTTCGTGAGCCGCCGCGCCGCTGATCTGACGTAAGATGCCTTTATAGGGGGTGAAGAGTGTAGCAACTGTTTTGACCCCGACGTCTCGTAAATTGCCAAAGCGGCCTTTGAAATTTGAATTATCGCGGCGATGACCAACACGCCTACCCTCATTCATTTCGAGGGCATGTTCGAGATGCCTAGCCTCTTGGTACCAACTATAACAACTTTCAACCGGAACCGAGCCAAAAGGGTTTTCTAGGGTTTGAAGTTGATTAGGAATTGGTTTGGCTCCCACGCCAAAATCCCTGGCTGCAGACAAAGCAGCATATCCGAAATGATCGACCTCTTCATTTGCTGTTGCACAGCCTGAAAGAATTAAACCTAAGGCCAATAATGTAAGGCCATGTTTCAATTTTCGTCCCTGTGCCTACCGCTAAATTTTTCCATGATTATTGTCATTTTATGTTTTGTCTTGTAATTCACTTTTTTCATTCTAGGCACCCAAATATATATTGCTAGCTCTAAAACTGAAATAACATTTTTTAACTGGAGTTTTTTTATAAATAAAACTTCCAAAAATTGAATCCTAAATCTTGAAAGTATGTTCACTCAATCAAATTTATACCGTGCCGATAGACCATACGTTCGCGGGGTATTGGTATAGCCGTTAAAGCTTCCGGGTTGAGCAACCGTTGGAAAAGTTACAATCAAAAATTCGTCATTAAAAAGATTTCGGCCCCAAACAGACACATTTAAATTACCTAAACTGATACCAGCACTCGCATTTATTGTGCTCACTTCACGCGTCCTGTGCCCTGCAGCCGCCAAGATTAAATTGTCTGCTGTTGCATCACCGCCGTCTTGCAAGTGGACTTCATTTTGATATTGCCAATCACCGCGAACATAGGCGTCCCGACCTGCAATATCGAGATTATATGTAATTGCCGTAGACGTGCTGATTTCATGAATGCCGCTTGGCTTCATGCCTGATATATCGCCTTCGCTACTGGCTGTGAAGGAATCATATTTTGGATCAAGAAATGTGCCTCCGAATGCGAAAGTAAATCCTTCAATCGGATACCAAAGCGCATTGATCTCTGCGCCGCGCACAGATTGTTTTTCTGCATTGGCCAGAGTAAAAGCAGCGCCAGTAAAAACATTAGATTGGAAGTTTTTGATCGTTTGATCAAAAATAGCCAGATTGATGGATCCTTTTGCAAATTTGGCTTTAACACCAATTTCGAAGACCTCGGCTTTTTCCGGCTCTGCGCGTCGTGTCCCTGATAGTAGGTTAAAGGGTTGCCGTACTCCGCCTGGATATAAAGCGGTGATTTCAGCAGTGGTCGGTCGTGAATCCCGTGACAGGTTCCATGATGTCGCTTTATAACCTGTCGCATAGCTCCCATAGAGGTTGACTCTATCACTTATTTTATAAGCTAAGCGAAATGTATAATCGACATTTTCATCCTGAGAGTGCCCATCTTCAAACGCATTGGGATATCCCAAAAGTTGCGGAATAAACTGGACAGCGCCGATATCTGTCCGGATAGTATTGATGACGCCAGCTCGAATGGCGGCTGTTGTTCCCGGGAACATAGCGTCAATGTTTGCAATATTTTGAGGCGTCGGTGGTAGATTGAACGTTTCGAAGAACACTTGAGCAAAGCCAACATTCACGACCGTGCCATTATTGACGGTTACGAAATCCGTATTTGAAAACGTATCATTATTAAACTGATTAAGGGCAGTGTCCTTACGATCATTCGTATAACTTGCGCCAATAGTTACTGTTAGCCGATCGGTGATTTCATAATCGGCTTGGCTAAACAGGTTAATGGCACGGTTGTCCTGGGACGAAATTTCAAACACGCCAGATCCCGGGATGTGGAACGTGCCAGGAGAAAATCCACTCAACGCCTCTAAAATACTGACAATATCAGTAATACCATCAGCTGGATTGCTATCCGACAAAATATTGACGTAGGTCCTGAAGAAAGTATCATACGTCACTTCATCAGTTTGCGACAGGCTCTCATCAAAATAGAAACCACCTGCAAGCCAGTTAAAAGCGCCATCATTGTTTGATGCGAGCCGCACTTCTTGCGTGAACGTATTAATGTCCAGCGTGCTATTATTACTGCCAATCAGATCAGCGCTATTGAAATCCACATCACCATTATCCGAACTATCGGATTTACGGTAAGCTGTTATGGATGTTAGTGTAATATTACCAAGCTCGATATCAGCTTGAATTGATCCGCCGTAATTTTCAGCAAGATTTGTCGGCTCGAAACTCAACGCAGTTTCATATTCATAGGGATCCGTAATAATCTGACCTCCGAATGACTCAATAGCTGCCCCTGTTGGGCCATTGACAAGGTTTGGAGCATAACAGCAAATTTCTTTTAACTTATCATAGTCTGCGATGACTCTAAGTTCGACACTATCTGTCGGTTGTAACAGGATTTGCCCACGAAGACCAAACCGGTTGCGATCACTTAAGTCATTGCCTGTAGTGAGATTTGTCACGTAACCGTCACGGTTTTGAAAATTCCCCCCAAGGCTGAAAGCTGCGCTCTCACTTAGAGCACCGGTCAAATAGGCTTTACCATTGACGCCATTATAGTTGCTAAGTCCCAGTTCGGCATAGCCTTGCGTTTCAAATGAAGGCTTACTTGTGACAATGCTGATGACGCCTGCAGACGCATTTTTACCAAACAAGGTACTTTGTGGTCCGCTTAAAACTTCGACGCGTTCCAAGTTTGGCAAGTCGCCGATTGCAGCGGCTGAACGTGAGCGGTAAACGCCGTCAATAAAGATGCCAACGGAGGGTTCAATACCCGCATTATTGGCCCCATTCCCAAAGCCGCGAATGAGAAAGTCAGTCTGCGAAGAATTTTGCGCCTGACCGGCCGTTAATGAAGGCACGACGGATTGTAGATCAAGAATATCTCGAATTTGAGCCTTCTCGATCGTCTCGATATTTGTCACTGTGACCGAAACGGGTGTTTCTTGTAACGTCTGTTGTCGTTTGGTAGCCGTTACGATGATTTCATCTTCTTGCTGCGCTAGGGCTGGAGCCCCGCTTATGAGTGTGAGCGATATTGATGTGATGAGTAAATTTGATTTTTTAAACATAGTTCTCATACCCTTTTGAATGAAGTTTTCCAACGATGAAGGTCGATACTGTTTGAGTTTACTTCCCATTATTCCCCCCTACTAAATGCAATTTACTGCAATAACCAAAGACAAGATCTTTTCATAAATTTGCGAAAGTTTTGATCTTCGTAGCTCTCAGCCGTATGGCCGAGCGCCGAGAAGTATACTCGGCCATCACCAACATTATGATGCCAAACCATTGGGTGATCGCCTCCCATACCTAATTCTCTTTTGTCGCCCCACCTTGATGGGTTATAGCTATTTTCGTCGAGTGAAATGAGGACATTAACATCCGCTCGCGGACTTGTTTCAAAACTATACCATTCATCCTTACGACCCCATTCTTTCGGCAAGTGCTCTGTTGTTGGGTGTTCCGTGTTTTCGACAATGAGCGTGCCGTCTTGAAATTGTGGGTTCATCGGGTGGGCAGTAAACTGGGCTTTGATCAGGGTCTTTGGAAACCACTGCCAATCATATTCGGGATTCCCGCCAGTCCCGTGAATGGCCAGGAATTGCCCTCCCTCTTCTATATAGGTTTTAAATGCTGTGCGCTGTTCTTGGGTTAGAACATCACCCGTAACATTATTCCAAATAATAAGATCAAAGCGATCAAGAATTGTCTTGCCGTGGACGGCAGCGTTCTCTGTTTCAAATAAATTCCAGTTTTCCGTTTTGGCAAAATTTGTAAACATTTGTTTCGCAGCCGGAATGGCACCTAGATGACGGTAACTATTGGTTTTACTAAATAAAAGTACATTGGGTTTCGTGTCCGCATCGTCACTAATAAAATCAGGAATAGCAGGTGCTACAGTGTCATATACTGGACTTGAAAGCATATTATGACGCCATGCGGTGTGGGCAATAAATGCGGCCATAAATATGAAAATCAACAGAAGTATTGCGAGGCTGTATTTTATAAATTTCATCATAATGTACCCTGGTTCCAAAGTTTCGCCGCGTAATCAGCCGCTCGCGCGGTAAACGCCATATATGTCAGGGATGGATTGACGTAACCGCTAGATGCCATTGCGGCCCCATCCGTTACAAAAAGATTGGGAACGTCATGGGACTGATTCCAGTGATTCAACGCAGAAGTTTTGGGATCCTTACCCATCCGAATGGTTCCCATTTCATGGACCGCTTCTATGGGTTTTTCTTTGCCGTCGTCCGGAATAATAAATGAAGCCCCTGCCGCTTTTAATATCCGAACGGCTTGCTCTGTCATATCTCGGCGCATGGCTGTTTCATTTTCACTCCACTGCAGATTAATACGGACAATGGGCATTCCGAATTTATCACGTTTGTTGGGGTCTAAGGCAATTCTATTATTGGCATTTGGTAAGCACTCACCAAAAGCGCTCATCACAAATGCCCAAGGACCCGGTTTACGAATCTTGTCCTTATAGGCTGCGCCAATGCCTTTTTGATGTTGGGTAAAGCGGTAATCAACGCGAACCGAATTACATTGAAAGCCATAACCGCGCTGGAAGTCTGCATCCTCGTCTTGGCCACCTAGGTTTCTAAACCTAGGTATATAAGTTCCATTGGGGCGGTAACCTTTATAATACTGATTAGCATTTTCGAAAAAAATTCCAATAGATGTACTTTGATCCATATGGTCCATTAAGTAACGTCCGACCACACCGCTACTATTGGACAAGCCGTTCGGGAACGCTTCCGATTTGCTCGCCAGTAGAATCTGGGCACTATGAATTGCCGAAGCGCATAGAAAGACAATACGAGATTTAAATATTATGGTGTCGCGTGTATTCATGTCTAAAACTTGCACACCTGTCGCGCGGTTTTGTTCTGGATCATATAAAATTTTCTGGACAGCGCTGTTCGTGCGAACCGTAAGTCGTTTGGTCTTCTGCGCCGCGGGCAAGGTTGAACTTTGTGTACTGAAATAACTTCCCGTTGAACACCCTCTTGGACAGGGACCGCAATAATGACAGGCTGCCCGATCATCTTTGTCTTCAGTCAGGATTGCGACGCGTCCGATTGTAAATGTCAATTCATTGGCGTGGCGCGCCAACCGCCGTTTGATTTTTTTCTCTAGCGGATACATTGGCATGGGTTTTTGGAACTCCATATCGGGGAAACTTTCTAGGCCTTCCGCCTGCCCTGAAACACCTATAAATTTTTCAACATGGCTATACCATTTTTCAAGATCATTATATCTGACAGGCCAATCAACACCGTGCCCATCAAGCGCATTTGCTTCGAAATCTTGAGGGCCCCAGCGATAGACTTGACGTCCCCAAGTTAGTGACCGTCCGCCTAATCCGCTGCCTCTAATCCAGTTGAAATCTGTACTGCCTTCTTGGATATAAGGCTCGTCACTATCTTTGATGAAATGTTTCCGAGTGCTCTCATCAAACGCGTAACTTTGAGATTGAATATTATAATCTGTCTCGAATAGCGCTCTGTCTGGCAACCCGCCAAAAGTTAAATCCCAATTTGGTCTGTGTTCATTGTCATAATCGACGCCATGTTCCAGATCTGGACCACGCTCCAGCATCAATACACGTAAGCCCCGTTCTGTGAGTTCTTTTGCCGCCATACCACCTGTCATGCCAGATCCGATCACGATTGCATCATATACTTCTGATTCTAAAGATGAATTGAGAGTTTCTTGCATTATTATACCAAACTACACATAAGGCGTTATTGCCCAGCTGCTATCATCGGGTGAAAGCGGTAAATCAGCGATGAACTCACCACCCCAATTATACCGCAAAACCTGGGTTGCCCCGACTTC
>JABABK010000072.1:0-241 GCA_014238285.1 Hellea sp.
ACTGGATGGATATTCCTGATCTACAAGCTGATTCATATCAGTATCCAGCAGCTGGTGATGTGTTTGTCGTGATACCCGTGCTTTATAAAGGCGGAGATCATTGGAACCTACCCATTACGCGGGAATATCAAATTGATAAGTTAAACCAAATCATCAGGCCAAATTATGTGGCGCCTTACCGGACGTCAGGTCGTGTCTTCGCACCATTTTATCGGCAAGCGTCACTATATACATCGATGAC
>JABABK010000072.1:251-15321 GCA_014238285.1 Hellea sp.
CAAAACCTTGCCTATCAAGATGTTCGCCGTGCTTTTGAGTATTTCTTGAAACACTCGCCACCGGAAAGACCCATTATTCTGGCAGGTCATGGTCAGGGCGCCTCTCATGCGCAGCGGCTATTGGCGGATTACTTCCAAGGCGATTTAAAAGATCGTTTAGCAGCTGCCTACATTATAGATCATCCACTACCTCTTGATAAATTCGAAACTGATCTAAGGGCGTTATCGCCTTGCGAGATGGAAACTGACACTGGCTGCGTTATTGGTTGGGGTGCCTTTTTACCTGGTGATGGCTCTATGGCAGAACGCTTTGCGACCCGGCTTAATACCCATGAAAAAAGAAAAGGCTATCGCATGATTGATAACCGCCCTCTTCTTTGTACAAATCCGCTCATGTGGTCGCTTAGTACTGACTACGCGCCAAAACGGCTACATAAAGGTGGTATGGCTGCCATTGGCTTGGAGCCAGACGTTAGCGCTGCACCACTCAGTAAACAAGTTGGCGTACAATGTGAGCAAGGCTTGTTGGTGGTTGATAAGCCTAAAAGCCGGGTTTTAAGACGCCCTATCCGTATTGGCGGGCAGTTTAGGACTATGCCGTCTAATTTGTTCTTTGAAGACATTCGCCAAAATGCGCTGCTGCGAGTCGATGCGCTTATAGCCAAAGGCTCGTTACCAGAACGCGTGGAAAAACTCGATGACTTTGAGATTATCGAAATTACCGAAAGTCCAGTAACGCCCGTAAAAGAATAACTAGAGTGGATTGGCTTTAGATAAATCATCAAACCTTTTGATATCTAACAGTAAATTTTCAAATTCATCCATTGGGATCATATTGGGCCCGTCAGATGGTGCGTTATTGGGATCAGGATGTGTTTCCATAAAGATCGCCGCTATACCGATTGAAGCGGCAGCTCGTGCTAGGGGCGGAACAAATTCACGTTGACCACCACTGGTCCCGCCTTGTCCGCCGGGTTGCTGGACGGAATGTGTCGCATCAAATACCACAGGTCCGCCAAAGGATTTCATGATGGGCAGGCCCCTGAAATCAGTTACAAGCGTATTATAGCCAAAACTGGCCCCGCGTTCACAGGCCATAACATTAGGGTTGCCAGCTTCCACCAGCTTGTTGAGGACATTTTTCATATCCCACGGCGCTAGAAACTGACCTTTTTTGACATTAATAACGCGCCCTGTTTTCGCTGCAGCGACCAATAAATCAGTCTGACGACACATAAAGGCTGGAATTTGCAGGACATCAACAACGGCGCCAACTTCTTTGGCTTGCTCAGCCGTATGAATGTCGGTGACACAAGGCAGTCCGGTTTGGGTTTGTATTTCTTCGAAAATAGGCAAAGCCTTTGCTAGTCCTAATCCCCTTGGCGAATGAATGCTGGTTCTGTTAGCTTTATCATAAGAAGACTTATAAATTAGGTTTAGCCCTACCCGGTCCGAAATTTCTTTCAGCCGTTCAGCCGTCATCAAGGCGTGGTCACGGCTCTCCATAGCGCAAGGGCCAGCTAGAATCGTCAATGGTTCTGCATTACCAATACGATATTCACCGCCTGTCGGGGTCGCCATTTTAATGGTAGAGTTGATTTGCATGTTTATCGTCCTTAATTGCAGGCCAAGTAACATAAGTTTAAATAAAAAGCATTGGTTTTTGCAGCGATATCGTTCACATAATGTGAAAGATTTACACGATGCATTCCAGGAGTTTTATATGCCAGCATCTTCGGTTTTAGATTTGATTGGTAACACACCGCTCATACGCCTTAACGAAGCCTCTAAGCTGACAGGCTGTGAAATACTCGGCAAAGCGGAATTTCTAAACCCTGGACAATCTGTCAAAGATAGGGCGGCCCTAGAGATTATTAGAGCAGCGGAAGCTTCGGGCGATTTAACTCCGGGCGGTGTGGTTGTTGAAGGCACGGCCGGCAATACCGGTATTGGCCTTGCCATGGTCTGCTCGACGCTTGGTTATCGCTGTAAGATCGTTATGCCGCGTACGCAAAGCCAAGAGAAGAAAGATGCCGTCAAACTCCTCGGCGCAGAGCTGATCGAAGTGGATGCTGTCCCCTACACTAACCCCAATAACTACGTGCATGTCTCAGAGCGCATAGCCAAAGAGCTCGCTGAAAGTGAAGCCAATGGCGCGATTTGGGCTAATCAATTTGATAATACGGCAAATCGCGATGCCCACATCAAAACGACGGGACCCGAAATATTTGAGCAAACTGATGGTAAAGTCGACGGCTTTATTTGCTCCGTCGGCTCCGGCGGAACTCTAGGCGGCGTGTCTTTATCGCTCAAGTCGCTAAATCCTAAAATTCAAATTGGCGTGGCCGACCCTATGGGGTCGAAAATGTATAGTTTTTACAATCACGGTGAACTTGAAAGCACAGGCGGATCGATTACAGAAGGCATTGGACAAGGCCGGATCACGAAAAACCTGGAAGATATCATTGTCGATCACGCTTACCAAATTGATGATAAAGAAGCCCTCGAAACATTATTTGCCCTTAACCAGCTTGAAGGTATCTGCCTTGGTGGATCATCTGGGATCAATGTAGCTGGCGCTATCCGCATGGCCAAAGACATGGGGCCCGGACATACAATCGTGACCATCCTGTGTGATTACGGTCAACGTTATCAATCCAAAGTCTATAATCCCGAGTTCTTGAAAGAAAAAGGCCTCCCTGTCCCGCCATGGCTTTTATAAAATTCCTTGTCACGACCCGTTGGTTGAACGAAAATCTTAAACGTTCAGACGTCAAGATCATAGATTGTACATGGATCATGCCCGGCACTTCCCCGGATTTGCTTGAAGGTTTTATTCCTGGCGCGCAGTTTTTTGATATTGATGAAGTGGCAGCCCCTCACCCGACATTAAAACATATGTTACCGTCGTCCACACGATTTGAGGAAGCCATGCAAATCATGGGTATCAAGCCAACGGATCATGTCATTTGCTATGATCGCTTTGGTGTAAGGTCTTCGCCGCGGCTTTGGTGGACTTTTCGCATGTTTGGGCATGCGAAAGTATCCGTTCTGGATGGCGGATTACCGGCTTGGATAAAGGATGCCAATGCTGTTTCGAAAACTCTGACACTACCGCCCGCCTGCACCACCTATAAAACATCGTCACCTTTTATTGGCGTAATCTCTCAAGATGAAATTTTGAGCCTATTGCCAAGCTCGCCTCAAATCGTTGATGCGCGGCCCAAAGGACGATTTGACGGTACTGTTCCGGAACCCCGCAAGAATTTAAAGTCAGGTCACATACCCGGTAGTCTTTCTCTGTCTTTCTCAGATTTAATTGAAGGTGAAGCTTTGCTTTCCATGAGTGAATTAGTTCAAAAAACTAGGCGCGCTGGAGTGGATTTAGGCAGTCCAATCATAACCACATGCGGGTCTGGCGTAACGGCGTCCGGCTTAGCCCTTGCCTTTACCTTGTTAGGCGCTACGGATATCCGGGTCTATGATGGCTCTTGGAGTGAATGGGGCGCCTCAGATGCGCCAATAGAGAAGTGATATGAAAAATAGTACTAATTTTGCCCATCTTGGAAGACCTACACCTGACCTTGGCACAGCGGTGAATCCAGATGTTACGCGGGCCTCCACCCTATTATTTGGCAAAGCCGAAGACTTATACCGGACTGACATACGGGCATATGGACGTCATGGCTCGACAGTGCATGATGCGGTTAAGCAGTGTTTTAATGAACTTGAAAACGGAGCTGGAACAGCGCTAACGCCTTCTGGCTTATCAGCCGTTACCCTCGCGATCATGGCCAATGTAAAAGCCGGTGATCACATATTAGTCACAGATTCTATCTACGGACCAACTCGCGCGTTTTCAGAAGGTTTCTTGAACAAAATTGGCGTTGAGGCAGAGCGGTTTCCGCCGCGCATTGGTGATAAAATTACGGATTATATTAAGCCCAACACCTCTCTGATTATTCTTGAAAGCCCAGGGTCGCTGACCTTTGAAATTCAAGATGTACCCGCTATATGCAAAGTGGCGGCGGAAAAAGGCATAACAACAATTGTCGATAATACTTGGTCCGCAGGCTTATCCTATAAGCCGCTTGGCTTAGGCGCAGATATTTCCGTACACGCTGCGACTAAATATATGGGCGGTCATAGTGACATCATGTTTGGAGCCGTTGTTAGCCGGACCAAAGCTATGGCGAATAAAGTTGCTAAGACCCGTAAGTTCCTGGGCCTAGCCACCTCACCTGATGATGCTTATCAAATTCTTCGCGGATTTAGAACTTTGACGACCAGATTTTGGGCACAAGAAAAAGCTGCATTTGAGCTTGCATCTTGGCTGACTGAGCAAGACTTTGTCTCTTCAGTGCTGCACCCAGCCTTACCCTCTCATCCAGATCATGCTTTGTGGTCCAGAGATTTTACGGGCGGCGCCTGTTTATTTGGCGTGGTTCTGAAACCAGCTTCAGAAGCACAAGTTCATACTTTGATGAACGGGCTCAAATATTTCGGCCTCGGTTTCTCCTATGGCGGTTATGAAAGCGTTGCCATCTATTGCGATCCGCAACTAAACCGAAAATTTGGCGATAAGTTGCAAGGTCCATTGGTACGTTTTGGCTGCGGCCTCGAAGATATTGAAGATTTAAAAAATGATATAGAACAATCTGCTAACAAGGCTTTTTAATGAAAAAAGCGCTCTGGAAGCGAAAGAGAGTATGGCTTCTTGGGCTCTTAACGCTCTTTATTGCGTTTGTATTGACGCAAAGACCCGTTCAGATCATCTTGCAAACAGCCCCCAATACGCCTCGAACTCTTACGGCTGAGCCAGCTATTACGGCTGCTAACCTAGAAGAATGGGAGGGGCAAAAGGACCAAATACGGGATAATCTGGAAACATCCCTCTATGGCCGTTTTCCTGATCATATTAAATTGAATATCATCGATAGGAAGGTCTTGCCCGGTTTATATTTTGATAAAACCACTAGAATTGAGACAATTCAATTTGGATTGAATAACCCTGCTAATGATAAGCATCGTGAATTCAACTTCGTTTTAGTTGAGCCGGCTCAAAGTAAACCGGACACGCCGCTGATATTAATGCAGAACTTCTGCCCCAATCATGATGTCATTCCTGTTTCAGGCATTCCCGTACCCAAAAACATATCTTTTTCCTGTAGCGGCGATGGCGTCATGAATGATCTCATGCATTATTGGTTCGGACGCTATATTGTGAGCCCGCCTATTAAAGACATTATGGAAAACGGTTATGCTTTAGGCGTTATGTTTCCGTCGGAATTCATACCCGATAGTCCTGCGGCAGGTAGTGTAGAACTAGATGCTTTCTTCCCAGACATACCAGAAGACAGCCGCCCCGGCGCCCTTATGAGCTGGGCTACGCAATCAGTTTTACTGGCAGATTACTTTAAGACTAATGATGAATTTAATAAAATCATTACTTGGGGCCATTCACGCTATGGCAAGACCGCGCTCTTGGCGGCCGCATATTCAGATAAAATTGACGGCGTAATCTCTCACCAATCAGGTACCGTCGGCGCCTCTTTATTTCGTGATAAACTTGGTGAGACCTTAAGCGATATCATAAATGGTTATCCTCATTGGCTATCTAAATCGGCTAAGGCTTATATAGAAAAACCTGAAACTCTTCCCCATGATCAACATCATCTTTTAGCCTTAATAGCGCCAAGGCCCGTACTATTAGGTAACGCTAGAAGGGATGTCTGGTCAGACCCTGAAGGCGCGTTTAGAGCCGCAAGAGATGCGTCTGGTGTTTATGAGCTCTATGGGGCGCCTAGCCTGATGCAAGAAAAACTCAATGAGTTTGATCCGAACACAAATCTGAGTTTCTGGCTTAGGCCTGGCACCCATGGTATCGTAGAAGAAGATTGGCCCGCATTTTTGGATTTTCTAAATTTTCATTTTAAGTGAGTCCGCTAGATTATGAGACAGGTAATTCTATAAGCCGTTTCAGTTTCACATTTCCATCCCTATGTTAATAAAGGGGCTTATACATTGTTGATAGCATCCTAATTAGACAAGACCATAATCTCATGCTATTCATATATTTTCATTATGTGGAGGATGGAATGAGAGAGCTTACACAAAAAGAATTAGATTCCCGAGATATACAATGGTCATTAGTCGGTTTTAATTCAAGATACTTCTATATGACCATCAAACAACTCACAATAAAATTTATCATCCTGATTTTAGTATTGATGCCCTTAAACGCAGCGGCGCAAACATATGTCTCTGACGATATACTTGACTGGTTTGACAGCTACCTCGGAGAAAACACACCAATTTTGATAAGCGCGCAATGTTATAGAGATGACGTGGGATGGGTATCCAAAACCAAAGGCCCACAGGTTTTTGGCACAATGGTTGATACAGTTCGTCAGGCAATTTATTGGAGAAAAAACAACGTTGCGCATAATTTTTCAGGCGAAGTATTCCGTTTCGACGAAAACTACGTTTATCTACGCTCTGAAATGGCGCCGTATTATCCAAAAAATACCCCAACGGATAGACGTAACAACAAATTCCGCCTGTTCCAGGACGCCTCTTATGGGAACAAGAGCATCCCTGGAGCTGAAGGTCGGATTGCGCTTCCTCGGACACTACAAGACGGTTGGTCCAAGAGCGGGCATTGGACTAGCTTTCATTGTAACAATAATGAAGACGGTTTCGACGTTTTTCTGAGCGGCGAATGTGAAATTTGGGCCAACGAGGAAGACAATCCACTTGTAGGATGGTCGTTCGAACAATACCTATATGAGGAAGATTTAGAAAACTTAAGTGTCGAATTTGATGGTTTGGCTGCAGGGTACTGGAAAGAAGATTCGAACTGTAGCGAAGAAGATAAAAAGTTGTGTCAATGTGAGGGCGCACTTGACCCTTCAATAGATGCGGAAAATTATTTGGCTACAGAAACTCCTTTCATAGATGGTTTTGACCAAATACTTATTGTGTCCCTTACCAGACAAGATCGAGCCGCCCGTGAAAGATTGTTTTTTGGCTATAAGGACGGAAATTTTTACGGAATCATTCGACATGACAAGTCGGTACCAAGTGACAAGGATGAGAGGATAGATGGTGAAGCTGACTGGAAAGTTACTGGGAGAACGATTGGTTTGCGAAAAGACCCTGAGCCAAGTCAACCATTTAGCTTCGGGACCATGTCTGACCGAGCGAAGGTGGACCAAATTCCGACGCCTCGCTTAAGTGACCTTGATGTTTTACTTGAAAATGCCCTTGAAGCATATTTCATAAAAAAGGGCCATTATCCGGAAAAAAATCAAAATGGAGATTGGCTGGTTTCAGAACTTCTTTCACAGCCAGACGGGCTGGGGAGCTATTTAAGCGAAACCGATAAAATACATTTCAATAACTACTCAACAGATCCAAGTTTAGCTTATCAATATTGGACGGACAACGTTTCAGCAGGTTATGCCATTAGACGACATGACCCCGAGCTAGGTAAAGTCTGCCGTACCAGCGGAGGCGATGGATCGGTGTCGGCATGGACGTCTCTTCAAAGTTGCGATCTTGATCAGGCTCTTGAAAAGGCATTTGAAGCATATTTCGAGGACAACGGATACTATCCGGACAAAAATCAAAACGGTGATTGGCGTGTTTCAGAGCTTTTCTCCGAATCATCGGGACTCGGAAATTTTTTGAGTGACAACGACAAAACCGCCATTATCAACTACTATTCAGAATCGGTAAGCCAGGCTTACCAATACTGGACCGATGATACGTCAAATGCCTATGTCATTAGAAGATTTGATCCTGATTCGGGTAAAGTCTGTCGGATCAGCGGAGGAGACAGATCAGTCTCGGCATGGCCATCACTCGATATGTGCGGCGGTTTAGATCAAGCAATCCACTATGCCCTTGAGTCCTACTTTGCAAACATTAATCAATATCCGGAAGCGATAAATACGAACGGATTTTGGCTTGTCTCAAACCTTTTTGAAGCGCCATTAGCAAATTATTTGAGCGAAGCCGACAAAATGGTAATCGAAGACTATTACAGTGATACGCCAAGTTACGCATATCAATATCATACTAACTCGTCTTTAACCGGCTATGTTTTAAGACGTTATGATCCTGAACTGGGTAAAGTCTGTCGGATCAGCGGTGGCTACCAACCCGTTTCCTCTTGGGTATCTCTTCAAAGCTGTGATCTTGATCAGGTGCTTAGAGATGCGCTAGACACTTATTTCATAGACGAAGGACAGTATCCGGAGCCAGTGGTTAATTCGGCACGAATAGTAAATTCACCAGAGGTAGGTAATTTGAAGGGTTACTGGCTGGTTGCAGGACTTTTTTCAGCACCTGATCCAGACGCCGTCAGCCTGGGAGACTATTTAAGTGAAGCTGATATAGAAGTTATTGAAAACGTCGATCCGAGCAATCCTGTTTGGCATTACCAATATTGGACAGATGATGTCCAGACGGGATACACGATTAATAGAATCGAACCAAATCAGAATACGGCCTGTCGTTTCAATACAGGATATCAAAGGTCTCCGTTGTGGGAACCTTTACCGCTTTGCAAGAAGATGAATGTAAACTAAAAAAGTGTTCTATTGGCAGGAGGGACTTAACCTAGCAGCTTTAGGTGGATATCTAATGTCTTGTGTGGATGGTTCACACTTGCAAGGATAATTTGCTTTTGACCAAAGTTAAAGAAGCTGCTGATCTGCGCCCTCCGGCATTCAAAGCCGTAGTTCTTGAATATGCTATAATTGTGTTAGATCACACAGAAGTTGATATGCCTTACACTTTTATTCTTTAGGAAAATGGCAGACCCGACAGGACTTGAACCTGTAACCTGCCGCTTAGAAGGCGGCTGCTCTATCCAGTTGAGCTACGGATCCTTATTTAAGACGGCCCTAATGTGTCCAGGGTAGTTTACGATCGTAATCAAAATTCTCGGCATATGACCTAGATATCCGTTTGACCTTACGAGCCTTAATTACCCTATGTGGAATTTTGTGAGTCTTGGCATATGCCACGGCTGCTTCCAGAGTTTCAAAACGCAGATCAAGCTGAGCATTCATATCGGACGAACGGTAAGTGCCTGTCAATGGATCAAGACTGCGCTTCCCGCCTTTTGGCAGCTCTAAGACCCAGTGACGAGAGTTACCTCGGCCAGATTGCATGGCATTAGGTGCAGGTTGATAAATTCGTGCAAACATTTTCACTCCAATATAGAAAGTTGGGAATAAAGCGAGTTTGATTAACTGTAAACTGTCTAAATGGCTTCTAGGAGTTAATTTTCCCCGTTAAATGCTCCGCTTAGGATTTTCTTTACGTCAGCAAGGCTTTGTTTGCGCCCTGATTGAGGCAAGCTAGCTCTTGGTGATTGTTGACGTTGTCGAGGTTGTTGCGCTCTTGCCGCTGCAGCTGTCCGTAATTGGTCCCGTGCTGTAGATACGCCTGATGCACGAGGTGCGGTTGCCCTTTGTTGAGCAGGATTAGGAGCGGTCGCTTGGGGCGCAGCATGTTGATGTTCTTCGTCTGTATTAACCCTACGGGTTCTCCAGTTATTAAAGACCTTACGCATGAATTCCGGGGTTGCTTTATCTTCTACCCATAGATCCGTAAATTTGGCGCTCGAGCTATGAGGTCTATACGCTTCTCCGAGTGTGTTGAGGACAACCCGCATAGGCATGTTGACACTTTCCCCAAAGATCATGGTTTCAGCTGTGCCCAGTGACGGCAGAAATGTCAGCAAGTCATTGGCCCCATCAGGAACGGCGGCTCTGACGAAGTTTTGGTCAACTTCATTGCTAAGCCGCATAGAAAATATTGTCGAACATTGCGATAGAGTTGATGGTTCAAGTTCCGATGGTCGCTGAGAGATTATACCTAAAGACACGCCATATTTACGGCCTTCTTTGGCTATTCGTGAAATAATACGCCGCGTAGAATTAAAGCCTAAATTAGGGTCCGCCGGTACATATCTATGCGCTTCTTCACATACGAGTAAAATTGGTATCTTACGTTCACTCCACATAGCCAAATCAAAAGCCAAACGGCTTACAACGGCGACGACGATATTTAGAGCTTCTGATGGGATCGCTGAGAAATCTAGAATGGAAATGGGTTTTCCGGCAACAGGGATTCTAAATATACGGCCAATAATAGATTCGATTGAATTGGCCGATGCTTGGTTTCTAAAGATGAATTGATATCTAGGGTCATTCAAAATTCCTGTAATTCGTCGCTTAAGCCTCATATAAGGCGCCAAATTACTAGAATTTTCCAATTTCCCCATATGATGATCTATTAACTTTAGGACATCTCTAATTCGATATGGAACCGGAGAGTCCAACGATATATGAGACGCTGCTCGACCAAGATCGGCATCTAAATCACCGGATTTTGCTTGAGCCAATACGTCTCCCTGTTTGCTCATTTTATCATAGAGCTGTTTGGCTTTCAAAATTAGTTCATGAAGAATTTCCTGTTCTTCCCGTCTTTGGTCTTCAATATCACTGGCTAAAAGCTCGATTGTTTCTTCAAAATCGAAAAGCCATAGAGGTAAATCAAGGGTTTGACCGGTTATGACTTCGGCCATTTTGCCAAAACTTTTGGAATATTCATTATGTGGATCGAACAGAACAACATGGGCATTACGGTTTTCGACCAGAATCGCCTGTAACACCAAGGCAACGGTACAGGATTTACCTGAGCCTGTTGATCCGATGATAGCAAAATGTTTCGATAACATGTCATTGGTGCGCACTTTTGCGACAATCGAATTATCCTGATGGAGCCTTCCAACGGATATACACTGTTCGCTTTCTCGATTGAAAATCAATTCCAACTCGATCTGGCTCATTGTGGTGACTGGTTCGTTGAGTACAGGAAAAGATCTCACACCTTTGAAGAAGCGGGTCATCCGTGTGGTCGCATTTGTTGTGATTTCGCCCATAATATTGACTTGAGCAATACAGCCATCTCCTAACCCGTCTTCATCAGCTCCGCCGATTTTAAGCGTCGAGACCATGCAAATAACGAGCGAATCGCGTGTCACAATCTTCAGTATGTTACCAATTTGGGCGAGATGGAGCTGCCCTTTGCGGATAATGCTATCATTAATCCGAACCAATGCTTTAGAAGAACCAACCGACAAAATTCGGCCGATTTCAGTTGCTTGCGAGGCTGGCCGCCGCGAATTGCCAGGCTGAACCTGTTGCGGTGCTAGATTATTAGTATGCATACCCAAATTCCCCAGAATCAAGGATATTTGTACGCTATAAGGGGTTAGCAAAAGCTTACCATCAACTGGATTTACTTTTGAAAAATGGTCGGGGAGACAAGATTCGAACTTGCGACCCTCTGTTCCCAAAACAGATGCGCTACCAGGCTGCGCTACTCCCCGACGGAGACGAGCGTCTTTTATACATCAAATATAATTACGCAAGGGGTCTAGAGAATAAAATTGCTTTTATTCGTCAGACTTTACATTTCCGAAAAATTCATGCAGTACGATGTCCCCTGGCATAATACCAAGTTCCAAAGTTCTGCCGCCAGCCAGCTCAACAACAGCGGCAACCCTGCCCTCAGAAGATGCGCTTCTAAGGGAATAAGGCGTTGCAGAGTGTTCTATTTTAAGGATTTTCCCGTTAGGTCGAATAAACAGAATATCGAGAGGGATGCCCGTGTTCTTCATCCAGATTGTGGCCACTTTAGGCGACGCAAATTCGAATAACATGCCTTTCTCGGGAGCAAGACTATCCCGATACATCAATCCACGGGATTGTTCTTCGTCTGTGTCGGCAATTTCGACAGAGAATTTATGCTGAGTGGCATCTGATTCGATCGTGAGGGTTTCTAGGGCGCCAAAATCGATGGGTTCAATTGCACTATCTTGAGCTGATACAGCTTGAGATAAAAGGATTACAGCGGCATTAAAGGCTAATAAGTATTTGATATTCGTTTTCATGTGGGAAGATGTACTCAAAGGCTGAAAAAAGTCCAAGCGCTTTTTTCGCTATTTTCAGCAAATGTTCGGATTAATCGTAATTGGCAGTCCCTAGGGGAATCGAACCCCTCTTTCCAGGTTGAAAACCTGGCGTCCTAACCGATAGACGAAGGGACCGCTTGATACGACGATGGCCATATATATGCGCATTGCTACGCTTTCAAGAGACTATTTGCTTAAAATCACTTTTTTTTGACTAAAGCGAGGTCAACCACATGCAAGTCAATGCGAGTTCGGCCTTTCCAGCTGTCTTGCTTGAGCCTTGCCGCCACATGAACGCGCTCATTCTTTGATTCTAAAAGGATTTTACTCAACCCATTTTCTTCGGCACTAAAACATATACCGTTTAAACTATGGCCGTCTTTCGCGGTAAATCGACAGCGCACATGGCCGCCGCGAAGCCGTTCTGAATAAGTAATCGCCATATCATCAAATACAAAGACGGGTTCAGGGTTATTGGCGCCATATGGCCCTACCCGGTCTATGAGCTGTATAAGCTCGTTGCTAACGGCCTTGGGGTGCATCAACGAATCTATAGACCGATATGATTCTGAGGTGGCTATAGCGACTTCGTCCCTGAGGAAATCCTGTATAAACACCTCAAATTCCTCAATTTTTTCTGCTTCGATGGAGAGGCCGCCTGCCATTGCATGACCGCCACCAGAGATTAGTAGACCTTCATTTTTCGCAGCGGATATAGCGCCGCCGAGATTTACGCCCTTGATTGAGCGGCCAGACCCCTTGCCCATGCCGTCATCATCAATACCAATAATGATGACTGGTAATCCAATTTGTTCTTTCAAGCGGCCCGCAACGATACCGATTATTCCAGGATGCCAACCGGGCATGGCAATGACGACCACATTGTTATTCTCTAGATTATCCTCAGTCGCTACATTTTCACTGGCTTCATAGAGAATCGTTTGTTGGATTTTTTTGCGCTCGACATTGACGCGGTCCAGTTCACTGGCAAATTTATAGGCGAGTTGAGAGTTTTCCGTGCTGAGCATGTACGCGCCCATATCGGCCTGTCCTATACGCCCACCGGCATTGATTCGCGGCCCAATGACAAAGCCCGCGTGGTAAACCGTATAAGGCGGCGAAATATTGGCAACATCTGCAAGCGCCGCGATGCCAGGGTTACTGACTGATGACAATACTTTCAGCCCTTGACGGACGATAGCCCTGTTAAGCTTGGTGAGCGGCACGACATCGCAAATCGTTCCAAGAGCGGTTAGACCCAGAAAGTCCATCAGATTAGGCATGTCGGCGTACTCACGCTGTCTAAGCTCTCGGTTAAGCGCAGCTAGGACCATAAAGGTAACGCCAGCAGCCGCCAAAAACCCTAAGCCAGAATTATCATCTGGACGGTTGGGGTTTATGAGGGCCTTACAAGGCGGTAGATCGCCTTCCATCAAATGGTGGTCAATGACGATTATATCTAGCCCTAAGGCCTCGGCCGATCTTAGAGCGGAGTGAGAGGCGGCGCCGCAATCAACCGTAATGACAAGCTCTGCACCGCGCTCTTGTAGCGTGTGAAAGGCCTGTTCAGAGGGGCCATAGCCCTCTTTGATTCGATCAGGGACATAAAGATCAAACTCATGACCGAAAAACCGCCCCCATCTAATGAGCTGCGAAGCTGAAGTTGCGCCGTCGACGTCGTAATCTGCGAATATGGCGATCTTTTTCTTGGTTTCGATAGCGTCGACGATGATCGAAGCAGCAAGATCAACATCCTGCATAGACGATGGATCTGGCATATAATTCTTGATTTTTGGATCCAGAAACCCAGGGGATTCTTCAATTGAGATATCCCTGCCCGCTATCAACCGTGATAATAAATCATCATAGCCCAGAGCAATTTTATAAGAATTTAGGTCTATTGATTCGTCGACGCGGAGGGCCCATCTTTTTCCTCTCGCCGATTTTTCGACATTTAATAAAGTACGTTTAATCACAGGGTGATCTTAGCACAGATCAACCAACTTGCTCTAGATAAGTTCGAATGTTTCTAGCTGCTTGGCGAATGCGTTGCTCGTTTTCAACCAGTGCCATTCGGACATAGCCTTCACCGTGTTCGCCAAAGCCTACGCCAGGCGAAACGGCAACGTCCGCATTTAACATGATCTGTTTGGAAAACTCTAAAGAACCAAGATGGGCCAGTTTTTCAGGAAGCGGTGCCCAGATGAACATGGAGGCGTCCGGGCTTGGAATTTCCCAGCCAGCCCTTGTAAATGTATCCACCATAACATCTCGTCGGTTTTTATAAATTCTTCGGGCATCATCCACACAATCTTGAGGTCCATCAAGGGCCGCGCAAGCCGCGACTTGTATCGGTGTAAACGCACCATAATCCAAATAGGATTTAACCCTAGCCAGAGCTGCGATAAGATCTTTTGACCCCACAGCAAACCCCATGCGCCAACCCGCCATGGAATAGGTTTTTGATAAAGAAATTGTTTCAACAGCAACGTCTTTTGCCCCTTCAACCTGGAAGATTGATGGTGGTTTTTCGCCAAAGTAGATTTCGGAATAAGCGAGATCGGATAAGACTATGATATCATTGGCTTTTGCTATTGAAACGATCTCTTCATAAAAACTGATATCTGCCGTATGACCCGTCGGATTTGACGGAAAGCAAACAACAATGGCCATTGGCGGCTTATCAGCTTTGGCTAATGCATCTTTGACGCCAGCTAGATATTCATCAGCTGTAATCGCGGGGATCGCCTGAATTTTGGCGCCTGCTATTATAAAACCATAAGCATGAAGAGGGTAAGACGGATCAGGCGCATAAATTATGTCACCCGGTGCTGTCATAGCTTGGGCAAGATTAGCGAAGCCTTCTTTTGACCCGATGGTTGCAATGATCTCGCTATCAGGACACAAATCGACATCAAACCGCCGTTTATAATACCGCGAACAAGCCTGCCTTAAACCATTAATCCCCTTGGATACAGAATATCCCGTGGTCTTAGGCTTTTGCACAGTTTCGATCAGTTTATCGATAACGTGTTTCGGGGTTGGCAGGTCAGGATTGCCAAACCCAAAATCTAT
>JABABK010000073.1:0-11482 GCA_014238285.1 Hellea sp.
TCATCGGTAAAGGCATCTGCGCCCGCGCCTTTGAAATACCCAGAAGCAACCCAAGGGCCGCGCACATGAAGGTGACCAGAGACGACGCCGTCTTCTGGCAGAAGATTGCCTTCATCATCAACGATGCGCATGTCGACCCCAAATATACGGCGGCCTGCGAACAATTTATGTTTGACGGTGTCTTCATAATCATCATTTTCAGAATCCGGCATTGGGGAATAGGTCGTACCCAGCGGGCTGGTCTCTGTCATACCCCAGCCTTGCTGCATGGGAATGCCAAGGTCTTGCTCGTAAGCACGCAGCAGAGATTCCGGTAGGGCCGAACCCCCAACAAGAGCTTTATTGACGGTAGGT
The DNA here is from genome assembly GCA_014238285.1 of Hellea sp. Taxonomy (GTDB): domain Bacteria; phylum Pseudomonadota; class Alphaproteobacteria; order Caulobacterales; family Maricaulaceae; genus JACOMS01. Next base: position 355 of record JABABK010000073.1, read on the forward strand.
AGGCTTTCACCTGTTGATTTGACGTGGTTGTAAATGCCAAGCCAAACTGTCGGAACGCCCGCCATAAGGGTGACGCCTTCGGAGTTGATCATTTTAGTTAGAGACGGGCCATCAAGGCCAGGCCCCGGCATGACAAGCTTCGCGCCGACCATAGCGGCAGAATAAACAAGCCCCCAAGCGCTGACATGGAACATTGGTACAACGGCCAAAATGACATCGCCTGAACCTGCGCCGATCACATCAGGGAAGGAACCTGCCATGGCGTGGAGGATGGTTGAGCGGTGAGAGTAGAGAACGCCTTTTGGATTACCAGTTGTTCCTGAGGTGTAGCAAAGCGTACAGGCGGTATTTTCGTCAAAACGTTCCCATTCAATTACGTCGGAAGCATCAGCGATAAAACTTTCATAGCATTCCACATCTGTCTTATAGTCTGGCATTGAGCCATCATCACAAAGTGAAACCCATTTCTTGACGGATGGACAGTGCGCGCTAACGCCTTCGATGATTGGTCCAAAGGTCGTGTCAAAGAAAACCATTGTGTCTTCGGCGTGGCCAATCATCCAAATGACCTGTTGAGGATCGAGACGAGGATTGATTGTGTGGACGATGGCGCCGATGCTGGAAACCGCATAATAGATTTCAATATGGCGATAGCTGTTCCAAGCGATGGTCGCGATGCGATCACCTTTTTTGACGCCAGCCGCTAGAAGAGCATTGGCTAGTTTTTTGGTGCGCACGGCACAATCAGCCCAATTATAGCGATGTTCCGTCATATCTGTTTTGAGGGTGAATATCTCGCGGGTTCCGTGAACTTTCGCAGCGTGTTCGAGCAGGTCGCTGATCATCAGCTCCTGTTTCATCATTAGGCCTTGCATGGGTGTCCTCCGGTTTTTATTTTTTATTATACTTTTCAAACTTTGGTCTTGGGGTCAATATGTCGTTTCTGTGTTTAGAAAGGTATTCCTAATGGAATTCGCAATATCGTTTAAAGATGTCTTAGGTGCGGCCCAAAGGCTTAAGGGGAAAACCAAGCCCACGCCTTTGATGCGCAGCGAGGTGATAAATATCCTGACGGGCAAAGATGTCTGGTTTAAGCCTGAATGCATACAAAAGGTGGGCGCTTTCAAATATCGCGGGGCTTATAATCGTTTAAGCGCTATGAACAAAGAAGAGCGCAGCCGTGGCGTCGTTGCTTTTTCATCCGGAAATCACGCACAAGGCGTTGCGCGGGCGGCTAAAGAGCTAGGTATGTCGGCAATTATTGTTATGCCCGAAAACGCGCCTAAGATTAAAGTCGCTGGCGTTTTAAGAGACGGAGCTGAAATTGTCTTTTATGACCGTTTAACCGAGAGCCGTGAAGAAATCTCTGCGCAAATTTCGAAAGAACAGGGCCGCATAATAGTTCCGTCCTATGATGATCCTTATATTATCGCAGGCCAAGGCACGACGGGACTTGAAATTATACAAGAGGCGAAAGCTAAGGGCATAAAGCTAGATGCTGTCATAACGCCAATGGGCGGCGGCGGTCTATGCGCCGGAACAGGGACAGCCGTTAAAGCGCTGAGCCCACAAACTCAAATGTTCGGCGCAGAGCCAGCAGACTATAATGACCATCAGTTATCAATACGGGCCGGTAAACGCATAGCTTATGAAAATGCACCCGCAACTATTTGCGATGCCATCATGACGCCCATCCCCGGTGAGCTAACCTTTCCAATAAATAAGAAATTTGTCTCAGATGTTTTCACGGTTTCCGATCAGGATTGCCTCATAGCCATGGCAATCATCAAGAAGGAACTTGGCATTCAAGTGGAACCGGGCGGAGTCGTCGGGTTTGCAGCTATTTTAAATGGTGCATTTGACGGTCTGTTTGTGCAATCTATTTGCGTGGTTTTATCGGGTGGCAATGTTGATCCGGAAGTTGCGGGACGTGCGGATAGGATGATTTCAGATACAAATACTTTCCAGATTTAATATTCGGGAATGAATTGCGCTACATTAAGCTAAATTGATTTAGGCTCTAACTTGTGGTATATTCTTACCCTTGGACGCTACTTAAAATCAAAATTATGACGCGAATTTACATTTTTTGTTTGCTGAAAAATATTCTGCGTGAATAGAGAGCCAGGAAATGGGATTTAAATCATTTGTGAAAAAAGTCGGCAAAGCTATCGGTAGCGGCCTTGATACAATCATAAATACCATTGGTGAAATTGGTGGCAGGTTAATTGGCCTGCCGGGGTTTATTTTTGATTTGTTTGTGCCGTGGCCACGAAAAAAACTTCGATTGAGAATTCTGATCTTAAAAGATGAAAATGGTGATCCGCTAAGTGATACGAGAGATTTAGTCGTAGAATCTAGAGCCGCTTACGATTTAGCAAGAACTATTTTAAGAAGAGAGGCTAATGTTAAATTGATTTCCTATGGTAATTTGCCCCGAGTTGAAGTTTTAGATGTTAACCCACCAACTGCCGCTTTAGAGCCAAGGTGCCGTGGACCTTTTATTGATACATGGGGCGCTGCGAATTGGTTCTATGTTCAATGGAAGCAATATAGCGTCTCTATATTATTGCTTGGTAATGGTGCTCCCATCAGCGCTTTCATTGTACGGGAGATTGAAGAGGGTAAGAATGTAGGATGTTCACCCGGGGCTTTTGCTGATCACTTGGTCGTAAGTTTAGCAGGCCTGTCTTTTGAAAGTAATGACGATGTTGATGTGACGAGAGTCACGTCGACGACGTTGGCGCATGAAATTGGGCATTCATGTGGATTAAACTACATGGGCTTTCAGGAACATTCCGATAAGAAAAACAATTTAATGTTTGCAACTCAGAAAGAGCGCGGCACAAATTTGAACCGACTACAAATTGCTGGTTTACGAAATTCGAGATTTGTGACTTACTTATAGAGTAAGTTATTAGTTCAATAATTTGCTAAAAGAGATGTTTTGTCTCCAGTTCCTAAAACGCCCCTATCGTAACATCTTGATAAATCCGGTTTCTCGCCATGTCGCCGTTCATGCGCGCGCGATAGACTTGCATATTCTCAAGCACGCGCTGGACGTAATTTCGGGTCTCTGAAAACGGAATGCTTTCCAGCCAATCAATAGCGTCGATTTCGCCTGTACGCGGATCGCCGTAAGTCTTGATCCATTGTTTGACGCGGGTGGGTCCGGCATTATAGGCGACGGCCGTTAGAATGTAGGAGCCGTCATAATCCCGTAATAAATCATGTAAATGTAATGCGCCTAATTTCGCAGAATAAGCGCTGTCAGATGTCATTCTACTCCGGCTATATTTAATTCGATGTTTGCGGGCAGTGGTATAGGCTGTTGCATTGATCATTTGCATCATGCCGTAAGCGCGAGCAGAGCTAACGGCGCTGGTATTAAATTCACTTTCTTGACGGGCAATAGAAAGAACTAAGACTTTGTCGAACTGATCTGGAAGATTGAGGATAGCTTCCGGCATAGGATAACCCGATTCTGTGAGCATGGACTGGAGGCGCGATGCCTGTTTCGCAGCTCTAACCGAGGGTTTCATATATCCGAATTGTTTACTCATTTGCGAGAGTAGAGAGAGCTCATCGAGGGACTCGAACTCGTCATCCAGGTGAAACGAAAACACTGTGTAGTAATGCTCTGAATCTGCTTCGGCCAATAGCTTCATGGCTTTTATTCTTGGGTCTTGGTCGAACCCTGCTTTGAGGTGTGCACCGCGAGATTCGGGCGGCAATATAATCATAGAGTTATTGGGGCTTAGTTTTTCTGAAGCTAAAAAGCCGTAAAACGTGTTTGAGAACTGGGCCGCTTCCGAGTAATAAGTGCTTGATTGCCCATTACCCTGCGATTCGTAGGCGCGGCCGAGCCAGTAATTAGCCCTTGCAAGCGAGACAGGCAGAGATACGCCTTGGCGTAGGGTTTGAAAATGCTGCGTGGCTAGATCTGGTTTGTTTAAATGGGTTAAGGCAAGCCAGCCACCTAAAAATTCTGCTTCAGCGAAACCAGCACCGCGGCTCATACCGTGATTGCGGGTTAAACGGTATGCTTCATTATAGCGGCGCTCTTCGATGGCCCAATAGGTCATTAACTTGCGCTCTCGCCAGAGACGATCCTGACCTTTTTCTGTGGTCGGCGGGGAGGTCACATTTAAGTAAACGGGTAGGGCGTATGCTTTGGTCTTCTTTTGGCGGCGCCATTTGGCCCGCGCATATAAAAGTCCAGTGTCGTTAATGTGGCTTTGGGGGACGCGTTTAATGGCGGCATCCATGCCGGAACGGTTTTTAAGCACCCGCATACGAGCATCCATAAGGGCTCGATCCGTTTTGGGCATGAGGGATAAAAGGCCATCGACTTTGGAAAAATGTGCAGAGCCTTCCCAGACTAAGTAATCGGCTCTGGCCGCGTGATCATCGGGTGTCAGGCGGGATTTATGTCTTTTATAGATTGTTTTTTGGTGATCGCGGCTCAGTTTCGCTTCCCGCCATGCTTTTTTGAGCCAAACATCCCCGCCGGACTGATTGCCTGACGCGTAGTGAGCATCAGCGAGTACGGCGCGCCCTTCGCCCGAAACAGGTTCTTTACCGTTAAACCAGTGGAGCGTATTTTGCGTGCCAATAGGTTTTTCGAACATTCTATATTCGGCTTTGGCTTGAATGCCAATATTTCTAGGCCAGTCACCAAGATTTTGGACGGCATAGGTTAAGTCCGAGAAACTGATTTCTGGATCTTTCATCGCCTGTATCCAGATCATGACGTCTCTTGCCGCCGGGTCTGTGAGCCGTTTCCGATAGGATTCAACCGATCTCCATTGGCGTCTTTCAGCCGCCCTTAAGGCTGAACGGAACAGACGCGCTTCCGAATCCACTAAGTGATTTGATAGCTGCGCTGGAGCAGGTTTTAATCTAGGCGTTGGCACCTCTGCCACTGAATTAACAGGAAGCAGACATAAAATTGCCAGAATAATCGTCAATATGTTTCTGTAACCCACAGTGATTCCTAAAATAAAGTCTGAATTAAAATGATACCGACTTGCACCATTACCCAAAACGCAGCTAATAGGCATGCAAATCAAGTGCCGAAGCACGCGCTAAGATGCGATTGTATGGGCGAAAGAGCAATATGATAAATGGATCAATTACAGCTTTAGTTACACCTTTTCGTGATGGAAAAGTGGACGATAAGGCATTTCAAGACTTTATCGAGTGGCAAATCGCTAATGGCACCCATGGATTAGTCCCGTGCGGGACCACAGGTGAATCCGCGACTTTAAGCGATTCTGAGCATAAACGGGTTATCGAGCTGTGTGTTGAAGCTGCGGCTGGCCGCGTACCTGTTATTGCTGGCGCTGGGTCAAATGAAACCCGTGTAGCCATCGAATATACACGCCACGCTAAAGACCTCGGTGCAGATGCGGCTCTGGTGGTTACACCCTATTACAACAAGCCATCCCAAGAAGGCATATTCCAGCACTTCAAAGCCATCACTGACAATGTTGATATCCCGGTCGTAGTTTACAACATTCCTGGCCGTTCAGTGGTCGATATCACGAACGAGACTATGGAACGCCTATATGGTTTGCGTAACATCATTGGATGTAAGGACGCAACGGGTGATCTAACCCGCGTGACGGGCCTAATTGATCGATGCGGTGAAGACTTTATACAGCTCTCCGGTGATGATCCGACATCGCTTGGGCATAGCGTTCACGGCGGCAAAGGCGCGATTTCTGTGGGCTCAAATGTGGCCCCTGCGCAATATGCAGCATTTCATAATGCTTGTATGTCAGGTGATTATGCTACTGCTAGAGCCATTCATGAGAAGCTTGATCGTCTGCACAAAGACTTATTTTTGGACCCAAGCCCTGCGCCAGCCAAATATGCGCTTAGCCTTATGCAAAAAATGACAACGGATGTGCGTCTGCCGATCACGCCAAGCCGTGACGAAACTAAGACGGCTGTTGAAGCCGCCATGACGCGCGCTGGAGTGAACTGGTAAGCTCATGGCCGCGAAAAAGGATGATTCTCAAAGCAAGCTCATCGCAGAGAACCGCCGCTCGCGGTATGACTACGCGATTGAAGAGACGTTTGAAGCCGGGATTATGCTTGTGGGTACAGAAGTTAAGGCGCTACGAGAAGGTCGCGCCAATATAGCCGAGAGCTATGCATCTTTTGAAGATGGCGGGCTTTACCTCATTAATTCGAACATCCCGATTTATGCACCGGCAAGCCAGTTCAATCATGAGCCAAAGCGTCACCGTAAACTTCTCTTAAAACGCCGTGAAATCAATAAGCTAATGGGTGAAACTCAACGTAAAGGCCGCACGATTGTGCCGCTGAAAATGTATTTCACCAAAAAAGGCCTCGTTAAATTACTCCTGGGCGTCGGTATGGGTAAAAAATCTATCGACAAGCGCGAGACACAAAAAAAACGCGATTGGAATAAGCAAAAAGCTCGGTTGATGCGCGAAAAGGGTTAGGAAGATCTTGCGAGGCTATCGGCTTGCTTAATCATATCGGGCAGTCTGAACTCACCTGCCATTGCTTGGATAAGAGACTGAGCCGTTTCTAACTCAATACCAGCAGATGTAACCCATAAAGCCCGCTTACTCTTTCCGCGGTAAATAGCGTGATGTTCGGGGATATCTCGATATTTATTTTTCGCGACTCCTATAATGTCTGTTTTTCTGTCTAGAGCATCGAATAGATAAGCACCTAGCCCTGGTTTTTGTACGCCATCAAGGAATACGAAGCCATCAATCACGATTGTGGTCGGCATGGACGCCATGGTTTTTAGAAGTTCCAAAATTCCCGGTAGCTCTCTTAGATATAGCTGCCCTGGAATGTATTCTGACGTCACCTTACTTCTGGTAGTGAATTCATCGGTTGGAATTTTTTGTTTCCAATTTTCTAAAACTATCCCTGCCGTTACCGCGACGTCGTTTTCATATTGGGTATCTGTAATGAGTATCAAAGCAGGGTTGTCCTAATGTTGAACATTATCTAAATAGCGCCGAATATCCGCAAATACTTCAAAGAACATCTCTTCGGTCAAGCGTTTCGTATTCGTGTTGTATCTTGAGCAATGATAACTTGAGTAAAGCTTGATATCATTTTGAATGTTATAATCTTTATGGTGCCCGAAGGGATAGTCTTTTAGCTTTAATCCTAAAGCTCTGACCGTGCTGTCATGAGATATTTTGCCTAGCGTCATAAGAGCTTTAAGCGACGGCATTGAGGCTATTTGATCTGTTAGGAATGGCCTGCACGCCGCTGCTTCTGCGCCGACGGGCTTATTTTGCGGCGGCAGGCATCTGACGACGTTAGTTATCATGGTATCTTTTAGTTTAAGTCCGTCATCAATGCGGGAGTCATATTTCCCATTTGAGAAGCCATATTCCGCTAGAGCTTTGTAGAGAAGATCACCGGCCCAGTCGCCTGTGAATGGGCGCCCCGTACGATTAGCGCCGTGCATTCCCGGAGCAAGGCCAATGACGAGTAGTTTTGGTTCTGGGTCACCAAAGCTCGGGACGGGGGCATTAAAGTAGTCAGGATGGCTCTCACGTAGGTCTAAAAGAAAGGATCTGAGCCTCGGGCAACGATCACAATCTCTATCGGGTTCTTTAAATTTAGGCATTATTCGTCTTCTTTGACGCGAGATTTAGGCTTGCCGATAATTTTCTCAAGATCGGTTATCTCGATTAACGTATCAGCTTGGCGTCTTAGTTCATCAGATAGCATGGGTGGTTTGGATTTTGAGCTTGAGATGACTGTCACGCGAACGCCTTGGCGCTGCACGGCCTCTAAAAGGGCGCGGAAGTCGCCATCACCGGTGACGAGTAAAATGTGATCCACATGGGGCGCGAGATCCAGGATATCGACGACCATTTCAATATCAACATTGCCTTTGATTTTGCGAGTGCCGTCGCGGTCAGTATATTCCTTTGCGGGTTTGGTAATGACGCGGTATCCATTATAATCCAGCCAATCGATTAGAGGCTGAATGGAGGAGTAATCTTCAAACTCTTTGACGGCCGTGTAATATCTGGCACAGATTAAGTGGCCTTTACCCTTGAACAGATCTAGAAACTTCTTGTAATCGATATCAAAATCAAGGGTTTTAATTGTGGAATATAAATTTGCGCCGTCTATAAAAAGCGCGAGCCGCTCATCTGGGTAAAAAGCCATAATCAGTCCAAATCAAAAAGCTACTATAATGAATGAGGTTTATATCGCTCTTGGGGCAAATATGTCCAACCCAAAAGAGACCTTTATTAAGGCCTTGGATCGGCTCGCCGGTATGGGACTTGATATTCTAGAAGTCTCGGGTCTTTGGCAAAGTCCGGCTTGGCCGCCGGGGCTAGGGCACCCGGATTATCTCAATGCCGTCGCAAAATTAGGGTATGACGGTACGCCGGCAGAGCTTATGAGGGTTTTGAACGATACTGAAGCGTATTTTGGGCGGGCTCGCACAGTCAAAAATGCGCCGCGTACTCTTGATTTGGACATAATAGATTTCAAAGGCATCATCAGCGATGATCCGCGTGTTACCCTGCCGCATCCCCGTATGCTCTCCAGAGGCTTCGTGTTATTCCCGCTGGTCCAAGTCGCGCCGCATTGGCAAGACCCAGTTAATGGCGGGTCAATTGACGACCATATCGCAGTTTTGCCGCTACCCGATGTTGCGCCGATGGAATATCGCGGGCGATTTTATAACGGTGCTAGACAATAGAGCGCTGAGGGATATTATTAAGCATGAATAGTTTTACACCGATTTCATCACTCATAGGCGGAGCCCTAATAGGCCTCTCGGCTGTTTGGTTGATGGCGTCATCAGGCCGGATCGCCGGAATTAGCGGTATTTTGGGCGGGATGTTTAGCCCATCGAGCGACAAAGATGATAAAACTTGGCGCTTCGTTTTTTTGTTCGGGCTTATCGCGGTGCCTTTATTGATGGTGTTGATACGGCCTGACCTTGATATCGTTCGGTTTAAGCTCACGGGTTGGCCGTTGATAATTGCGGGCGCTTTTGTCGGTGTTGGCACTCAATTTGGCAGGGGCTGTACCAGTGGTCATGGAATATGCGGGAATGCGCGTTTATCTAAGCGCTCGATAATTGCGACTCTGACTTTTATGGTAGCGGGTATCCTGACGGTGTTTGTCGCAAAATATATAGGGCTTTACCTGTGAAGCGGGCGCTTGCAGCTTTTGTAGGGGGCGGCGTGTTCGGGGCTGGGCTCCTGATTTCGCAAATGACCAATCCGTCAAAGGTCATCGGCTTTTTAGATTTTTTCGGACATTGGGACCCAAGCTTGGCGCTGGTTATGGCCAGCGCGTTATTGGTGACATTTATCGGTTACCGTTTTGTTCTGGGTAAGCCAGAACCGCTGCTCGACACCGAATTCCACTTACCCGAGGCCAAAGATGTAGATGGCCGATTGATCGGCGGAGCCGCAATGTTTGGCATTGGATGGGGCTTGTCTGGTCTATGTCCCGGACCTGCTTTGGCATCGGCCACATTTGCAGGTACGGATATCACTTATTTTTTACTAGGCATGATCGGGTCAATCATCCTATTCAGGTTTTTGAATCGCACGTAATTGAATATGGAGAGAACTATGAAGAGTATTTTTGTTGGAATAGGCGCTGGGCTTTTGCTCGTAAGTTGTAGCGGCGCTGTAGATGATAAAGTCGCTGAAAAAACCACGACTACCGTTGAAAAAGTTGCTACCAAAGTCGCCACTAAAGTTGCTGACAAAGTTGAAGACGTTGTGGCCGATTTATCTGGCGCACCAGCCGGCGAATATTCTCTTGATAAAGGCCATGGCTATATCACCTTTAGTTATCTGCATCAGGGCTATTCCAAGCCTTATCTTCGCTTCAATGATTGGGATTCGACCCTTAACTGGAATCCAGAAAACCCGGAAAGTTCATCTGTGAGTGTAACCATACAAACCAGCTCAGTTGATAGCATGGTCGTTAAATTTGATGATCATTTGAAATCTGCCGATATGTTTGATGTCGAAGTTTTTCCTACGGCTACTTTTAGTTCCACATCGATCAATCGCACAGGCGGAAACGCAGGCACGATTACTGGCGATCTGACGATGAAAGATGTAACCAAACCTATTACGCTCGATGTTGTCTTCAACAAAGCGGGTGAAACTCGCGGCGGGGGACACAAAGTTGGTTTTTCTGGTAAGACCCAACTCAAACGCTCTGAATGGAATCTTGGTTACGCTGTCCCTTATGTTGGGGATGATGTTGACCTGGTGATCGAGGTTGAATATGAAAAGTCAGAGTAGTTCTGGCTATAGCCGTGTTGCGATTACGCTGCACTGGCTTATCGCATTTTTGATTATTGGGCAGATTGCCGTTGGCTTTTATATGCATGATTTGGAAGCCGGAAATAAATTCCAACTTTACCAATTGCATAAATCGTTCGGCATTGTTGTTCTACTGTTATCTGTCTTACGGTTGTTATGGCGTTTAGGCCATCGGCCGCCGGGTTTACCTGATGGTATGAAGGTTTGGGAAATATGGGCCTCCAAGCTCACTCATTGGGGCTTTTATGTCTTGATGATCGCAACGCCTTTAATGGGTTGGATGATGGTATCAGCCTCGCCGTTTAACATCCCGACAGAGCTTTTCGGCGTCGTGCCATGGCCTGATTTTCCAGGTATTAACCGGGGCGAAAAACTAGCTGATCTCTTTGGCGAAGTTCATGAAATTATGGCTAAGCTGATTATCCTTCTGCTTGCTTTACATGTAGGCGCAGCCTTGAAACATCACTTCATCGGCAAAGATGATGTGCTGACCCGTATGATTCCTATGCTAAAGAGACGTTTATGAAACGATTATGTGTTGGAATACTGGTCCTAGGTGTTGTGTCTTGCTCAAGCCCCGAAACATCTGATAACTCAGCCGCAAATTCACCTTCCGAGGCGGCTGAGGCTATGACGGCTACGCCCATCATGAAACTACCCGAATTAACGGGCGAATATGTCTGGCTAGTCGATAAGACAAAAAGTAAAGTTGGATTTGACTTGGATCAACTCGAGTAACTCACTTGACCTCGCAAGTGTGATTTCATGCTGTTTTCGGTTAGGAACTTGTAATCTAACTTAACTTG
>JABABK010000073.1:11492-15020 GCA_014238285.1 Hellea sp.
AGCAAGGCACTAAATTTCCCGGTCAGTTTAACCAGTTTGACCTAGCGATACGGCTTGATCCGGCAAACCCTGAAACTGGCCAAATTGAAGCGATCATTGACCTGTCATCCGTGGAAGCGGGAAGTAAAGAGCGTAATCAAGTTTTACCAACGAAGGACTGGTTTGATGTAAAGAATCACGCTCAGGCGCGCTTTAGGTCTAGCAATATTATACGCAAAGATAGCGGTGAATATGAAGCTAGAGGGCAATTATCCCTCAAAGGCATCAGCAAAGATATTGTTTTACCATTCACACTGGATCATGATGATCAGACGGCTCACGCTACCGGTAACGTCAGTTTTAATCGGACTGATTTTAACATAGGCGAGGGCAGTTATAAAACTGACGAATATGTGGATCACAAAGTCGTGGTTTTTGTTGATATTTACGCGGCTCGCTAAGGAATTAAGATGACAAAAAAAGTATTTAACACTGCGTCTGAAGCGCTGGACGGCCTGACTTTTGATGGCATGACCGTAATGTCAGGCGGGTTTGGCCTGTGTGGTATTCCTGAGAATCTGATTGAGGCTTTACGCGACAGCAAAGCGCAAAACATCACGGCCATTTCTAATAATGCTGGCGTCGATGGCTTTGGTCTGGGACTGCTACTCGAGTCCAAACAAATTAAAAAGATGATTAGCTCTTATGTCGGCGAGAACAAAGAATTTGAGCGCCAATATTTAGCCGGAGAGTTGGATCTTGAATTTAACCCGCAAGGAACACTGGCTGAACGTATTCGTGCTGGCGGGGCTGGCATCCCAGGCTTCTTCACCAAGACGGGCGTAGGAACTGTGATTGCCGATGGTAAACCCGCCCAAGAATTTGACGGCGAAACTTATATTATGGAAACAGGCCTGAAAGCTGACCTATCCATTGTTAAAGCTTGGAAAGGCGACGCTTCAGGCAATTTGATTTTCAAGTCTACGGCTCGAAATTTTAATCCCATGATGGCCATGGCAGGCAAAATGACAGTTGTTGAGGTCGATGAACTCGTTGAAGTCGGTGAGCTTGATCCAAATTTCATCCACACGCCGGGCGTATTTGTTCAGCGTATCATCGAGGCAAAATGTGAGAAGCGAATTGAACAACTCACGACCCGCGAGAGGAATGCATAATGGCTTGGACTAGAGATGAAATGGCGGCGCGGGCAGCTAAAGAGCTTGAAGACGGATTTTACGTAAATCTCGGTATTGGAATTCCGACATTAGTGGCGAACCATATTCCAGACGGCGTTGATGTGACCTTGCAAAGCGAGAACGGTATGCTTGGCATGGGGCCTTTCCCGTATCTAGGTGAAGAAGATGCTGATCTGATCAACGCCGGTAAGCAGACAATCACGACTCTCCCTCAATCTTCTTTCTTTGACAGCGCCACAAGCTTTGCCATGATCAGAGGCGGGCACATCGATCTTTCTATTCTGGGCGCTATGGAAGTGGCTGAAAACGGCGACATTGCGAATTGGATGATTCCTGGCAAAATGGTCAAAGGCATGGGCGGGGCTATGGACCTCGTTGCAGGTGTCAAACGCTGCATCGCATTGTTTGACCATACCAATAAACGCGGTGAACCTAAGTTTCTCAAGGCCTGTACGCTGCCACTGACAGGTCAGAACTGTATCGATATGGTCATCACTGATCTTGGTGTCTTTACTCGTGAAGGCGAGCAAAACCGCTTTAGGCTCAAAGAATTGGCGCCAGAGGTAACTGTCGATGAGGTAAAAGCGAAAACCGAAGCTGATGTGGTGTACGATTAGTCAGTAAAAGTCTTTTGCATCCGGCACGCGGCCAAAGGCAATCTTGCCCCCGACATAGCCGCCGGGTAGCTTTGCGCGCGGGCCGAGATGAATAATGCTTTTGCCATGTTTTTCGTTGAGTTGATCCATGGTTTTTATGGCAGCGAGCCATTTAGGGTTCGCCGGGTTTTCGTTAAAGAGATCACCGCTGCGGGTTCCCACGGCGACGATGTCATAGAGCATGACAGAAACGCTTTTGAAGCGGGTCTTGGGTGGCAGGCTATGACAGGCCTCGTCAAATAATCGGTTCATATGTTTAAATAGCCGGAAATCATCGGCGCAGGCCGGGAAGGTCGCGTTGCGGCTAAGCCGTGTTTCAGATTGAGTTTTTAGATTGAGTCCTAAGGCTCCGGCCGTATAACCTTCCCGGCGCATGCGATAGGCCGCTTTGACCGTCAATAGACGCAAGCAGTCCAGAGCTTTATCAGCCTGTCCCCATTGCCCCGATAAAAGACGGCTGTGCCCAAACATTCTGCGCGTGGTTTCCGGGCGAGATATGGCGTAACCATGAAGCTGTGACCACATGCGTTCACCCTCCACATTGCCCCATATAGCGCGGGCATGTTTGGCCGAAATGTTCCAAAAGTCTGAGATAGAGAAAACACCAGAGCGGTGTAACCGTTTTTTCATATTACTAGATATGCCGGGAAGGTCCGTAAGTTCTAGATTTAAAAGAGGACCGGGCAGGGCGTCAGGCGGCAATATGGTCAGCCCGTTTGGTTTGTTCATTTCCGCCGCGACTTTGGCTAGGAACTGATTGGCAGACAGCCCAATAGACGGCGTGATATAAGGGCCAATGCCATCGCTTAGGCCTTGTCTTATGCGAAGGGCTAGATCCTGACACTCTGTGCGTTCACGGCCTATCAAAGCGCACTCAACCTCATCAATCGACCAGACTTTTGTAATAGGAACATATTGCCCGACGATGTCGAGTATCTTGTTGTGGCATCTGACATAGATATCATGGCGCGCTGATTTGATGATGATATTGGGGCATATCCCCCGGGCTTCGCGCACGCGCATACCGCGCTTAATGCCTTTGGCTTTGGCCATATAACAACAGGTGATAAGAGCCGCATTTTCCGATGGGAGTGATGTGACACCGAGGGGGTATTCACGGGCCGAAGGATCAAGCTGTTTTTCCACATTGGCGAAAAAGGCATCAAAGTCGATATAAAGCGTTTCTATGGTTTCTGGCTTGCGCATAGGTTTGCTTATACACAAAAGAACATAAAGTGAACAAATATATTCATAACTTATGTTGAATCTCGGTGACGGCTCTGGCACACCGCGCCCATGAATCTGTGGTCACGCATAATGACAGCGGCGGCGCGGCTTTTTGGGCCGCCGCCCAAAATAGACGTCGATGGTCAGCCTGGCCGGATTGAGCCTGCGGGTGTGACGGCGGCTTTGATTGCGCTGGGCGCTAAAATGGCCAAGTCTGACGGGCAGGTGACGGCTGATGAGATTGAGGCGTTTAAGCGGGTATTTCAAGCTAGCGAGGAGAATGATCGCGACATCGGCCGCTTCTTTGACCTCGCGCGCCAAACAACCCTCGGCTTTGAACGCTACGCCCACATTGTTGCCCGCAAATACCGTGCCCAACCTGCGGCCCTTGAAGATGTGCTCGATGGCCTGTTTCATATTGCACTAGCCGACGGCGTCGTCACGGATGACGAGTTGGAGTTTCTAATACG
>JABABK010000074.1 GCA_014238285.1 Hellea sp.
TTGCCGCAAGCGCTAAGACCGTAGCCAAAGCTCTTAACGGCAAGGGTCTTGACCTTCTGATCAATAATGCAGGTATCGCCAATCGCGGCGTGGGCGTGATTGAAGGCGCGGACATCGAGCAAGCTCGCATTGCCTTTGAAGTCAATACATTTGGCACTTGGCGCGTCTGCCAGGCATTTCTTCCTTTGATCCGTCAAAATGCGCCGACATCGCGCATTATCAATTTCGCCTCTGGCGCGGTAAAGGCCAACCCCGTTGGCTCTGGCGCTTATAACATGTCCAAGCATGCCGTTGTCGGATTAACGCGTACCCTTCGCCATGAACTTGCGCCGCTCGGCATTCAAGTCACGGCCGTAGAACCCGGTGCGGTCAAAACGCACATGACAGCCAATGCCCATGACACGACCCAAGATATTTGGCGCAAGGTCAGTCAAGAAATGCGCGATGTTTACGGCCCCCACCACATGGAAGGCACTACTAAAATTTTGCCCGAAATGATCGAGAAATCTGGCAACCCGCCAGAAGTTGTCGTCAATCAGGTCTTAGGCCTTTTGGAAAAGAAAAACTGGAAACCATCCTATCTCGTCGGCAAAGACGTCAAAGCTCTCGGCCCAATGTATAAAATATTGCCAGAGCGCACGTTTGAGAAAATCATACAAAGCGTGTCAAAAATTGAACGTTATAAAGGCTAGATCATGAGTGATATCCAAAAACGATTTGAAGCTCTACAAGCGGCAACGCTCCGGCTTAGAAATAGTAGCGCCGAAGAAAGAGCTGATAAGCTCAAAGCTATGTGGACCGGAATTGTCGCCCGCAAAGAGGACCTGTTTAAAGCCGGAGCCATTGAGCGCGGCTGTCATGAAGTCGACATTGCCGCCGAACTTGTCATGATTAAAGGCGAGCTTGACCACGTCGTCAAACATATCGCCAGCTGGGTCAAACCGCAAAAGGTCAAAGGCTCGCTCAGCACAATGGGCAAGAAATGCGAAATCCGCTACCAATCCAAAGGCGTCGTTCTGAACATTGCCGCCTATAACGCGCCAACCGCCGAATGTTTCAATCCCATTATCGGGGCAATTGCCGCCGGCAATGCCGTGGCAATTAAACCGTCGGAATATGCACCCGCGTCAGCTCAAATCATCGAAGAGATTGTTCGGGACTCTCTCCCAAAAGATGAGGTCGACGTCTTTCAAGGCGGTGTGGAGGTTTCTCAAGAGCTTCTATCCCTACCCTTTAATCACATCTATTACACGGGCGGCAATGCGGTCGGCAAAATAGTCATGAAAGCGGCAGCGGAAAACTTTGCCAGTATCACGCTTGAAATGGGCGGCAAATCCCCCGTCATTATTGATGAGACAGCTCAGCTTGAAAATGCTGCAACCAAACTAGCCTGGGGCCGCGTCATGAATGCAGGTCAAGTCTGTATTGCGCCGGAATATGTCATTGTCCATGAAAGTCGTAAAAAGGAATTTCTGGAGCTGATTTCAGATAAAATCCAGGCACTTTACAATTCCGATGGCAAAGGGTTGGAAAATTCTGAATACGTCCCTCGCATCATTAATGATCGGCATCATAAACGCATTACCGGACTGATCGCGGATGCCATCAAAAAAGGCGCCACGCTCGTCACCGGCGGTAATGCTGATGCGGCAGATCGCTATATCGAACCAACCGTTCTGACCGACATGAACGAAGACATGGACATCATGAAGGAAGAGGTCTTTGGCCCCGTCATGGCTGTCATGCCTTATACCAACCGCGAAGACGTTCTGGACATTATCGCCAAGCGCCCTAATCCGCTCGCGCTCTATATCTATTCAACAGACAAAGACGCCATCGAGTATTTCCTGACCAACACATCTTCAGGCTCAGCCGTGGTCAATAATAACTGCGTTCAGGCGGGCACGAATTCAAACCTAGCATTTGGCGGTGTCGGCGCCTCTGGCATGGGCCGTTGCTGCGGATTTGAAGGCTTTAAAGACATGTCAAATGCGCGGTCTATCGTGCATCAACCGCTGGATCGTTTCAGGGATTTTCTGATCATGTTACCACCCTATTCTGACCGGTATAAAAGCTTAATTATGAAGGGCTTAAAATAGAGCCATGGTTACGCGGGTTGGCAATAACATCATTTTTGATGATCTTGCCGATCCGCAATATGGCCGCCTGCAAAAGCTTGCCTTAAAACTCGGCAATCTCGCCAAGGTCGATTTTGCGATTGATAATGTTTTAAACGATGCCAGCAAAGCAACGGGTCTTTCCGATTTCGGCCCCGAGACGTTTCATGAACCTCTTCAAGTATTGCTAGATGCTTATAAAAGCGATCTAGACATGAGCGCTATAGGCGCAACTCAAGTTTACAATGACCTTGTTCGCTGCGCCAGTAATCGTCTGATCATTCAGGACCGCCTCAATAAAACGCCTGATATTGAAGACATCTCGCTAAACAGGCCTCTATCCATTTCTGGCCTGCCGAGGTCGGGCACCACTCATCTCGTCAACCTACTCGCCGCAGATAGTCGATTTCAAAGCCTGCCATTATGGCAAGCGCAGGAACCTTTTTGTGCACCTGGTCAAGAAAATGCTGGCTTTGGCCTTAAACATCGCGCCAAATTTCTGGCGAAACGTCTCAAGAGCAATGATAGTGACATTGACGATCCGCGCTATTATCGTTGTAGTCTCAGATGGTCAGCCATGCAGATTATGGGCCCGGAACTGGCTAGCATGCACGCGATGAACCCGGATCATATTCATGAGGAACTTGAACTCATGACCTTTGATTTTGGCTGTAATCAATTCGAGTGGACGTCGGTCATTCCAAATTATCGTGATTACTATTTTGGCAAAAATCAGACGCCGCATTATGCCTATATGAAAAACGTTTTAAAGCTGATGCAATTAGATCGCGGTAGTAACAAGCCTTGGGTTTTAAAATGCGTGCAAAACCCCGAGCAGCTCCCAGCGCTTAAAACCGTATTCCCGGATGCCACAGCCATCTTCACCCACCGCGATCCCGTAGCTTTGATTCAATCCACTGCCACAATGATTGCCTGGGGTCACCGCATGCTTCGAACCAAAGTCGATCCGCGCGCCGTATTTGATTATTGGGCAGATAGATTTGAGAACCTTCTCAGAGGATTGGTCGATGATCGCCATATTTGGCCTGACAATCAAAGCACCGATATCTTCTTCCACGAATTCATGGCGGGGCAAACAGATACTGCCGCTAAGATATATGACCTACACAGCATAGAATTCACGCAAAAAGCCAAACGGGAGATCGCTGATTTCATCAAAGCTCATCCCAGAGGCAAAGGTGGGCGCGTGCGCTATGATCTAGAAAATCATTTTGGTGTCCGCGCAGAGGAAGTCAGGGAGCGCTTTGATTTTTATACCAAAAAATTCCCGGTGAAGTTCGAAATTTAGATATTGTAAACCCGTTTCGCATTGCCTGATAAAAACAATGCCTTCGTCTCTTCATCAAGTCCAAGTGCATCGATTTTCTCAAGACATTTTCCCGGCATAATCATGGGATAGTTACTCCCAAATAAAACCTTCTTACGGCCATTGGTTTTCATGAACTGAACGAGCTGCGCCGGGTATCGCTCGGCCGTATAAGCGGATGTATCAATATAAACATTTTCGTGTTTGGTTGCGACAGCAATGGCTTCATCCGTCCACGGATAACCAATATGGCCACCGACGATGACAAGCTCAGGAAAATCAATCGCGACTTGATCTAGGTAAATAGGCCTTCCGACTTCTGATGGCATAAGCGGCCCCGTGTGACCAATCTGAGTACAAAACGGTACGTTCATTTCACAGCATGCCACATAGACTGGATAAAAACGTCTATCGGTTGGCGGCACTTCACAGAGCCAAGGTAGAATTCGAATGGCTTTAAAGCCTAATTCCTCGACGCAGCGTTTGACTTCTCTAACCGCTTCCATCGGTTTTGATATATCAACAGAGCCAACCCCAACTAAGCGGTCCGGATATTGAGCCACGAATTCCGCGACTTCGTCATTCGTAATCATATCATGTCTCGGAGACTGCCAAGCACATGTGAGACTTTTTGCGATGCCCCCTACATCCATCGCAGCTATTGTCATAGACAGTGGCAATTCCTCCGTTGGAATTTCCGTTTTCGACCAACGCCTAAGCGAAGCAAACATAGGATCCTGCGCATGCCGGAGCGTTGGGTGTTGTATCCAAGCATCAATGATCACGGTTGATTACTCTCCTAGATGGCGCAAGAAAAACTCCGCAATAGTCTCACCCGACGGATCCTCAATGCCTAGTTCTGGAATATAAGCAACATTTTCCAGACCAACCACATCGGCTTGGTCTCTTAGTTCCCTGGCAAAAAACGGGTGATGCAGAAGCGCGCCCTGTGACGCCGGGAAACCGGCACTAAAGAGAGAATTATTGACCCAAAGCGGCGCATCATCCGATGTCATAAAATCCAACATATCGACTGAATCACGATAGGCTGTTGTTTCGGGCGTATAAAAGTCGTCTATTTCGTCAACGCCATAAAAGTCCACCATTTGCTGTCGTAATAATTCTGATGCAGCAGCAATTAACTCCAGCGTTATCCCAAACGGTTCATAAGTGTCTTCCCATCTTACCAAATCTAACGTGGCTTGCGTTTCAATAGCGCCCATGGCTGACAAACGTGTAGATTGCCGCGCGACAGGGTCGACATTTCTTAGCTCCGCCGCATCATCCTTTGTCCCGAGCCAAAGCGATGTGCTCGCCCCTGCGCTTATCCCATAAGACGCTATTTTTTCAGGATCAATATTGAACGACTTGGCGTGAAGACGCATGAACTGGAGCGCACGCTGACTATCAGAAAGGCATTTGATAACGCCCTCAGTCTCATTCGCATATTGTATAAGGCTATAATTAATCGTCGCAAATGCTACACCTGCATCTAAATACGAACGAATATTCTCAATGTTAAAGTCTTGATAGGCATTTGATTTATCACCCCCCGTAAAAGACCCCCCATGAATGTAAATAACTAACGGCGTTTTCTCATCAGAATCAGGGATGAAAATGTCAAAAACATTTCTTTCAAGTTCGCCGTAATTCACACCGCCATAAAAATCGGCATCTATGCCTTCCAAATCAATAGGTGCCTTACCCCGTGCCAGAAAGTCCAATGTTGCGGGAACGAAAACAGCTCTTAACGGATCTACTGCATAGTCATTAGGAGGCGATGGTACACCTTCAGGGGCCACATAAAATGAGCACTCATTTATAACGACATCCTCACAATAGTTTTCCCACCGATCAAATACCCAGCCTGGACGGGGAATAGCGTAATAGGTTTCTTCATAGACCACTTCGTCGACAAAGGTCTTGTTTTCATCGCAGCTTGAAGCATAAGCCTGATAATCTTCAAGGGTACAATTTCGTGTACCGCTGGCAGAGATAATATCACCATTACCCACGAGCTCTAATGGGTGGTCACAGGCTGTCAAAAGCCCTGCTACGAGTAGGACTGATATTTTTTTAAACATGGTTGGTCTCCGCAGGTTGAAAATCAGATGGGAAATTGTGGAAATAAGAAAACTCTTCTGCCCGGTGCTTAATACGCCAGCCCATATCTGTTCGGATAAATTTATCGACATACCAAATACCTACAAAAAAAACATGAGGCGCATCGTCTTTATCGATCACCATAGGATTAAAACAAATGGTTCGGCCGCTCGCTTCATCGCCGTCAATGTTAATCTGGGGTAAGCCAAGCATATGCTGCATGCCGGAAAACTTTGAGAGAGCTTTTTCAAGGTAAGCTTTGGTTTCAGATACGTTGCCTTTAGCGCCCCCGACAGCCGTGTAGTCGATGAACGCATCGTCTGTGAAGATATCATCTAGAGCTGAAAAATTTTGCGTGTCGATGGCATGAGAATAATTCGCCAATAAATCCTGAATTTCAAATCTATCCGATAAGTGCTGTACTGACATCATACTCAATTCCTCTTTACTTCGGGTCTCGCCACATGGGCTCCATGAGTGGACAACCCGGAACCGGATGAAACAATTCCATCTGCTTAAAGCCTAAAGCGCTATAAAATCCATGATTATCTGGATTTGAGCTCTCCAAATAAACTGGCACACCCTTCGTATCACACGCTTTTAGCACAGGTGATAAGATTCTGCGACCCAGTCCTTTGCCTTGTGCCCCATGCCGTACCCCGATTGTGAACAAATAGAGATGAGGTTTCTTTGGGTGTTTGCGCTCCATAGCCTTTTCGATATCTAACCCGCGTTTCAAAGCGCCCAATCCCCCATGGCGTATAATGTGATAAGACAAAACTGGCATCATGCGTGATGGCAAGTCTAGCGACGCATCAGACATAGCCCACATAGTTGCCGCTTGACCGTCAATTTGATGGCAAAAGCCGCGCTTGCCATAAACATGTTTTGCCATGGCTGTAAACGTTGCGCGCATGCCGTCAATTTTTCGAAAAGCCCAGAGATTGATGGGATCGTTTTGAAAAGCATCCGCCGTTATATCACCTAGCAAATCAGCATCGCGCCAATCCGCTAGAGTCATATCATCAGTCAAATGCGGCGTCAGCCAATCAGGTGCTAAATCAAAATCCATACTATTCGTATTTAATCCGGCCTTTTTCACCGTAATTTTTCTGGAGAACCTTGGTCGCGAGAGGGCTAAAACCAGTCCACATATCCTCATTCACTTTATCGGCTGGGATAACCACATCGGCGTAATCTAGCGGGGCGCGCCAGCCGGGGTGCGGTGCAATTTTTACGGTCGTACCGCCAACAGGGTGTTGGGCTAAACGTTTATCAAGTATGGCCTGCAAGCGCTCAACCTGTTCCGGGTTTTTCTCAGAAAGATCGATTTCTTCATTTGGATCTTCCCAAACATTAAATAGCTCCGTTTCAACGGTGGTTTCACGGCGTTGGTGATCAACTTTTTGGACCAACTTCCATGGGCCATCCAAGACGCCATAAAGAAAGTGATTATAAATCGGGACGTTAGACGTAAAAATCAAAGGCTCACCGCGATCTTTAGAGCCTTCCCCTAAAACTGCATCCCAGCGATTTAGTCCGTCGATCTCTTTTTCATGGAGACTTGCAACGCCAGTTGCGCTCGAGAGCGTCGGCATCACATCCATAACTGAGAGCACGTTCTCATTGACCGTATCCGCCGGAATAACATCTGGCCATCGCAGAACAGAAGCAACGCGAACCCCGCCCTCATAAGTCTCTAATTTACCGCCTCTCAGTGGTGTATTCACACCGCCAAAATTATAATAACCGCCATTATCCGTAAAGAATAAGACAATCGTATTATCAGTAAGGCCCTGCTCGTCGAGCGAATCCAACACTTGGCCAATGGCTTGATCAAGACTGTCCACCATGGCCGCATAAGTTTTCATAGGCGCGTGAGGTAAATCAATTCTGTGGCTATATTTGGCCATATCTTCTTCTTTGGCCTGCATCGGTGAATGCGGCGCTAGAAACGGAACATATAAGAAAAATGGTTTATTCGGATCACGCAACTCTTCGATATATCGAGACGCCTGATTGCCGTGAACATTGGTTGCGTACTCACCGTTATGATCGACTATTTTTCCGTTTTCCTGAAAGTCATGTCCCCCTGCAAATCCATGTTCAAAATAATTCACGTCCGTATTAAAATGACCATAGAAATGATCAAACCCGCGCGCATTAGGCGTATGCTGCTCAATCGTATGGCCGAGGTGCCATTTACCGACCATGGCGGTTTGATAACCAGCGGCCTTAAAGCTTTCTGGCATAAAATGTTCTTCGGGCGATACCCCGCCATTATCCCACGCCATGAAAACGGCGTGAGCAACGCCCAGTTTGATCGGGTCACGACCTGTCATCAAAGCGGCGCGTGTTGGCGAGCAAAACGGCGTGGCGTAGAAGCGCTCTAGGCGCATACCTTCTTTGGCCAAGCGATCAATATTTGGGGTCTGAATATCAGAGCCGTGATAACCGACATCGGCCCAGCCCAAATCATCCGCGAGTAGAATAACCACATTAGGCGGCGGCGCGTCAGCTGGTCTTGTTTTGACCAGCTGGGCAATATTAGAGGTTTCAGATTGGGCAAAGTCATAATCAGACGATGGGGTGCTTCTGGTTTTTGCGAACAAATATAAGCCAGCCAGCAAAAGAGCCGCCAATATAACTATGACAATGCGCTTCATGATCTAGGCTCGGCTACCCGTTACGGCGGAATTACCGAACATGCCCAGTTTTACATTGCCCGACATATCATCACCATCGACACCAACATCAAAAGACAATGTCAAAGGCATGGGCGATGTGACATCAACATCCCATTTGGCATTTCCGTCTTCTACGCGGCCATTTGAAATATCCGTTGAATTTCCATCGGATTCCATACTGCCAGATAATGCATCGCCGTCTTGAGCGAGCGTAAGTACACCCCCTCGGTCCCCCATTGGGGTTTTCATTGTAATATTCCAGTTACCTGCAAAACTCATTATATTCTCCTATTTGAGTTAAAGTTATTCTCTAAGAATTCACGCCCATAGCATGTTTCGCTGCAATATATCCAAAAGTCATCGCAGGACCTAGTGTAGCCCCGGCTCCCGGATAAGAATGCCCCATGACAGAGGATGAACAATTTCCGACCGCATATAGTCCAGCAATTGGCTTACTCTTTTTGGTTAGAGCCTGCGCATTAACATCAACATCGATACCGCCCTTAGTCCCTATATCACCCGGCCGAGCTTGAAACGCGTAAAAAGGCGGCTCCGAAATTGGTGCCAAACAAGGGTTTGGCTCCACTGTTCTATCTCCATAATAGCGGTCATAGGCGCTTTTACCCTTGTGAAAATCTTCATCGATACCTGTCTCTGAAAACCTGGCAACCCGTTTAGCCGTCTCCAACAAACCATCAGAGTTTACATTAATTTCTTTTGCGAGCTCCTCCAGACTATCCGCTTTATGGATAAGTGACATGATCCGTTTAGACGTTTTTGAATCGGGCTTTACACTGCCGGGCATAAGCGGTCCGATCGCGTATTTCTTACGAGCTCTAGCATCAAATATTACCCATGTGTTGTCTGCATAATCCTGCATAGCATTGCCAACAACATCATAGCTGGAACCTTCATTGACATAGCGCTCGCCCTTATCATTCACCATATAAATGCCGGGCAGCGACCGCTCGGCAAACATAACGATTGATCGATCCATGCCCGGCACTTGAATTGTTGGCCCCCACCAAGCCCCGTTCATGAGTGACAAGCTAGCCCCCACGGCTTCGGCCGCTTTATGGCCATCGCCTCTATTTGTGCCGGGCGCGCCGGACCAAGCAACATCTGTCGGCCCCTTCAAATACTGACTACGCATGTCGGGATTACTTTCAAAGCCGCCAGCTGCCATGATGACCCCGCGCCGCGCATTGACCTGTACCTTTTTCCCGTCCCTCTCAATAATAGCGCCTGTGACGTTCCCTTTGGCTTCAACCAGAGAGGTCATGCCGGCCTCGGTCCAGATAGGGATTTTGCGATCCAAAGTCGATTTAAACAAGCGTCCCAACAAAGCATTCCCTCCCGTCAGGCGGCGATGCCGATTGGTTTTCATACGCATCGGTAAATCGATCGTGTAGAGAATTTTCTGTTTCATCAAAATCCACAACCAGCCTTTGGCCTTGGTGATAATTTTGGATGCTTCAGGAATCGTAATCGTAAAGCCCATGAAAATTGTTTGCGGATGCGGGTCGCGTAATTTCTCCAAGTTATCGCCGAGCTTGGCCGCATTAAACGGCACAGGATCTAATGTCCGCCACCCATCCTTGCCTCCGGGCTTATCCGGGAAATAATCAGCATAAGGCGTAGAGATATAATCCACTTGAGAATTTTTCATAATGAAAGATAGCATTTTAGGCGCATTATCTACGAAGGTCGTGATGCGATCTTCTGATACATCATCGCCAACACAAGCTTTCATATAGGTCAATGCCGCATCGGGCGTATCGCTTTGATCATGTTTTTCCATTAAGTGATTGCAGGGAACCCAAGTACCACCGCCAGACGTCGCAGATGTTCCACCGACCTTATCCGACTTTTCCACAACTAAAACATTTGCGCCATGTTCATGGGCGGTAATCGCAGCGGTTAACCCCCCGGCACCGGAGCCAATTACCAGAACATCTACGTCTACGTTTTCCATATTCCCGCTCATTCTACTTATTCGTCTTTATTTAGCTTTTGCTTTGATCAAGTCGCAACAAAAATATTGATTTAAAAGTCATTATCTACGCATTTACTACAAATTATCGCCATAATTTCTTAAAATGCGTACTATTTATCACTATTTACTGCGCATTTTTCGGCTGGATACGTAAACGCCCGAACTGAGTCCCGACAAATACACGGCCCTTTTCGTCAATCGTCGGTCCTGAAAAAGCGCTATTATATTTTTGACCGCCAATGATGTAATGAAAAGTCGGCTCGCCAGTCAGCCAGTCCACGGCTTCAAGAGTCCACTTATTATTTCTGGCACCGATAAAATAGACTTGCCCTGATCCTGTACTGACCCAAGGCACACCATTGGGTGAAGATATAGTTTCATTGACCCAGGCTTGCTCCAATGTTTGTTTATCAGGATTCCATTCGAACTTCTGAATACCATATGGCTGAAATTTTGGATTACTACCAAATGGTCCAATAGTTAGGCCGCGACCAACACCTTCTTTGGGCATAAAAAACGGCGTGTTACGCGGCGTGTTATTAACAACGAATACGCCATAGCCTGCAATAATAACGGTTTGCTCGGTTTGAATTTCTTGAACGTCTAGCTCACCCATATTAACCGGGGCTTGGCCTGCAATGCGTCGCGCAGGCGCACCCTCAAGCTGTTCCCAGTCTTCTGGGATTCCGTCGCGCCAAAACATGGTGACGTTCATACGAATATCGCCGTCTGTCAGAACAACAAACCGGTCTTCATCACCGAATCCCATCAGGCCCGGCGTTGCGCCAGTGCCCTCACCTGTTCCATTACGATATTTCGCTGTCCATGCTCCGTCTTCTGGATCGGTCGATAGCTGATCTCCCGTCCAAACGATTTTGTGCATATGATTGCGAGACGCCACATAGATCCCGCCGCCTTCATCGACCGCTACTGAGTTTCGAACCCAACCATAACCTGTTCCGTGACTCGACGTATCTTCCTCATCCGCGTGACGCATGCGGACCGAACGATAGTCCTTCAGGTCTTGGGTAACCGCGACCATAGTCCCGTCTTCTGTTGGAAAGACAATCCAGCCATCATAGGTCATATTCATGCCGACGCTGGCAGCCGCTTCATCAGCCGGCATTTGAAACCGAGCCTTTTCGACAATTTTGGAGCCTGCATCACCATCTATCGCATCCCCATAAGCCACAATCGAACCATCTTTATTGGCAAAGTAAAACCAATTATTCGCGCCGACCATGGCGTAAACGCCGGATAGACTTTTTAAAGGTTTGAGCGCAGCCATAGCCGTAAAAAATGCACTGGGTTCGTTATTTTTATCAAGCTTGGTTGAAATCTCTTCTGCCCATGTCTGAGTATATTTATCAGCCATGTCGCTCGGGCGATGATCTATAATGTCATAGGTCTCGTAATCCAGCTTATATATCCCGTTGACGCCGTTTGCCCAAAGGACGCGGCGGCCATCTTTGTACTTACTGGATGTGAAAGCCCCAAAATAACCCGGCCCCATAAATTGATAGACCAGTTCGTCATCTTCTAATTGCCTAGATTGGTCCATCGGTCCGGGGATTGGCGTCGCGTCTTGCTGCGCGGGATCACCATGAGGCAAGGGATTTACACTGTCAGAGGCAAATGGATTAGGCGGTGCAAATGCCATATTCATAGGCGCTGTTTCAGGGTTTTCCATTTGGTGCGCTAGAGGCAAGTCCAAATCAGGCCTTGGCGGCGGCGGACCAAAGTCACAAAACTTTAAGCTGCCAATAACAATCAGCGCCACAAACATGACGGCTAATAGTTTTAAAAAACGGCGCATGAACTGTTCCCTTATAAGTTCCAGTCATATTTCCGAACGGCGTTCGGAAAGTCAAGGCAAAAGAAGTCGGGAATACTTACAGACCGCTAAAAGCACAAAAAAACGGAAGCATTTCATAAAATGCTTCCGCCTAATCGCTGATCGTATGATGCGGGGGGAAATGTCATACGATAGCATTTCTTCTATTTTTGGGATCAAAGCCCCGATAATCTGGGACTTTGGCATTATTATTGCAGAGTTAGACCTGCGTAGCTGCGGGCTAAATCCTAGAATTTGCCCACAACATTAATGAGCCAACCAATGTTTTCCTCGTCTTGGGCGAGCAGGTATTCCTGATCGATACCGCCATAAGTCAGACCAACACCGATTTTAGCATTATCATTGATATGACGATACAGCATGGCCAGACCGCCTGTCCGGTCGATGACGCCGTCTCCGATAGAGAGGTAACGACCTTCAAAAGTGGCGTCCCATTTATGGGTCATGTGATAATCCAGACGAAGCACAGCAAGATCAGCGGAAGACTTGTAGAAGTCATCGCTTTCACGGCTATCGGTTACTTCACCGCCGCGGTGACCATATTTGGCCCCAAGGGTCCAGCGAGGATGGATGTCATAGGACGCATCAACAGAGTAGATAGAGCTCTTCTGACGATAATCCACCATTTCACCATTAAAGCGCTGTGACGTCGGCGATAGATCATAGAGATAAACCGCTTTAGCTAGAACGTTTAGACGATCATCCCAGATCGGACGATAGGCGGCTGCAAAAGAGCCTTCAGTAAACTGAGCTTCATTGAAGTCCTCAGGCGCGACGCTGATGGCCTGCTCTGACACCGCTTTGTTCAGCTTGCCTTGCAGGCGTAGTTCCTCACTTAACTGGTACAGCGCAGTTGCGCGGATCAACCATGTGCGGCGTGTATCGCCCGTTAAAAGACTTTCATCCTGACGGAACTCCGACGTGACGCCGGCTTGCATGCGCTCATCACTAAACCCGACGCTGGCAGAGACTGCCTTACGGTCAAGATCATCAACCTTACCAAGTTCACCGGACAGACCCAAGTTCCACTTACCAGGCTTATAGTCGACGCCATAAGCATGGGTGACACCATTGAGGCCGCGCTCATTGAACTGCATGCGCTCTTCACCGTAGACAGATATTGCATCTGTAAAGCGGCGACGGGCACCAAAATTGAACGTACCATAATTGCTGGCAACTTGAGAGTGAAGCGGTAAGTCATAAGCCATATAATACTCATCACCATCTTCTTCTTGGTAACGGGCACTGACACGAGCGCCAAGGCCATCTTCACCGCCGGAAACTTCTGCGCCGGTCAACAGATGCTTACCAACCCTTAGTTCTCCGCCAATACCGGCTCTGTCCGTTGTCCGGGCATTATTGCCTGTTACGCCGGCCTGACCGAAGACATAAACCTTGCTATCATCGTTAAAGGCATATTCAGCGCGGGCACCAACAGAAGCTCCGTCATTACCTCGGCCATCATCATTATAGGATACACCGGCTGACAGTTTAACATTGTCATTAAGGGCATATTCCGCTGAGGCTTCAGCAAAGCTATTGGTTCCGATATTTTGGTCATCCAAGATATCAGCTCTGGCGTTGATACTCAGATCATCAAAGAGTGACAGTTTGATACCGCCGCCATATTGCTCGACGTCCTGATTAGTGCCTTGTGAGTAACCGGCAAAGCCAGCCTCACGTTTGCGCCAATAAGCGTGGAGACGACCATCTGCATTGAAGTAGTCGCTTAGATCAGTTGCCGCTTCAACAGCATAAGCCATGGCTTTGCTATTGCTTGGCAGACCGCCGCGCTCCATTGGGTTATAGGTAAATCCGCCGTCCACTGACCGGTAGGTTTCAACGCCTTGGCCTTTGGTCTGAGCAATCTCACCTTTAATGTAAGTACCCGCTTCAAACTGCACGGTCAGATCAGCCTCGATGAGATCACTCTCAACGCCGCCGTCATCACCATGGTTATAGGTTGCGCCGAACTTGACCATGTCGCCAAACCAGCGGCTAGCACGAGCACCGTAAATCATGGAGTCGCTACCGGCCCCGGCTATCGGAGAGTACTCATAATCAGCGACAAGGACTTCCTCATTACCAGACTGATTACCATCTCTGAACAAGCGGCCATCATTTGATGAGCTTGCCAGCGGACGGTTTAAGATGATGCGGCCTTGGATGAAGTCCATATCATAATCAGTTCCGTAGGTTAGACGTCGGCTCTCAGTCACGAGGCCAGAGATTTCATCACGAGTTTCAATCCGTAGGATTTCTGATCCGATAGAGATATCGCCGTGGCGTAGATAGTAGACACTGCCGCCGGTTCCGCGAAGTTCATCACGGCCCTGACGATTACCGCCGTCCGCTATGAAGCCTGTTACGGCTGTCCGAGCGTCACCATACTTAGTGGCGTCATTTTCGTCCCAGTGGAGTTTGGCACCGTAAAGCGTTCTCTGGATACGTCCATATTCTGTATCAGAGAAGTTGGTCTGATAATTACCCCATAAGAGATAGTCATCGTCATGCTC
>JABABK010000075.1 GCA_014238285.1 Hellea sp.
CAAAAATGCAAAGATATGAACTTGAATTTGGCAACCGTAAAAAACCTGAATGCTGCAAAAACCTTAATGAAGGGCATGTTAGCATTTCTACTATTTGCCGGAGCGCTCCATGTAGATATGGGGTTTTTACGCTCGGAAAAGTGGGCCATTGGCTCTATGGCTACCATCGGCGTTTTGATCTCGACATTTATTGTCGGGACGGGATTTTTCTATCTCGCCAAGGTTTTTGGTGTGGAGTTACCCTATATTTGGGCCCTAGTTTTTGGGGCCTTGATCAGCCCGACAGACCCGGTGGCTGTGCTTTCCATTCTTAAAACCGTGAACATGCCTCATGCATTAGAAGCTAAAATTGCTGGCGAAAGCCTGTTTAATGATGGCGTGGGTGTTGTAATCTTCTCAATCATTCTAGCGATCGCAGCGGCGACTTTGGGGGTCCATGACGGTCATGGCGGCGGCTTGAGTGTCATAGATGTGGTGGAACTTTTCACGGTCGAAGCTATTGGCGGCGCTATCCTCGGATTAATTGCCGGTTTTGTGACCTACCGATCCATGGCCAAGGTAGACGATCACTCTATCGAAACGCTGATCACACTGGCCTGTGTGGCAGGAACCTACGCTGTGGCATCCCGCATTGAAATTCTAGGTCATCACCTCTCCGGCCCAATCGCGGTTGTCGTCGCGGGTCTAATGATTGGCAATAAAGGCGCGGAATTTGCCATGAGCGAACGTACACGGACTTATCTCTTTGGATTTTGGGAAATGCTCGACGAGATTTTAAACTCGGTCTTGTTCCTATTAATCGGCCTTGAAATTCTTGTTCTGGCGCTGAGGCCTGAATATTTCTGGATCACGCTCCTCAGCATTCCGTTGATTTTGCTGGCACGCTTTACGGCCGTTTCAATCCCGATGCGATTCCTTGGCATGTTTAAACGCTTTACCAAAGGCGCTATTCCCGTTCTGACATGGGGCGGTGTCCGCGGCGGTATCTCGGTTGCCTTGGCTTTGTCCTTGCCGGATAGCGAGTACAAACCGCTGATCCTGGCCGCAACCTACGGCGTCGTTGTCTTCTCAATAATTGTGCAGGGATTAACGATCAAAAAGGTCGTAGAGAAAACCGTCGATCCCGAACTGTTTTAATCGATGTTTATTGGTCACTACGCACCTGCGTTTGCCATTAAAGCTGCCCGGCCGGATGTTCCTCTGTGGCACTTATTTGTAGCTGTTCAGCTTGTTGATTTTGCTTGGGCTGGACTTGTCCTTGCCGGAATCGAAAAAGCACGGATTACGCCTAGGTTTTTAGAGGCCTCGATGCTTGATCTTTATCACATGCCTTATACCCATGCTCTGCCATCAACGATTTTGTGGGCGATTGGCGCGGCTCTCCTTTATGGCTTACTTGTAAAAAACAAAACTAAAGGGGTGGCTATCGCAATTGGCGTGGCCGTGCTTTCTCATTGGGTAACGGATTTATTGGTTCATTCCAAAGATTTGGAGCTATGGTGGGGCGGACCTAAACTGGGTTTTGGGCTCTGGGCATCGTTGCCGATTTCACAATTATTGGAGCTTGGTTTATTTTTAGGCGCTGTTTGGCTTTACTTTAAATCAAGTCAACCAAAGCCATCCCCGAAGCGTTGGATTGGAGTGGCTATAGTGGCGTTTTTCGTTGTTATTCAACTTTACTCGCTGGTCCCGCCGCCGAAATTACCAACAATCCAAATCTTCGCGATTCAGGCTTTATTTGCGTTTTCGCTATTTTCAGTATTGGCTTGGGTACTTGAACGCGGCCGCGAGCTTAATCAACCGTCGCGACTTTAAGCGTATCGGTGGAGCCGGGACGTCCAAATGGAATACCTGCTGAGATCATGATCGGATCGCCTTTTTCAAGGCCGATATCGTCGCGAGCTAAATGCTGGATGTGCCGTAACATTTCATCAAAATTTGCTGGGTCCATAGTCTTTAATGGGCGCACGCCCCAAGAGAGCGCCATGCGATTAGCGGTGGCTTGACTCGGCGTTAAGCCGACGATCTGGCAAGGTGGCCGTTCCCGTGATATGCGCTGCACTGTGGTGCCGCTAGCCGTATATCCAAACACGGCCTTACAGGACATGATCTCGGCAATGCCGCGCACAGAGTGGCTAATAGCGTCTTCTGAATTGGAGTCATGGGGCAGTCGCCGGCTTTTGAAGTAATCCCAAAACTCCGGATCAGTTTCGGCGGCGCGGATGATGCGGTCCATGATCGCGACGGCCGTTGCTGGATGACGACCAACGGCTGTCTCGGCCGATAACATGACGGCATCGGTGCCGAGATAGACGGCAGTCGCAACATCAGAGGCTTCGGCGCGCGTTGGCGTTGGGCTATCAATCATGCTCTCCAGCATATGGGTCGCCACGATACAGGGTTTGCCAAGAGCGCGGGCTTTACGAATGATCTGGCGCTGAACAACAGGGACACGTTCTAGCGGAAGTTCCACGCCTAGATCGCCGCGCGCGACCATAACGGCATCAGCCAAATCTAAAATACTGTCGAGTTGTTCAACGGCAGACGGTTTTTCGATTTTGACAATAATACCGGCTTTATCGCCGATGATCTCGCGGGCATCACTGACGTCTTTAGCGGTTTGCACAAAGGAGAGAGCGATATAGTCGACCTCTTGGGTGAGAGCGAAGGCCATGTCTATGCGGTCTTTGTCTGTCATGGCAGACATGGGTAAAACAGCCCCAATGACGTTAAGCCCTTTGCGGTCTCCCAGTTTTCCGGGAACATTAACTTTGGCTTTGATCTCGTTGCCTGAATTGCTTTCGACCGTGACCATTAATTTACCGTCGTCAAATTTTATAACATGTCCGGGTTCAAGCACTGCGAAAAGTTCGGGATGTGGGACTTTGATAATGCCGCCTTCACCTTCGCCGTCGCCGAGCTGCAAACTGACAATATCGCCGTAGCGGAGCTCAGTCGAGCCGCCTTTAAACGGGCCGACACGTAGCTTTGGTCCCTGCATATCAGCAACAATACAAATCGGGTGCCCTGCATCTTTGGAGACTTGCCGAATACGTTTGACGGATTTGGCATGATCTTCGTGAGATCCATGAGAAAAGTTCAAACGAAAGGCATTCACACCAACATCATGCAAGAGGCGCAGCGTGTCGGGCGCGGAACTGGCTGGGCCAATGGTCGCTAATATTTTTGTAAAACGGTGATTCATGCTCGGTATATAGGCGGCGTTTTCAGCCTTGGCTATACCGAATTCTCATGGCAACCGGGCGCAAAAATCTACAGTGATTTGAGATAATTCTTCAAAGCAGTCTTCTTGAAGAAAATGTCCTCCGCCTTTGACTATAGTATGGGGTTGATCTTTGCAGCCAGGAACCATTTTATGGAACATTTTGTCAAGTCCGCCAGTAACCGGGTCCTTATCCGAAAAACAAGTTTGAAAGGGTTTGTTCCATTGTCCTAGAACTTTCCACGCGTCAACATTGTCTTTTGCGCCGTCCATGTCAGGAGATGTCGGCACGAGTGCAGGGAAAATGCGAGCGCCAGCTTTGTAGCTTTCATCTGGATAAGGGGCGTCATAGGCTGCGACCACATCTTTGCTCAAATCTGTGATGGTTGCGCCTTGAATGATTTTGCCTGTCGGGAATTCAGGCACGCTTTGCGAAAACTCTTTCCAAGCCTCAAAGGCTTTCGACGGCTTGCCTTCGCCTGTCGGTAAGAATGTATTACCGGCTAGAACACCCGCAAATTTTTCGGGTCTAGCAGAAACTAACCGAAGGCCAATTAAGCCGCCCCAATCCTGACAAAACAAAACGGCATCCTTGATGTCGAGCGAGTCGAGCCATGCCAGCATCCACCTGACGTGGCTTGTATAGCTATAGTCGTTCGTTTTTGCAGGTTTGTCTGAGCGGCCAAATCCGATCAAATCTGGCGCGATGACCCGAAGACCTGCGGCGGATACGCGTTTAATCATATGCCGATAAAGATAAGACCAACTCGGTTCGCCGTGCATCATAATAACAGGGCGGGCGTCCTCGGGGCCGGTATCCACATAATGGATACGAAGGGTGCCTAAAGCCGGATCAGATTGTTCAAAATAGTTCGGCTCAAATTCGTAGCTCGATAAGGCGTCAAATCTTGCGTTAGGCGTTCGTAAAACTTTGGTCATTTAATGTCTCTCAATCACGGCTACTTATTGAGTGTAGCTGATTTGAGGGTGACATCAATTGTTCTCTGACAACAACTAAGGGCCGTAATGGTCTAGAGCAAGGTGAGTAGATCAGCAACGAGAGGCTGGAAGTTTGATAAAATCATCTAGTTTGATAGAAAAATTACCATCTAGGCTGTTGAGATTACGAACATCTTCTACACCAACACAAAGCTGACGAGATAGCGAGTAAACCGTATTGCCTTCAACGACTTTGTGCATGGTTACGCCCTGACCTGTCGTTTGAGCAGTTGCCGTTTGCGGGTAAGTAGGCTGGGCCGTGTTTTGCGGATAGCCATAGCTCGGCGCTGTAACGGGCTGCGGGGCAGGGATAGAGACTGTGCTTGATGCCGTTGTTGTATCGCCCATGTCACCATTAGCTTGCATCGCGTGATAACCTGGCGTTCCAAAAGTTTCGCCATAGGCAGAATCTGTTGGGGCCGCATGATTTGGTTCTACAGTTGTTGGAGCAGGACTGACGGTTGATTGAGCTTGCGTGCTGGCAGCTTGATAACCTGCTTGGTATCCCGCGTCATAATCTTGAACAGTTGTAGACGTGGAGTAGCTCCCTGGTTCTACATAAGTCGTTGGAGCGACTTGAGCCGCAACTGGAATTGGATCACAACGGATTGTTTTATCGGCAATGCCATATCCGGCTGCGCCGCCAACCACAGCACCGATGATCGTGCCTTTAGTGCCGCCTATAAGTTCATGACCGGCAAAACCACCTGCTGCGCCGCCAACGCCTGTACCGAGGAGTTTACGCGTGCCTTCTTTGTTGAGGCATTTGTGATTCACCGTGGTCGCGGGCTGGGCATATGTTTCTGAGCTGGCTTGATAAACATGGGTTGTAGTCGGAACGCTTGTCGTCGTGTTGTAGCTACGATGCGTCTGAGCCGTCGCCGTGCCGTCAGAATAATTCGCATAAGTGATCGGGGCTGGTGTCGTTGTTGCACCAGCGGGGGCGTGTACTTTGTATTTCGTGCTCTGCTGATAATGCGGATTTTCTTGCGTGGTAGAGCAGCCAGCCAAAAGAGCGAGCACTGAAATTGCAGTAATAATGCGGACAGACATGACAAACCTCAAAAATTAATGGCTTTAAGATCGCCAAATATGGCTAATATTGTCTTAATAAATTTGGCAGTAGGGTGGTTTGGCTGCCCTAAATACCCGCGGAGCTCCGATTAAGGACCCGGTAAAGGCCTATTTGGACAGGCCTATCTGGAAAGTATATTACTCGATTTCAAATGTTAGCCCTGCATGGGCCTCTAATCGTTCAATCAGTTTGTCGCCAAGCACTGTCGCCGGTGTCCAGAATCCACCCGGCGTCGTTTTCGGTACATCTTGTGCCAGACAAGCAGCAGATTGCGCTAACATCTTGGCGGTGGATCCATAGCCGGGATCACGGTCGCCTGTAACTCTGCATCTGACCTTATCGCCATCAGGTGTCGTGCCGAGGAACACCAAGTCATATTCACCTTCGAGCTGCTCTTTTGGACTCGGGCCTTCGCCGGGTTTTGGCAGTATATGGTTTTCCAGCATCCAGCGAACCGGCGGCACGGCCAGCCCGATCATGAAACCACCCATACCTAAGCTTGTTGCTCGCGCCATACGTTTCCCGCGCCTGCTTTTGCCCGTCACCATCGCTTCTTCATACATAAAATCAACGCCGTAACTATTGCCGCTTAAAGCATTGGAACGATGTACAACACGGGTGTTTATGGCGGCCATAATAAAGGGCGCAATCCAGCTCTGATAGTCATCATCATAGGCCATCTTCACAGTGTTCTGGCGCGTAGAAAAATCGTGGTCAGGCGGACACAAGCTGTAAGGATCTTTTAATTGCTTGCGAAGCTCGGCGTCACCCGCCGCTTCTTTGACCATATTGATGATGCTCGCAATCGTACCGCCGGAGGCTCCGCCTTTTAGTTTCGCGACGCGCATGTCGACCTGGTTGCAGGTCTGCCCATGTTCTTTTAAAGCGTGTTTTTGTAAAAAATGAACCCCAAGATCAGACGGAATCGAGTCAAAACCGCAACAATTAACAATCAACGCGCCGCTCTCTTTTGCAGTTTTTTCATAGCGCTCTTGCATTTTACGGATCCATTGCGGCTCACCGCTAAGATCACAATAATGAGTCCCCGTTTCGGCGCAGACCTTGACCAGCGTATCCCCATAAAGTGCATAAGGCCCGACGGTTGAAATCACGACTTTACCGCGCGCGCACATGGCCTGCAGGGCTTCTTCATCGGCGGCGTCAGCCAATATAGTCTCTATGCCAGATAAACCAGTATCGTCACTGAGTTTCTGGAGCTTGCTTTCTGAACGCCCGGCGATTGCCCAGCTCACAGAACCATCGTTAAACTGCTCGTGCATATAGCGGGTCATAATTTGACCGACAAAACTAGTCGCGCCGTAAACGATTATATCGAATGTCTGATCTGCCATGTGAGCCTCTAAAAAAGATAAGTCTTGTCAGGTCTGTAGGCCTTTGTAAATAAATCTTGTTCCGTTGACCTGTAGCGCTGGAACGTTATTAAGGCACGAAAATTGGAGTTTACTTATGACGATCACCACGAAACCCGTCGAATATATGGACGGAAAGCAAAAATGTATTGGCATGATGGCCTGGGACGAGACCTTTGCTGACCCTAAACCGTGCGTGTTGATTAATCACGCTTGGGGCGGACGTGACGGTTTTGCTGAGGAAAAAGCTATTCAAATGGCCGCGCTTGGCTATGTGGGCTTCGCGCTCGATATTTATGGCGATAGTGTTCTGCCGGAATCAGTTGAGGAAAAGCAGTCTTTGATGGGACCGCTTAAAGAAGATCGCAAAAAACTCCTAAAGCGTCTTAAGGCTGGTTATAAAGCGGCAGCGGAACTTCCTGAAGTTGATGAAGCCAATATGGCGGCGATTGGTTATTGTTTTGGCGGGCTTTGCACACTGGATATGGTCCGCGGTGGCCTTGGCCTTAAAGCAGCCGTTTCTTTTCATGGCTTGTTGGACGCGCCGGACTATAAGGCCAAGAAAAGCAAGACTAAAATACTTGTGGCTCATGGCTGGGATGATCCAATGGCGCAGCCCGAGGCTGTCGTGGCGCTAGGCGCGGAGCTGACAAAGTCTGGCGCCAATTGGCAGATCCATGCTTATGGTAACACAACTCATGCTTTCACAGTTGCTGAAGCTGATAGTGGTGATGGTGTGTTGAAATTCAACCCGGATTCAGAACGCCGTTCATGGATGGCAACCGTTGATCTATTGGGCGAAGTGTTTGGCGATCACGGGATTGACCCTGTTGCTTAATAATCGTTTGAATTAGGGTCTTTCTTTTCATCACTCTTTGTTGAGGGGGAGGCGTTCCCATCTAGAGTTTCGAGTTGTTCCATTTCTCGATTGAGATATTGCAGCATTCTTTCCGTTGATGGAGCTTGGTCTTCAATGGTCAAAGCTGAAATTTCATTAAGTGTTTTCTGTAGCTCTAGAGAATGTTCAATATTTGGCAAATGCGAAAGCGATGGATTCCGCCCATAAATGTTTTGGTTTTCACTATTTAATGTGTCCAGTGTTTCCGATGAAGTGAAGTTTGGGTTTTGTCCCATCATTTCAATAACGGCGCGATAATTAGGCTGATTTCCGTCGTTATTCTGGTTTTGAAACCATGAAGCAGCTTGGCTGAAAAAGATGACGCAGCAAAGTATTATCCATACTGGAAAGTCGGAGTTTTTCTGTTTCGGAATGGGCGCAACCTTTTTACGAACCCCCTTGATCGCGTATTCATGCAACCAGTTAATGTCGTGAGAAATGCCTGCAACTGAGAAACTTCCTCGGTCCCAACCCATTTGTTTTGAAATAAGTTTCACCGGAATCGTGTAGAGTTTTGAATCAAAATCCCCATCAGGGTCTTCATAAAATCCAAAAACTTCCAGAAGTCCTATAACGAGGTTCC
This sequence comes from Hellea sp., assembly GCA_014238285.1. Lineage (GTDB taxonomy): Bacteria > Pseudomonadota > Alphaproteobacteria > Caulobacterales > Maricaulaceae > JACOMS01. The sequence continues at coordinate 8,149 of JABABK010000075.1, forward strand.
GTTCGAATTGACTATAGTCGTCCAAAGATAGTTCTAATGACTGCGTTATGAGATGCTGCCAATTGAACATCTGTTCTCGATCAGTCTTATGATTGATTAGCGCTTTGAGGTTATCTAATGTCGTTGTTAGACCATTGTCTTGCAGCTCTTTTTTAGTTTCAGACTGGGATACGATCAGGTCATTGGTATGATTTTGGTAGGTGAAATTTCCGTATGTAAAGCGAACCTTCTGAATAGATTGTGGCTTAGAGTTCGCCCAATTTTTAGCAGCTTCAAATGCGTTTCTTAAAGCTATGAAGCCTTCAGTATCTTCGTCAGGTCGAGTTTCCCGCAATTTCAAAGCATAAGCTTTTTTGATGGTTTTTAAATCCGATGTAGGTTGATCAAGACCCAGTATTGTCCACATGTTTGCCATGCTTGCTCTTAGCTTAGGGAACAACAGTTGTAAACGAGACTGATTTGCCCAAAGAATAACTAATCAAGAGTTTAAAACTTGCGGGCAAGTTGCTGGAGGGCGCTCACAAGTGCGCGCAAAATCGTTGCAATGGTAAAGAACACAAGTTTTAGAATGCGCGTAATCATGAAAAACAAGCAATAGATTGCGAGTATTGCGTAGATAAAATAAATCAATGTCAGAAGAGGCGATTTTGCCGCCTCTTTTGCCTCTGGTGAATTGTCCAGATAATGAGGATCAAGCCAGCTAATTGTATAGGTTAGAAGAAGCATAGCTACGATTAATAGGAAGAACCGTTTAAGGTCTGATTTCCATCCAGTGCCTTTATCCTCTTCATCATCATCCTCAAGTTTTTCACGCGAGTGATCATCGACTTCTTTGACGATCCCGCCTTCTTCGCAAAGCCATCGGAGCTGTTCGACTATTTCGGGGTCGGACGCATGACTGACTTTCCAGTTCATTTCCTTAAAAATAGCTAGCAAAGTGGCTCGTGGCAGTTTGTAATATCTTTTCTTTCGTTTTCTGGATTTCCTTGAACGCCTTCTATATCTTTCATCATAGTCATGGAGGTCTAGGAGGGTCTCCCGCATTTTTCGGTCAAATCGCTCATAATCATCAATGGATAACTCGGCACTTTTCGATAAAACTTTATGCCAATTTTGATAGTCTTTTCGGCCGTCTCTTTTTCGGATTAATTTGGAAATTTTTCTCATCAGCTTATCGACAGCTTCAGAGCGTTCTTCTATTCGCTCTCGCTTGATCGCGACGTTTGAAGGCGCTTCATCTTGACCTGATGTTGCATCTTCTAATATCTGGTCAAGGCTGAGTGAATCCTCATCTACGGGGTTTGTAACGGCGCTACCCTCACCCATTTCGACGTCTTGATTGTCATGGGCATAGTCTTTGGCTTTATCGAAGGCATCTCTCAGCGCCATGAATTTCATGGGATCATCTTCGGGCCTGGTGACACGAAGCTTCGCGGTATAACCTTTTTTGATGATCTTTAAATCTGTTACAGGGCCATCAAGGCCTAGGATTGTCCAGATGGAATTCATGGAGCGTGGGTAAGTCATAGAAAGAGGAAAGTAAATCATTCCTGCAATGTGAATGAAATTCTATTTATTGTTATTTTGTTAGTAATTGTTGTATATATATAACATTATGATCTATAACCGTATTAAAATCCTCCGAACTGAGAAAGGTCTTTCTCGCAAAGAATTGGCCGATGCGGTAGGTGTGAATTTTCAAACCATAGGCTATTTGGAGCGAGGAGATTACAATGCCAGCCTCGAACTTGCGTTCAAACTCGCGGAATATTTTGAAGTGCCCATCGATATGGCTTTTAGTCCAAGGCCGTTCAAATCATTAGCAGAAGAATTAACTGAAAACAGGAGGGCCGCAGAATGATAGTATCGATTTTTGATAAAATGCCATTACGCGAAAAAGACTTGTCACATTTTGCGGTTTATGGGCTAAGGATTTCCAGTATTTTGTTTATTCTGAGTGCCTTGATACTCACGACTCTACAAGCATTTCATCCGGAGCTCTTGGAACGAATAGGCATAGGTAGATTCATTGTGCAGGGCATTTTAGGCGTCAGTTCTATATTCTTCGCTTTAAACCGGTTAACAAGCCGACTAGCTTTTCCTCAAGAAACCCTCGACGAGTGGGAGCAAAGCCTTAAGTCTGAAATGTCCAATATTGGGTATAGTACGGCTTGCATTTTAGCTTTATTATCATGCATTGTGACGGTTCTTCTATATAATTTTCAAGTAGATTTTACCCTACATGCTGAGCAACTCACGTTCTTATCACTCAATTTTATGATCGCGATGTTTATCTTTCCAATTGCCGTGATTGCTTGGCGTATTAAACCCTTGTCATCGCGTAATTGACCATTGTGAGCTAATCCTCAATATTGACTTTTTCTTTATTTTAGTTAATGTCCATTAATGTTTAGGCCTGCTCGTCAGGCTTGAGCTGGGGCGACTTTAAGTGTTTTATTTCGGTAAACCGCCCCGAAAGGGAGCGCGCGTTTTGCAATATCAAAAACCTATTTTGGGTTTGCTAGCCTTGCAGGCTGCAATTCTTCTATTCTTAGTGTATCGGGTTTTTACCTTGGAGGCGCAGCTTGTTGATCGTGCAGGGCACAGTAAGGTTCCTGTAACGCAGCTTGAAACTATATACGCTGACTCTGTGAATGCTGACGCTGGCCCATTAGAATCTGGTTTGTCAGTGGGTGATGTCAGGCGCATATTCCAAGAAGAGCTAGCGGTACTCGAACAGAAAATCGATGACATTCCAATTTCAAAAGAGAAGCCCTCCAAGCCTTCAGTTATACCTGTTGACCCTCGTGAGACTGCGAGGCTGGAAGCTTTGGTTGTAAGCCAAATTAACACGCTAAGTACGGGCTTAGATGTTTCAGCAACTGATATCGCTAACCTAGAGCAAACTATTTCGAAATTACCGTCTGCTGAGCGCACAAAGGCGCTTGGTGAACTGAACAAGGCCATAAATGCGGGGCGCATCAAAGTCCGCTTCTAATGGGAATTTTTTCATAAAAAGGAGAGACATATGAAAAAGACAGTCAAAAAACTAATGATCGCAGCGAGTGCGGTTATGATAGCTATTCCGGCTTATGCCGGACAAACCCAGCCAGCTCTGGTCGATGTAGACTTAGATAATATGATTGCTACCGGAGATTTGGTTTCCGCTAGAACGGAGAAAAAGACCGATTCTTTTATCGGCTGCGGGACCCGAAATATCGAACTTCCTGATAGCACACTGTTTAGCTGGGCCTTTTGCCAAGCACAGGATGCCGAAGACGAATTGGTGACATGTTTTACGCAAAACCCTGAACTCGTCCAAACTATTCGCGAGATTAATGATACAAGTTTTGTAACATTTTCTTGGCGCGTAGAGGAAGATGAAAGCTTAACCTGTACGCGTATGGGCTTTTCCACACAGTCTTTTTATCTGGGCAAAGAAATAAAAGGAAATAAGGTCAATAATGACGATTAGTTTGAATTGACGTCTATTCGTCAATTCCACACTTGATATTTTTGCCTGCGCGTCGCATATGCGGCGCGTATTTGTTTTCCGCGAAGATTTTAAGGATTTACCGCCATGGCGCGTCAATTTTGTTACCATATGCAAGGCCTGACCAAGAAGTTTGGCAATAAGACGATTTTGGACAATGTTCATTTGTCCTTTTACCCGGACGCTAAAATCGGCCTTGTGGGTATTAACGGCGCGGGTAAATCGACCCTGATGAAAATTATGGCCGGCGTTGACACCGAAGTCACCGGTGAACATTGGGCTGCCGAAGGCGTTAAAATTGGGTATCTGCCACAAGAGCCTCGCCTTGATACCAGTAAAAATGTTTGGGAAAATGTCATTGAGGGCTGTGAAGATAAGCAAATTTTTGATGCTTATAACGCCGTCGCCGTCAAAATGGCCGAAGAATATACGGATGAGCTCATGGAAGAGATGACGGTCCTGCAAGAGCAGGTCGATGCCCGTGATGCTTGGGATGTTGATAGTAAAATTGAAATGGCGATGCAGGCCCTTCGTTGCCCGCCGGCTGATTGGCCTGTTGATACGCTATCCGGCGGTGAAGCCCGCCGGACGGCTTTGTGTCAGCTCCTGTTGTCAAAACCTGATTTGTTGCTCCTTGATGAACCAACCAACCATTTGGACGCCGAAACCGTCGCATGGCTAGAAAATTATCTAATTGCCTATAAAGGCGCGATTATTCTGATTACCCATGATCGCTATTTCCTTGATAATATCACCTCTTGGACCCTTGAAGTTGATCGCGGACAAGGACGTCCCCATGAAGGCAATTACTCGTCCTGGCTAGGGGCTAAAGCCAAGCGTATGGACCAGGAAGGCCGCGAAGCCGATAGTAAAACAAAGGCCCTTAAAAGAGAATTAGAGTGGATTAACTCCAACCCGAAAGCGCGTCAGTCTAAATCAAAAGCTCGTATTAGCGCTTATGATAAGCTACGTCATGAAGCTGAGAACGAAGTCGTTGGTCACGCCGATATCCGTATCCCAATGGGCGACCGTCTAGGCGGCGTTGTCATCGAAGCCAACGGCATTTCCAAAGGATTTGAAGATAAGCTCCTGATCAATGGTCTGTCATTCAGATTGCCGCCAGGCGGTATTGTCGGTGTTATCGGGCCAAACGGCGCGGGTAAGACCACGATGTTTAAAATGATCACAGGCAAGGAAGCGCCGGATTCAGGCACGTTTAAAGTCGGCGAAACCGTGCAGCTCGGCTATGTGGATCAGCTACGCGATAATCTCGACCCATCCAAAAATGTCTGGGAGGCAATCTCCGATGGTCTTGATATTATCACCATGGGCAAGCGCGAAGTGCCTAGCCGGGCCTATGTCGGTGCGTTTAACTTTAAGGGAACGGATCAGCAAAAAAATGTGGGTCAGCTATCAGGCGGTGAACGTAACCGGGTGAATCTGGCTAAGATGCTCTCCAAGCCTTGTAACGTTCTTCTGCTCGATGAGCCGACCAATGATTTGGACCGCGAAACTTTGGCATCGCTTGAAGTAGCTCTTGAAAAATTCCCTGGTTGCGCCGTGGTCATCTCTCATGATCGCTTCTTCCTTGATCGCCTGGCGACCCATATCCTAGCCTTTGAAGGTGATAGTCATGTTGAATGGTTTGAAGGTAACTTTGCCGATTATATCGAAGACAAAAAACGCCGTCTTGGCCCGGATGCAGATCTTCCGAAGAAGCTGAAATTCGTTAAGTTTGAAAGGTGATTTTAATCGCCGCGAAATTGAAATCGATCCTGTGAATCGATTTCCGCGGCTATTAAAATTACAGAAACAAAGTGAAAATTGTGCCGATTTTGTTCGAAATATTGGTCCTGCCTGGACCCAAAAAACCGCGAATGGCCAGTATTATGAGAAATTTTAGGCGATTTCACGCGGTATTATGAGAAATTTTGGCGATTTCATATGAAACAAGATTAGCTGAAGTGATGAAACGGCGTGGAATATTCGGGATTTAATTAGCTATGCTGATTTTATTTGAGGGGCGTGCAGGGCGCTAAGCGCCCAGTAATTTCTGCATTTCGCCAAGGTATTTAATCCAAACATTTCGGCCATCATCCGTGAGGTGAACCAATGTTTGCGGCCGTTTGCCGTTATAACCTTTTTCTAGAGTCACATAACCTGATTTTTCGAGCTTGGTCAGGTGGGTCGAGAGATTGCCATTTGTGGTCTCGAGCTTTTGGGCGAGCTCCGGGAAAGTAGCGGGGCTCGCGGCTGATAGATAAGCCATGACGCCAAGCCGGATGCGACTAAGTATGGCTTCATCGAGGGCCGTTATATCCAATTCGCTTATACCTTGGGCCTGATCATCAGGGGAATCGTTTTTATTTGGCTCAGACGACATAGCTTGGCTCTTTGCTCATTTGAATGACGCTTGGCAAGACGCCGGTAAATAAGACACCCAGAGCCGATAAGAAGTAGACGCTCGGTTGATTGACCATAATCATGGTTAGAACCATGAAAAGCGCCGAGATAAGTCCAGATATACGAAGAAACCCTTGCCCCGTTATTCGGCCAAGTAGGGTGTAATTCACCGCGCCTAGGGCAAATGCAAATGGCATGATTGTGTTAAACAGGATCGGGGTCGCATTGTTCATCAATAGCGCGCCCATGATCGAAAATGCATAGGCAAATATAAGAAGGGCAGTTGTTGGCCAAATGATCGACTCTATGCGGTTGCCTGTAGAGCCAGTCCCGGGTTTTTTTCCGATGTTCCGAGATAAAATGGCCGAAAGAATACCGCCCGATACACCAAACACTAGCCAGATCAAGCCCATTCGGTTTTCAGGCAAGTTGATCTTTCCTATAGTTGCGAGACCATGCACGCACAAGGTTGGCACGAGCAGAATGTTCCACATTAATCCTATACGGCCGCCCAGCAGCGGAGCTTTGGCCCCTTGTTCGG
>JABABK010000076.1:0-6986 GCA_014238285.1 Hellea sp.
CTACTCAGCTTTACCAATGATAGCGCCCGCAACCCCTGATCCGACGAAGGCCGTTTGCGCGTCTTTAATCTGGTTAGCCGCCGTTCCGCGCATTTGACGGACGCCTTCTGTGATATTGTTTATACCATGAATATAGGCTTCGCCAATAAGGCCCCCATTGGGAGATAATGGCGTTGCGCCGTCCAGCTCTAAATTACCATCAGCCACGTAGTCCTTGGCTTCGCCCAGACCACAATATCCAAAACCTTCAAGCTGTCTCAGAACCTGTGGCGTGAAGTTGTCATAAATCATGGCGACTTTTGTGTCTTTGGGCGCAACGCCGCATTTATTGATGAGTTTTTCAGTCACCCGAAGAGCCACATCATTATGCAGAAGATCACCCTCATAAAAATCTGAAATGATTTCATGATTAAAGGTCATAGAGTATTCAGCGCCCAAGATCGGAACAGCTTTTTGCTTTAGGTTTTTTGCCCGTTCGCGGGTTGTCACGACGATGGCACAACCGCCATCAGATTCCTGACAACAATCCAAAAGCCGGAACCATGGCTCGACAATCCAGCGGCTGGTTTGGTGATCTTCAAGCGTGATCGGTTTACCATAGAAAAATGCATTCGGGTTAGTTGCAGCGGCTTTGCGAAATGTGACAGAAATGTTTCCTAAATCTTCGGATGTGATTCCGTATGTATTCATATAATGGCCGCAAGACAACGCTTCCCAAGCCGCAGGTGTTTGCGCGCCAAACGGAAAACACCACTCCATAAATGTAGAGCTATGTGCGTCCGGGGAAAGGTCAATTTTAGGCTGACCAAAACGATATTGACTACGCTCATTCATAGCCCGCCAAATGACGAAATAATCGACCATACCACTTTCGACCGCATTTTTAGCATGAACCAATGTGGCGACAGACGCTGCCCCGCCCTGTGGCAGACGTGTCGTATAGTTGATATCCTTGCAGCCCAAAGATCGCATCACATCAATCTCATCAGAATTATCAATCGCAAAAGTCGTCATGCCATCTATTTCATGGGGACTAAGGCCTGCATCGCGGCAGGCCGTCAAAATAGATTCCGCAGCGAGCTGCTGTTCAGAACGTCCAGAAGCCTTCGAAAACTCGGTTTGACCAATCCCGACAATACAGGCTTGTTGTGATTCAGCGACCATTACGCGCTCCCCTCGGGACGGAAGACGGGCACGGCTTTGCCGCCCGATGTCTGCGCGAAATCAACGGTCACACGCATGCCAAATTCCGGAGGATTTTCGCTTTCCAAATTGGACAACATTCGCAAACCTTCATCAAGTTCGACCAATATGATCCACGGACTTTCTGCAAATAGGAAACTAGCCGGGCGAATTTGCCGAGCCCAGGACAGGACCTTTCCTTTGCCGGATAGTTTGGCTTCTGATTTTTCCATAGAATGACAATCAGGACAGATGGGGCGCGGCGGGTGCCAAAGCTTATTACAGGGCTCGCATTTCTGCGCGACGAATTCACCGCGCGCGCAAGCATCCCAGAAAAACTGAGTATCAATTCGCTGAATCGGGTCGGGCCGCATTGGGCGTTCTGATTTATCACTCATGCTACAAGCCCCATGGGTTTTTCATTTCTTTTTGTCCGGGCAAAGGCGGATCGCAAAGAATGGCGGTTTCATTGGCCATAGCGAGAATTTCTGTTTCGCTATATCCAAGTTCTTCCAAAATTTGTTTGGTCTGGTCACCAACAATCAAAGGTACAGAGCCAATGATAGGCGGCGTATCTGACAAGTCGTAAGTCACCCCGATTTGCTCAAGGTTCCCAACATAGGGATGGTGATAACTCGTCGTCCAATTTTTCTCACGGTAAGCTTTGTTGTCATGAAGACGACGTGAAGCTTCAGCGTCGGAAATGGCCGCAGGTACGCCAGCTCGAATTAAATCGGCCATCAGGTCTTTTGAACGACGGCCCGCAAATGCTGAAATTTTGTTGTCTCCGGCTAGCTTATCAAAAGCTGACTTATGAGCGTCTGATATTGCGGCAACTTGGATCCAGACTTTGTCCGAACATTCATAGATACGGTAATAATCACCATAACCTGTTTGATCCGGATTAAGCATAGGACGATCAACGCCACTACCATCAGGCTTCGCAACAGCGTAGCTTGAATTGAGAAGACAGGCATTAATGATGGATGTGTCAACGAATTGACCTTTACCTGTTCGTTCTCTTTCCATCAAAGCATTGCAAATGCCGACAGCCGTTAAAAATCCATTGCCTGTATCACCTAAAGAGGTCAGCGACCATAATGGGTGCGTGCTGTCAGCGTAAAGCGCGCCGTCTTCATGCTGTACACCGGCTAGACAAGCCCCTGTTTGATCATTGCCCGGAAGGTTTTTGCGGGGGCCCTCTTCGAAACCGCGAGAATGACAATAGATCAAACCCGGATGTTCGACTTTAAGGCTATCATAATCGAGGCCAAGTCTCGTTGTCGCTGGATAGCGCATATTGTGCTGCACCACATCACAGGTCGCGATCACTCTTTTGAGCGCCTCAAGACCTTTGGGGTTTTTCAGCATGACGGCAAAACTACGTTTCCCGCGATTAGCCATATAAGCGATGTGGGTACGGTGCCAATAGCTATCCCATAGGGTATTCATTTTGATAACTTCAGCGCCCATATCGGCTAGAAGCTGACATCCAAATGGCCCTGCAATGGCTAGGCCCAAATCCAGAACTCGAATGCCATCGAGCGGACCTTTCCCTGTTGGTTTGGCCGGCACTGTGTACGTTTCCAAATCTGGCAATGAAGCGGCATGTGCTTTGACGGCGTCTGTATCTGCGCCTGTAAGTCGGGTCGGTCCCTGAACTTTGCCGGGGCTAGTCTCTAAGCGGTAGGTAATACCGACCTGATTGATAGGACCAAGCTCAGGGTCATCCACAGTCGTAACGCAATTATCATTGATCAACAGTGGGTCAATAAGGCTGTCTTCGATAGAGCGGCAAGGCTGCATGGTCACATTGCCTATGGCGCCGGCCTCGACCCAATCTTGAGCGTTAAACTTGCTGATCGCGTCAGCGAGAATTGGTTGATAGTGTGACATAACCAGAATTTCTTCTGGCCCAATACCGAAACGATCAGGATCATTTTGCACGGATAGATCAGGCGATGCGTTCAGTTCTTCACCGGCAGAGGCTTGCAAGATAAAGCGCGGATTTGGCACCCAGTTGTGGATCCAGTTGCCGTCTTTGCATTTGAAATGGCCCTTTGGCGAACTAGAGCCCATGATCCACGTATTAAACCCCATGGCGTCGATATCATCGGCGCGCTGCCAGACACCACTGCCGCAAGCCATCGCGCCCTGCATAAGGGATGTAGAAACCTTTTGGCCACGGCCGGTTTTTTCGCGGGCAAATAATGCGGCGGCTAGTCCGGCAGAAGCAGAGAAGAAAGCTCCCATACTCGGCCATTTAGACGCCACATGTAAGGGGCCTTCACGGTTTGCGCCTTGGACGGCATCTGGATCGACCTCAATTGCCTCAGCAAATGGATCTTCACGTCCTGCCATGTGATAAAGCGCCCCTTCGGGCCAACCACGCTGCTCGTATTGTAGGCCAGAACTCGCCGCCACCAAAGCATCATAGCCTGGACGGTCATCATGTTCCCCGTATCCAGTAATCGATACATAAATCAGGCGCGGATTAAGCTTGGTCAAATCTTCATATTCAATGGCAAGATCAGCCATTTTACCCGGCGACATGCTTTCGATCAAAACATCAGCTTCTGCGACAAGTTTTTTGAACAATGCGAGCTCTGCTGGGTCTTTTAGATCAATAACAGCGTTCTTTTTACCGCGATGCCAGACTTTATAGCCAAGAAGACCGGCAAATGGGTCACCTTGAGGCCTCTCAACACGGGTAACATCCGCCCCATGATCGGCCAAAAGCATGCCTGTCATCGGCCCTGCTATGCCCCAAGATAAATCGAGAACCTTTAATCCGCTGAGTACACCTGACATATTTTCCCTTTTAGGTCTTGATTCTAAGCCGGATTACCACATATATGACTTTCCGAACGTCATTCGGAAAATACTTTTTAAGGGCTCTTAGTCAAGCAAAAACACAGATATAGTTTAGAAAATATAAGGATAAGAACAGTTATGGCCCAGCTTAAGGTCAAAACCCTCGGCGGAGACAAAAAATCCATCGATGCAAAAGACGGCACCATTATGATGGAAGCCCTTCGAGATGCCGGGCTCATCGACGCCACATGCGGCGGCGCGGCGAGCTGCGGTACGTGTCATGTCTATTTCGCCGACAGCTCTCTCGCCGGTGAACATACCGAAGATGAAGGCTACATGCTCGAGTCCCTAGCGGATTTTGTCGAAGTCAAAGATGGTTCCCGCCTGTGTTGCCAAGTCAAGGTCACTGAAGACTTGGACGGGGCCGAGTTGGACATCGCGCCCGAAGCATAAGAGAGACTATATGCCTGAAGTCCTCCCAGCAAAATTTGATGGCCTCAGATTTGAAGCCTTGCAATTTAAAGCTTCCGGCAATTCTCAGAAGCCTATTTTATTTTGCTTACCTGGCGGCGGAGCGGCGCGCGGTTTTTTTGACCTAGCGCCAGATTATAGCTTCGCTAATCTCATGAACGACCTTGGCTATGATCTCATCACTATGGATCATCCTGGAACGGCCAGTAACCCCCTGCCCGAAAACCATCCATTTCTCATGCCAAGACAGTCCGCCGAATATATTGCGAAAGCTCTTAAACACTGGACAGATGAAAGACCCGTCATTGGCATAGGTCATTCTATGGGCGGGATGATCGCGACGTTGGTCCAAGCGCGTCACAGCCCTTTTCAAAAACTTGCACTATTAGGTTCCAGTGCTGGCGGTTTAGACTGGGGTCTGACCGAAGAAGAACTGGTTTACAAAAACGACCAAGAGGCGATTACGCGGGAGCTTGAAACGCTCACTCTTGCTAAGTTTAAGGCAGCTTTCACTAAGGGTGTTGGCGGCGGCCCAAGCGGAAAATCTATCGTCTTTGGCGGCGAAACAGAAGCATTAGTCCAGAACCTTCGTGACAACACATGTGAGCTATATGCCGCTGGTGGCATGATGAGCATGCTACGCGGAAGCTTTAAAACTGAAGTCTATGCCATTGATATTCCATTATTTTTTGCATTCGGAGATCACGATATCGGAATCCCGCCGAAAGATGTCCCGCAGGATTACATTAACGCGCCAACAACCAAATTGATTATCTTAGAAAACACAGGCCACAATCATATGGCATTTTCATCCATTCATCATCTCTGCACAGAAATGGATCAGTGGATCGGCTCCGGTTAAAATTCCATTCCTAAGGAAACGCCATAAGTTCGCGGCGTCCCGTAGATTTCAATATCATAGGCTAGAGCCCCAAAATTGATGATATCAGTCGTATATTTATCGTCTAAAAGGTTTTGCCCCCAAAGCGTGAACTTGGTTTTGGTGCCATTACCATTGGCTCGTGTGAAACCAATATTCCCTGTCACGAGACTTTGATCCGTCACCCAATATCCGCCACTCACTGGTAAGTATTCTGACCTGGATTTATAATTATATCCTAGCCCCGCAAACATATCGACCTTGGTGTTTAGAGGTTTGTTATAATTCAAAAATGTAGACAGGCTGTGTTTTGGCGAGGCCTGCAACTCACGGCGTTCGGTCACACTTCCATTGGGCGCGATCAAATCATCCGGATCACCATCAACAAATGTATAGCCCGCAGTAGCGGTTAATTCATCCGATAGCACAGCTTGGGCATCAACTTCAAAGCCCCACATATCCGTGTCCGCATTAACGATGGCACGCACGGTCGGATCGAAGTTTTCAACTTGAGCCGCGACTTGTTCGTCTTTGAGCTGATAGTAAAATGCGGACAAATTTAAGCTCAGCTCATTCTCCAAAAACACGCCTTTTAGGCCAACTTCATAGGATGTGATATCTTCTGGAGCGAAAATAAAATCCGCTCCGTAAGTTTCACCGGTAATTTTTGAAGCTGAGGCCACCTGATTAAACCCACCCGACCGAAAGGCTTGACTGTAACTGGCATATAAAAGCGTGTCATCATTCAGATCATATTCTGCCACAATGGTCGGATCGAGACTATCAAAACTGATATCTGCCACATTTGGCGCATAGTCATTCCCCAATAACGACGTTAAATCATTGAAAAACGGCGATGCCACGCGCTGAAATCCCGATTTATCCTCGTAGGAATACCGCAAACCACCCGTCAGACGAAAATCTTCGGAAACATGATAGGTCGCCTGCCCGTAAGCCGCATAGGCTTTGGTTCTGATATCAATAATGCCCTGAGCTGTGTTCCGCGCACCGTCGAGAAAACTCCTTAAACGGTCATCCGCCTGAACCACTTCATTAACGTCAGGCGTATCAGGATCATCAACAACTATGAATATAGCGTCTTCCAGAAGCTCTAATCCTGGAAAAACGGTCAAGTAGTCCTGAACATCAAATTGATTGGTTGGCTGAATAACACGACCATTGGATGTGTCCTCGTCAAAGTAATACACACCTGCTGTGTAATCAATTTTGGAATTGGAAAACGATCCGGATGCCGTCAATTCAGCGCTATATTGCCTGTGATCGTCAAGCGAAGCATTGCCGTCTGGATGAGATGCAAATATCGAATTCACAGGATCGCGCGGCACCATATCTGTAAAACCATCCCGAATAACAATTGCAGGATCAGCGAAAGTCACTGGTAAAAACGTTGTCAGCCCAGACCAGAGCGCATTAAATGACAATCCCCCAAATGCGTCTGTCGGCGTGACGACAAACTCATTCAGCATAGCCACATCCGTTTCAGGCAATAAAGTCACGAACCGTGCACCATTTGCACGACGTGTTCCCGCGACAAATTTCAAATCATGATCATCATTTAATTTGTAATCAGCCGTAAACGTAATGCCCGAATTTTCAAGGTTTCCGCTTCCGTTGTCAA
>JABABK010000076.1:6996-13954 GCA_014238285.1 Hellea sp.
TACATTCTCTTTCCGGTCATCCGATAGTCCCGGCACAACGGTAAAAAATGGAGCCGTGTCTGTATTCGTTCCGGGGACGGCTTGATAAAAATAGGGTTGATTTTCTGATTCCGCATAATCTACCGCTATTGTTACGTCGAGATTATCTGAAAGCTCGCCGCCTAAAGCGCCGCGTAGAGCAAAGCGGTCATAACCTGCAAAGTCTTCACCCGGCCCGTCATTTTTAACCCAGCCATCACGTTTAGATATCTGGCCAGAAGCGCGAAACGCGACCTTATCAGATAGGGGCGCATTAATAACCGCATTGGCTTTTATGTGATCGTAATTGCCATATTCGAAATTGACCTTGGCGTAGCTGTCAGACGGATCAGGCGCGCCAGAAATTAAATTAATTGCGCCCGCCACCGCATTTCGTCCGTAGAGCGTTCCTTGCGGTCCCTTAAGGACTTCCACGCGTTCTAGATCAGGCGAGTCAAAAGCGAGGCCTTGGGTCTTGCCCATGTAAAGTCCGTCAACATAAAGCGCGACCTTGCTATCAAGTCCAAGCTGGGGATCAAATGACCCTATGCCGCGAAGATTTATCCGAACGCCGTTACTATCAGCCGATGACGGATAGATCAAAAGACCAGGGGTGAATTGAGCAACATCTTCGAAACTATCGATTTGAAGACGTGCAATTTTTTCGGCGTCAAACGCGGCGATACTTGCGGGAACATCCTGCAGAGTTTTGGCAGTTTTTGTCGCGGTTACGACGATTTCATCGAGCTGAGCATATGCCGGCGCACTTAGGGCGAGCAATGATGTCGAAGCCCCCCATAAAGCTGCTTTTGTAATAGTTCGCGACATATTTTCCCCTGTTTTTTAATTACTTATCATATTGCTGTTTCTAACGATACTACTCAGCATTTTCAGATGTTTGTGCACTCAGTTTGGCTTGAACATCTCTAATTTTGTAATTTAGCCAGTATATTTCATAGCTGTTATTATGGGTTGCTTTGGCCTTGACCAGTAATTCTTCAAGGGCTGCTTCGCGGAGTATCAAGGCTTCAGTTCCGCCATCACCCCCAAGGATATCGAGTATATGCAGCGCTTTCAAAGGCGTGCCATCATCCATGTAATCCCGAGCCTGTATCACCATCTTATCCTCACCTGCTAGTGCCACGAGGTCAGCATGCACCGTATCTTGTGAGACCGGATAAAGCTCAGTCGTTTTATCGAAATGAAACCATGTTGCATAATACTCCCAAATCGACTTTACCGCCCAAGACACGCGGCCATGTTCTTGAGGAAGTGCCAATTCTGGGGGCAGAGTTATGTCTACCATGAGCTGCTCCATAGACTTACCGCCATTCATGCCCGCGATCACCGCATCATGCACATAGCGCGTCGCGTCGCGCATTTTCACAAGGCCGCTTTGAATAACCGATTTATCAGTTATCGGACTTTTATGACTCGGCACGATCATGTCTGGATCAAGGCCAATGATAACATCGAGCGAATTGGCGTATTCAACTGGCTTGCGGATTTTCTCGCCCCGCATGGTGAACACATTGGGGAATTGCGGAAATAATGGTCCGAAGAAATCACCGCTAAACAAGATTTTCTTTTGCGGAAGCCAGAGCACGATATTATCAGCGCCCTCTGCGCCCGGCAGTGCGTAGATTTCAAAATCAACGCCGCCCTGCGCGAACTTATATGGTTCCCCATTGCGCACTGTAATAGTGGGCTCCACGCCGCCATAGGCAATCAATCCGAGTTTTGGTGGTGTTTCAGGCATGAACGGAAACAGTGTTCGGTTACGGCCCCAAAAATAAGGTTGAAGCTCGGTTAAATATCGCTGTTCTTCCTCATATTCCTGATGGGTCACGATCTCTGTGTCCGTTTCCTGCCAAAACTTAGTCCCCCCCATATGATCCGCATGAGAGTGGGAAAGAATAATGTGGCTTAAATTCTCTCCACCTAAATGGGGTTTTAGCGCTTTCATTTGCTTAGGCACTTGCGTTGATAAACCTGTATCAAACAAAACATTACCTTCGCTTGTTGTAATCAAATGGGCATTTGCAACCCCCGTCGCTTGGAAAATGCCCTCGGACAACTCCCTAGCTTCGATTGGAATATTGATGAAATCAGCCGCAACAGACCCCTCTGCCGAAGGATCAGAAGCCATACGTTTAATCGCCACATCCCCGATCTTATCCAGCGCTTTAATTTGAGCTGACTTACGAGCACTCGGCGAGAGCAAAAAAACACCTGCGAAAACTAACGCAAGTACTAGAAACCCAATGAGGAGCCATTTAAAAACTTTACTCATAAATCAGTTTACCTTTGTCGCCGTGGCGTTTCTGTAATATTTTGCCCCGCATGCCAGAGACGTACCCTTCATATCCATCCATCTGGATTTGATCGACGGGGACCACGGCGTCTGCATAATCCAGCGGTGCTCGCCATCCAGGATGAGGCATTAGAGCAACGCGAACACCGTTTATAGGATGCTGCGAACGCCATTTTCGAATTTTCTCAGCGAGACGTTTCACATCTGCCGGCTTTTGTTCAGCCAGATTTATTTCCTCGCTAGGGTCAGTTAAAATATCGAATAGAAAATTATCGACTTTGGTTGATGTTTGTTGATGATCAATGATTTGAACCAGTTTCCAGCGGCTTTCCATAACGCTGACATGATATCGGTTGAACATCGGAGAATTGGACGCGAAATATAAATCCCCGTCACGACCACCCTCCTGTCCCTGCATGGCTTTCCATCGGTTTTGCCCATCTAGTTTTTTAGTATTGCCTAGTTTGATATTTGCAGCTGCCGCTAAGCTCGGCATGACGTCTAGAACTGAGATAATAGCATCAGAATTGCTACCTGCCTTTATCTGTCCCGGCCAACGCATGATACCGCCAACGCGAACACCGCCTTCAAAGGTTTCAAGCTTGCCGCCGCGGTAAGGGCCGTTATCAGCGCCAAAGGCCTCTAGGCCGCCATTGTCAGAGAAGAAGAATACGATCGTATTCTCCGCTAAGCCCTGCTCATCGAGCGCATCTAAAACATCCCCCACCGCCTGATCCAGACTATCGACCATAGCGGCATAGGTCCGCTTGGTCGTTGGTAGGTTTCTCCGATGCTTATATTTATCTTCAAGCTCTTCCGGGGCTTGCATAGGTGAATGCGGGGCTAGGAATGGTACGTAAAGGAAGAACGGTTTCTCTGGATCACGAATATCGGTCAGATAGCGAGCGGCCTCCTCGCCGTGCACATCGGTGGCATAGCGCTCTTCACGCAGCACAGATGTTCCGTTCTCTTGAAAATCATAGCCACCAGCAACTGAATGTTCGTAATAATCGATTTGAGTATTGAGATGCCCAAAGAAATGATCAAAGCCACGGGAGTTAGGCGCTAAAGGCTCTGTCCCGCGTCCCAAATGCCACTTTCCAATCATAGCTGTTTGGTATCCAGCGGCTTGAAAACTCTCGGGCATGAAATGCTCTTCGGGGGACACGCCGCCATCTTGCCAAGGCTGAAACCCAGCATAAATGCTGCCAAGCTTCATTGGGTCACGCGCCGTCATTAAAGCCGAACGGGTCGGGGTACAAATTGGCTGAACATAAAATCGTTCGAGATGAACCCCTTCTGTCGCCAAGCGATCAATATTTGGCGTTTCAATATCACTACCGCGAAACCCAAGATCAGCCCATCCCAGATCGTCAGCTAATAGGATTACGATATTGGGTTGTTCATAGCTCGGCGCTTCATTTGATGCCGTCCGAGTGATTGGCGCTGGCGCTTCAGTTTTCAAGTCCGCCACATCAGTCTTATCGCCCTGACAAGCCGACAGAGCTAAAACAGTACAAATGGATAGAGCCTTAAGCGTTCTCACAAACATCCCTTTATCTCAGGCGCTTGACGCGCGCGTTATGAGAGCATACTTTCCGAACACAGTTCGAAAAGTCAACCAAAATGGGGAAAATATGTCCGACGCTAAGTTTCCAAAAGGCGCAACCATGGTATTTGGCGCAACAGGCGGCATCGGTAAAATTGTGGCGGCCGAATTTGCAAGAGCTGGCAGCGATGTCGCTGTCATGTACCGCAGTAAAGAAGATTTGTCCAAAACTGTCGCCAGTGAAATTGAAGCCTCGGGTCAAAAAGCAACGTGTCATCAATGCGACGTTACCGACATAAACGGCCTCAAAGCCGCTATTGATGACGCGATCAAAGCTCATGACCGTATCCACACCATGGTTTGGGGCGCAGGCCCTTTGGTCGAACAAGTCTTGATAGAAGAGTCGTCCCGCGAGCAATGGCGTAAGGCCATCGATGTTGAAGTTCACGGATTTTATGATGCCTCCACTAACCTGATCAATCATATGAGAGACAATGGCGGCGGGTCATTTGTACATCTTGGTTCTGCCGGCGATCTCGCCTTCCCGCCCAAAGATTTCCTGTCAGTATCCCCCAAAGCCGCCAATGAAAGCCTGGTTCGCGGCATCGCCCGCGAAGAAGGTGTGAACAATATTCGCGCCAACAGCGTATTAGTCGGCGTTATCGAAGCGGGCATGTTTTTAGAACTTACCAAACAAGGCGTCTTTGATGAAAATTGGGTGACAGAAGTTCAAAAAAACTTAGCCCTCAAACGCTGGGGTCAACCGGAAGAAGTGGCACAGGCCGCTATTTTCCTCGCCTCCAATCAGGCTCAATATGTAACGGGCCAACAAATCTCGGTAGCTGGAGGTTACGGACTATAGAATTTTGCGTAAATTTAATGATATTTTCTACGCAATACAGTCAATTTGATAACCAAAACACTTGAAATGCGTAGGATTTTGGCGCAAAATCGATAAAACAATAATTCTTGGGAGCCCCCATGGCCACAACAGCAGAATATGGAATTGGCGAATTTACCTTCCCGCGCGGATGGTTTGTCGTCGGAGAGGCCGGAGAAGCCACAAACAAACCTGTCGGGCTTCGTTATTTTGGGCGCGACCTGATCATGTATCGCGGCGCCAGCGGCAAGGTCGTTGTTATGGACGCCTATTGCCCGCATATGAAAACCCACCTTGCCAATAACACAACGAGCTATGTTGTCATGGACGGCAAGCAAGTCGATGGCGATGACATTCGCTGCCCCTATCATGGCTGGAAATTTGGCCCCGATGGTGTGTGCAATGAAATCCCTTATTCGCCAGCCCCTATACCAAAAGCCGCAAAAATCAGAGCTTATCCTGTCCGAGAATGGGGCGGATTAGTTTTAATCTGGCATGATGAAGAAGAAAACGAGCCAGATTACCAACCCCACGCCCTGCCCGAATGGGAAGACGAGAAATGGGTCAATTGGAAGATCGATGACCTTGGTACACTAGGGTGCCACTCTCAAGAAGTAATCGACAACATTACGGATAAAGCCCACTTAGAGCCTATTCATGGATCAGAGAATATTCAATATTTTGAGAACGTCTATGACGGACACATCGTCTGGCAAAACCTACTGGCGGGGCATAAAACCCTTTCTGATGAATTTTTACAAAACGACACATGGTATACAGGCCCCGGCCTATTGATGAGCCGCATGGGTGGTTTCTACAACTCCATCATGCTGGTCGCTCACACGCCCATCGAAGACGGTTCAGTACAAGCCTGGCACGCCCTTATGGTCGAGCCGCCCAATTACCCCCCATCAGAACAGGATAAAGGCGCGATTTCAGCCTATCAGGAAGCCTCACGCATGGCTTTATATCAAGACTTTGACGTTTGGGCCAATAAACAGCCTTGCCTGCAAGTGATGCAGGTTATCGGCGACGGGCCATTTGGCAAAACACGAACATGGTACAAGCAGTTCTACAACCCTATTAAGGACGCTAAAAAGTATCAAGAAGCCGTCAACGGAACGTATCCAACCAAAGGAACAGCCCGAGACCCTTGGCCCGAAGCCGCTGAGTAGCTTAATAGACCGGGTTTTGCCGACGATGAAGCCCGTGCAATCTTAGACGCAATTGTTCGGCCCGCTGCTTTGGCGTGAATACGGGGTGATCGACGGGCAAGTGATCGCGTAGATTTTTAAGCTTGATGAGCTTGGTCTGCGGCTCTGGTAAAACGTCTGCGGATACCGGGGATTGCCAACGATGAAACATGCCGCCCTTTGGATGACCTGTCGCATCAAGCCAGTTTGGCACGCCGGGATCTGTCTCCGAAATCACATAGCGGTAAACGCCATCACCATCGAGATGCGCCTGAAAATCATTAAACGATGTTGTGCGCGCCCCGTAGACAAGAGACTCCCCCCACAACGACCCTAATTGAATATTACTGTAAATAACGTCAACGAACGGGATTTCCACCAAAATTGCTTCAGAATCCCCGAGTTCATATCGCATATTAGATGTAAAATTCGTTGGGAATCCGCCATTGCCTACAAGACCATTCGCTTTGGGTAAAACGTTCAGCGGCGCATTTGCAATTATATTCCTATAGCCCCGCATACTGCGCTCGACAAATCGGCCTAGGCCAATTGCTCGCTTATCAAAACTAGAACTTCCGAGCGTTTGGGGTTGATGCGGTTTATCAGGGTTTGGATTAATGATGTCTATTTGGTAGGCGGTTTCAGTTTCTGAGTTCCAATCGCGAAAAAGCTGCCGCAACACAAGCTGTGAATTTCCAGCCGGCAGTTCTATATGATTAGGGTGATCGTCATCGTTTCTCGCGGACAGTAAAATTTCAAAACTTCCATCGGGGTCCAGGTCAATATTGCTCGTCTCCAATGTACCGCCCGTGCCAAACCCATCGCCGGTACCAATCCCAAATACCTGATAAGTCGTGTATGACAGCGTTCCTGGGCGGCCAGTTAATCTGTAACCATAATCATCGGACAATGGCCCCACTAGTAAATAGACGGTGTCAGGATTGTCATAACCATATTTACACAGCCGAGATGGGCAACGAGATATTGTTGGCGAGTTCGCATTA
>JABABK010000077.1:0-224 GCA_014238285.1 Hellea sp.
CCGGCTCTAGTCGGGCGTATGCGCGCGGAGAGTAATTATGCCGAATCTGTCGACGTCGGCACGACGATGCATGGATATGGGATAGGGCAAGTTATTCAGTCAAAAAACTCAAATGTCAAAGTCGGTGAAGTGAGGCTTGGGCGTCTTGATATGCAGGAATATGCTTTATTCAATGACGCTGCGGCTACATCCGAAATCAATCTCGGTCTCGCCACTGAAGAACA
>JABABK010000077.1:234-8754 GCA_014238285.1 Hellea sp.
GTCGTCGGCAGTACTGGTGCGACAGCCTATTTTTCACTCCTTGACATTGGAAAGCCCAAAGCTGGGGAGACCATATTAATCTCTGCTGGCGCGAGTTCTGTGGGCGCAGTGGTTGCGCAAATGGCTAAGCATTTAGGCCTCTATACAGTTGGCATTGTCAGTACAGATGAGAAAGCCAAACAAACCAAAACCGACTGGAATTACGATGCCGTGATTAGCTATCGGGGCAAATCCGTTGATGAGCTCGAAGCCGACATCCAAAAAGCCTGCCCTAAAGGCGTCGATATCTATTACGACAATACAAGCGGCGATATTTCTGAAGCCGTTCTCGACCAATTTAATGAATATGGCCGACATGTCGTTATCGGACGACTCGCCATCAGCCATTTGGCCAATACAAAAGATGATCGGGGCCGACGCGATAACAATAATATTTTGGCTAAACGACTGACCAAGAAAGGTTTTGTCCTTTTGGACTATCAACCGATCTATAAGGCCGCATTCTTGCAACTGGCCAAATGGGTTAATCAAGGCAAGATTAAATCGAAGCTCGATATTGTAAGCGGTATTGATCAAGTTGAAAGCGCGTTTTTCCGAATGTTAGCAGGTGAAAGCCAAGGCAAGCAATTAGTGCGCTTAGCAAAAATCGACGATACCAAAGATCCGGCCAAAAGATGGGTGCCTCGATTGATCACATCCAACCGGTTTCCAACCGAGCGTATCGCCAAAAGATTGCACCGCGGATACGACCCTCATATTCAGTAGATCACTCAAACAAGAGAAGCCTTATGAAAACACGCCCTATAGATTACCGCGTCAGCCAAAAAATCATTCACTGGTTAATGGCGATATTAATTATGCTCGACCTTTTCGTCGCCCAAAAATTTGGCGGTGAAATGATGACTGCAGACCGAATAGCGTCTCGATCTGATCATTCTTCAATGGGATTGATCATTACAATATTATTTGTTCTTCGGATTTTCCTCAGGCTAAAACACGGCGCGCCGCCTTTACCCACTGATCTCCCGGCTTGGCACAAGCTAGGCGCAAAGCTCGGACATTTAGGGCTCTATTTATTGATTGGAAGCCTGATCATAACGGGCATGCTCAGCGCCGTGAACGCGAACTCCGCTGTTGAGCCATTTGGACTATTTGCATATGGGGACGGTCAGGGCAGTGAAGCCTTTTTCACGAAGGTCAGATGGTTTCATGAGCTCACAACCAAGCTTATTATCGGGCTTATTGTTATTCATATTTTAGCGGCTTTTCATCATATACTCAGAAAAGACGGCGTTGGCATCAATATGCTTAAGTTCTGGACGCGTGAGAAGAATTCATAATGGATTTCGATCATTATACGCTCTACGGGATGCAAGCCTCGCTTTATACGGGAAAGGTTCGCGCTTATATGCGCCGCAACCACATTCCGGTTCTAGAGCGCGGCGCTGGACATCCTGATTTTTCTGCTAAAATTATGCCTGAAATAAAACGCTTTATTATGCCTGTGATTGTCACACCCAATGGAGAGATTATTCAAGATGGTTCAAATATACTGGATTATTTTGAAGCGCATAAAATAGGGCACGAACCCCTTCGTCCAGATGACCCAGTTGTGGCCGCGATCGCCTATTTACTCGAATTATTTGGTAATGAGGGCCTTTTACGTCCGGCGATGCATTACCGCTGGAATTTTGATGCTGAAAATCTTCATTTTCTAAAACGCAGCTTTGCGGATGTTTTGCCGGCGGGCCTTGACCAAAAAGGGCAAGAGCAGATGTTTGATTTCGCCAGCGGAAAGATGCGCAAGGCGGCGGTAGCTTTTGGTGTTACCCCTGAAACCTTTGAAACCGTTGAGAAAAGCTACGCCGAGTTTTTGGGTCTGCTCAATACCCATTTAAGCCGCTCCTATTTTATGCTGGGAGGGGAACCGACCCTTGCCGATTACGGGCTGTTTAATCCGCTTTACGCCCACTTGTCGCGTGACCCAAAACCCGCCGACCTGATGAAGCAAACGGCCCCTTATGTTTATAACTGGGTGGAGCGTATGAATAGCCCAGAGCAGCGAGACGAACATACTATCAAGGACGCACCTCAAAAATTGTTTACCGCCGCTGAACTGCCTCAAAGCCTTCTGAATATACTCACATATGTATCTGAGGAATATCTGGCTGAGATGACAGCGCATATCGAATTTGCTAATGACTGGCTCGCGCAAAGACCAGATCTTGAAACCGGAACGAGCGGGATGGAAAAACTATCCAAGCGCGATATTGGCCGAGCTGAGTTTAAATGGCGGGGTCATGATATAAAAACCGTCGTCATGCCTTATCGGTTTTATTTATTGCAACGTTTACAAGACCACTTTGATGACGCTTCTTCGGAAAATCAGACCCAAATACGGGGATTGTTTTCCAAACACGACCTTGAGCCGTTTCTTGATTTACGCACCTCTCGCCGGGTTGAACGATCAGATCATTTAGAAGTTTGGGGCAGGTGATTATGTCTTTTCAAATGATTGGATTAGCAATCGCCGCCATTTTACTTGTCTGGTTCATAGTTGAAAAATTACGCCGTAAAACCCATCCGATGTCAGGTGGAATACACAACGACATAAACCTACCACATACGCAAGAGTT
The DNA here is from genome assembly GCA_014238285.1 of Hellea sp. Taxonomy (GTDB): domain Bacteria; phylum Pseudomonadota; class Alphaproteobacteria; order Caulobacterales; family Maricaulaceae; genus JACOMS01. Next base: position 2,871 of record JABABK010000077.1, read on the forward strand.
AGAACTTTATAGCAATAGCTTTTCCCACTGTTCACGCAAAGCGAGGCTGGTGATGGCTGAGCTTGGTATCAATTATAAACACCACCATGTGGATTTGATCGAGACAGGTTGGTATCAAACCATTAGCTCCGCCTATCTCAAGGTAAACCCGGCGGGGCTTGTACCAGTCTTTCTTCATAACGGTCATCCGATTTATGAATCGGATGACATTTTAAAATATGCTCAAGAGGTGGCCGGGCCGGATGCGCCTGATTTAGTCCCAGACGATAAAGAGCTTGAAACAAAAATGCATGAATGGCTTAGCTATCTTTCAATTTCCAGCGATGACCCTCTCGCGCAAATGGGGGAGAAGGCAGGGGCCTGTATACCCGGTTTGACGGTTCCATTGTTTGTTACGACCATTCAGTATATTCCACTTCGAAAAATACTGGTCGGGTTTTTATTTCACTCAGACAAAAAACGACCAGCGTTCTTTTCAGCGTCAAAATTATTAGGCCACAAAAAGATCCTCAGTATTCCGTTTGTGAAAAATATGACCCAGATTAGTCAACGCGAAATGAAGCGGCATCTAACAGATATAAACGGATCACTCAAAGACCTAAGCGGCCCATGGGTATTAGGCGATCATTTTAGCCTCGCCGATATAAGCCTAGGGTGCTTGATATTACGTATGGACGAAACGGGGTGGCTGGAAAAGTTCCACAGTGAAACCGACCTGTCCGAAGTGCTAAATTATTATAAACGGCTGCAAACTCGCCCGAGCTGGCAAGACGCAGTAACCAATCACGCTCATCCTATTGTGGAAAAAGCGACGCAAGACCTTAAACAGATTAGGGCTGCTGAGAAATGGTAATGCTGCACGAGAAAGACATCCAAACCAAAGAGGTTTTGGATTGGAAAGGCCTTCATTTATTTCATTTTAAGGGCTCGACTTGTTCGCAAAAGACGCGGATATTTCTGCGTCTTAAAGGCATAGATTGGACGTCGCACCATCTCAATCTCATCAAGAAAGAGCATCAAACGCCTTGGTATATGGGGATTAATCCCCGCGGTCTGGTACCGACCCTTGTCCATAACGGAAAAGTTATTATCGAAAGTAATGACATCATCGAATACCTCGAGGCCGAGTTTCCCACACCGGTGTTGATTCCCAAGGAAAAGGCATTTGAAATCATCTCAATGTTAAAAGCAGAGGATGATTTGCATTTAGATATAAGAGCCCTGACCATGCGGTTCGTTTTTCCAGCTTTTCTGACTAAGCGGCCAGAAAAACAAATGAAAGCTTATGAAGGATTGGGATCAGGCACGGTGCGAGGAGTTATAGATTCCCACAAGCAAGACGAAGTAAATTTTTGGCGAGATATGGCCAAACATGGAAAGATCACAGATCAACAATCGTCTGAGGCTTTTCGTGAATTCAAGGCCAAATTGACCGAGCTGAACACTTTGCTTGAACATCAGGACTACATGGTAGGCCAATCTATCAGCGTTGCAGATATCGCATGGTATATTTATGCAAGGAGATTGTTGACCGCAAGTTATCCGCTACATAGCTATCACCCGTCGGTTGGAAGATGGTTTGATAAACTTGATAGCAATCCTGTTTTTCATGAGGAAATACCGTCAGGCGGCCTTTTGGGCCTTATCCCAAAAATATTGCATACAGTTCAACGTATACGGGGGACAACGCTTGAGAATGTAGCGTCTGGCATGGCTTAACAGGGCGCAATGATTTTCACTTTTATCTACCTAAACAGGTAAGCAATCCATTGAATTTACTACTTTACTTTTGTTAACCGGCGAAAAGATAATGTTCAGATAAGCTTTATTATCTAAACATGGAGATAAATACATACTCGCCCCCCTTGACCTTGGCGTGTTTAATGCAGACATTGGGGGGGTTATGACACAAACACGTTACATTGCAGGCAATCCTGGTTTTTTTAAATCTATGGCTCGCGGGTTAATCCTAGCGGCTATGGCTATTGGTGGATTTATCATGCTGATTTTTTCAGCGACATTCGCTTTTTTTGTTATCGCTGGGTTAGTCGTTTTGGGATTTGTCGCCTTCGCCGTATTTTGGCTTAAGGCTAAGATCACGGGTAAACCTTTTGGTCCTCAGGCCCAGTTTGAGCAGGCTCGTAAGGATATGGAGGCGCAGTTTAGTTCTTACCGTGAAACCACAGGTCAAGGTCCTGTTGTTGACGCCCATCAAACGCCTGATGGTTGGTCAGTTGATGATTAAGCCTTTCCTGATTTGATCTCTTGGATTAAATTGCCCTGATAAAGGGAGAAACGCATGGCCAAAGCCAAGAATAAAACTACTAAAAATTCCGGTTCTGTCGAAGATTATATGGCTGCCATAGCCGCTGAGGATCGACAGGCCGATATTCGTAAAATCAACGCAATGATGATTGATATTTCGGGGTGGGAGCCAAGAATGTGGGGCCCGTCTATCGTGGGGTTTGGCGATTATCATTACAAATATGATAGCGGCCGTGAAGGCGACTCTTTTCGCTTAGGGTTTTCATCGCGCGCGCAAAGTATTTCAATTTACATTATGCCAGGTTATCAGGATTTCTCTGATGAGCTATCCCGCCTTGGCAAACATAAAATCGGAAAGTCATGCCTCTACATCAAACGCTTGTCTGATGTGGACCCGGATGTCCTCAAAAAGATGCTGCAAAAAGGTCTCGATTTGATGGCGGAGAAATACCCTCTTGAAAATTAAGTCGGCACCAAGCCCTAATTTTGATGATCGCAAACTTCCTATTTCCTGTCTGGTTTTGCACTATACAGGTATGGAGACGGGTAAGGCAGCATTAGATCGACTCTGTGACCCAGACGCGAAAGTCAGCGCGCATTATATGGTCGAAGAAGATGGCACGATATTTCAGCTTGTCGATGAAGCGGACCGGGCTTGGCACGCGGGCGTTTCAAGCTGGAACGGCGTGAACGATATAAACTCGGCCAGTATCGGCATAGAGATCGTCAATGGCGGCCATGATTATGGCCTGCCGGAATTCCCAGACGTTCAAATTGGCGCGCTCCTGTGGCTGTGCGCAGGCATATTGGAACGCCATGATATCCAGCCCAAAAACATAGTAGGCCACAGCGATATTGCGCCGGCCCGAAAAGAAGACCCGGGCGAGAAATTTCCGTGGGCGCTTCTGGCGGCTGAAAATATTGGGGTTTGGCCGAAAAACATATCAGATGATCAGCGTATTTTATTTGAAAAAGGCGACAGAGACCGCGGCATATCGATTGCCCAGAGCGGTCTCGCTCATATCGGCTATGAAGCATTCGTAAGCGGGATAATGGATGATGACACTATATTCGTCCTAAAAGCCCTACAGAGGCGTTACAGACCCGAAAAAGTCGATGGGAAGATTGATATGCAAAGCTTTGATATTATTCGCGCTTTGACAGAAGAGACGAGGTAGGTTTAGCCTTCCTTTTCAAACAGCTCCCTCAGCTTAAACTTTTTTATCTTCCCTGACCCTGTGAGGGGCCATTCATCTACCCAGCGCCAGTGGTTGGGTGTTTTTTGGGCTGATATGCGCTGTCTGATAAAGTCTTTGAGCTGTGCGTCATCTGGCTTTTCGCCTCCAGCGGCCCTCATAAAACAAACCACAACTTCACCCCATTTGGGATCAGGCACGCCGATCACGGCTGCTTCTCCGATGGCTGGGTGTTGTAAAATGGCATTTTCGATCTCCACAGGGAATAGGTTTTCGCCGCCGCGAATGATCATTTCTTTGACCCGTCCGGTAATTTTTATGTAGCCGCGGGCGTCCATGGTTCCAAGGTCGCCCGTATGCAGCCAGCCATTCTCGTCAATGGTGGCAGCGGTTGCGTCTGGATTGTCATGATAGCCATGCATGACGTTATAACCGCGCACGCATATTTCGCCTTGCACCCCCAAAGGCGTGATAGCCCGGCTTTGCATATCCATGATGGCAACATCGACATCGGGTAGGGGCTGGCCAATGGTTTCGGTGAGGTCTTCAAGCGTATCAGAGTGCCAAGTCTGCGAAATCACCGGGGAGGTCTCTGTTTGCCCGTAGATGATTTGAATAGGCGCGCCGAACATATCGTTCGCGGCGCGGCAAAGCTCTGGCGGCACCATCGAGCCACCTGATCCGACCCGTTCGATAAAAGACAGATCGACTTGTTTGGCTTTGGCAACTTCCATTAGGGCCACAATCATTGTCGGAACGCCGCCAATATAATTAGGTTTTTCCCTCGCAATAACGTCAACCAGCATGAACGGATCAAAAATCGGGGATAGGGTGATCGTGACACCTGTGGCTAGGCCGCCCAAAACCATAATGGCGCAGCCCGTCGTGTGAAACAATGGCAGGAAATGGATGGTTTGTTGACCTGGATGAGCACCCGAGCGTGCCTGTGAATCGCGCCCGTTTTTAATGAGACCGTGATGATGGAGAACCGCGCCTTTAGGGAAGCCGGTTGTTCCAGATGTATATTGAATTTGAACCGGATCTTCTGGCTTTACGGCGCGATCATGAGCGATGTCCGAGCCTTTATAGAGAGCGGCTTGATCTGTTATCACGATTTGATGTTTGATCGAGGCTATATCTGCGCAAACTTCGCGAACAATGTCCCCAAGGGGATTACCGCGAAATTCTTCGGCAAAGTATATGGCTTCGGCGCCGGATTGTTCCAGAACATATTTAAGTTCGCTGGCTTGAAAGGATGGATTAACGGTCACTAAGACCAGCCCGGCTATAGCGGCGGCCAGTTCTAATATAACCCATTCGGGAATATTATTGGCAAAAACGGCGATTTTTGCGCCTTGGTCATGACGACTTGCTAGAGCATTGGAGAGCTTTTGTGATTCTTGCGCAAGCTGTGTGTAAGTCCATTCTCTTCCAATGTTTCCATCATAAAGAAGTTCTCGCAAAGCTTTGTTATCAGGCCATTTTTGCGCAGATTCTGTTAGCATTTCGTCCGTAGTTAGGCGTTGATCATTACCGCCTGTCTGTTTTGGGCAGAAACTTTCAGTGAGCGTAATATCGTACATTTAATGCCTTCATGATTTAAGGAGTTGATCTGACGAGACGCCCCGGGCGAGCTTTGGTGATTTGGTCATTGGCTATAACTTGCTGGCCGGAGACAAATGTCGCCTTGTAACCTTTGACAGGTTGTAAGAGTCTTTGTCCGCCTGCGGGTAGGTCTTTGATCATTTCGGGCGCGCCGAGCTCCAAATTGTCATAATCAATGACATTGATGTCGGCTTTTTTACCTATTTCGAGGCGGCCTCTATCTGCTAGGCCCAGATAGTCGGCCCCGTCAGCGGTGAGCATTTGCACGGCTCGGCTTAACTCCATACCGGCTCGGCCGTTTTGTTTTCGGTCTCTCGTCCAGTAAGACAATAAATAGGTCGGGAAACTGGCATCGCAAATAAATCCAACATGAGCCCCGCCATCCGATAAGCCGGGCAGCGCTTTGGGATGCTGCATCATGGTCAGGACATTGTCATAATTCATTTCAGTGTAATTATAGACTGGAAAATAAATCAGGGTTTTACCGTCGTCTTCCAACAGCAAATCATAGACCTTGTCCCAGACATTCCTGCCTTCGCGCCGGGCCATAGCAGCAATGGAATCTTCCTGTGTTTGTTCGTAATCGACCTTGCCATTTTTGAGTAGAACAAAGTTCTTTTCAGCGATAGCTTCAAATTGCGCGATCAAAATATCAGTCATCTCGGGAACCGGGGAGCCGGGACCAGACAGCTGAACCGGTTTTTCGGCGAGCATTTTGGCTTTAAAAGCGGGGTCTCCCATGATGCGGACTTTCTCTGTCAGCGGCTCATCTTGGATTGTTAGATAGCTTGGAAAGGCCATTAAGGGATGGAACGTAG
>JABABK010000077.1:8764-13300 GCA_014238285.1 Hellea sp.
GAACGTAGACTGCAGTCCAAGAAAGGTTCCTATGGCCCGCGGCGCAACTTGGAAGTTGATATCAAGGCCTTCGCTATTGAGCTTTGCAGACTTCTCTATGATCTTAAGCCAATCCATCGGGGCAAAATCACGTTGCATCAACGAAATCGAAGCAGGACGTTTTCCCGCTCTAAAATAGGCTTCCGTGAGCTCAAACTCCGCGTCGAAATTATCTTCTGGACGGATCATATCAAAGTCATTGACCATTTGCAGTACGCCGTGACCGCTTTCGGCCAGCGCGCTTGCAATGCCAGTGAGTTCAGCAATATTAGCTTCAGAAGAGGGTGTCCAATGTCCGTCTGAGCTTTTATGAACGTCAGAGCGGCCTGTTGAAAACCCGATGGCTCCGGCGGTCATGGCCTCACGCACGATTGTTTTCATTCGCTCTATTTCTTGTGTCGTTGCTGGCTTATCAAAGACGGCGCGGTCTCCCATGGCATAGACCCTTACCGGATCGTGGGTAATCATGGCGGCAAAATCTATGGTGTGCGGGATGTCATCAATGGCGTCGAGATAATCACTAAAACTATCCCAGTTCCAGGTGATACCTTCATGAAGAACGGTTCCCGGTAAATCCTCTACGCCTTCCATCAGGCGTACCAATTTATCTCTATCTTCTGCTCGGCAAGGCGCAAATCCTACGCCGCAATTTCCCATAACCGCTGTTGTAACTCCGTGATTGACTGAGGGCTTAAGCTCTTCATCCCATGAAATTTGCCCGTCATAATGGGTATGAAGATCAACAAATCCGGGGGTTACAATACATCCCTTTGCATCAACTGTTTCATTCGCGGGGCTATCGATGTCGCCTATCTTGGCAATTTTACCATCTTTGATGGCTATGCTCGCTTCATAAGGCGCTCCGCCATTGCCATCTACCAGCAGTCCATTTTCAATTATTATATCATACATTTGTAATTCCCCGATCTTGCCATCTGAATATACTGACTAATATTAATCCTGCAACTATATGCCAAGTGCCCCATAAACCTATTATGGCCGCTGCGCCTCCGAAACCTGAAAGGGCTGTCACCAAAATGACAAGCGCGAGTCCCGAGTTTTGAATGCCGATTTCGATTGTGAGAGAGCGTTTGGAAAATTTGTCAGCGCCGCTGAATACGCCTGTAAAATAACCGATCGCGAAGGCCAGGCCATTATGGAGTATGGTTAGACCCAATACGGGCATTCCAATGGATATGAATAGGTCCCAATAGCGAGTAAATGCGGATACGATAATTAAAAGTAAAAGCGCGAACGCAATCCAAGTTAAAGGTTGGTGAATTTTATCGGCGAATTTTGGATAATAGCGCCGAATAAGCATGCCTATGATAAGCGGTATGGCAAGTGTTATAAAGGTTTGCAGTAAGAACTCGAAAACGTTCAAGTTTATTTCCTTTAAGAGGCTAGCGGTAGGCTCATAAAGCGATGTCCAAAACAAGATTGTAACCGGCGTTAAAAAGGCTGCAAATAGGCTTGATGTGGCGGTAAGTGATACGGAAAGGGCCGTATTACCTCGGCTTAGCATAGATAAGAGATTTGACACATTCCCGCCGGGGCAGCAGGCGACGATAATCATACCAAGAGCTAGAGTTGGATGAGGCTTTACAGCCCAGCACAAGATAATTGTGGCCAATGGCAGGATTAAAAGTTGCGCGACAACACCCGAAAAAAAGACCTTGGGTCTATCTGCGAGTGATTTGAAGTGTTCAGGCTTTAAAGCCAGAGCGACGGCCAGCATCATGATAGCAATAGAGACGCTTAATCCAATTTCAGAGCCATGCCCTAAGTCGAGTTCGAAATTGTCAAGAACAGTTGGATCCATTCCCGCAATGTGCATGAATGTTGATGAGTTTCAAGGCGCTAAAATATAAACTATTGTAGACGGGATTCATCGGCACTGACAAGGCGGGCACCTCCGTCTGATCGCGGTAAAATTGGCGGCAACCCTGCTTCTGAATGACTGCCTAAACTGGTCAGAATTGACGTTGTGAAATCTTTTGCTTTGGTTCCCGGGCTCGCCCCGCCAGTTCCAGAAGATGGGGGAAGCGCATATCGGTTCTGCGCTGAGTTACCAACTATCAACTCCAAAATACTCTTAAAGAACTGAACATTTGATTCTCCTGCAGAAATTATTTGATCGATATCAGACGTAAATGTCATGTTATCGGCAATGAATGCCATGGCAGGTGAATTAGCGCCCATTACGCCCAAGCCGCCAACGAATAAATCTTGGGTCGGGAAGTAAACAGTGCCGACGAGACGGATATCGGCGCTTCCTTTGATAATAGAGCTCTCATTTTTACTCGCATTTCTGTCCTGGAAGAATATTAGCCCGGCATATGGGCCGTCTTTTGCAGCCGTGAGATCGATGGAAACTTCGTCATATGTATACAAAAAGCTATCTTCACCTGTGAATACAAAAGTGACATCTTCTCCTTTTACGACTGACCCATTGCCTATAGTTAGCGGACCTTCATGAATAATATACGTGCCGGGTTCGAGTGTGACTTCAGAGTCATAAATATGCAGCCCGTGGCAATAAATGCCCGGACTTAATGTGCCGCCCCGTTCACCGACGTTTATTGTATCTCCAACTTCTTTAATAATCGCATCCGGATCGAACAATAAGGCAAGTTTTAAAAGGTTCATTGGACCATAATCGCATTCATTATACCCGTTCAAATCAGGAGCCTTTAGATTTGCGTATGGATCTTCGATATAGCTGCAATTAGCCTGCAAATTCGGGGCAAAATTCCCGGTTACGCCGCCCGTTACGCAAATCTTTTTAGCTAAGGGTTTGAAGTTTCCGGAAGACACTAAGGCTTGTTTGTTTGAGGAGTTAACTTGAACGGAGCAGTCTGGCGCGTTGAGAAGGGCGTCTTTTTCGATGGTTAATGATCCTCGGTTGGTTTTGTTAAGTGTCATCACGCAAATGACATCTTCAACGGTCTTTATGGCAGCGGTTTCATTGCGTTGAGATATTTTGTTTTTGCCAATTATTCCCATGAAAAGGGTTTCTTTAGTTAATACGCCTTGCATGTCGACTCTTTCTGCTGTTGCGTTGATCTTAAGGTCAACTTTTTTTGCACCGGGGTAGTTTTGTTCAAATACCTCAGCTGCATATTGCTCACGGGCTTCATTAGTATAATTGCCTGGTACGACGGCGGCGAGAGCAGCGCTATCAAGCGCGCTCTGCAGGCTATTAGATTGTTTATTTAACATAGCGGTGTCGATTGCGACACCTGTACAGATCAGCAATGGTACGGCCATTAGTGCTGTGATAATGGCAAATTGCCCCGATGTATCACCGAATAGATGTTCAAGTTTCTTCATGTGTTCCCCCAAGGAATAGAATTACAATATCACTTGAAGTTTAAGTTATTTCCAAAAATTATGGTTAATTTACTGTTAGGCATAAATCTTGATGTTGACAGATTTGCCTCAATGTTATTTTATCCGCGCCGTCAGAGGGCTGGACGGTTGCGGAGGTAACTTCGAGGAAAGTCCGGGCTCCAGTAAGGCAGGATGCCGGGTAACGCCCGGCCAGTGTGAATTGAGGGATAGTGCCACAGAAAGTAAACCGCCAATTTTATTGGTAAGGGTGAAAGGGTGCGGTAAGAGCGCACCGCGTTTTGGGCAACCAAAATGGCAAGGTAAACCCCATCTGGAGCAAGACCAAATAGGGATGGCATATGGCGGGCCTTACCGCTGTCATCCGGGTAGGTCGCATGAGGCGCCGGGTAATCGGCGTCCTAGATGAATAATCGTCATTGTTCCAAGTTGACTTGGAGCAGTACAGAACCCGGCTTACAGGCCCTCTGACATATTCTCTTACATCACAGAAATGTAATCGAGATACCATGTTCCTTTGTGTTTTCTGTGCTATAAGGCGTTATGCGGTGCTTAATACTTATTATAGCTCTCTTGCTGACAGGATGTGCGACCACGCCAACATCTGTTGATACACTTGACGGTCTGACAGTCCAAAAGGGCGTTGTTTCTATTCCCTATAGCCGAAATAATGGCGGGCTATTTATTGTCAATGTTGAGCTCTTGGGAACTCAGGCTAATTTTCTATTAGATACGGGCGCGACTCGCAGTTCTATCTTCGCTGATTTTTATGAAAAATATTCAATGGGCGCAAAAGACGAGGGTATGGTAAATGTCCACGGTCTTGTAAATTCGGGCACTCGACCTCTTACGGAAATACCGGAACTGAAGCTTGGAGCGTTGGGTTTTGAGAAACTAGTCGTGGCCATTCTTCCTGAACGCATTGATGTATCTTATGGGCCAGAATCGGTGAAACTGTCCGGGTTATTGGGCATGGATATTTTTTTTTTTTTTTTTCATCAACAACATACATATCTATTTCTTATAATTTTTATATCGCCATTCTACAAACTTTTTTCCAGGCTTAGACCTCAAGTGCCCGTAGCTCAGTCGGATAGAGCATCAGATTCCTAATCTAGGAGTCAGAAGTTCGAATCTTAACAGTCA
>JABABK010000077.1:13310-13547 GCA_014238285.1 Hellea sp.
AATCAGAAGGCTGAAGAAACGGCTCAGAAAGGAATGGGAAATGCAGGGCGCGTTGGATAAATTTGACCCGGCAGTGAAAATCAAAGTGTATGATATGCGAGCAGGCGCTAAATTTTGGGATAAAAACGAGTTTATCGTTATGGATTTTGACCATCTAGAAGTTTTAGGCATTAAAGATAAGCCAATTATAATAGCGGGCGCCCAAATCTTTGAAGATAAAAGGGTGTTTATGGACTT
>JABABK010000078.1 GCA_014238285.1 Hellea sp.
CGGCGAAGATCGTTTGCTGACAGGGCCTGAAGCCGGCGTCACCCGTGACGCGATCACCGTCGACTATATGTGGGCTGGGCGGCGGGTCCAATTCCATGATACGGCCGGTATGCGTAAAAAAGCTAAGGTCAACGAAACTCTAGAAAAAATGTCTGTCGCAGAGTCGTTGCGAGCTATTAGGTTTGCGCAAGTCGTCATCCTTCTTATGGATGCGACAATACCCTTTGATAAGCAAGATTTGCAAATCGCGGCGCTTTGTGAAAGAGAAGGCCGCGCCATGGTCATTGGTGTGACCAAGTGGGATTTAGTTGAAAATAAATCTGAAATGGCCACAATGCTGCGCGAGAAAACCAATCGTTTGCTCCCGCAATTACGCGGCATACAAATCATTATGTTCTCTGGCCTAACGGGCAAAAGCGTTGATCGTTTGCTACCCGCTATTGAACGCATTCATATTGATTGGAGCGCGAAGGTCAAAACGTCCGAGCTGAATGGTTGGCTGGCCGAAAAAGTCCGCCGCCACCCGCCGCCTGCCGTCAATGGTCGCCGGATAAAACCAAAATATATTAGCCAAACCAAATCTCGCCCGCCAACATTTGTCCTTAAATGCTCAAGAGCGACGAAATTACCCGATAGTTATAAACGCTATCTTGTTAATGGCCTAAGAGAAGATTTCGACCTACCGGGAACGCCGATACGGTTGTTTATCCGAGCCGATAACAACCCCTATAACACGCCTGGTGAAAACTATGGCCATGGTAAAAATAAAGGATAGCATCATGACACGATTAAAATTTGCTGCAGCCAGCCTTGCCGTATTGGCATTTGTCGCATGTGAAGCACCAAAGTCTTCGGATAACCATGGTGAATCAGAAAGCGTGTCTATGTCTGAAAGTCATAGCGATAGTAGCCATGATGTGAAAACAGTCGTAAAAGACGACAAGTTTACTTACGCCAATTACGATAAAGTTCAGATGACACATTTGGACCTTGATCTTGATGTTGATTTTAATCGCAAGGTCCTCGACGGCACGGCTAAGATTGATTTTAAAAAGCTTGATTCAAAGGCGACAGAACTCGTTCTCGATACCAAAGACCTGACGATTAAATCTGTTCAAATCCGTGAAGGCGGTGAATGGAAAGAAGGGACTTACGGTTTATCAGATGCTGACTCTTTGATGGGGCAGGCGCTGACTGTTTTGCTTCTCGACAAAGCTGACCAGATCAAAATCGCCTATCAAACAAGTCCAAAAGCGGAAGGGCTGCAATGGTTATCCCCGGCTCAGACAGCGGGCAAAAAGCACCCTTATTTGTTCTCGCAGGCCCAAGCGATAAACGCCCGTACCATGGCGCCCGTGCAGGACACGCCAGCGGTTCGGATTACCTATTCTGCTAAACTGAGAACACCGCCGGAATTACTCGCATTAATGAGCGCCGATCAAGACCCGAACACACCGCGGGATGGTGAATATAGTTTTGATATGCCGCAGCCTATTCCGCCTTACCTCTTGGCTATAGCCGTTGGCGATATCGAATTTAAAGCCATCAATGATCATATCGGTGTGTATGCGGAAAAGTATATTCTGGATGCCTCCGTCGAAGAATTTTCGGAAACGCCTTTAATGGAAGATGCTAATGCAGAGCTTTACGGGCCCTATCGCTGGGGACGTTATGATCTGATCGTGCTGCCGCCGAGCTTCCCATTTGGCGGCATGGAAAACCCTCGCCTATCATTTCTGACCCCGACCTTGGTTGCTGGCGATAAAAGCCTGACCAATGTGGTTGCCCATGAGCTGGCTCATAGTTGGTCTGGTAATCTGGTCACCAATGCGAATTGGCAAGATGCTTGGCTTAATGAAGGTTTTACTTCCTATGTGGAAAACCGCGTTATGGAAGCGCTATACGGCGAAGAACGCGCCGTCATGGAGCAGGCCCTTGATATGGAAGGCTTGAAGCGAGCCGTTGCTGAAGCCAAAAGGCCAGAGCTAACCCACCTTAAAATGCCGGCCGATCTAGAGCACCCGGATGATGCTTTTACCAGCGTTGCCTATATTAAAGGCGCGAATTTCCTGTTTTTCCTCGAAGATCGTTTTGGCCGTGAACATTTTGATCCGTTCCTTAAGAAATACTTCGATGCCCACGCCTTTCAAAGTGTAACTACAGAAGATTTTATCACATATTTACATGACGAGCTTCACGCAGATTTCCCTGACGCTGTTACCCGCGCCGAGCTTGACGCTTGGGTTTATGGTCCCGGTATACCAGCAACGGCGCGCCAGCCTAAATCTGATGCGTTTGAAAAAGTCAGTGCTCTACAATCAAATTGGCTAGATGGCCAAATGCGCGCCGCTGATATTCCGAGTGAAAATTGGTCTACCCATGAATGGTTGCATTTCATCAACTCCTTGCCTGAAGGATTGACAACGGCTCAGTTTAAAGAGCTCGATAAAGCGTTCAGCCTAACCGGTACACAAAACGCGGAAACAGCCTTTGCATGGTATATGCAAGCTATTCGCGGCGGCTATAAACCTGCCATGCCTGAGCTGAATAAATTTTTAATGAGCGTTGGGCGCGGTAAATTTATCTACCGGCTTTATGGCGCGCTTAAGGCCAGTGATCAAACAGCATGGGCCAACCGCGTTTATAAAAAAGCCCGTAAAGGTTATCACCCGATTGCGCAGCGCCGCATTGACGCTATCTTGAACGACTAATATATTCAGCTTTGGCTCGTGGCTTAGGATTAGAGATTAAAACTTAAACATCTGCGTTTTAGTCTCTAGTCCCGGGCTGACCAATCGCAGCTTCACATTTCGTGCGTCCCAATCAATATCCATCATGCCGTAATTGACTTCGAACTGCGGGGCGCCGTCGCGGTAAGGGCCGGGCTCTATGCGTGTGTCTCCGGCGCGGGCGCGCCAGACGCTGACGGGCGCATTAAGGGATGAGGCGGTCATTTCTAACAGGCGTGATCCCGTGACATCGCTGCGCTCGTAAAACGCGCCGGAATGGCGATCGCCTGACACAATGATCGTGTTGTCGGCGCCGTTATCTTTGAGCATTTTGTAGAGTTTCTGGCGCTCAAGCGGCAAAGTCCGCCACGCTTCCCAGCCATGACCATCGGCTATAACTTGGATGGAGGAAACTAATACTCGCAAATCTGCTGGTTTTTTAAGTTCATCCTCAAGCCAATTCCACTGAGCATCGCCCAGCATGGTCGAGGAGGCATCATAGTTTTGGACATAACGTTCTTTCAGCGGTGCGTTCTTTTCATCCGTCTGTTTCAGCTCACCCCTGAAAAACCGTGTATCGAGTAAGATGATCTGAACCCGCTGTCCTTCCGGCCCGATCATTTGAGAGGTATGAACGCCGTCTCTTTGGCGGCGAATATCGTTTTGCGGAATATTCCAGGCATCAAGGAAAAGCTCTTTGGCTTTGTCCTTAAAGGCATAATCCGCGCCGCCATCATTAACACCGTAATCATGGTCATCCCATGTCACCAGGAGCGGCGTCTCGGCACGGAAGTTAGCAAAAGGCTGGCTTTGGGAAAGTGTGGTGTAGCTCTCAAGCATGGCGGGCAGGGCAGGGTCGCTAAAGCGTGGATCGTCCGAATATAAATCCCCGTAGACATTATCGCCAAGAAATACAAAAGCATCCGGCTTTTCCGCCGCAACCTTATCCCAAATCGACTGATCGTCTCTCTCCTTCAGGCAAGACCCAAAACCAATACGGGTGAGCTGCGCGCTCGTATCAAGAGGCGCGCTGACCATAGAAAACGCGGTTATTGGCTTTTGTGCGGTAGGTACGGTTTCAGTCGTCGTATGAGTTTCGCAGGCAGCCAAACTTAAAGCTAAGCAAGTGGATAGGCCAATAAGCCAATTTCGTTTTGTCATGTGCGCTCTCTTGTGTTTTGTTTTTTATGACAAAGATTGGGGGGATAGGCAAATAGAAGGCATGTAAAATATTATTTACGTAAAAGATACTGGACATTATATACGAAACTAGACAAGTTAGATTTGAATAGCGCAAACAAAAGTGCGCCAAGCCCGAAAAATCCATGTGGGGGAATTATCTAGCTTGACGCAACAACAATTTAGCAGAGTTATTATTAGGTTGTCTAGCTTTGCTTTGGCTTAACAATCTTCTTATCAGCGGCGCGAAACAACGCCTTGGCTATGTCAGGCGCGGTAGCATTGATAGGCTCAACTTGATTTTTGACAGGACGACCTCTTGGACGCCTGTCTTTCTTTTCTGGTTTCGTTTCCATATCTCAACCTTATGCGATTAGGTCTTTGTAACGCAAGCGCTTACCAATGAAGCCCTTCGCAAGCATTTCCATCTGAATGATTGTGTCATAGTCACGGACGTTATGGCGACCCGCAAATTCAGTGATATAGCGCGATAGATGTTTGCTGCTCATATAGTGATAGGTTCCAGTATAGCCGCGCTTTAGCGTTGCCCAAAAGCTTTCAATGCCGTTCGTATGGGCTTGGCCGCGTACATACTCACCGATTGAGTGATTTACAGTATGATGATTATAGTCTTTGCCTAAGTACTTATAAACAACAGCGGCGTCAGTCATTAGCGTAGCTTCGTCTGGACAAACATTGTCATAGACCATTGCAGGGGCTTGGTTCTTATGGATATGGGCAACGCGAATATCACCATCCCGCTCAAGGACGCCAACAACGGTTAGTTTATTGCTGAACTGTTTACGAGCCTTGCGTTCTTTCGCGCTCATATTCTTTGCCTTGCCGCCGATATAAGTTTCATCAACCTCAACAATACCGTCCATTTTTTCTTCGTCTTGCCCTGCTAGCCATCCTTCACGGATTTTCTGCGCCATAAACCAAGCTGTTTTTTGAGTGACGCCTAGATCACGGTGCAGTTTCATGCTTGATACGCCCTTAAGGTTGGTAGACATCAAATACATAGCGATAACCCATTTTTGCAGACCGATTTTAGACGACTGCATGACGGTTCCAGTTTTTACGCTGAAATACTTACGGCAATCACCGCAATGATAGGGCATGGGTTTCTCATTCGGGACTGTTTTGGTCTTTAATGAACCGCAACTAGGGCAATGGCGTTCGCCACCTTCCCAACGTAAGTCTTCCATCCATTTACAGGCAGACGCATTATCAGGAAACATCTTGAAAAGCTCAATAACGCTCAATCCTTCACGATCACAACGACCTGGGGCTTGATGAACTTGCTTTGACATAATAGACCTTCTTTCTTGTCTAATTATGTACCATAAATACAGTTTGATTGCAAGATAATTCGTCTAATTACCTACTTTAATTATGACTTTGACCCTCGAATCAATATGATTTATGAGTTAAGGAAGGAGTAAGATGTGCAACCTAAGCTAAGATACAGGAGATTGACTAAGTTCTCGATTACGATTTTTTGTATATTGGGGTTTCTGTTTTTAAG
Organism: Hellea sp.; assembly: GCA_014238285.1. Classification (GTDB taxonomy): domain Bacteria; phylum Pseudomonadota; class Alphaproteobacteria; order Caulobacterales; family Maricaulaceae; genus JACOMS01. Next base: position 5,437 of record JABABK010000078.1, read on the forward strand.
TAGATCGATTGCCCCAAATCTTACTCGTTTTTTGGTTCCTATTGCATTTTTTACAATATGCGGTTTTTTATTGTCAGAATGGATTTTTTCAAAGTCGCCATTAAAGCGTAACTTTGGTAACCTCGATAGTAGACGGAACTGATACCCACTCTCCATCTTCTAAAATTTCTTTGAAGTTAATATTAACCTGCATGGTTATGCCATTGCGTAAGCTTTCATCGACGTGTCCATCAGCGAGATTTTGAATAAATTCATTATCTCTCATTTTAGCAGTGAAGGTTTCGCCAGTAGCAATATCTAAAAACCTCCACTTACGGTCTTTTGCGCTCAAATTTGGCATTTCCAAAATGACTTCCGAGACTCTCTCAGTAATTCGTTCTTGAGCGTCTCTCTCTTGTATCCAGAGTCCACCTCTTTCGGCAAATTGAGAGCTAGGGACACTAACAATTGGACTTTCTTTAGGTGCTTCACACACTCCCACACTACTAATCGCGCTATCATTGCTTAAAACATTAAAAAACCTCCGATTAGAGTTCTTTAGTTCTTCTGATTGAGAAATTTCTTTTAAAACGTCGTTAAGTAAGGTTCTGTCTTCTTCGCTCAATTCAAGGCGGTCTGGCTCCCCTGTCCAGAAATCTAATGAAGGGCCTGCATCGATGGCTATAAAAACTGCAAGCGCGATGGCAAGCGTTTTAAGCCTTGGACGCTTGCTGTTGGCAAGTCGCTCAAGAAGCTCCTCTACTTTATCTAAGTGTTTGCCTGTCTTATCTATATGCGCCTTACTCCAATCAATTACAGTATTGATGGATAGACTTGACTCATGTGCGTCAACAAATTCAACTCGTACTTCTAGTGATGGATTAATAATATTTGATGCATGGCGAATTGACTGCACCCACTCAATTGCAGCCCTAGAGACAACTTCTAAATCCGCTTTTCGGCCCTCATGCAGTCCAAAATATAAGCTTAGTGTATTAACTTCTGACATACGCTTCGCTACCACACTAAGTAGTAGTGAGTCTATTTTCTTAAACTACAAAGATGGCCGTCTAGTTTCGTATATAATGTCCAAGATACTTTACATTCGAAAATTCATCCCTATATGTAAAACATAGTTTACATTAACGCGGAGGCGAATATGACGAAAATTGAAGATATGAGTGAACCGGAACGTCAGAGCTGGATAACATTATTGGCCGAAGGCAGCGTATTTATTTACTTCTGGCAAAAGCTGACTCAGGGTTATGGATTTAAGGCGCAGCATTTTGAGCCGGCTGAGCTTGGCGAAATATTCCTCAAACTGATTATTATCACTGTCGTGTTGCATGCTGTTATTGGATCTATTTTCGAGATGCGAAAACGCAAAGAGGCTTATAAAAAAGACGAACGGGATGTGGAAATATCACGCCTAGGGGATCGTAACGGATACTGGCTTATGCAGGCGGGTATCGGCACGATTATGGTCACATTGTTGATTCAATATTTGGCGGGTGACAACTATATCGGGCCGCTTTCCGTGATAAAACCGGTTGAAATGATCTTTTCCCTTTGGGTGGTTAGCTATATCGCCGATCTGTTTAAACACGGAACCATGGTTCTGGCTTACAGGCGCTAATCATGGGCGGTAAGAAAACGAAAATCACCAACCATATCAAGCGTATCCGTTTGGCGCGCACTGATCTCACTCAGGTAGAACTCGCCAGACGGGTAGGGGCGACGCGCCAGACGATTATCTCTATCGAGGCCGAAAAATACGCGCCGTCTCTAGAGCTGGCCTTTCGTATAGGCTACGTCTTGGGCGAACCGATTGAGGAGCTTTTTACCTTTGATGCGTCCGATATGGAGGAATAGTGATTGCGCGCAACTAGATAAGTTCATAGTCTTTCCCAATGACCATGATCCGTACCTATGCCGCCACAGAAGCTTCTAAACCCTTAGAGGTTTTTGAATATGATCCGGGGCCTTTACCTGATGATTATGTAGAGATCGACGTGATGGCATGCGGGCTATGTCACTCTGATCTCTCCATGATTGATAATGAGTGGGGGTTCTCACGTTATCCTTTAGTTGGCGGCCATGAAGTTGTCGGACGCGTGTCGGCAGTTGGCAGCCAGGTTAAACATTTAAAGCAAGGCCAGATCGTTGGCGGCGGTTGGATATCAGCCAGCTGTCAAACCTGCGCGCCTTGTGTTGGTGGTAGTCAGCACCATTGCCATAGGGCTGGCCCAACGATTATTGGTCGCCATGGCGGCTTTGCCGATAAGGTCAGAGTGCAGGCGCTTTGGGCCTTTCCTCTGCCGGATGGTCTTGATGCTAAATCCGCCGGGCCATTATTTTGCGGCGGCATAACTGTGTTCACGCCCTTTATTGACTATGGCATCCTGCCCACTGACCGTGTTGCCGTCATAGGGATTGGCGGGCTAGGGCATTTGGCTTTGCAATTTGCCAAAGCTTGGGGCTGTGAGGTCACCGCATTTACAAGTTCAATGGATAAGACGAATGAGCTTAAAAAGCTCGGCGCGCATCACGTGGTAAATTCGCGCGATAAGGACGCCATCAAGGCCCTCAGAGGTAATTTTGATATGGTAATCTCTACGGTCAATGTGAACCTGCCTTGGCGTAATTATCTTTCCGCGCTGGCGCCCAGAGGCAGGCTTGTTCAGGTCGGCATGATTACAGAGCCTATGCCGATACCGTCTATGGGTCTTGTTATGGGACAAAAGCGTGTCGGCGGATCAGATACAGGATCGCCGTCAACCATGAAGAAAATGCTAGAGTTTTGCGCGCGCCATAATATTGCGCCTCAGGTCGAGTATTTCAAAATGCCCGATATTAATGATGCTATAGCGCGTTTGAAATCAGGTAAGGCTCGCTACAGAATTGTTCTAACAAACGAGTAGTGGATTACCGGGACAAGCCCGGTAATGACGGATTTAGTAATAGACTGACCGAGCCGACGGTTCATAATTCATAAGCTCATCCATACGGCCTTCTTTGACTTTCTGTGCCCAGTGAGGATCTTGCAATAGAGCCCGTCCAACCGCGACGAGATCAAATTCACCTCGCTCCAAGCGCTCATATATATCATCGAGTGACCGCCGCTCAGCATCTTCTTGCTTGACTAGCGTGTTGATGAAGTCAGTGGCTAGTCCAACGGACCCGACAGTTATTGTGGCGCAGCCCGTAAGTTTTTTCACCCATCCGGCAAGATTAAGCTCGGAACCGTCAAATTCCGGTTCCCAGAATCGGCGGGTTGAGCAGTGAAAGATATCAACACCAGCATCGACCAATATGCCTAAGAATTTTTCAAGTTCTTGAGGTGTTTGTGCCAGGCGGCTGTTATAGCTTTGCTGTTTCCATTGCGACCAACGCAGAATAATAGGCATGTCATCGCCAACGGCGTCTCTTGTTTCTCGGATGATGTCCGCGCCAAAGCGAGCGCGATTCTCCATTGATCCGCCATATTTATCGCTACGAATATTCATGCCTTCCCAGAAGAACTGATCAACAAGATAGCCGTGAGCGCCGTGGATTTCGACCGTATCAAAGCCAATATCTTTGGCGTGTTTTGCGGCTCGCGCAAATGAAGAAATCATATCGGCCACTTCGGATTCGCTTGGTTCCGGCATGATTTGCTTGCCCTTGTGGGTAATACCTGACGGACTATCCGACGGCGCATCAGGGCTGGGCCCGGTTCCGCTACGGCGCATCATACCTTGGTGCCAGAGCTGCGGCGCGATCTTGCCACCAGCTGCGTGAACGTTCTCGACGACGTTTTTCCAGCCTGCTAGGGCGTCTGCGGCATGAAAATTGGGGACATTCGGGTCGTTTGAGGCGCCGCCGCGGTCAATAGTTGTGCCCTCGGTGACAATCAGGCCGACATCGGCGTCAGCGCGTCTGGCATAGTAATCCGCCACGTCTTGGCCAGGAACACCGCCAGGCGAATGTTCTCTTGTCATGGGCGCCATGACGATCCGGTTGCTAAGGTTTAAATTTTTGCAGCTAAAAGGTTTGAAGAGAGGATTTGTATTAGTCATACATTGGGCTTAAGCCTTTGAATTCACAGACACAATGGAAAATTCAAGCTAAAAACCGGATTCGAATCTATCATAGTCTGATCTGCTAAAGACCAGCGACGCGCCCATCGATGATGTTGAACAACTTAAGAAGTGTTAGACGATTTATGATCCAGGGCAAAAACCATGACCATAAGTAACACGCCGAAAATCGCTCCAGGTATGACGATATAGTTCAACATAATGAGTCTCTTATAGCCGATTCGTTCTTAAAAGAAGTTAACGAGTTTTTTAACTCTTGTTCATTTACCAAATTGTCATTTTCATCAGTGGATGGCTTGCTGTTGCCGCCGTAAGAGCTTATCTTGAGAATCGGAAGCTGACTTTATGCAAATTACACGCAAATTTACCCGTGAAGGGGACGGTCCTTACGCCGATATCTCTTTTAAGACCGTTTCAAGTACATTGAGGCGCGTTGACGGGACGATTATGTCTTCGAGCGGGGATTTTACAGCGCCGGAAGGCTTTTCTCAGGTCGCTTGCGATATTTTAGCGCGCAAATATTTCCGTAAGGCGGGTGTTCCTGTCAAAACAAAGCGGGTCAAAGAAGATGACGTCCCATCATGGCTTCAGCGCCGCGAGGCCGTTGGGACTGATACTCAAGGCGAAAATGATGCCCGAAACCTATTCAATAGACTGGCTGGCTGCTGGACCTATTGGGGCTGGAAGGGTGGTTATTTTAATGCCGAAGAAGATGCGCGGGCCTTTTACGATGAAATCAGATATATGCTGGCGACGCAAATGTCTGCGCCGAATTCTCCGCAGTGGTTTAATACGGGGCTTCACTGGGCGTATGGCCTTACGGGAACAGCTCAGGGTCATTATTATGTGAATCACCTAACCGGTGAAGTCGCGCGATCAGAAAATGCCTATGAGCGGCCACAACCACATGCCTGTTTCATTCAATCTGTTGAAGATAATCTTCTGGGCCAAGACGGGATTATGGATCTTTGGCTGCGTGAAGCGCGCCTATTTAAATATGGCTCAGGCACGGGATCAAATTTTTCTAAACTAAGAGCCAAAGGCGAAAAACTATCCGGGGGCGGAGAATCCTCTGGCCTGATGAGTTTCCTCAAAGTCGGAGATGTATCTGCGGGCGCTATTAAATCTGGGGGTACAACGCGCCGTGCTGCCAAAATGGTGATCGTCGATATTGATCATCCCGATATTGAATCCTTTATCGATTGGAAGACGGAAGAAGAAGTCAAAGTCGCCGCGCTTGTGGCGGGCACAAAAGTTCTCAAGAAACATCTTGATGCCATAATGGATGCCGCGATTAATTGCTCCGGCGCTGATCAGGACTGTTTTGATCCCGTTAAAAACGTTGCGCTCAAACGCGCTATGCAAAAAGCCAGACGTGATGGCGTCCCAGGCGGTATCATGGAACGTGGTTTAGCTCTGGCCAAACAGGGCATAGAGCGGATTGAAATCTCGGAACTAACCGCGGACTGGAATAGCGAAGCCTACGCCACAGTTTCAGGACAAAATGCCAATAATTCTATCCGTGTTACGGATGAGTTCCTAAAGGCCTGCAAAAAGGATGAAAGCTGGGATCTCATACGCCGTAGCGATGGCGCTGTCGCTAAGCAAGTTTCTGCTCGCGGCCTATGGGAGAAAGTTTCGAGAGCCGCTTGGGCTAGCGCCGATCCGGGCGTACAGTTCCACGACACGATTAATAGCTGGAATACATGCTCAAAGTCTGGCGATATCCGGGCGTCTAATCCTTGCTCTGAATATATGTTTTTGGATGATACCGCCTGTAATCTTGCCTCCCTAAATTTGATTAAATTTAGAACCCATGCAGGTAAATTTGATACGGATAAATTTGAGCATGCGTGTCGTCTCTGGACCATCGTTTTAGAAATTTCCGTGATGATGGCGCAGTTCCCATCTGCTGCTATCGCCCAAAGGTCTTATGAGTTCCGAACGCTTGGACTCGGGTTTGCCAATATTGGCGGGTTGTTGATGTCATCCGGTATTGCCTATAATTCTGACAAGGGCCGAGCCGCTTGCGGGGCTATTACGGCGCTCATGTCTGGCGTTGCTTATGAAGTATCCGCCGAGATGGCCAAGATTATGGGCGCATTTCCAAAGCATGGGGAAAACGCCAAGCCTATGATGCGGGTTATCCAAAACCATCGCCGGGCTGCAGAAAATCGCAAAACCTATAACAAGCTATCCTACCGCCCTATGGGGCTCGACAAAAAGACTTGTCCTTATGATGGCCTTGTTGACCGGGCCATTCATTACTGGAAGCTCGCAGAAAAAAACGGCACAGAACACGGCTTTAGAAATGCTCAGGTCAGCGTCGTAGCGCCGACAGGAACCATTGGCTTGTTGATGGACTGCGATACGACAGGGATCGAGCCTGATTTTGCTTTGGTGAAGTTTAAGTCTCTAGCAGGCGGTGGTCATTTCAAAATTATCAATCAAGCGGTTCCGACAGCCCTTAAAACGCTGGGATATAAACAAAACCAGATTGAAGAAATTATAGAGCACGCCCTCGGACGCGGAACTCTAAAAGGGTCGCCTGCGATTAATCATAAAGAGCTCAAAGAACGAGGACTTAGTGATTATGAAGTTGGGAAAGTAGAAGAGGCTCTCAAAGATGCCTTTGATATTCGCTATGCTTTTTCAAGTTCTGTCCTTGATTTGGATTTTTGCAAGGATGGTTTAGGCTTAAACGATGAGCAGCTCCAGAAACAGGGGCACGATTTATTACCGTTGATGGGGTTCTCGGAAGATGACATCGAAAAAGCTAATGTCTATTGCGCCGGGGCCATGACTGTTGAGGGTGCGCCTCATTTAGACGAGAGACATTTAGCCGTATTTGATTGCGCGACACCTTGCGGGCGAACGGGGACGCGATCTCTTTCAGCCGAGTCTCATGTCCTAATGATGGCGGCTTCACAGCCTTTTATATCCGGTGCTATTTCGAAAACGGTAAACATGCCAGCGGCAGCAAAGATTTTGGATTGCCAAGACATTTATGAACTAGCATGGAAAACGGGATTGAAATCCATCGCGCTCTACCGTGACGGTTCAAAGTTGTCCCAACCTCTCAATAGTGCTGTCTTCGGAGATGAAGATTTAGACGTACTGGAAGATGCTATTGAGAAACCAACTGCACAAAAGGCAGCTAAAACGGCAGAACGCATCGTTGAAAAAGTTATTGAACGGATTGTTGAAAAACCTGTTGAACGCGAGCGTTTGCCGGACAGGCGGACAGGCTATATCCAAAAGGCAAGCATTGGCGGCCACAAAGTTTATCTACACACAGGTGAATTTGAAAGCGGTCGTTTGGGCGAAATTTTTATTGATATGCACAAAGAGGGCGCAGCCTTTCGCTCGCTCATGAATAACTTTGCCATCGCGATTTCTATTGGGCTTCAATATGGGGTGCCGCTGGAGGAATTTGTTGAGGCTTATGTCTTTACGCGGTTTGAACCTTCGGGACCTGTCATAGGGAATGATCGCATAAAATTCGCCAATTCAATTCTGGATTACCTATTCCGAGAGCTAGGTATCTCTTATCTGGGCTGGAATGACCTCGCCCATATCAATCCAAACGAATCCACGCCTGACCAATTAGGACAAGGCGAAGCCGAGCGTAATCCTGGACCGGGCGGTGCTGGAGAGCAGCTCTTCTTGCCAGGCTATTCTAAGGGCTTTAATAGGACTGGGGCGCACGATGATAATGTGTTGCCATTTACCCAGCCTGCAACCAATCAAGCCGAAGCCACTAATCTTGATTTGGATGTCGATATTGAGGGCATTGAAGTGGTTGAGGGCTTGGTTTCAGCCTCCAGCACGAGCAAATCAGGAAATTCTGCTGTTAATCGAGCCCG
>JABABK010000079.1:0-12090 GCA_014238285.1 Hellea sp.
AATGCCAGCGCGGATACTGGTTGGAATAGGCATGATATTTTCTAGTTTTATAAATCGGGTCAAAATCAAGGCTGCTCCGTGGAAGAAACCCCAAATAATAAAGTTCCACCCTGCCCCATGCCACAATCCACCTAGAACCATTGTAAGCATAAGATTACGGTACATTTTTGTTTTACCGCCACGATTGCCACCTAATCCAATATATAGATAATCACGTAGCCAGGAAGACAATGAAATATGCCAGCGTCGCCAAAAGAGCTGAATGCTTTGAGAAAAATACGGGAACATGAAATTTAGTCTTAAGCGAAAACCTAAGAGGCCCGCTGACGCGATTGCCATGTCAGTATAACCAGAAAAATCACAATAAATTTGAACGGAATACAGGAACGCCGTTAGATAAAGGGTTGCCGTACTATAGAACTCCGGATTGGCATAAACGGGATCAATTATAATTGCTATATTATCGGCAAGACAGGCTTTCTTGAAATAACCAATCATAAACATGAAAATATATGGCCGGAGCATATTCCAGTTAAAAGAGCGAGGTCTAGCAATCTGCGGCAAAAATGTCTGTGCCCTTACGATTGGTCCTGCAACTAATTGCGGGAAAAAGGCAACATATGTTGCGTAATCTAAAAGAGGAACATCCGAAGAAAGCTTATTTTTATAAACATCGACCGTGTAGGAAATAGCTTGAAAGGTATAAAAACTAATTCCGACGGGCAAAAGTATTTTCAAGGTTACAGACAAACTATCTTGACCCGCTAAGTTCAAAATCGATCCGAGGCTGCCCATAAAAAAATTAAAATACTTAAATATGGCCAAAACCCCGAGGGCGGCAAAAATTGATAGACTTGCTGCTGTTTTACGTTTTCTTTGATCCTTAGTAGCCCTCATATATTGGGCGGCACCATAAGTTGTTCCAATAACAAATATGATCAAGACCAGAAACCGAACATCCCACCAAGCATAAAAGAATAGACTGCTGCATAATAATATTATTTTGCGAAGCTCATGGCGATTAATCAACCAATAGAGGGTAAATACAGTTCCGAAAAACACGAAATATATGGGTTGGGTGAAAATCATAGCTAGTTCACCTCGCAATCAGGCAACTTGTCTTGATTAACGACCAAAGTTGCGAGCACTGATTTTGGTTTAACCGATGGATTGTTCCACTTCAAAAAATTGTTGGCCAATAAATCCGTAAATATGGCCGCGCCTTTGTGATTTAAATGCCCATGGTCGGACCAAACATCCAAATTTACAAAGGCTTGTGGATTTTGGTGGATACGGAGATCATGTGTTGGAAGTTTTAGATCTCCGGCAACAAACTTATCATGGCTGCGCATCCATTCGGGCGAGATTGTCGGCGGCAGCACAATATGCGTTTTTACACCTTCGGACTTCAACCGGTTCACCATCTTTCGATAATGTGATTTTTCATCGCTCGAAAGTTTAACCTTAGTCGCCTCCCATTTGGAAATCTTGGAATATTTCAACGACATCTCGGCTAACGCCGAGGGCTTTATCTGACCTTCCTGATATCCATAGCCCTTGTTCTTTACGACCAGTAGGTTAGCCTTGGCGTCACGGACAGCTTTCTTAAGAGGACTAGACCCGTTAAGAACTTTCCCCTGGGCTTTTAAGGACCGTCGCCTTAATTCACCATTCTCTATAGTAGAAACATAATCTTCGGGCCCTTGTCCGAATGCATAATTCTGTAGCCTTGAGATTCCGAATGTTGCAAGCAAGCGTGGCTTCCAATATTTATAGTCCTTAGCTGATAAAGAAATGGCTTTGTATTTATCCCAATCTTCTATTCTTGAAGCATGAATGACTCTTACCGATGACAGGTTTTTATCGTCCGGAAGTGATAAGCCTCGACCTTCCAAAACAACATATTTCACATTCTTGCTCTTAGATACACCTGCCACAAGATTTGCGATGTGAGCCATTTCCGGCGCGCTCATGCCATTGAAGGATAGATTATATGCGCTAAGGCCAGTTTTCTGCTCAAATCGCAATGGGTCAAATCCACGATAAAGATGACTGGTACCAATTACGACAACATCGGCACCATTAGGCGGCAAAGCCTTAAAGGCTGATGTTGTGCGAGTAATATGATCGGGGCTTTTCGGTGAAAACCCTGGTGTGCGATGATGAATTAAGCCAAGAGTAAAAACGAAGCCCAGAGTTCCCCAGGTAACACTACCTATTGTCAGTAATAAATTTTTCTTCGTCATAACATACTCCAATGCTTTGTATAATTTTGCAAGGAGTGAGCCAGATGGATGTTTTAATATATTTAGTAAAATCAGTTACTTAAGTGATTAACAGGTCGTAAAATCTCCGTTTGATTTTCAGTGTGCAAATCATGTTTTTAATATGCGAAACTACAAAACTTTGAGCGAATTCAAATTAGGTAAATCAAACAGGCCTGCATAAATTATCGTCATGAGAGCCAAACAGGCGATTGAAAAAGTCGTACAGTAAAACGCCATAGTGTTACGGAAAATTTCTAATGCACTTCGATCATCCATTCCAGCAGTTTGGTTTCCCCTATTACTCCAGCGCTGCTTCGAAAGTCGCCAAATACAATAAACTTTTACAGACGCATTAATGAGCTGGTTAAAGTATAATATTGCTGGATAGGCTAACGTTACTCGCCGAGCATAGAAAAACAAAAACATCGACAACGCTAAACGGCTGACCGCAATAAATAATATATAGGCCACAAGGAACGATGTTCCGTAAATAAATGTCGATAGTAAAGCGAGCATTGGGCTTACAAGCATGGTCCACATTGAAAGTCGTTGATCAATCAGGCACCACCAGATAAAAAAGGGCATTCTATTCGGGCCAAGTTGAATGGCTCTCAAACCGTTTCTAAGCATATTGCCAGACCAACGCCGAAAGTTTTGAACCATTCGGTCAAGCCCAGAACCTTCGATTATCTCAACTGTATATCCAAGAGCGTCAGGGACATATAACATTTCGGCATTTTGACTAAGTAAGTAATACCATGTGCTCTTATCGTCACCGGATAAAAATCTAAAATTTCCCCATAACCAATGGGTCAGATGATCGGCTTCAAGCGTTCGAATGAATTCTAGTTTTAATAGATGTTTAGCGCGAAAAACCGACATGCGTCCCGTTAGTGTTAGAACGCGATTAGAGAGTGAGTGCGATTGCATGGCGAGCCTGCGCTGCGCAAAACGCATCTCTAGCCATGTACTAATCCATTTTGGACCAATGCAAATGACTTCTTCATCTGTTGTGCAAGCTTGTAGTGAAGGCCTAAGTTTAAAAAGAGTCATACATTTTTCTATGGCTCCTGGAGCAATAATAAAATCGCCGTCCATGAATGTGATGAGGTCATCATCTTGTACTGGCAATCGTGACATTGCTCTTAGAACCAATCCAATCGCCGCTCGTTTTCCTGAAACATTTTGACGAATAATGCGAAGGTTTAAATCCAGATCCCTTGCTTCAAGTTTAAGCAAACGAATTACGACGTCTTCATCAAATCTAATGTTGGACCCTAACCAAATAGTCGCTGGTACATCAGCGTTTCGAACAGATTGTATAATAGACCTGACCACTTTCTGAGTAATGTCGACATGCTCTTTATAGGTGGTCATCATGAAATGAAGATGCTTCGGTCGCCAACCTGACTTCCAAATTTGATCCGCTTCTCGGCGCATTCGAGGATAAATGAACTTGCCATAAATGCTGGCGCGTATTGCATGGGTAAACCACCAACTATATCGCCAAACTCCAAGTCCCCCCAGGACTAAGGCAACCGTATGAAATTCATTGTCCCAAAAACTGTTGGGAATACTAAGCAGAAGTATAACGCAAATGGATACATACAGTCCAAGATGTAGCAAGAAAATTGGTGTCCATTTTTCAAGTCCGTTTGGCCAATGTGTTGGATCGTCAACCTTGATTTTTAGCGTCACGACTTGCCCCCCAATAACAAGGGCGTGTTGTCTTTATGCCTTTTAAAGAGAACAGTCGCTGGTAATCCTGCGGGCCAGTTTACAGTTGAATCGGGAAACAACACTTCAAGCTTTACCAAAGCCGTTTTGGCATTCTGATCTTGCCAAAAATAACGACTAGCGTCTTCATCCAGATTGTTTGAGGTTCTATTCACAGAAACGATTCTTGCTTGCGCTTTAATTTTCAAAGATGGAATATAAAAACTTGCGTAATCATTCAGGGCAATTTTCATCACTTGTTCTTGGGTCAAGTAGGCTTCAATTGTTGGAGCTCCAAGACGTTCCAAAATCAATATCGGTTCTTTGTAAATTATTGTTGAGCCAGCCGGTTTTCTAAGTTCCACTATTCTGGCATCAAAAGGCGCGCGGATATAGTGATCTGCGATTGAGGCCTCCATCATTTCTTGATGCATGGTTGACGCCTCTAACTCGGCTTCTTGTTTGGAAACCTCTAAGCGAAGTTTTTCAATCTGGTTTTCGGTGAGTTTAAACCGCTTGGCATTACCTAAGGCTTTCTTTGCCCGTGACAATGAACCTTCGTAACGCATGACATCGATTTTTGCTTCGTTAATACCATTCTGGACATCTGGCACTGACAGCTCAGCAATTAAATCACCTTGTTCAACGACATCACCCGCATTGAAATGGTAGGATTGGACACGTCCATCGGCCAATGCTTTTGCGACGATAACGGGTCTCGATACAATAGCAGATCGAATTTCCAACCTTACAAAATTTGTATATACTAGAAGCGCGAGGTATCCAAAAATAAATAGACCAGCTATGACATAGAACGCGGTCATAAATACTGTTTTGCGTGACCATCTTCGTATTGGGACTTGAACGCCGGGATCAACATCCGGCTTAGTTGAAATAGGGGTTACGGGGACATCAATTCGTTGAATAGTATCGCGAGCATCTGACATGTTTCCACGTATCAGATCTTCGATAAAGAGCTCCATAAGGTCCCGCTCGCGTTCGCCTAAAGACATGAATTTTCCGGCAAACATTCTTTCAACTGGATTTGTTCGAACTACCTTTAAGGTCGCTGGAAAACAAATATTGAATCCTTGAAATGGTATTGAAATATCAATCAGAATTTCGTCACCGATTACGGGCATTTGACATTCCGGTGCCATTACCTTGATGCCACCGAGGCTCCAGTTTTCTACGCGGTAGGTTTCATTTTGATAGATTAAAAATAACGGCGCGGTTACTCTGTGGTTTTGTCGTTGGTCAGGGCGTTCTCGAAAAACTTTCATCTTCACACCCTAATACGACAAGCGAACATCTGTGATTAGGACCGTACCCTCTTCAGATGGTTTTTGATTGGAGTGTTGTATAAAAACTGTTCCACTAACCCTAAACCTAACATTTTTACGAATTTTATATTCGCCGCCTATTCCTAGTATTTTTTTATTGCTGAACCTTGTTTTTTGTTGAGCGCCAGAAAGCGCCAACCGCAATTTTTTTTGTCGATATTTCGCACCGAAATTTAGTTCTGTTTCGTCACGCCCAATTTTGGCATCGCTATTACCACGATAAACGTAAGCTCCCGAAACCGTCCATTTTTTGTTATATTGCAATTCACTTCCAATGCTATACGAATTTAGGTCCTGGCGCCTTTCATTGGCGCTATCGGCGGTTACATAAGCAAGACTGGTTTTTAATATCCATTGATCGCTTAAAGCAGTTCGAGATTGTGCTGCGAACTCTATGGCGTCTGTTTGTCTTATGTCACCTGTTCGCCTATCCTTGATTTCCGGTGCATATGAAAGCCCGACTGTCAGTGGTTTGTGCCGTGGCGAAACATAATCCAATTTTAGAGCATTTTGCGTGTCATAAGCATTTAGTAACGCCGAACGCCCTGCATAACGCGAAAAATCACCCCTTATTTGACCAATTCCGACCTGCGGAGCATGGAGCGATAATAAATCAGCCTGCCCGGGCTTCTGTCCTACTGAGAGGTCTCCCCAACTCCCTTTCATAAAAGCATATGATAGGCGACGATTAATGCCATCTCGTTGCATGGAAAATTCAGATCCACTATCGAACTCTTGATCCAGTTTAACAACAATGCCCGCTTTTGCGTTGTCTCCCAAATCGTAATCGAGTTTTGCCCTGACAGCCCAATCAATATTTGTTTCGATGCTAGCTCCAAACCCCGACGCATTTATAGATGCCGCCTGCAGGTCTATATTGGCCCGTATATCGGCATTAATTGGACCAAGATCGAATGATTTGGCATTGGCCTCCGCCGTGAATGTCAGAATGATTGGCACGGCCAAGTATTTGCCTAGATGTTTCATGTTTGCCTCGCTATGTGGCATAGGCAACGCAAACATTACGCCAATTCAAAAATATAATTTATAATTTAATTTCAACATCTTATTTGGTTAACACTCCGTTTAAGTCGAAATGTGATTTGCAATATGCAAACAAGAATTTTTAAATTGCGGATAGAGGCGTTATCTGGACTTTTTTAACTCACCCCAAATTTCGCGTTTTCGATAAATAGTTGAAGGGCTTAGTTTCAAGATTTCAGAAGCTCTAGGCACACTGCCGTTTTGTGAATTAATAACAGCACTTATGATGTCTTCTTCGATTTCAGTCATAGGGCGGTTTATATCAACGCTCAGCGCCTGCCCAGGCAAACCGTTAGGACTGGATAGCCCAATTAATTTATATCCCTTGTCTGACCTATGCCGCCTTTTCAGGTGCTTTTCAATCATTTCGGCTTTTATTAAAGGCCCTTCGTCAATGACAATTATTTTACGGATCAAATTTTGAAGTTCACGAATATTCCCTGGCCAGCTATGTTGTTTCATCAAGAGTTGCGCTTCAGAATCAATATCTGTGAAGCCTTTGTCTTCTTCCTGAGCATATCGTTTCATAAAATAGTGAGCGAGTTCAATGACGTCATTCTTTCGTTCACGTATAGGAGGTAAATGAACTGATAGCACATCAAGTCGGTAAAATAGGTCTTCACGAAACCGTCCCTCGGACATTTCGATGACGGGATTGCGATTTGTGGCACAAAGAATCCTGACGTCGACATCTTCAGCTTTGTCGCAACCGACCGATTTGACTTTTCCTGTTTGCAAAAATCGGAGAATTTTGGCTTGAAGACCGATATCCATTTCGCAAATTTCATCAAGGAATAATGTTCCTCCATGAGCTTTACGGGCCGCGCCTTCGCGGGTCTCAATAGCCCCAGTGAAAGCGCCTTTTACATGGCCAAAAACTTCTGACTCTATTAGGTTTTCTGGGATAGCGGCACAGTTAATAGCAACAAATGGCTTGGTAGCGCGTGGACTAGTTTTATGAATAACTCTTGCGCAATTTTCCTTACCCGTTCCAGATTCACCAGTGATGAATACCGGCGCCTTTGACGTCGCTATACTTTCTATCATTTTGAATACTGCCAACATGGCTGGTGAGCTGCCAATGAAATCTATTCCAGTAGCTTTAGGAAGATCTTTCTTCAAAACTTCAACAGTTTGGTGCAGGTTTGTTCGCTCTAAGCCGTTTTTAACACTGGTTATCAGACGTTGTGCTGCAACGGGTTTGACCAGATAATCATAAGCTCCTTTTTTCATCGCTTTGATCGCTGTATTGATCGATGCGTTTGCCGTCACAACGATGAATGTCACCGGAAGTTTTTTAGTTCGGATTGCTTTAATGATCTCGAGACCGTTCATATCTGGCAATTCAAGATCCAGAAGTGCCACAGTGAATACTCCTGTTTCCAATAAGGAGATTGCATGAGTACCCTTTTGAGTGATTTCAGCATCTATACCCGCGCGGCTGAGGTGGCGTTGATAGGTTAAGGCCATGGACAATGTGTCTTCAATGATGAGGGTATCTGGTGTAGGGGTTGTTTTCGTCATGTCGTTTCCTAATCGGTCGCGACCTTTACTTGATCAAATACGACATCAATATTTTTCAGAGTCTTATGTCCTATCGTTTCAGTTTTTTGTCCCTGAACTTTCCATTTAATGTTTTTATCAGACTTGCAATTTAAATTGGTTAATTCGGCTATCTTTGTAAGTTCAGAAAACCCAAACGTGGTTGCTAAACCTTTAAGGACATGGCTTGCGCGTCCAGCTTGTATTCGGTCATTTGTTTGAAGGGCGTTCGATAATAGTACCAATGCCTCGGTGAGGTCATCATGCAATTGGGTTTTGAATTTCTGAAGTTCTGTGTGTGTTACTCCATCAAACAATTCATTTAAAATCGGTGTTGTTGCAGCAAAAGTGTTTTGAGTTTCAATTTGGCGGAAATGATTGACGTGTTTTATAATTGTCTCATATATTGTGGATTTATCGACTGGTTTTATCAAAATTGCGTTCATGCCTGCTTCTCGAAATTTTTCTACATCATTAGCATTAGCCATGGCTGTTAAAGCGATAATGGGGACACTTTTGTAACTTTTACTGCTGTTCCGAATATATTGGGTAGCCCGTAACCCATCCATAATGGGCATAGATATATCCATAAGGATGACGTCAACTGGTTGCTTGTCAAGGATATCTAGAACTTCCTGTCCGTTTTCGGCTATTGTTACATTTGCGTTTAAACTATTCAGGACGCGTTTGGTCACCATTTGATTGATTTTATTGTCTTCAGCAAGTAAAATTTTAATATTGTCAAATACTTCTTGTGAGTCGAAATCCATAACTTGAGCGGTTTTTTCAAATACGGTTTTTTCAAGCGGAATTGAAATCCAAAAACATGATCCTTGTCCGATTTCACTGTCCACGCCAATTCGACCGTTCATGGATTTGACGAGTCTTTTTGAAATGGTAAGTCCCAAACCGGTGCCTTGATGCTCGCGAGTTTCAGAAGCATCGACCATATAAAATTCTTTGAAGACTTCTTTTTGTTTTTTCTTTGGAATACCTATTCCGGTATCTTGTACGCTATAAAACAACTCAGTTTTGTCCTTGTCAATTTTGTGCGTTTTGAGAGAAAGTATGATCTCGCCCTTTTTGGTGAATTTGACCGAGTTACTGACGAAATTGATCAATATCTGTTTAAGGTGTCCTGCATCACCTATAAAAGCAATATCTGGATCACCCTCAATCTTGATCGTCAACGGAATGTTTTTTTCCGCCGCAAGGGGATCAAATAAAGACTTGACGTCTTTTAAAATATCTCCGGCTTGAAATGGACGTTCGATTAGTTGAAATTGACCTGATGTGATTTTGGCATAATCGACAACTTCATTCATTAAATGTAAGAGAGCTACTGATGATGCTTTCGCTGTTTTTAAAAGGTCTCTTTGGTCCTGATTTAGGTTTGTTTCAGACATTATATCTAAGATGCCCAGAACAGCATTAAACGGGGTTCGGAGTTCATGGCTCATAGTAGCCAAGAATTTCGATTTAGCTTCACTAGCAGCCTCCGCTTTTATTTTAGATTTTCTTAGCGCAGTTTCTGCCGCCCTTTTTTCACTGATATCGCGAATATAAGCAATGAGGATGTCCCCGTTCGCATTAGTACTCTGTGAAACAGTCATTTCTGACATGAATTCAGAACCATCGGCCCGTATTGTTTCAATTTCTATGCGTTTTCCTAAAACTTGTAGAGATGATTTGCGTGTACCCGGTTGGCGTATCCTAGCCAATCCATTAGCATGAGCTTCTCTATACCGTTCAGGAATGATCAAATTGGCCACATTTTTGCCCATTATATCTTTTCGCCGATAACCAAATATTTGCTCCGCAGCTTCACTGAACTCAAGAATTTTACCGTCAATACTAATAACAACTATTCCATCCAGCGATGCTGAAACGGTTGCCTCAAGTTGTTCAGCATGAATATTAGCTTTTTGTTCCGCCAGATTGGTTTGGTTTTTCCATTTAAGGCTTGTGCGATGAAACCCGTATCCTAAAGCAAAGAAGAAAATCACTGCAATTATCAACAACAAAGAATAAACCACTTTAGTTACCTATTAGAATTCCAAACCGCTTGAAATTAGCGGAGACCTTTCTGCTTGTTTCTTTTTTTGTGCTGGATCATGAAATTCCAAGTCAAGTATCCCAGGTTAAAGACGGTTAGAATGATCACGATGTTTGCAACTAAACCGGAAACATAATCTAAACTACAATTATTAGATTAACATATAATGATTTCTGTCATTAATTATGAGAATCCAATTCTCAGAAATTATGACAAAAAACGATCGATATTCTCACAATTAGTGACAGTTTCGGTTTTTGAGTCTGAATGAAATCATGGACTTGGAGCTTTAGGATTCTTATTAACTCTGACGCCCCCCAGCGTTTAAGCTAACTTCCAATGAATGCACTTGCCTACAAGGCCTAGTGGACACATTTTCGAAAAAAATGGCCAAAATAAAGAACAATATAGGAACAAACAGCCGGTCCCCTTTCACCTTTTATTATACAACATAATGCATGTTATGTTGCATGAAGCCTAAATTGACCCTGAAACCATTCGAAAAACAAGCCGTCGGGTCGACTACAAACTTATTAGTGGTCTCAGAGATCATTCTACCTCATCAGACGGCTCTTAACGAGAGTTACTCATTATTCATGACGCAGATTGTCAATAAGAATACTAAAGTGTCTTACGCTAACGGTATTGGCCTATTCTTTCAACACACGCAGCAAAATGACATCACTGATCTTATTGATATTGAACCGAAACATGTAAGCGAGTTCCTGTTATGGATGAATGAGAACGAGTATGGAGTCGCAACCACTAGGCTCTACCTTTCTGCTGTTCGCATGTTTTTGGATCATTGCGTCGTTGATGGTTTGATTTCGGTGAACCCTGCTAAAGCCGTGAAACTCCCGAAGCAGTCTTCGACAACCGGGAAAACGCCTGTAATCGTTCCAGAACAAGTGCGGCAGATATTAGATCGTATCCCGCGTATAACGCAAGCCGACCACCGTGATCGCGCGCTGATTAGTGTGATGGTATTTTCGTTTTTCCGGATATCGGCTGCCCTCTCCTTATCTGTCAAGGACTACGAATTACGAGGTCGACAAAGATGGATTGTCGGTGAGGAAAAAGGGTCTAAGCGCCATGAAATGCCGGTTCACCCAACTCTCGAAGGGTATCTCGATGAGTATATCCTATTCTGTAAATTGACGGACCCAATGGCTCCCCTCTTCCCGTCTTCAACAGGTAGAGGAGGTCATTTAACTTCGAGGCACTTTGACCGTACAGCCGCCTGGCGAATGATCCGGCGCAGGGCTAAGGCAGCGGAAGTCCATCGTGACATCGGAAACCATTCTCTTAGAGCGACGGGTATTACAACATATCTTAATGCAGGAGGATCATTAGAAGATGCGAGGATTATGGCAAACCACTCAAATGCTACTACAACAAAACTATACGACCGGACAGGTGATAAAGTCAAAATACGTGAGGTGAAGCGGATAAATATTTAGTTGGTTGTATATCTGAGCGAAGCGCCACCATCGACCCAACCCTATAATCCCAAAAGCAATTGCGAAATGGATTATACACCAGAGTTAGTGGAAAGTGAAAAATTTATATTAAAGTGTTGATATTAAATAGACAAATAATTTCGCCCTCTAATTTCAACGACTATTTGAACGACAACACTGTCTTCGATTTCAAAAAAAACGTCTTTTACTGTAATAGTCCTAGTCTTCATAATGGCATAGTTTCCTTCTATAAGGGCGTGTCGCATTTCAAATTTATTTGCAGATAAAATGCGCAAACTTGGGCCTAAATTTTGTTGATCAACTAAATGTGGCTTTGTAATTAAAGCAAGTTGAAAGAACGACTCTTCAATTATACCCTCTCTATCACCAACGCAAACGTCGAAAACACATTCTCCTTTTTCTTTCAGAACCGTTGTTGAAGAATAGAAGAGTAAAATCCACAGTAACAATAAAATTACAGCGCTCACAAACATCCCAAGAAAGAATATGTTTTTCGAGCCACCCATTTTATTTATCTTTGATCCTAGTGCCAATTCCGTTTTTGGCCTTTATCCCATTGGTCTTTCTATAGTTTACGCGCGCCTGAGCTTGTGGACTACTTCCTGGTAGATCGCGACTATTCGAAAGCCCCTGAGCATGCG
>JABABK010000079.1:12100-12319 GCA_014238285.1 Hellea sp.
TCCTACCCCAGTGACTTCACCATCTCGATCAGGTAATGCTTGTGCAGGACTTCCGGGATTGTCAATCTGGTTCGATACATTCGAGACAGAAGTTGACACAGAATTACTATTTGCACCATTGCCCACTTCAGGAAATAGATCATAATCAGGGTGTCCTATAGCCGAGGCAGATACAGCGGCTACCGTATCGTCTGTAGCATTAATCCCTTGCACACTATA
>JABABK010000007.1 GCA_014238285.1 Hellea sp.
TAGAACGTTGACCCGCTAGATTTTCCAGCTGCGGCCCATTTTTCAAACCGCTCGCGGGTGGCTGCATCATCCAGTGTGTTTTTGCCAAGATAGACGCCGCCCGGACCCGTCATTGCATCTGGGGCTACCATGACATTGCCGGTTAAGATAAGACCGGGCGCGCCTTCGGCCCAGCGGCTATAGAGATTGATCAAAGCCGCGCCGGGAACCTGTCCATATTCAGCCATATTTTCTTCCATGGCAGCTTTGGATATCCGGTTTTTTAAAGTGTTACCTGAGGCGAGTTTTAGAGGTGAAAATAGATCGGTCATATATAGTTCCTAATTTTTCAAAACTATAAAGAAAAGTTACCTTCGATGCCAGTTCAATGATGAAAGTCTTATTGTTAAATTTGCATGATTTCTGGATCATGAATTGACTCGAGACTTAGTTAATTTAAACCGCATCCATGGCAAATCTACTACAAACAAAATACTGGCCCCATATTGATGGTCTTCGTGCCTTTGCCGTTATGGCGGTTTTGTTTTTTCATTTTAAGACACCTGGTTTTTCTGATGGTTATCTAGGCGTTGATATTTTTTTTGTTATAAGTGGATTTTTGGTTAGCCGACTGATCCTGAAAGACATTGAAGAATTTGAAAAAGTTAGGTTTGGTCGGTTTTTTGCTCGCCGGATAAGGCGACTATTCCCGACTCTGGCGGCTGTCTGCGTGGTAACGGCGATTATTGCTTATGGTCTACTCGATAATGAACGGCTGACCGCATTTGGTAAGTCAGTCGGCGCCGCAATTATTTCCTTGTCGAATATAAATTTTTGGAGTGAGTCAGGTTATTTTGATACGGGCAGTGATACTAAACCTTTGCTTCACACATGGTCTTTGAGCGTCGAGGAACAATTTTATCTATTTTGGCCTGCTGCAAAAATGTTCACAGATGCCCGCGCCCTCAAAGCCGATGAAGTCAAAGCCATGATCACCCGTTTTGCCGATACGGCCGAAGCGGCAAAATCAGCCGGATTTGACGGTGTACAAATCCACGCCGCTCACGGTTATCTTGTGGCGCAATTTCTGTCACCTCTATCCAATTTGCGAGAGGACGAATGGGGCGGCAGCCTAGAAAACCGTGCACGCTTCCTGCTCGAGATCGTGCGCGCCGTGCGCGAACGCACCGGAAAGAAATTCGGACTGGCAGTCAAACTCAACTCAGCCGATTTCCAGCGCGGCGGGTTTGATGTCGACGACGCCAAACAAGTCGTTAAATGGCTCAATAAAGAAAGCGTCGATTTTGTTGAACTGTCTGGCGGGTCCTATGAAAGCGCGGCCATGGCCGGTGCGGCGGAGGAAGATAATCCTTCCTCAACTATGCTGCGGGAAATTTACTTTATCGAATTTGCCAAAGAGATCGAAAAAATAGCCAAAATGCCGCTCATGGTAACCGGCGGTATTACCAAACGCGAAACAGCTGAAATGGCCATGGAAAGCGGCGCCGTCGAAATTGTCGGCATTGCCCGCGCCTATGGCTATAATCCGTATATTGCGCGCGACTGGGCAGCAGGTCAAAATACAGACGTACGATTGCCAGAGGTCAAATCCAAAAATAAAACGTTCAAAGTTCTGGCCACTATGGGCATGACCAAAGCCAATCTTTACACAATGGGTGAAGGCGGAATGCCAAAGGCCAAGCGAAGCCCGCTCATAGCCGTTATCCGCGGACAAATGAAGCAGGCCAAGCTAACCAAGCAATATCGTAAATGGCTTGATCAAGCTTAGGCAATAGCAACAAGGTAAGTATATGAAACGCGCTTTTAAAGTTCTCGGAATCACAGTCCTACTGCTGGCGGCTTATCTATTATTTTGGCCAGTTCCTCTTGATCCCGTAGCTTGGAACGCGCCCGAAGATAAAGGCTATGTCGGAGACTTCGCCCCCAACACAAAGCTTGCAAATCTAGAGCTGCTCGATATTGGCGATATTCACGGCCCGGAAGATGTTGCCAGCCGCGAAATCGACGGGGAGCTTTATCTATTTGTATCCTCACAAGACGGTCTCATTCGTCAGATTAATGCAGCGAGCGGCGATGTAACCACATTTGCTGATACAGGCGGCGTTCCTCTTGGGCTCGAATTTGATACAGATAATAATCTAATCATCGCAGATGCCTTTGAAGGGCTCTTGTCTGTCACACCTGATGGTACTGTCACAACCCTTACCAATAATATTAACGGATCACCTATCCTTTATGCCGATGATCTTGATATTGACCCCAAAGGGATCATCTATTTTTCTGATGCCAGTGTAAATTTCGGCGCTAAGGCAGCCGGACAAACCATGAAGGGAAGCCTGCTTGAAATTATGGAACATGGGCGGACAGGGCGAGTTCTTGCCTATAATCCGAAAACCCAAAAAACCACACTGATCATGGATAATCTGTCCTTTTCAAACGGCGTTGCCATGGGTCCTAAAGGCAAAAGCATATTGGTCAATGAAACAGGTGAATATCGCGTTCACCGCATCTGGGTTAAAGGCCCTAAAAAAGGTCAGTCTAAAGTCATCATCGATAACCTCCCCGGTTTTCCTGATAATATAAACCAAGCCCCCAATGGTGATTATTTTGTCGGCCTAGTTTCAAGACGAGCTAAAATGCTGGATGATATGTCAGCCTCCCCTTTCATGCGAAAACTGGCCTGGCGCCTACCGGAGTTTATGAAGCCTAAAGCCGTGGGTTATGGATTTATCATTCAAATGGATGCCGCTGGGCAGGTGAAACAAACCTGGCAGGATCCAAGCGGCGCCTATCCATTGACGACAGGTGCCCATGCGCCTGGCGACGGCTTTCTTTATATTTCCAGTCTGGGCTCTGATAAACTTGGCCGGATGCCATTTAATCAATAATTATGCAAAAAACGGTCTATAAATTACTCTTATCCGCTGAATGGGAAACGCTAGAAACAGAAGACGTTTTCCTAGGAACACCACTAGACCTCAAGGATGGCTATGTCCACTTATCCACCGCAGGCCAAGTGATCGAAACTGCGCGGTTACATTTCAACCACAAAGGCCCATTAGTATTAGTGGAGCTTGATGAATCAGATTTTGGAGACACCCTCAAATATGAACCGGCGCGTGACGGATCTCTATTTCCCCATCAATATGGCCTCCTAAAGCGCTCACAGATAAAACGGCATTGGCCCTTGAAAGAGACAGGCAATGGCACATATGAGTTTCCGGACGAATTTTATCAGGACTAAACATCCTAACAGGAACTAGACATGGGCTTTATTTATAAAACAGCGACGAAGTTGATGCGGACATTACCGGCTGAAACAGCCCACCGCGCGACGATTAACGCGCTTAAAACCGGTCTTGGGCCTGTCGCGCTTAAAAAACCTGACCCAATACTTGCGACAAATGTCGGCGGCTTATTACTGCCTAATCCTGTCGGTCTTGCGCCCGGTTTTGACAAAGACGCAGAAGTTCCGGATGCTATGTTGGTTTCTGGCTTTGGTTTTGTTGAATGCGGAACGGTGACACCCATGCCGCAAATTGGTAATCCCAAGCCGCGCCTGTTTCGCCTGCCCGAAGACCGCGCTGTGATAAACCGGATGGGCTTTAACAATGGCGGTCTGAACGCATTTAAAAAACGGCTTGAAGACCGTAGTGGCAAGCAAGGCATTGTCGGCGCTAACCTTGGCGCCAATAAAGACAGCACAGACCGGGTTGGTGATTACGTCACCGGCCTATCCGCGCTCTGGGGCCTTGCTGATTATTTCACCATTAATATCAGCTCTCCCAACACGCCGGGTCTTCGGGATTTGCAGGCCTCAGATGCCATGGATGATTTACTCGGCCGCATTCAAGAAGCGCGCGCAAAACTCACCGGAGATCAACCTTCACCGCCGATATTCCTAAAGGTCGCCCCTGATCTTGATCATGCACAGGTCGAGCGCATCACCGAGCAAGCGCGGACTTACGGCATGAACGCCATCATCGTCTCAAACACGACGATTGATCGTCCGGAATCTTTGAAAAGTTCCAACAAAAGCGAAGGCGGCGGACTATCCGGCGCGCCTCTATTCAAGAAGTCCACCCGTATGCTCAAAGAGTTCGCGGCAGCCGCTGATGGCCGGATTGACCTTATCGGCGTGGGCGGCATAAGTAGCGGCGGAGAAGCCTATGCTAAAATCCGCGCCGGCGCCAAAGCGGTTCAGCTTTATTCTGCCATGATTTATCAAGGCCCGGGGCTTGTTATGGATATTCGCAACGATCTAGTGCAGCGGCTTAAAGCTGACGGCTTTAATTCTGTTGAAGAAGCGGTTGGCAGCTCGGACTAGCCCTTGTCAGAAAAGTCTGTAATTTTAGCAATCCATTAACCGGCAATTTACCCCTCTCATTCACTATCTATTAACTAACGATGGAATGAGGGTCACATGCCGCCAGCTGCGAGCGCTAATTACGATACGGAATACGCCAATGCTCTGATGGAGGATTTGGACACGGCTCCGGGCCTATTTAAGCGCGCAATCACCGCCCTGGCTCTTATTGGATTTGGTTTTGCGGTCCTGGCTTCGGTTGTGACCTATAACCCTTTTGATACCACAAGTGATACCGCTGGTATCGGCTCTGTCCAAAATGCTCTTGGCAAAGGCGGAGCAGGTCTCGCTAATATTCTTATGCAATTTATGGGTTGGGGCGCGCTAATTGCTGGCCTCTTATCTTTAACCACGGGTGTTAAAGGTATCATTTGGCCACGCAAAACAGTTAAAAAATCCGAGAAATGGGGCTATCTATGCCTCGCCATTGGCACAATTATTTTTGGAAGCGCGGCACTGTCCGGCTTCCCTATTCCGCAAAGCTGGCCCATGGCAACTGGGCTTGGGGGCTGGCTTGGTGATGGTATCTTCCTAAGCTTTAAAGGCGGGTTAGATCATTTTAACATTCCCGTTTCAGGATTTATTGCGGCATTTTTCACCTTTTTGATCGCAGCTTTTTGTTTCGCCAGGTTTGTCGGGATTGTCAGCAAAGACATTTTGGACATCTGGGAAGCGGTTTTGATGGTTTGGGCTACGATACGGGTTTGGTTTGATCGGTTTGCAGGTTGGATCAAAGAACGTTTCGCCAAAACTTACGGCGCCGAACTCGAGCAAAGCGACTCCATCGGCTCACTCTTGCGCAGAATTCCTGACGAGCCCGCGCCGCGCTCATCCTCCATCATGCCTTCCGTACAACCTGCCACAAAGCCCACGTCCGCTCAAAAAAGCTCCGCGCCCAAAAAACGAAAGCGCGTTACCAAGGTCAAAAAGCCTCAGTTTCATTTTCCCGAAGGCTCTGACTTTGTCCTGCCAGGGATTGATCTTTTGAAGACACCGCCGCCGCGTAAAAACACCCATGATGATATGGCGCTTCGCCGGGCCTCCGAAGACCTTCATAGGGTTATGGGTGACTACGGTATTAAAGGCGAAATGGGCGCGGTTCGGCCTGGTCCTGTGGTCACTTTGTTTGAATTTGAACCTGCCCCGGGCGTGAAATCCCAGCGCGTCATAAACCTTTCGGCTGATATTGCTCGGAATATGAGCGCCGAAAGTGCTCGTATCGCGGTTGTTCCAGGCCGTAACGCCATGGGCGTTGAGCTTCCCAATCGTCGCCGTGAAACCGTCTGGCTCAAAACTATGCTCGCCAGCGACGCCTATCTAAATACTGAGGCGGCGCTCCCCTTATTGATGGGTGAAGATATCGGCGGAATGCCTTTTATTGCCGACCTTTCAAAAATGCCCCATTTATTAGTCGCGGGTACAACGGGTTCAGGTAAGTCAGTTGGCATCAACGCCATGATCCTCTCGCTGATGTATAAACTGACACCAGATCAGTGTAAGTTCATCATGATCGACCCTAAAATGCTTGAGCTTTCCGTTTATGACGGCGCGCCGCATTTGCTCGCCCCTGTGGTTACCGAACCTAAAAAGGCTGTAGTAGCCCTGAAATGGACCGTGCGCGAAATGGAAGACCGTTATCGCAAAATGGCCAAAATGGGTGTCCGTAGCATGGCGGGCTATAATGAAAAAATCGCCGATGCCCAAGAACGAGGCGAGGTTATGACCCGCACCGTCATGACGGGTTATGACAAAGAAAGCGGCGAGCCGACTTACGAAACCGAAGAATTAAATTTTGAGCTTATGCCATACATTGTCGTCATCATTGACGAAATGGCTGATTTGATGATGGTCGCGGGTAAAGACATAGAAGGAACTGTTCAGCGTCTTGCCCAAATGGCCCGAGCTGCCGGTATTCATTTGATCATGGCAACCCAGCGCCCATCCGTTGATGTCATTACAGGCACAATCAAAGCCAACTTCCCGACCCGCGTAGCCTTCCGGGTTGGTTCCTCAATCGATAGCCGTACTATTTTAGGTGAAACAGGCGCCGAGCAGCTTCTGGGCAATGGCGACATGCTCTATATGGGTACAGGGCGCCCGCGCAGACTGCACGGACCATTTATATCGGACGGCGAAGTCGAACAAATCGCAGCTTTTGTTAAAGCTCAAGGGTCACCAAGCTATCTCGAAGATATCACCGCTGAGCCTGAAGAAGCCATAAGCGGAGACACAACAGGTGGGGAAGCCAATTCTTTATTTGATCAAGCTGTGGCAATTGTTTCCAAAGACCGTAAAGCCTCAACCAGCTATATCCAGCGCCGCCTATCGATCGGCTATAACCGCGCTGCTAATCTGATTGAGCAAATGGAACGCGAAGGCATGATCGGGCCATCTGGTCCCGGCGGTAAACGCGAAATCTTTCTACCGGAACATGGAGGATATTAATGGAAGCACTCGCATCATTTATTAGTCTGTTAGCGATCTGGGCCGCTCTTTATTTGGGTTATACCGTCTCGATGAAACGCTATCAGCAAGAGGACTAGGTTAATCCCGATGATTAAACTCCGGCCAGCCTCCTTAAAAGACCTGGACGTATTGCTGAGTTTTGAGCAAGGTATCATCGAGGCCGAAAGGCCTTTTGATCCAACGCTAAAGCCTGGTGAAATTCACTATTATGATTTAGCAAAGCTTGTTCAGAGCCAAGATGCTGAAGTTATTATTGCCGAAAAAGGCCTCGAGATTGTCGGATCAGGCTATGTCCTTAAAAAACAGTCTGACGACTTTCGTATCCAAGCCTTTCACGCGCATATCGGGTTTTTATACGTAAAGCCTGAGCACCGTAAACAAGGTATCAATAAAAGCATCTTGGATGCCCTCATTGAATGGGCTGACAGTCAAAACTTAAGTGTAATCCAGTTAGAGGTCTATCAAGACAATCTACCAGCTCTCCGGGCTTATGAAAAAGCAGGGTTCATCCGGCATTTAATTCGGATGCGGCTGACCCGGTGATCAAGACATAAAACCAAACACAAAAAAACCGGATCTAAAAGACCCGGTTGTTCTTTATTACTGTAAGCGACCGCTTAACTCATCGTTTTAACCCGCTTGTTAAGACGAGAGATTTTGCGAGATGCTGTATTCTTCTTAAACACGCCTTTAGTCACAGCGCGCATCATAACTGGCTCAGCAGCTTTAACGGCTGTTTGAGCGTCATCTTTATTGCCAGCTGTAATCGCGTCTTCAACTTTGCGCAAATGAGAGCGAACCATAGTCTTGCGCGCTTTGTTAACGGCAGTCTTACGAGCCTGAACGCGTACGGCTTTTTTGGCTGATGATGTATTTGCCATATTATCCTCAAAAACTAGCTCTTTTATCCTTAAAAGAGCCATCTAATTCTGTAAACGCGCCCTATAGCGCCCGATTTCTCAGGCGTCAAGCACCCTATTTATCTTACTTGATTTATTCTACTTGTTTTTAAAATGCGGTTTACGTTTTTCTACAAAAGCCGCCATGCCTTCTTTTTGGTCTTCTGTGGTGAACATGGATTGGAAAAGACGGCGTTCGAACTTGATACCTTGCTGTAATGTGGTCTCAAACGCGACATTAATCGTCTCCTTAGTCATCATAGCAATGGGTAGGCTTTGGGCGGCAATCTTGCGTGCAGCCTCTTCAGCTACATCCTGTAGCTCATCTAGAGGGACTATGCGCGATACTAGTCCTGCGCGCTCCGCCTCTTCAGCCCCCATCATGCGGCCCGTCAGGCATAAATCCATCGCTTTAGCCTTACCAACAGCGCGGGTAAGACGCTGGGTCCCGCCAATACCCGGCATAACAGCCAAAGTAATTTCTGGTTGGCCAAATTTTGCATTGTCTGCTGCGATAATAAAATCGCACATCATGGCTATTTCACAGCCCCCACCAAGAGCATAGCCAGAGACGGCCGCAATAATCGGTTTACGAAAGCGCTCTATTGCGCCTGCATATTTTTCAAACGGGTCGTTTTTATAGATATCAAGATACTGGTTTTCCTGCATCTCTTTAATATCCGCGCCTGCCGCGAATGCTTTATCTGATCCGGTTAGGATAACACAGTGTATGGAATCATCAGACTCAAGCTCTGATAGAGCCTGCATAACCTCATTCATCATATTGTTGCACAGGGCGTTTAAGGCCTTTGGCCGGTTTAAACGGATTTTCGCAACGTGCCCATCGCGGGTAAACTCAATCATGTCATAGGACATAAAGACCTCTCTTCTAATAGAGGGCGGCTTTTAACGGACGGTATAAGAAGTTTGCAAGACCTAATAATAATTAGGTCTTGGCGTTTTATCTACGGTGCTTGGCTTTACGAGCCGCATATTTAGCATCCCGGCGAGCCTTTTGAGACTTAACCAGTTCTTCTTGCGCTTTTTTGGCGGCGACTGCTCCAACCGCGGCTTTACGTTCGTTTTCGATACGCTCAGCCTCTAGGCGTGCCGCCTCAGCTTTTTTCTCTTCAGCTCGCTGCGCTTCCCGTTCGGCTTTACGCTTATTGCGCTCAGCCCGTTCTGCCATTTTCTTGGCTTTTATTTCCGGATCCATCTGTCTTTCCTGGGCACGCTTGAGCATAGCAAGCTTGTCCTCTTTTTGAGATTTAAGACGATCGTTGAAATTATGGCCTGAAAAGCCTGACATTGGTTACCTCATGAGTGAATTAAGTATGATCTGCGCCTTTAAACATAATTCAACCAAACTTTGAAGGGGGTAGCTGAACTTTTTTTTGATTTTAGAAATCCAGACTAATCCCAGCGAAGATCTCACGGGGCTTACCAGGGCGAATTCCAGAGGGACGGCGTGCGGCCCGGTAAATTTCATCAAACAGGTTTTCGGCCTTTACAGTCAATCGAATAGAATCACTGAGCTGATAGTAAGCATTCGCGTCCACTAACGTGCGGCCATCAATAGTCTCGTCGTCAGCAATATCGCCTTGCCCGGCAATACTTCTGGTTTTTGAAACTGTGTTTAGCAGGCTGTTAACGCCCCAATTATTACCGGTGACGCCTAGGTTTAACGTCAATTGATGTTCTGGAACATAAGGCAGCTCATCGCCGCTAAGGACATCACCCCATGCCTCGTAATCACTGCTAAAGTCGTTCTTAAATTTAGCGTCTGTGTAAGCATATGTCAGTCCAACAGGGAAGCTCAGCGAACCGTCTGTCGCAAACTCATGTGAGGCCGTAACTTCAAGACCTTTAACGTTCACATCACCGCCATTATTGCTGTCGCCGACATCGCCTGTGCTACACGGAGAGAAGTTGGTGCAGTCGCCGAGCATATTTGAATAATCATTAAAATAGCCAATGACTTCGAGCTTAACACCACTATCGGCGCCGTAACGAACACCTGCTTCATAGACGATAGAACGTTCTGGGTCAGTCCCTTCACGAGACGAGACAGATGGGGCGGCAAAACCTTTATGAACGCCGCCAAATACGGCAAGGCTTTCATCGATGTCGTAAATAGCTGCGATAGATGGCAAGAATTCAGAGTAAGAGTTGTCACGTTCACTGCTGATATCAGCATCAATGCGGTCAGCTCCGTTCCAGCGGGTTTGGTCCGTATCGATAGTTTCAAGACGTCCACCTAAAGTGACGCTCAGCTTATCCCACTCAATTCGGTCCTCAACATATAGAGCAATGGCATCAGCATACGATAAGCGGTTTGCTTGTGTCCCAGGCGCTGCCGCCATGGTCCGAACCAGGTTCCTGTTTTGCATTTGATATCCGTCCTGATGCTGGAAACGATCAACGCTATCTTTATGAAAGCGCGCTGAGGCAACAAGATTGTGAGTGATATCTTTCATCTTCACTGATCCCGAAAGAGCTGTCTGGATGCCCTTAGAGTAATAGGTACGATTGTTGGCCCGAACTCGCAGCTCTTCTCCCGCAACGCTATCGACTAGCCCTTTTAAAAGATCGACATTATCCTCTGTGACACCGTCATGAAGCTTATACCAGTTACGGGCAAACTCGGTGCGGTAGGCTATCGTGGTTAATCCCCAGTTTTCGCCCAGCGAAATACGATGCGTGGCCTGATAGGTTTGATGATCATTATTCATTTGGTCAATTTGGCTGGCCGCATAGCGCTGATAAGGGTCGACATCGAAATCTTCTTGAAGGAGACCTAAGTAGGTTTCGTCGGAAACCTCGTCTTTGGTCTCGAGCTTCAGCTCAAGGCTATGATCGCCGTTATTGGAGTATAGCCCAAATTTGGCAACATAGTCTTCAATGTCAAAACCTGTATTACCATTGGGAACGGTTTTAAATCCGTCGGCATGATCTTGATAGGTCTCCACCAAAAACCCAGCATCAAAAGCTCCCAAGGATTTACGCCCGCCGGCCCAAGCATGTACTTTATTGTGACCTAAGTCAGAGACGAGAATGTTAGCATGTGCAGCCGCCTCTTCTGTCGGAATTGGGGTTGAGAAAAAGTTGATTGCGCCAGCGGTTGTGTTGGGACCATATTTGGTTGTCGCGGGGCCTTTGGTCACTTCTACCGCGTTCATACGGCCTGTTACCGGGAAATAATACGCGGAAGGTGATGCATATGGCGCGGGCGCCATTAAAACGCCGTCTTCCATAATCACGACTTTGCCGGAGCGCTCCGCGCCAGAACCACGAAGTCCAATATTGGGACGAAGGCCGTAACCATCTTCTTCTTGTACGTTAACACCCGGTACATTGCGCAAGACGCGGTGAATATCGCTATAGTTCTGCTTTTTAAGCTCTTCCTGTCCAATGAAGGACACAGCGCCGGCAATATCGTCAATATTCTGAACGCTACCAACGACTGTAATCTCATCTATTTGATTAAGACTATTTTTGTGATCATTCGCAAAAGCAGACGTTGCGGATAAGGATAAGGATAAGGATAAAATGGAACCAGTCAGGAGACATATTTTTTTATAAGACACTTACTTTTCTCTTCTTGCGAACTATTCTCAATTGCGAAATGAGCGTATAGCTAACTCTTTTTTTATGCGCAAGTGAGAATTAGTCGCAAACAGTGGTTTTCTTTTGTCAGATTGTCGCGGCGGCTTGCGAAGCCCTTGTTTGTCCTGCTAAACCGCTCGAAATGGAGCCCCAATGGAAAACTTGTTAAACACCCCGGCCACCGTCGTCCTGATCATCGTCAACGTCATTGTCAGCTATATTGGCTTTACACAAAAAGACTTTTTTGAACGCAATGTTTTCTGGATCGCGCCGATCCGTGAACAAGGGCAATGGGAGCGATTTGTCTCCTCGGCTTTTTTGCACGTCAATGGGATTCATCTTTTCATTAATATGTTTGTCCTGTATGAATTTGGGCGCATTTTAGAAACGGTTCTTGGAACGCCCGGATTTATTATCCTGTATGTCGCTTCGCTCTTAGCCGGAAATGCATGGGAATTTTTCGCCAATAAAAACAAGCCCAATTACCGAGCCGTCGGCGCGTCCGGCGCGACATCCGGTATCATCCTTGCGTTTTGCCTGTTCTTCCCGTTCGCCACACTTCTATTATTTTTTATTATTCCCATGTGGGCGATCGTGCTCGCGGTTTTGTTTATGATTGGCAGCTTTATTTTATCAAAACGAGAGGGAAACATTATCGCACACGGGGCCCATCTTGGCGGCGCTATCGCCGGGCTAGTGGTGGCTATTGTGTTCAGGCCAAATGCATGGGGTGAGTTACTGCGGCAGGTCGTTGAGCGAATTGGGTAATTTAGGCCTCGATAAACCTCTCTACGGCGCCCAACACTAGAGGCCGCCAATCTATACCTGGCAAAGCTTCAGCAACAGCGTGATGTCGCAGGCTGACAAAGCCATGCATCAGCGCCCAGACCTCTAGGGCCTTCTTTTGTTTATCTTCAAGGTTGGCGTCAGATGGTAAAATAATCGATGTGAACGATACAAGCCGGTCAAAAGCGATAGCGCTCGCTGTGCGCGCTGCTTCTGATGGATGATAACTCGCGCCAGCTTCACCAAATATCAGTTGGTAGTGCGCCTTATGGTTTTCAGCGATGTCAAGATAGCGTCCACAAGCGGCTAAGACAGAACCACGAGAATCGCCCAGGTCATCAACCTCCACCGCAGCGGAAACCATTTCAAAACCCTCTATATAGAGCGCCTCTAATAGGCCATCCTTGCCCTTAAAATGGCTATAAATGCCAATTGTTGAAACACCCGCCTTTGCCGCAATAGCTCTAACACTGAGCGCAGAAACACCGCCTTGAAGGAAAAGCTCTGAGGCCGCCTCAAGAATTTTTCCCTTATTGGTATGTGCGGCCTCTATCACGGTCATTTAGAATCTTTCTTGACAAACTATAACGCTGTTATATATAGAGGTATAACAGCGTTATATGCAATAGAAAATTTCACACGCAGAGAACATTATGACCCACGAAACAATTGAAGCGGATTATATCATCGTCGGTAGCGGCGCCGTTGGCATGGCCTTCGCCGATGTAATCTTATCAGAAACAGATGCCAGCATCGCCATCATCGACCGCCATCACAAGCCGGGCGGGCACTGGAATGTGGCTTATCCATTTGTGACCCTGCACCAACCGTCAGCCTATTACGGCGTTTCCTCTCGCGAGCTTAGCAGCGGACTAAAAGACGAAGTCGGCCTGAACCAAGGGCTTTACGATCTCGCAACAGGTGCAGAAGTCAGTGCTTATTTTGAAAATGTTATGCGCCAAACATTTCTCCCTTCCGGGCGGGTTCAATATTTTCCGCTATGCGACTATAAGGGCGATGGTCAGTTCGAACACACGATCACAGGCAAAACCTATCAGTCGACAGCCCATAAAAAGACCATTGACTGCACGTTTCTAAATACATCCGTTCCCTCAACGCACACACCAAATTTTTCGATCGAAGATGGTGTCAATTTTAGACCGCTGAACGATCTACCCTTTATCAAGGAACCGCCAGAGGGCTATATTGTTATTGGCGGCGGTAAAACCGGAATCGATGCCTGTCTATGGCTTTTAGAACACAAGGTTGATCCTGACAAAATCCAGTGGGTCATATCGCGGGACGCCTGGCTCCTAAACCGCAGAAACACCCAACCAACCCTGGAGTTTTTCGAAGATACGATTGGGGCGCAGGCCAATCAATTTGAAGCGATTGCGGGCGCCGAAACAATAACCGATATGTTTGATCGCCTTGAGACTTGCGGATATTTTCTGCGCCTCGATCCAAATGTCAGGCCGTCCATGTTTCACGGCGCAACCATTAGTGAAATGGAACTTGAGGAACTTCGCAAGATTAAAAACATTGTGCGCTTTGGCCGGGTTCAAAACCTGGGACTCCACAAAATCATTCTCGATAACGGCGAGATTGCCACAAGCCCGAAACACCTTCATGTCGATTGCTCCGCCAGCGCCATATCAAATGAAGAGACCAAGCCTATTTTCGAAGGCGATCTAATCACGCCTCAAATGGTGCGCTCTTATCAGCCGGTTTTTAGTGCAGCCTTTATCGCCCATGTTGAAGCGGCCTATGATAATGATGGCAAGAAAAACGAAATATGCGGCGTGGTGCCCCTGCCCAATAAAGACACAGATTATATAAAGTTCACATCGGCGTTTATGAAGAACCAATATATATGGTCACAAGACCCGGAGCTGCAGACATGGCTGTTTAACAATCGTCTGGATGGGTTTAGCCATGTTGTCGCCGCCGTTGACAAAGATGATGACAAAAAAATGGCAATTCTCAAAAAACTTCGCGATAATGCCATGCCCGCAGTCGCTAAACTTATGCAATTCAACGCTCAAATTTAATAGGTATTCCCATGACAGAATTACAATCCCGAAAAACTGACTTGCACGAAACTCAGCTCATCGAGACAGATATCCCCGAAATCTCAGACGGAGAAATTTCTCTGAAAATCGACCGCTTTGCTTTCACTTCCAACAACATCACCTACGGTGTAGCGGGCGATATGTTGGGGTACTGGCAGTTCTTTCCGCCTAAGGCTTCAAACACAGACGGATGGGGATTACTGCCGGTCTGGGGCTTTGCCGATGTCATTGAGTCAAAAGCAGACGGCATTCCCGTCGGCGATCGCATCTTCGGATATTTCCCGCCTGCAACCCACACTAAAATGAAACCCGTAAAAATCTCGGACTCAAGCTTCATAGAAGGCGCAGACCACCGATCACAGCTTCCGCCAGGCTATAACCGTTATTCCCGCGTCAGCGGAGAGCCCGGTTACAATGCGGCCATGGATGATATGCGCATGCTGTTATTCCCGCTGCACATCACATCATTTTGCCTACATGATTGCCTGTCTGATGCCGATTGGTTTGGCGCGGAACAAGTCCTGATTGTCAGCGCATCAAGCAAGACCAGCCTTGGACTTGCCTATGCGCTTCACAGTGATGATCAAGCACCCTCAGTAGCCGGTATAACCTCGGCTCGTAATTTGGAATTTGTCAATGGTCTTGGATATTACGATGATGCCACGACTTATGATGCGGTTGATCAAATCAAAAACGTTCCCACCGCGATTGTCGACATGTCCGGTAATGCGGAAATTCTGGGACAGATTCGTGCGCGTCTCGGCGATAATATGAAGCAATGCATCAATGTTGGCTTCACCCACTGGGAAGACCTCAATCCTGCTGACGCAGCGGGTCAAGACGACCGCACCTCAATGTTCTTCGCGCCGGGCCATATCCAAAAACGCATGAAAGATTGGGGAGCGGCTGAGTTTCAAAAGCGCTCAATGGGCTTTATGATGAAATCCATTATGGCCAGCCATACTTGGCTTAAGGTCAAAAAAATCGATGGCGTCGACGGACTCGCGGAAATCTATCAAGACGTCTGTGATGGTAAAATACCCGCCAATGAAGGGATTATTGTGAAGGTTTAACCGATGAGAGAAACGCGTCTTCCCTTGCTAGCGGGGGAGAACAATTCAAACCCAACGAAGACATTATTGTAAAGGTTTTGCACCTTGCAGCTTTGTAGGCTTAGCCTGCATCAATAATTGATGAGTTTCACTCGCCTCTGCCCAAGACTTTGGCAGAAAATGCCTGCCGTCTCGGTGTAACCGAATAGCTTCTTTAACTTGAAATGCTGCGGTCCCGAAAGGGACAGCGCCAACACCCGTCCCCAATCCAGGCATGGCGATAGTATTGACGTGGTCTTTTATACGCTCCCCTTTTTGAACGCCGTCCCGAAAGACCCCTTCTCGAAGAACCATTATTACGGCCCGCATTGCTAAGTATGGATTGATTGTATCTGGACCTAAAAACATAGGCACTCTCATCGTTGGAGCAGCAATTAAATATGGGGTTTCGTTATCTCTAGTTTCGACAACTTCAGCGGCGCCCACTGGTAATTCTCCATGCCAGTATTTTAGAATTGCCATCCGAACATTATCTTGAACAATATCTCCAAACCGCCATGTGTACCAAGCATCTATACCGCCATCCATAAACCCAAAACTATTGGCTGGACTAACCATTGCGTCGCATTCGACATCAAAAATTGAACCTCGATGAATCGACACTTCGTCCAGATCAGAGCAGTGCATTTCAAAAGCGTCTGCTAATGCCTCTTCTGTAGCTGTCAGAATGAATTTCATTGTAAGATCGTACAATAAATAGAGCGCTGTTTGAACAAAAAACCTCAATTATAGCCAAGTTTATTCGATGAAGAATTAAACGTGAAATGCACGCATGGCTGAATATATTTAGTCTTCACCCGCTTCATATTGATCCGCGAGTTGTGCGCCAAATTGCGCGGCCATTGCAAATAGTTTTTCAGGCTCGCTTTGGCGCATTTTTGCAAGTTCTAGCTCCATGCCCTCAGCGCAAATCAGTTCGGGGACATTATCCGAAACCGCCTTTAAAATAGCGGCGGCGCAATCCATCGGATCATCACCATTTTCGATATTGTCATCTGATTTACCGCGCTTTGAGCCATCTTTTGTCAAAGCGTTGCGGGACACATTCGTTGCGACAGAGCCCGGCAGGATATTTGTAACCTTGATATTGTGACGAAGCTCTACCTCAGTCCGAAGCGCGTCCATATATCCGATCAGGCCGTGCTTGGCGGCGCTATAAGCTGTTCGCAAGGGTGAGCCAATGCGTCCGGCCACTGAACTGATCGCCACAATATGCGCCCCGCCAGCTTCGACCATTTTTGGCAGTTGCAATTGGGTTAGCCATATCGGCGCAATGAGGTCAATCTTGATAAGATCAGTGTGAATTTGAGGGTGGGTATGTATAGCCAGACTGCGCTGGCTAATCCCGGCATTATTAATCAATATATCAACCCGGCCTTTCCACGCCCAAGCCGTCTCGACATGGGCTTCTAGGTTCTCATAATTTGTCACTTCGAAAGGTAGGATTAAGCTGTCTGTTGATAGTTCTGCTTTAACCGCTTTTAGTGCCTCTACACGACGGCCTGATAAAATAATATTGGCGCCCGCCGCTGAAAAGGTTTGGGCAAGAGCGGCCCCAATCCCGGATGAAGCTCCGGTTATCCAAATAGTTTTGTTTTTAAATTCACTCATTCAATAGCCCCTTATGATCTAGATAGAAGCTACTCCAACTTTGAGTGTGGCCCAAGAAAAAACCCTGACCAAAGCCAGGGTTTTCAAAATAAGCTGTTAGTTAGCCCTATCCATCTTGCTCCGGGAAAACCATAACGGGGCTTAAGTTTTGCAGAATTTCGCGAGCGTTAAAGCGGTTATCCGCCCCCGCGCTGCTACCATGTCCAAACATAACTTCGGCGCTGGCACGATATTTCGTAGTTTCACGAACATTGTAATTGTTGAAAAACGGGTCTTGGTTATAACCCATAAAGCCCCAGCCGCGGCTTCTACCAAATGGTCTTTGGAAATAGCTATAACGGTTATAGGCGCTCCAGCCATAACGCGGCCGATAAAACGAATAGCTGAAATAAGGATCATAAAAACCATGGCTTAATCCCGGCGAAACTCTAACCCGTGAGTTCTTTTCTGTGTCACGATTGGCCAGAGTGAAATTCTCATAGCCTTTCTCGACAGCCATTTCGGCGGCGCGGTAGAGCAAATAGTTTTCAACTGTCTCGCGGTCGGTCAGGGAGTTGCCCCCAAATGTAACGCGGGCCGTTTTATTATCCAGCATAGTCTGTGAATAACCATCGAAACCGCCAGGTTTAGACGCGGCTTGATAGGGTGTTGTTGTGGCGCAGGCCGCTAATAAAATAGTCGCGGACGCGGCAAGAACGAGATGACGCATAGCTTTCATCAATGTCTCCTTTACGAGGATATAGTTTAACTCTAGCGCCCCGTCCCTGAACGCACACTGAAAACATAGGGGGAATTGTTAACTTTTGCAAGAAAACCAACTGCAATTGATTCTCACTTTTAGGTTACCGCAGAAATCGCGCCGCCCATAAAGCGACTAAAAGAGAGCTTATCATCCCTATAATTGCGGCTATTTTCGGTAACTCCCCTAAGGCCAATAGATAGTAACAAAACGGAATCCACGGCAGTACCAATAAAATGACAACCACAGCCCGCAAGCGGCTAAGCGGTACTCTAATCGCGCGTTTAGCATAGCTGGCAATTAGGCCCATAGGCACAAAGACCAATCCGCCAATGCCGAAACAAAGCGCAAACGCCGATAATAAATGCATAATGCCTGTATCATTTTCCGCAAACCCCGCAAATGCATAGGCACTTGCGGCTAAGGCACAGAGCGTCAAAATCAAACAAAGACCAAAAATCAATTTGGAGAAAAAATCTCCTGAACCTACAGCGTTATCATCGCTGTCAAATGATATGACACGCTGTAAGGCTTCGTCCTCAGATTCAGTCATTACGCTGATCAGGCTCATGGGTTTTTGAAATTTTCAACTTCATAATTTGATTGCGTTGACGTTCCAAAATTTCAAACCGATAACCGTAATAGGCGAAGGTTTGATTTTCGTCCGGTATGGTTTGGCTTTCGTGGATTACGAGGCCTGCAATGGTCACGGCTTCATCATCGGGGAGTTTCCAATCCAAAGCTCTATTTAAATCCCGGATCGGAATATCGCCAGTAATTGTTATGGATCCATCGGCGTTACGCTCCATGCCCGATAGCTCGTCATCATATTCATCCTGAATATCACCGACGATTTCTTCGAGAATGTCTTCTAGCGTGATCACGCCCATAAGCGCCCCATATTCATCGACAACAATGGCGAAATGCTCTCGTTTATGCTGGAAGGCTCTGAGCTGTTTCACAACAGATGTGGTTTCGGGCACGAACCAAGCATCGCGGCAAATGCGTTTAATGTTGAGGCTGCTAACATCGCCCGCCGTTCGCGATAACGCCTTAAGCATATCCTTGGCATGTAAAACGCCTGTGACATTATCCTTATCATCCATCCAAACTGGCAGTCGGCTATGACCACTTGCGAGAACTTCTTTTAAAATTTGTTCAGGCGGCAGGGAGCCGTCGACCATGACAATGTTTTTACGGTGAACCATGACCTCTTCAACGGTCAGGTCATTAAGCTCAAGCACACCGATAATTTGATCCCGCGCGCCTTTTTCAACGCCGCCTTCTTTATGATGCAAATCCACGGCCCCGCGAATTTCATCCTTAGCCGTCCACGCTGAAGAATCGCTATCGACACCAAAGAGCCTCAAAACGCCATTAACGATCACCTGAACCAAGGCAACGATGGGCGCAAATAGAGTGACAATAATATTCACTGGCCGCGCTACGCTTAATGACGCTTTGTCAGGCTGGGTTATCGCATAGGTTTTTGGCAGGACTTCAGCAAAAATTAAAATCAGGGCCGTCATGGTCATCGTTGCAAAAAACAGCGACCAATATCCACTCCCAAACAACTTTGTCATGACACCCCCCATTAAAATCGAGGCCGCAACATTGACTAAATTATTGCCGAGCAAAAGAGACCCTATGAGACGTTCTCTTTGTTCGAGCAACCGCGCAACAATGCCCGCGGCTTTGTTTCCATCACGCTCTGCTGCGTGAATTCGCGCTCGAGACGCCGCGGTCAGCGCCGTTTCAGAGCCTGAGAAAAAAGCCGATATAACCAGTAATCCCATAACAGCCAAAATCGTCAGGAAAACGGTGGGGTCTTTGAGAGTTTCAATCATGAGAATGGCTATATCAGAGTTTGTAAATATTCGCGAACTTTGTCAGCCGGCGTATCCTTTTGCACAAAGGCTTCGCCAATGGCGCGCGCTAAAATAAATGTGAGCTTACCGGCTTCATTCTTTTTATCTTGTGACATGTGCCGCATCAGGGCGTCTGTATCACCTAGCAATGATTTTACATCGGCAAGGGTTTTCATGCTTTTTGCTTTGAGGTGACCTGCTACCTTCTCAGCGGCTTCGCGGCTAACCAATCCTTGGCTCGCAGAAAACTCAAATGCCATTTGCATCCCTGCGCTAACAGCCTCGCCGTGGAGTAGGTCGCCGCTATATCCCGCCTCGGCCTCGAGAGCATGACCAAATGTATGACCAAGATTTAGGAGAGCTCTTCGTCCGCGCTCTTGTTCGTCTTCGGCAACAATCACGGCTTTCATCATACAGCTAACGGCAATAGCTTCAGCTACGGCATTTGGCTCTAGAGCAAGAACGTCATTTCCATTGGCTTCCAGCCAATTAAAAAAATCAAGATTACCCAGAAGGCCATATTTTAGGATTTCTGCATATCCCGCCTTAAGTTCGCGCTCAGGTAACGTGCTAAGAACAGACGTATCAGTCAATACCAGACTTGGCTGATAAAATGCGCCGACTAGGTTTTTGCCTTGTTTTACATTGATAGCTGTCTTTCCGCCAACTGAACTATCCACTTGCGCCAATAAAGTCGTGGGAACTTGGACGAACTTACAGCCGCGCTTAAATGTGCTTGCCGCAAAGCCTGTTAGATCGCCGATAACTCCGCCGCCAAAAGCCAAGAGCGTGTCAGCACGGTCAAGCCCTTGCTCAAACATATTATCTAATACAGTTTGCAGGGTCGGGAAGCTTTTCTGACTCTCGCCAGAAGGCAAAACCGTCAGGCCGATATCTCTTTCCATCGTATAGAGGCGGTCTTTGTACAGATCATAAACCGTCTCGTCTGTTACGACATGAACACGGCCTTGCCCAATGATTGGATCCAAATATCGCCCCATATCAGTTAGAACATCTTGACCGATAACAATATCGTAACTTCGGCTCCCAAGGTCGACTAAAACCTTTCGATCAGCGCTGGTCATTTTACAGAGCTCTTGCATTGAGAGTTGTTTGAGCGTTTTGGCGCTTGTTTCGTTCGCTGAGCTTTAAGGTGCCGCTCAACATGTCTCATCACTTTATTGACTGTCCGAATATGCGGACCCTTGGCAATAGAAACTGTGATATCAGCCTTGGCATATATGGGATAACGTTCATCCATGAGCTCACGCATACGCGCAGCCGGATCGGCCACTTGTAATAATGGCCTGGTGTTTTTACGGCTGACACGTTCCATTATGGTCTCGAAGTCACCCTTGAGCCAAACGGTTAAAGCATTTTCCAGTAGAATTTCTCTCGTGTCTTCAGGAATAAAGGCGCCGCCGCCCGTGGCTAATACAATCGGGGTGCCGTCCAATAGGCGCTCGATAACGCGCTTTTCACCATCGCGAAAAGCCGCTTCACCGTGATCGCGAAAATATCCAGCGACCGTTCGGCCCGAAGCCTTCTCTATTTCTTCGTCAGAATCATAAAAAGATACAGCCATGCGCTTTGCGAGGCGCCGCCCTACCGTGGTCTTTCCAACCCCCATCAAGCCAACCAAGGCGATAGGTTGTGCGCATATAGCGCGATGTTTAGGCCGCATGATGTGCCTTTATCTCTCTAAAGCTGATGGACATGCCATTCAGATGAAATTTTTTCTTACTATGTCGATAAAAGCAGCTATGCTCAAGAGCAAACACACATCAAAAGGATTTGAAATGAAAAAACTAGGCTTGGCACTCGCGCTGATCCTGATTTTTGGGGCAGGCTTATTTTTCTGGCTTCTCAGCCAAAGCACTCCCGAACAGGCAAATTCTGAAACTGTAATCGTTGATATTGAAGACAAGTTTGAGAGATAAATGAAAGCTCTTTTACTCACATCCATCGCCTGTTTTTTGATGCCTAGCTTGCTAATGCCAACGAGCGCATCAGCTCAAATTGATATGAGCGAACTTGGCAGTGCCGCCGCCTACGAACCCGGAACGCTCAGCGCAGGAAGCGGCGGTCTTGGCAATAATTTATGGGTCGGCACTCGCATCGGCACAGCTCAAAGCCTTATCCAAGAGTTGCCGGATCAATTTTCAAACTCCATTGCCCGTGACCTCTCCCGCGCGGCGCTCTTATCGGCCGGGGTGCCGCCTGAAGGCGGCTCCAATGCTGGTTTCCAGCAAACCCGCCTCAATGCTATTATGGCCATGTCGGAAATGGCCGCGGCGCAAGACATTATCCAGCGCACACCTGAGCTTGCGAGCTCTCGGCAGCTGAAGGCTGATATGGCGCTTTTATCTGGTGATAGCGACAATGTGTGCGCTCTGTCTGATAGTATCTTAGATGCTCGCTCGGAAGTTTACTGGATGAAGCTGAGAGCCTTTTGCCATGTCCAACGCAATGAAGGCGCAGCCGCCGAACTTACGCTCGATTTACTTAGCTCTTCCGGCGATGATGACAAAACCTTTCAAACCCTAATGCGCCAATTAATGGCCATTCCAAGCAAGCCAAACTTAAAAGACATGAACATTAACCCCCTATCCATTGCCATGATGGATAAGGCGGCGCTTGATTGGCCTGACGGAAAATTACCCCCTATCGCCGCAGCGCGAAGAGCTTTTAATCCGCTTTCAAGTCCGGATGACAGGCTCAACGCGTTATTTTTGGCGGGGAGCGCGCTCTCTAACGCTCAAATCACCCAAGTCATCGAAACTCTTGCCTCAAATACAATCGATAATTCTGACGGTCTTGCTGGCGGGTTTGGAGATATTTCGCCGCAACCCAATTTGGGCACGGCCCTGGCCGAAAAAACACCTGGCAGTTTTCATGAGCTTTATTCGCTGGCGCAAACAGGTAATCCTGACACGCGTATCCGCGCTGTTGTGGCGATGCTTAATCGCGCGCAAGAAGCCGGAGCCTTTGACCGGTTTGTATCTTTTTTGGAACCACAATTCCGCATGCTCTCAATTGACCAAGCTGCTCAGCCGGACCTCCCAATATTAACCAAGGCCGCAATCGCTTTAGGCGATATCTCGGCCCTGCAGCAAATACATGGACTCCTAGGTGGCAACGCGATGCAAGACCGAGTTGCTTTGGCAACGGACGCGCTTGGCAATGGGTTTTACGGCGGCAACCTTGGCGTTGATATTGATAGCCGCCTTGCCAAGTCAGGCCGTGTTAAAGCGCGCGCCCTGCGCGATGCACTCCTTGCCCACGCCCTTGGCGCGCAGCTTTCTGAAACGGCGCTTAAAACCTTGCAAAAAAAATCAAATATGGGTCAATTTAGCGGCGATCTTTTAGCCCTTCAATCATCATCCGCGCAGAGAGCAGAAGCCGAAACCGCTTTACGCGCCGCCCTTATTCTTGAAGACAGTGCTAAGCTATCAAATATTCAAATTCATCAAATCGTTATGTCCCTATACAAAGCCGGGTTGACAGATTTTGCCGCAAAGCTCGCCGCTCAGGATTTTCTATCTGACTTTAAGGAATAGTCTTTGAACACAGCAAATTCCATCGAGGCGTTTTTGGAAATGATGCAGGCCGAGCGCGGCGCATCCGACAATACAATTTCAGCCTATCGCCGGGATCTTGATGGATGGGTCTCGACCCTTAAAGGTCAAAACAAAGACTTGATATCTGCCCAGACCGCCCAGCTTGAAAAAGCGCTTAGTGTATGGGCTAAGGCCGGACTCGCGTCCTCAACCGGCGCCAGGAAGCTTTCTTCCCTCAAACAATATTTCAAATTTTTGCAAACAGATGGACTTCGAAAAGACAATCCAGCTCAGAACCTTCGCGGCCCAAAACAAGGCCGGCCCCTGCCCAAAGTTTTATCTGAA
The DNA here is from genome assembly GCA_014238285.1 of Hellea sp. GTDB lineage: Bacteria > Pseudomonadota > Alphaproteobacteria > Caulobacterales > Maricaulaceae > JACOMS01. The sequence goes on from JABABK010000007.1 coordinate 23,431, forward strand.
CAAGATGTCGATCAACTGTTTGAAGCGGCGGAAAAAGATCAAAGCCCAAAAGGTATTCGGCAGTTATGCCTGCTTGAAATATTGTATGCGGGGGGCCTTCGGGTTAGCGAGCTCGTCAGCCTCTCGGTCCGAGCGGTTCAAAGGCGAGACGGATGCCTCTTAATCAAAGGCAAGGGCGGCAAAGAACGCATTGTGCCCTTAACGCCGCCCGCTATTACCGCCATAAAATCTTGGCTAAAGCTGCGCGAAACAACACTGCCAAACAAAATTGACGCTAAGGAACGGGCGGATTCATTTCTATTTCCATCATCTGGAAAATCCGGCCATATGACCCGGGAAAGGTTCGCTCAACTATTAAAAGACCTTGCCGTACAAGCCGGACTACCACCGTCTAAAATATCCCCGCATGTTCTAAGGCATGCCTTTGCCACTCACTTGCTCGCCAACGGCGCTGACCTTCGCAGCGTACAAACGCTCCTGGGACATGCGGATATTTCTACAACGCAGATCTATACCCATGTTTTAGATGAGCGTCTGAAGGCCCTCGTATTTGATATGCATCCTTTGGCGGATAAAAACTAATAGTCCGGAACAATTATGGTGCTGATCGAGGTAGGATAAATTTGAAACTCATATGGAATATGGAAAGCCAAATTCAAATCACCGCTACGAGTCCACTTAACATCTTTATCTAAGCCAGTTATAACGGCTCGATAATCGGGACCTAACCTGGCGGTGATGTCGTTGATTTCTATTATAACTAAATCCATAACTTTTTGACGATATTGGTATGGATTGACGACACTGACTGAGATCTCATCTTCCGTCTCTATAACCGTCCTTCCAACTTTATCTATGCTATCAACAAACGCTCCCAATTTTGTTGCCAGCTTGTAAGAATCTCCGACCGTATCAGGAATTTTAGTTTTCACCTTTAAGTAAGCGACTGATGTATCAGGCCTATTGCCTCCCATGATTCCGGATTTAAAATTGGATTTAGAAAGCGGCCTGACAAAACCATCATCTACAATACTGAGTTCAATCGCCGAATCCTTTCGAGACGCGGAAATAAAATTATCAACCGTTTCGGAAATTTCATTAAACCTAGTCGCTATTCCTCTTGAGTCGTTTTCAATTCTGACCTCAAGCAATAAATAGTCCCCCTTTGTTTCCAAAAATATACCCGGTGAAGAGTCAACGCGCTTGGTGGCTGTAACGATAATTTCATCAAGCTGCGCAAGAGCTGGTATTGACAATCCCGCTAACAATCCCCCCAAGATCAAGGTTTTGATCAGAATTTTCATATTCATTCCCCTGTTGGTTGTTTTATTATATAATAACATTTAAATCCGGATTCTTCAAGTTGTACCCATTTTGCCCTTTATAACGCTCTAACCTTGCCCTCTTGGTTTCCTCTGATATGGTGCCGCGCTTAGCCTAAAGGACCTTGAATGCCCCGTACCTATTTGGACTTTGAACGCCCGGTTGCAGAGCTTGACAGCAAAATTGAAGAGCTGATTGCCGGCGGTGAAAAAAATGTTGCCGCTGTGGCCTCATTACGCGAAAAATCTTCCAAACAACTTAAATCTATTTACGAAAAAATTGGAGCTTGGGAAAAGACACAAGTGGCGCGGCATCCCTCTCGGCCACATTTTAGTGAATATGTTGAAGGCCTGATTTCGGAATATACCCCTCTCGCAGGTGACCGCAAATTTGGCGATGATTTAGCGCTTATGGGCGGGCTTGGAAAGATCCGCGGACAGAGCGTCATGGTGATCGGCCACGAAAAAGGCAAAACCACCGAAAGCCGCCTCAAACATAATTTTGGCATGGCGCAACCCGAAGGTTACCGAAAAGCCGTTCGCTTAATGGATATGGCCGAACGCTTTAACTTGCCTTTGATTTCATTCGTGGACACGGCTGGTGCTTATCCTGGACGCGGCGCGGAAGAGCGCGGACAAGCCGAAGCCATTGCGCGCTCCACAGATCGCGGCCTGTCTCTCTCCGTTCCGTTTATAACTGTCATTGCGGGTGAAGGTGGATCTGGCGGAGCGGTTGCCATCGCCACTGCCGATAAAGTTATGATGCTGCAGCACTCTATTTATTCAGTCATATCACCAGAAGGGTGCGCGTCTATATTATGGCGCGATGGGACTAAAGCTCAAGACGCAGCAAAAGCCATGAAGGTCACAGCTCAAGATTTATCAAAGCTTGGCATCATCGATCATATCATTGATGAACCATTAGGTGGCGCCCATAGAGCGCCAACCGATATGATAAAAATTGTTGGCGCCAACATCATGACGGCCATTGAAGAATTATCTGCTCTCGATTCCAAAACCCTGATCAAACGGCGCCGTGAGAAATTCCTCAATATTGGGCGGTCTCTCCTTTAAAAGCTTGTACCAATACCTGCGCCAACCCATAAAAGATTGTCTTTAGCCGTAAACCCATTGCCATTTCCATCGACTTTGAACCGAAGTGTGTCTTCAGAAGATATGGAATAATTAGCGCCGACATAAGCCGAAACATTGTCATTTATATCCTGAGTAATCGCCGCTGACGCTAGTCCATATTCGTAATCACCCGGTCCGTCAGCCGTCACAAAAGCCGCTGTTAAGCCTAAGTCTAAACTGGTTTTTTCGGCTAGTTCCAAACTATGACTAACCCCTCCTTCGAGTGTAAAGGCTTCCAGATCAAGATCATAATAAGCATATATACTCGGCGCTAGAACCGTATCAAAATCAAGCCCAGCATTAACCTCAAATGATGAAGCGCCGCCAAAATCAAACAGACCGCCCGGCGTGTCCGGGAAATGATAAATCGTGAACCCCGTACTACCGCTGATCGTATCGGACAAAGCAAATCCATACCCGCCATAGACATCAATTTCATCAATCGCCGCTGACGATGTTTCGCCCATAGCCAGAGATGACCAAGCGCCTAAAGTCCAATTGCCATAGCCCAGTTCTGCGCCTGTTTGAACAGCGCCGCGCTGATAGCTAACGCCGCGAAAAACATATTCCGAAACAATATCGGCTGTTGTTGATACACTTATATCTTCGGCCCATGCAGAAGTACCTCCCATAACCATCGTCAATGTGAGGGCTGTCGTGCCCGCTATTAAATTTTTCATAATTGTCTCCTGTCTTCAAACATTAATTGCTTGTGAGAAAACAGAAAAGCGGCGCGATAGCGAACAAAACCGCATATATTAAGCCGCCAAGACAAGTCATGGCGGCTTATTGTGCAAATATGCTTATTATTAAGGCATAAATTTAAACGATTTAAGCACGCCCATGACAATGCTTAACCTTATTACCAGACCCGCAAGGGCACGGCGCATTTCTAGAAATGCCCATAAGAGCTGAGGGGTCAAGGTCACCTGAAGCGCCCACTGGCTTAGATTCATTCACCATATCCATAGGTGAGCGTGCGCCTTTAGCGGCTTCGGTTTGCTGTTGTTGCTGGGCTTGTTGGCGCTGCATTTGAACATTGATCAAAAGCCTGTTTATAGCCTGCGTCACACCTTCTCTCAAATCTGTGAGAAGTTTATCAAAAAGCACAAAAGCTTCTGATTTATATTCATTAAGCGGATCGCGCTGACCATAGCTTCTCAGGCCAATAACAGACTTAAGGGCATCCAGATGCTGTAGGTGTTCACGCCAATTATTGTCGATCACCTGCAGGAGAACTTGCTTCTCGGCATTCCGATATTGTTCTTGATCGACGGTTGCTGATAATTCTTTGACCATATTATCAGCCGTATCACGCAGACGGGTTAGCATTTCTTCATCAGCAATGCCTTCTTCGGCCGCCCAGTCTTTAAACGGTAAATCCATCAGCATGATGTCGCGGGTCTTTTCTTTCAAGTCATCAATATTCCACTGCTCAGCATAGGCCTTTTTTGGAACATACGCATCAATCAGGTCTTCACAGACTTGATGACGGAAATCTTCGATAACATCTGAAACGTCTTCGTCGCGCATAAATTCAAGCCGCTGTTCAAAGATGGTCTTACGCTGATCATTCATGACGTCGTCAAATTTCAGCAGGTTTTTGCGAATATCATAATTGCGCGTTTCAACTTTGACTTGGGCGCGCTCGACCGCTTTTGTCATAAAACGATTGGTCAGGTTTTCACCCTCTTCCCAGCCCATTTTACCCATCATATTTTTCAGGCGATCCCCGCCAAAAATACGCATTAAATCATCTTCAGTAGATAAATAAAACTTTGAACGGCCAGGATCACCTTGACGGCCAGTCCGGCCACGAAGCTGATTATCAATCCGGCGACTTTCATGGCGCTCCGTCGCCAAAACATAAAGACCGCCAGCGTCAAGTGCCTGACGTTTCAATATCCCTATTTCTTCTTTAATTAATTCTTCGATCTTAGCGGATTCTGATTCGGAGGCTGTTTCAGGAATTTCGGATTCTAGACGCATGTCTAAATTCCCACCGAGCTGAATATCAGTTCCTCGACCTGCCATATTGGTCGCAATGGTTACTGCGCCAGGAACACCTGCCTGTGAAACAATAGAGGCTTCTTGCTCATGATACCGTGCGTTTAAAACTTTGTGTTCAATCTCTTCAGCTTTTAAGGCTTCAGATAATTTTTCAGACTTTTCGATGGAAACTGTGCCTACCAAAACCGGTTGTCCATTTTTCTTACACTCACGGATTTCTTTGATGATTGCGGAAAATTTTTCGCCTTCCGTTCGGAAAATAACATCTTCGTCATCAACCCGCATAATCGGCTTATTGGTCGGAATAATAAGCATATCAAGACTGTAAATATCGTGAAACTCTGACGCTTCCGTTTCAGCGGTTCCGGTCATGCCTGATAATTTGTCATAAAGCCGGAAATAGTTTTGCAGTGTTACAGACGCCAACGTGACGTTTTCCGGTTTGATATCGACATTTTCTTTAGCTTCAATCGCCTGATGAAGACCTTCCGAAAGACGGCGGCCCGACATCATGCGGCCAGTAAATTCGTCAATCAGAACAACTTCGTCGTCTTTAACAATGTAATCTTTATCTAAGATGAAAACTTTATGAGCTTTTAGAGCTTGGTTGATGTGGTGAACAATCGTGACGTTCTCGATGTCATAAAGGCCTTCGCCTTTCAAGAGGTCTCGCTCCCGCAAAATACTTTCGATCTGCTCATTGCCGCTTTCGTTAAAGGCTGCGCTTCTGGCCTTTTCGTCAACCTCATAACCCTCTTCAGCAATTTGCGGGATAATTTCATCAATTGTCTGATAAAATTCAGACTTATCATCTGTCGGTCCGGATATAATGAGCGGCGTCCGGGCCTCGTCAATTAAAATAGAATCGATCTCATCGATAATCGCAAAACTATGAGATTTTTGCAGCATTTCCTCGATGGAATATTTCATATTATCGCGCAGATAATCAAAACCAAATTCATTATTGGTTCCGTAAGTTATATCGCAATTATAGGCTTTTTGTCGATTTGGGTCCCAAGGTTCGTGATTATTGATACAGCCGACTGTCATGCCAAGAAAAGTATAGACTTGTCCCATCCATTCGGCGTCTCGGCTAGCGAGATATTCGTTCACAGTTACAATATGAACGCCGGTTCCTGGCAGAGCATTTAAGTAAGCGGCTAGAGTTGAAACAAGCGTTTTACCTTCACCTGTTCGCATTTCTGCGATTTCGCCGCGGTGCAAAGTCACGCCGCCGATAAGCTGAACATCATAATGACGTTGACCTAAAGTCCTTTTAGCCGCTTCACGAACAGTTGCGAACGCTTCCGGTAAAATATCATCTAGCGTGGCACCATCACTTAAACGCTGACGGAACTCTTCCGTCTTGAGCTTTAGAGCGTCATCGGTCATGGCTGCAAATTCAGGCTCCATACCGTTAATTTTAGCGACAAGAGGCCGTAATTTTTTAAGCTTTCGGTCATTTTCAGATCCGAAAATTTTCTTAGCAATGCCAAGCATGTAAACTCCTGGGGGGTTACAGGGGTAACCTTATTCTTATTATCTTCGGGGGTGACTTAGGTACGATGGTGCAGTAAGTCAATAAAAGGGCTGAAATCCTTGGCAGAAATTAATCATTCTGTCGTTGTTCGGGGAGGTATACTTGTCCAAATTGCTAGAAACACCTCGGAAACGCGTCTTGGGTATAATCGCGGCCTGTTTAGTTGGCCTGATTATTTTAATTCTGATTGCGCGAGCACCCAAAAACAGCGCCCCAACAGGTGACATACCCGTTTCTCTGGACAATAACATTATTGCTTCTGTGAACGGATCCCCGATATATCAAAGCCAATTAGAGGTCATTATTAATAAATTTGGCGACGAAGACAGTAAAATACAAAAATCGGCAGCCCTTGAGCATTTAATCGAGCAAAAACTATTGGCTCAAAAGGCTAAAGACGAAGATCTAAATAGACAAACAAGCATTCAAAGCCAGCTACAGCTAGCCCGCGACACTATTTTAGCAGACGCCATGATTAAGCAGTTCATCGAGGACAATATCACAGATGATGAGCTTCGAACTTTCTATGACACTCAAACCAAACTTCAAGGGCCAGAATTGCAAATCAAAGCCCGCCAAATAGTTTCCCCTGACGAAGCGACGGCAAAAGAAGTTATCCGCAGGCTAGACGACGGTAAATCTTTTGTTTCTATTGCTTTAGCTTTTTCAATCGATCGAGCTACTCGCGAAAACGGCGGAGATATGGGCTATATATCCAGAGATGTTCTAGACTCCACGTTAACAGAAAAAATCTTCGCTGGCGATGACGGCGTAAGGCTTGAGCCCTTTCAGACAAAGCAAGGCTGGCATGTTGTCGAAATTATGTCCCGACGAATGTCCCCCATTGCCAGCTTTGAAGATCGCTATGAACACATACGAAAATTAGTCTCCGCGCAAAAGGTTGAACAGTTTTTGGATCGCCTTAAACAAGGGGCTAAAATAGACTATGTAACCACAAGCTCGGACTCCGAAATACCAAACGATTAATTATGACGATTTCTCCCTTTGCCCCAAAATCTTTTCCAAGGCTTGAGCCTGTAGCCGGGTTTGACATGGCCGTTGCTGAAACCGGCGTTCGGTACAAAGACCGAAGTGACCTTTGGGTCCTACGCGGGATACCGGGCACTCAAATTGCGGGCGTCTTTACGAAAAGTCTCATGCCGGGCGCACCTGTTGATTGGTCAAGGCGGGCGTTATTGAGTCCCGACAACCCCGACAAACCCCGCATTCTTGTTGTGAATTCAGGAAACGCCAACGTTTTTACGGGGTCCGCCGGCGCCCAAGCGACAGAACTGACCGCGAAGGTTGCTGAAAAAATCTTTGATACGGAACAAAAATCCGTCATGCTCGCATCCACAGGCGTTATTGGGGAGATTTTGGACGTAGAAAAAATTGTGCGCTCGCTTCCAAATATGGTCCAAACCATGGACGTAAATTTGTGGGAAGAAGCGGCTAACGCCATTGCCACAACAGACACTTATCCCAAAGGCGCAACGGCTTCATGTGAAATACACGGCGTGCCAGTTAGGATTAACGGCATTGCAAAAGGCTCGGGCATGATTGCCCCCGATATGGCGACCATGTTGGGGTTTATAGCCACTGATGCCAAAATTGGGCAAAGCGCCCTACAAACTATCTTATCGGGGTTTACGCAATTAACGTTCAACGCGATAACGGTCGATAGCGACACATCCACATCAGACACCGTCTTGTTGGCTGCCAGCGGAGCCGCAGATCATCCGATCATTTCTGATGCTCACGATTCTGCACTGCATGATTTTAAAAATGCTTTATTGAACGTTATGTTAGGCCTAGCTCACCAAATTATTAAAGACGGTGAAGGCGCATCAAAATTTATCTCGATCGATGTTAAGGGAGCTGTCTCTGATGAAAGCGCGCGAACAATAGCCATGTCTATTGGCAATTCCCCATTGGTCAAAACCGCCATTGCCGGCGAAGATGCCAATTGGGGAAGAATAGTTATGGCCATCGGAAAATCGGGAGAGCCAGCAGATCCTGAGAAGCTATCCGTATCGATAGGCCCTCATCTTTTGGCCGAGAACGGGCAATTGGCAGAAACTTATAAAGAAGAACATGGCGCGACCTATATGAAGCGTGATTATATTGAACTTTCAATTGATATTGGCCTGGGCCAAGGCAGCTATACGGCTTGGACTTGCGACCTGACACATCGTTATATAGTTATTAACGCTGATTACAGAAGTTAACCGCCCCAATCTAATTATTACCATGTTGTTAAGGTATCGCCCGTAAATGTATAAACAAGTATTGCTAGTCGTAGCTTGTGCGCTAATCGACACTGATGGACGAGTCCTGATGTGTCAGCGCCCAGCTGATAAAGATTTTTCTGGAAAATGGGAATTTCCAGGAGGAAAATTGGAGGCTTACGAACGGCCAGAAGACGCTATTGTCAGAGAACTAAGAGAAGAATTAGCCATTGAGCCGTGTGAACGGTGCTTACAGCCTTTTTCTTTCGTCTCACACGAATATGACAAATTTCATCTTCTTATGCCGCTTTTCTTATGCCGCCAATGGGATGGATTTCTTCGTCCCCAAGAAGGACAAATGGTCAAGTGGGTTTTCCCACGCCATATTATGGATTTGGATCTTGTTCCGGCTGATATCCAGCTAGCACAAGAGATTAGGGATCGGCTCCAAGAGAACCGAAGATATGAATGAAAATGGGCTATAAAAAAACATCATTCAAAAAGTATTTGAACGATTATTGGAACAACGACTCCGGCGCAACCGCCATCGAATATGGTTTACTTACAGCACTTATTGCTGTCGCTATGATCGTAGGACTTCAAATCCTCGGAGCGGGCAATGAAGGTTCCTGGAATAGTGTTGCAGCAGACGTTGCTGAGGCTATGGATCAATAATTTCAGCTCTTATGTCTTTAAGAGCATCGGAGAGTCTTGTTTTTGCGGAACCGGGCTTTAAGGGTTTTTGTTGACTTTCATGAGGCGACCATCCCGTTGCCCATAAAATGTCAAACAAAGCTTCATATTTTCCTTCAACATTTTGCTCGAAATAATGGCGCTTAATTCTATCTAAAAATGTTCGGCCCTCATATTGAGGCGTATAAGCTGTGAGATAGTTTGTTTCACCTATATCCCTCAAATCCTCAATGAGCGTTTTTAAGGCCGTATAATTTACCCGGCACGGATCTCGATCAATAACCGGCAGTGCAAAGCCAGAAGCGTTAAGAAGACCTGCCGCTTGCTGAACATCGATCATCGGTGCAACCCTAGGAATTATCCCGCCATATTTATCCTGATCGGCTCCAAAACAGGCCCGGCGCAGCCCGAGTAAACTCTCCCCTCCAAGCAAAGCGCTCAAAAACAAGCCATCGGGAACCATGTTTTCTCGAGTCGTTCTCATGACAAGAGGAACTTCATTGAGACTTTGCAAAACCAAGCCTGATAAAATTAGATCTGGATTTACGCCCTTAGGCCATGTCGCAGGCCAGTCATGATAAATTATTATGTTTTCTGGTTTTTTATCGGGTGGCAAGTTTAAGACAAAACTATCGACAAAGTCTGGAAGCCCAATAATGATAGCCAGTTTAAACTGGCGATTAATATCGATTATTCGCTCTGCAGCATCTTCACCACAACGTCGCAGTAAAAAAGCATCATTGGTTCTACGCGCAGCTCTTTCTCGCCTGACACGGCGTAGAGCTGGATTAAATATTTGCGGAGTCGGTGAGTTTTCGCGCATAATCGTCATATATGCCAAGTCGCGTGAAAATAAACCCTCTTTCGAGTTCTTTAACGAGCTCTCTGCGCGGCTCGAAGACATTGGGACGCTCTTTACTTGACATATTACTACCGCCAGAACACAGCTTTGGGCGAGATAATGATCGTTTGGATTGGAGTAAATTCACATTTCTGGACGACCCATGCTGCCATCTTTGCGGGTTTCCATTTGAATTTGACCAAGGTAGCGGCGCTATTTGCGGGGCCTGCGCCGGACGCACGCCCATTTTTGATCAGGGCCGCGCCGCATTTGCCTATGATGAGCATAGCCGCCCTTACATCCTAGCCTTTAAGCATGGCGGCCGAACCATCCATTTAGATCGCTTTGCTCGCCAGTTACAGCGGGCCGGACATCTTTTTTGGAACGACGCCGACATGATTATCCCTGTGCCGCTTCATCATAGCCGCTTGATCAAAAGACGGTTTAACCAAGCCGCTTTACTGGCACGGGCCTTATCAAAGCACACGTCCGTTCCTTTTGCCCCAGAAATATTATATCGGCATAAAGCAACACCTTCCCAAGGTGGCCAATCCCAAAAAGGACGATTTCGAAATGTGAAAGGGGCTTTTACTATTCCCGACGCCATCAAAAATACGCTAGAAAACAAGACGATTATCCTTATCGATGATGTTATGACCACTGGCGCAACCATTGAAGCCTGTACCAAAACTTTAAAACGCGGCGGCGCACAAAAGGTCTATGCTTTAACATTGTCACGGGTTGTCAGGGCCCAGCAAATCCCTACATAACAGCCCAAGAAAGATTCAGGAGAGGCTTCATGCCAAAGATTGAAATTTATACCAAGGCATTCTGCCCGTTTTGTATTCGCGCCAAGAGCCTTCTAAAATCTAAGGGCGCTAGCTTTATAGATATACCGGCTTGGATGGACGGCGATAAACGCGCCGAGATGCGAAAGCGCGCAAACGGCGGAAATACATTCCCGCAAATCTTTATTGGCGGCAAACATATTGGCGGCTGTGATGACCTGTTCGCGCTCGAGAGAGCTGGCGGTCTAGACCCTCTTCTTCAAAGTTAAGCCATGCGTGTCGCCTGTATTCAACTCCGTAGCGGAACTGATATTACCGCTAACATTGAAACGGCAAACCGCCTTGTTCGCCAGGCCGCGCAAGACGGAGCGAGGCTCATAGCAACGCCTGAAATGACGCATATTCTACAGCGCGCCTCCAAGAACTTGTTTGAAAGCATTAAACCCGAAAGCGCCGATTTGGGCGTAAAAGTTTTTTCAAGCCTCGCGGCCGAATTAAATATTCATCTGATCATCGGGTCTCTTGCCATACGCACTGACGAGGCTCGCGCCGCCAATCGGTGTTTTCTTTTTGGCCCAGACGGCGAGATCAAGGCCCGCTATGATAAAATACATTTATTTGATGTCAGTGTTTCCAAAAAAGAAACCTGGAAAGAAAGCAATATCTATGATCGCGGCACCAAAGCCGTTATCGGCAAAGCCGGCGCAGCGAATATCGGCCTTTCTATTTGTTATGATTTACGCTTCGCACATCTTTACCGGCATTACGCGCAGAGCGGCGCCGATATCATAACCGTTCCCGCGGCCTTTACGCGTCCAACGGGTGAAGCTCATTGGCACGCCCTTTTAAAATCCAGAGCCATTGAAACAGGCGCTTTTATCCTGGCGCCGGCTCAAGGCGGAGCTCACGAAGATGGGCGCGAGACCTATGGTCACTCATTGATCATCAATCCATGGGGTGAAATAATAAGTGAGCTTGATCACGATGAGCCCGGTATTCTTTCTACGCAGATTGACCTAGATGAAGTTCGTCAGGCTCGACAAAGAATTCCTGCTTGGAACCACAATCCGCACTTTGAAACATGATCAAATATAATCTCATATGCGAAAGCGACCATGAATTTGAAATTTGGTTTTCAAGATCATCAGATTTTGACGAACAAGCGCCAAAAGGCTTAATCGAATGCCCCTTTTGCGGATCAAGTAGAATTGAAAAAGCTATTATGGCGCCGAATATTTCGACCTCACGCAAAAAGACTGCCATCGCCCAAAAGAAGGCCGACGGCCTCAAAATGATGAATGCGGCTGCCGATAAAGTCCGTAAAGAAATTGAAAAAAACTGTGACTATGTCGGCGAGAAATTTGCTGATGAAGCGCGCTCTATTCATTACGGCGAAAAACCGCAGCGCGCCATATACGGTGAAGCCAGCCCCGCTGAAGCTGCCGAGCTTCACGATGAAGGCGTTGGTATTGCGCCGCTGCCAGATATTCTCGCGCCAAAGCCAAAATCCAAACAAAATTAACGTTTATTAAATTCCCGACAGTCTGGCGTTTCAGTAACCTTTAGATAAGCATTCGCGTGTATTTTCAATTTATGAAAAAATTAACCATAATGCCTATCGCCCTTACTGCCGTCATCCTATCAGGGTGCGCTATGACAACGGCTGGGGTCAAAAAAGGCGATGAGCGTAATTTCGCGCGCTCCGTCAATGATGTCAGCGCAGGCCGCGCCATTAAGGCCCGCCTCACACGCGCCTATGATTTTGATCTCGATAAAGTCGATGTAGAAGTCGCAGAAGGCATCGTTGTTTTAACCGGCAGTGTCCCGAGCGATACTGACAAAGCCGAAGCAGAGCGCATTGCCTGGAGCGGTCCGAACATTGCTCAAGTTGGCAATGAAATAACACTTAACTCCAAAACCGGTATGGTTCGTAGCTCCAAAGATGCCTTTTTGAGCACATCAATAAAGTCCAGAATGATTGCCGAAAAAAATGTCAAAGCCCGCAATGTGAATATCGAAACCCATAATGGCGTGGTTTACTTAATGGGCGTTGCCCGTGATCAAGCCGAACTTGAACGTATTGCCTATATTGCCAGCACAACAAAAGGCACGAAAGAAGTTGTCTCTTATATCAAAATAGCAGGACAGCCTGTTACCTCAAGCGCGGCCTATAGCGCTCCTCAAACCTATGGCACGCCGCAATATTTTGGCGAGCCTTTAGAGACAGCGCCTTTATCGCCGAGCATTCCTCAATTGCCTGCGCCAAATGGCCTATCCGCCCAATCGGAATTACCGCGCCTGTCCGCACCATCGCAAAAATTACCGGAAACAGAGCCATACTACCGTGACCCGGAAACGGGTGAAAGAATTATCCTGCCACCAGGAACAAAAACTATTCCCTATAAACCTGGCAGTGCTGCAGGATTAAATGGGCCAAAACTGGGCGACACGCCATTTTACATAAATCCGTCGACAGGTGAAAAAGTTCAAATCGTCTGGACGGGCGGTTAAAGCCACTCTAAAGGGTTTGGAAGCTGAAAGTTCGCAAAATCAATTCTAAGAATTCTCCGGTTATGATTGACTATCGCTTTATTGGAACGGTGTAAGATCAGCGCATTTGCCAACAAGACATCGCCTTTAGATGCCCTGCAAATATGATTTTCGCTTTTCTTGACAATTTCATGCACTTGGGCCTCATATACTTTCCCAAATCTATGACTCGCGATCGCCAATTCCGTCGGACCCTGGTCTTTTCTAACGTCATCTAAATATATTTGAACAAAAATCATTTTTTCCAAATATCTTAATGGTGCCTCACAGTGCCAAATATTGCTTTTACGTGTCCACCGCTCAAATCCTGGCACATTATGTTTTTCTTTCACCGCAATCACTCGGTCTTGATGCCAAGTCAGCGACCATTTTTGAGCTCTGTTTTTATTAAACAATACTGCCCTAACCGGAAAAGCGTTTGGGTAAATCGTATCAATACCTAATTTTAGATCGCCGTCAGTAAATTTATCGAAACTAGCTACGGATAAGCGGGCGGATAATTCGCCACAAATTTCTCGAATATAATTTACTTGCTGATTATCGTATGCTGAGCGTAGCCAAAGAAAACCTTGATCACGCAAAGCTTTAGCGGCTTGGCTCGCATGGTTTAACCCCAAAGCGCTTGACTATCCTTAGACCAACCTATCGTCACTTTATCGGCTGACATAATCACGGGTCGTTTAATTAAGGTTGGGTGCCGAGACATCAAACTCAAAGCACTTTCGGGCGTTATGTTTTCCTTGTCAGATTCATCAAGGCCACGCCATGTCGTCGAGCGCCGGTTCAGCATGACTTCCCAGCCCTGTGTTTTAATCAAGTCTTGCAAGATATTTTCAGACATACCGTCGGCGCGAACGTCTATCAGGATAATATCGTGTCCTGTCGCTTGCAGACTTTTGATGGCCTTCCGGCACGTGTCACATGTTTTGAGATGATAGATTGTCAGACTCATGAATAGGTCTCAATAAAATACGTCAATGCATCGTAAACTACATCACGGCTGACATCATTATGAATTTCATGTTCGCAATCTTGCAACGGCAAGAACGTGCAATTTTGCGCTTTAGAAGCAAACTCTTCGGAGCCTGCAAACTGAGTGAGCTTATCATCTCGGCTATGCAACATCAAAAGTGGAGCTTGCCATTTTTCAGCATTCGCGACGTTCCATTCGCCGCCTTCAACAATATCCTCCGCAAGACCAACACCAAGACGGCGATGATTAAGAGGGTCATTGGCATATAATTCCTGAACTTCCGGCAACGTCGAAACCTCATGCCCAACAATGTCGTTAGCGATTGTCATTTTTGGCACAATTTTTCGCAAAATTTTCACAAGCATTCTTAAACCACCAGACACAGGCTTAACGGGATAGATCAATGCGGCGGATACTATGTAAGCTCTAATTTTAGGCGCATGGGTCAAGCCGTGATTAAGGACAAGACCTCCGCCCATAGAGTGACCATATAGAAAAATTGGAACGTTCGGGCTTAATCTCTCCGCTTCTGATATAGCTAACGTCACATCAGCGTGTAAAATTTCGTAACTTTTGCAGACGCCGCGCTCCGCTTCAGATTTTCCGTGACCTTCAAGGTCAATGGCAAGACTAGATATATTATGATCCGCCAAATGCTCCATCATATGTTGATAACGGCCACCATGTTCACCAAATCCGTGAATAATGACGAGGGCCGCCTTTGGGTTTTCAGCTACGCAGCTTATAAGGTGCCGCTCATGTGAATTGATCGGGTTCTTCAGGGAAATGTCAGAAATCATTTTAGCTTCACTTTAATTTCACGGCCGTGCCGTAAGCCAAAAGCTCGACCCCGCCAAAGGCTTGAGGCTGGCTACCAATGGCTGAAAACTCCAAGCGTACATTATAGATCGCGTTGGCGCCCATGGCTTGAGCTTGTTTTTTCATTCGGATAATAGCTTCCCGCCTCGCTCTTTCGAGCAGGCTTTCATAGCTTTTAAGCCGGCCACCGATAATCATTCTAAGAGCGGCTGCAATTTTTTTAAAATAATCGACCGCAATGACAACATTGCCGCTGACAACAACCCCGCCGGGTTCTAAGTCCTTAGGAAGCTTCTTCAAGTTCACGGTTGTTATATATGATAACTCTGCTTCCTCTCGTTGAAGCCTGTTAAAATGGCGAGCTTCATTGGCGCGGCCAAAGAAAAAACCAATCAGCATCAAAATGATAAAGCTTACGATGCCGCCCATTTTATTCGGCCACAACCGCTGTGCCGTAAACATAAAGCTCAGATGCGCCGGCCGTCACAGATGAAGTAGAGTAGCGAATATTGACCACGGCATTTGCGCCCAGACCCCTCGCCTCTTCGACCATTCGGTCTGTCGCTTCGTCGCGCGCGTCAGAGAGTAGCTCCGTATAACCCTTTAGCTCGCCGCCGACGATGTTTTTAAGACCCGCCATAATATCGCGGCCCAAATGTTTCGACCGAACCGTATTGCCTTGGACAAGTCCTAAATGCCGAACAATGTCGCGTCCTGGGACCGTTTCCAAATTTGTGAGAGTGAGTTCTTGCATAAGTGTTTCCATACTAACTAAAAAGTGTAGTGAAAACCACAGCCCATGCCTAGTAAATTCTTGCGCCATTGAACTCTCTCGGGCAAAAGCCCTTCATGACATTACGCATCGCTTTTCAAATGGACCCCATGGAAGTGGTCGACATCAATGCCGATACGACTTTTGCACTTGCAGAAATCGCCGCGGCGCGTGGAATGACGCTGTTCGAATATGCCCCCCAGCACCTCGCCTATAATGAGGGCCGTATTCAGGCTCACGCTCGGCCCATGACCGTGCACCGGGAACTTGGTAATCACGTCACTTTTGAAGAGCGCCGCCTCATTGATCTGGAAACAGATATCGATGTGGTCTGGATGCGCCAAGACCCGCCTTTTGATATGGCTTACATTACCGCCGCCCATTTACTGGAGCGCCTTAAAGGTAGAACTTTGGTGGTCAATGATCCGGAATGGGTCAGATCGTGCCCCGAAAAAATCGTGCCGCTCGACTATCCCCAGCTCATGCCGGAAACCCTGATCACGCGGCACAAGCCAGCGATTGATGCGTTTCGTGAAAAACACGGCAATATTATTTTAAAGCCGCTTTATGGCAATGGCGGCGCCGGCGTGTTCCTCGTCAAACAAGGTGATAGCAATTATTCGTCCTTGATCGAAATGTTCACAGAAAGCTCCCGCGAGCCCTTTATTGCCCAAGCCTTCCTCAAAGATGTCTCCAAAGGTGACAAGCGCATTATCATTATTGACGGCGAAGCTGTGGGCGCCATTAACCGGGTTCCGCAAAAAGGCGAAACACGGTCAAACATGCATGTGGGCGGAACAGCTGTTCCAACCGAGCTTACCGAAGATGATCTGAGAATATGCAACGCTATCGGCCCAATGCTGAAAGAGCGCGGCCAGATCCTTGTTGGGATTGATGTTATTGGCGATAAAATGACGGAGATCAATATTACGTCCCCAACAGGCGTTCAGGAGCTTAAACGGTTTTCCGGCGTCGATGCTGCCGCGCTTTGCTGGGATGCGATTGAACGCAAACTAGATTAGATACGCCTCACATATTCGTGACTTGCCGTGTCTTGCTGTAAGTCTGCCTCCCTCATAAGGTAAACTTAGATAAGGGAGGTGTTCATGAAACCCCATTTAATGAGCCTAATATTCGCGACGACCATTTTAAGCCAAGCGTCTATGGCTTATGGGCAACAAACAACTCAGCCGTCTCCAACTGCTAGCGATTATTCAAGCGCCCAAATTAATTATGCCCAATTTGACCTTTTCATCGAAAAACTTTCTGTTGAAATCAAAGATCGGCGTAGTTTTGCTTATGATCACATACGGAAAACGGCGCTACCTTTTCTGAGTGGTTATTCTAAAAAACTCGCCGGCGAGACTGTCAGCCATTTATCCGAAGATGAACAACTGGCCTATTGGCTAAACCTCCACAACCTTTTAGTCGTCGCCGCCATATCAACAGATACAAAAAGCACTGACCTTAAAAAATTACGCGGAACAGGATCTGTACCGGGAGACCTCTGGACAACGCCGCGCATTACTAAAGACGGTCAATCCTTATCCATCGCCGGGATTGAAAGCCTTATCTTGGCCCGCTGGTCAGAGCCGGAAGTTATATTTGGCCTATATCAAGGCATTAAAGGCGGCCCGAGACTTCATGAAACGGCTTACCGAGGCGCTTCTGTCAGGTCTGATTTAAGGTCAGCGGCCCGTCTCTATGTGAATGAAAAAGACATTGTTAAAGTTAAAAAACAAACCGCCGAAATCGCGCCCCTATTCTTATGGCATAAAGATAATTTGTTTGGCGCTAGTGAGGATACGGTTTTGAATTTTTTAAAAACCAATGCTGAGTCTAAATTAGCTGGTAAACTGTCAGACGCCACTCAAATTGAAGCTCGAAAATTGAATTACAAGGCCGATGATTATACACCGAGGTTGGCCGCTTCGGGGGTTCAGTCCAGCAGTCCGGCAGGTGGGCGTGGTTACGGCTCCTAATCCGCTCTCAAAACCAACACCGTCACGAAAAACAATTTATGGATTTTGGGCAATTCTAACGCTCATAGCTGCTTGTTTAATTTTTATTCGGTCGATCAGCAGTCAATTTATCCTTGGTACGACTACATTTGATCATCCATATATCGCCTTTATTGGCGCTCTACTCATTGGCGGACTAGCCTGGCTTTGCCTCATTTCGCTTATTCGAAGCCTCGCGCTCTGGCCGCTATCTAAGCGCCTATTATGGGGGTCTTTATTCTTGAGTCTTGGGCTGCGAGCGATGTTTTTCGGATCCACGTCTATTTATGAAAATGACTGGAACCGATATCTCTGGGACGGGGCTGTTTTAGAGAAAGGTCATAACCCTTATCGTTACTCACCTGCAGACGTTGATCTAGCCCTAGATTTAACAGATGATAACCTCCAAAGCTTATCTAAGCTTTCGCAGAGCCATGACGAATTTGCCAATCGAATAAATTATCCAGAGCTAACAACGATTTATACGCCCCTTACGCAGCTTATTTTTGTCAGCGCCGCTAAAATAGAGCCCCTTAATCTAGATGCGCTTCGCTTGGTTTTTTTGATCATTGAAGCCGCGACATTGTTTTTAATGGTGAAAGCTTTAGCACTTTATGAGCGCTCCAAGCTTTGGGTTCTGATTTACGCCCTCAATCCAATTTTGATTTACGCCAGTTTTAATGCTGTCCATATGGATATATTATTGGCGCCCTTCATTTTACTCAGCTTTATTTTCATTAAGCAAAAACCTTATTGGGCGGCAGTGGCACTAGGGCTGGCGGCAGGGATTAAATTATGGTCCCTCGTCTTAGCGCCGATATTATTTCGGCGCTGGAACGCTCACCCAAAGACATATTTGATCAGCGCTTTCATTGTTTGCGCCGTCTTTATCTTAAGTCTTCTGCCCATGCTTCTAAGCCTTCAGACCAATAGCGGGCTCATCGCCTATGCTGGTGAATGGCAAAAAAGCGCTTGGTTGTTTCCGATGATCTCAGATGGTCTCGGTTTGTTATTCTCAGACTCCAGTATAATCGCCCGCACCCTCATTGCTTTGATTATTACATTTACGAGCCTTTGGTTTGGGTTTGTCAAACTTAAACCCCCTAAAGATGATGTGCGGTTTATCGGCCATATGCTTGGACTCACCGTTTTGTTCCTGCTCTTATCGCCAACCGGCTATCCTTGGTATGTGATTTGGGTTTTAATCTTTTTACCCTTTCGTCCAAACTATGGGGCAGCTCTTTTATGCGTCACAACTAGCTTATATTATTTACGATACGCGCTAAATGAGCGAAGCCTTACGGCGGTCTATGATGCACAAATCATTCCCTTACAATACGGCTTGCCTCTATTGATAATTTTAGCAGGATGGTTCGTCCGGAGGCGACGCGGTGAATATTAAGGTCGTCATTCCTGCTCGCAACGAAGCCCGCGCAATAACAAAGGTTATCAGCGAAATTCCCCTGAGAATTATAAAGGATTCTGCCAATATCATTGTTGTCGATAACGGATCATCAGACGAAACCGCAGATATTGCAAAAGCGGCTGGCGCGACCGTAATTTCTGTTCCCATTCCAGGTTATGGACGAGCATGCCTCGCTGGTATAAAGACCGCGCGGCCTTGTGATATTGTCGTTTTTCTAGATGGAGATGCGTCTGACTTCCCCGAAGACATGGCTGCAATATTACAACCTATCTTGGACGGCAAGGCAGACATAGTGATTGGCTCTCGGTTAGTTGAAAGTATCGAAAAAGGGTCCCTCACCGTACAACAAAGATTTGGTAATAGATTGGCTTGCTGGTTGATGACTGTCTTTTGGAACGGAACGTTCACAGATCTCGGTCCCTTTCGGGCTATTAAAATGGACGCGCTTGACCGATTAAACATGCAAGCCCCGACCTATGGCTGGACCGTGGAAATGCAAGTTAGAGCGCTTAAAGCAGGGCTGCCTTATCAGGAAGTCCCTGTCCGATATCGGAAACGTATCGGTAAATCTAAAATATCAGGAACCATTCGAGGCGTTGTTTTGGCCGGCACTTATATTTTAGGCACGATCGCGCGCGAAAGAATGAATGGAAAATCTTACAAAAACTAACGCCCTAAGCAGTCCGGGAACTTGATTTTATAGGCTCTACGCCTATCTATGACGTTCATAAGGAGCTTATGCATGTCTGATTTTTCGCCCCGTGAAATCGTATCTGAACTCGACCGCCACATCATCGCCCAAAGCGATGCCAAACGGGCTGTTGCAATAGCTCTTCGCAATCGCTGGCGCCGCAAGCGTGTACCTGAGGAATTGCGTGGTGAAATCACGCCAAAGAACATTCTCATGATTGGCCCAACGGGCGTGGGTAAAACCGAAATTTCTCGCCGCCTTGCCAGGCTTGCGCAAGCGCCTTTTATCAAAATCGAAGCCACGAAGTTTACGGAAGTTGGTTATGTGGGTCGTGACGTCGAACAGATCATTCGGGATTTAATTGAAAGCTCGATCTCAATGCTCAAAGACTTGCGCAGGGACCAAGTCAAAGCGCAAGCTGAAATCGCGGCTGAAAAGCGCATTATAGACGCCCTTGTCGGCACAAGCGCCGGCGAAGCGACGCGGGGGAAATTTCGCAAAAAACTGATGGCCGGTGAGCTTGATGATACTGAAGTCGAACTAGAGCTCTCAGATACATCGTCACCGTTTCAAGGCATTGATATTCCCGGCCAGCCTGGTGGTGGCATGGGGATGCTAGACCTTGGGTCTATATTTAAAGGCGCAGGCCGAACGAAGAAAGTGAAGCTAAAAATCGGCGAAGCTCACGGGCCTCTATTATCAGAAGAAGCTGACAAGCTTATAGATGATGAATCCATTACCCGCGAAGCTATTGAGCGCGCGGAAAATGACGGCATTGTATTCTTAGATGAGATCGACAAAATCACAACACGGTCAGATGCCCGCGGCGGAGATGTTTCCCGCGAAGGCGTACAGAGAGATCTCCTGCCATTAATTGAGGGCACCACCGTTTCCACAAAATACGGTCCTGTCAAAACCGATCATATATTGTTCATCGCATCTGGCGCCTTTCATATTTCCAAACCGTCGGACATGCTGCCAGAGCTACAAGGACGCTTACCCATCAGAGTAGAGTTGCGCGCATTGACAGAAAAAGACTTCGTTCGCATTTTAACGGAGCCTGAAGCCAGCCTGATCAAACAATATAAAGCGCTCATGGCGACCGAAGATGTGACTTTGGATTTCACAGATGACAGTATTGCCGAGATCGCGAAAATAGCCGCTGAGGTCAACGCATCGGTTGAAAATATTGGCGCCCGCAGATTACATACTGTCATGGAACGATTGCTTGATGATATTAGTTTCAAGGCGACCGATAAAGGCGGCGAAAGCCTCACCATTGATGCCGCCTATGTAAAAGAACATGTCGGAAAACTTGCGGCGGATCAGGACTTGTCCAAATTTATTTTGTAATTCGTTTACCTTGCTCTAGTTTTTATTCCTCTAGGCTACAATTTATGATATAGCTTCTCTGAACCACTAGAGGAGACATTCGGATGGGCGCAGCCGATTACACAAACACCGAAGCGGTGAGAACATTTGTCAATAAATTACAAAATAATGAAATTTCAAACCCACGTGATCTTAAGATAAAAGAGCATTTAGACGAACTCGCAAAATCATTGGCAGATAAACACCAGTCCTTAAGGGATGCCGTAAACGCGATTGACCTTGACGCCCACAACGCTTCTTACATCCGGCTCACAACCGCCGAAGAATTTGGGTTAACTCTATATTTGGGAACGAATTGGGAAGATAGCCCACCAGAATGGTTTCAAAAATGGCTTGCAGAAAGCGAGTTACATAGACTCGGTTTCGATATTTTAAAATCGATCATGAAAGACTATGAACATTATAAGATGAGCCAAGCAGAATATGACACGCTCATGAAGTCCGCAAGCTCTCCTGGCCTTATCGCCAATGACGGGACATATTTTGGCACAGGAAAATATGAGCAAATGGATGAAAAGTGGATGATTGCCGCACTCAACTATGTTCTAAATATCGTACATTCTGACGATATTTACGCGCCCTTCCCCAATCCAGTCTTAACCGCAGCCCCTCTAACCTTAAAACCCACCTCAGCCCATGCAGAGCCTGTTCTAGGTATTCTTGGGGATTGGGGTGCAGGTTTTTATAATGAACCAAATGGAGTTGGCGGAACAATACCATGTCCCGCGCAGCGCGTTGCGGCCGACCTTAGTCAACACTCAATCGACTATCTCATTCATTTGGGCGACACTTATTATGCAGGAACCGATGGCTCCCGGCTCGGCCCTGACTCCGCCAATGAAGAACAAGAAAACCTCATCAATGTTTGGCCGGACCAAGGAACAGGACGAAATTATACGCTTAATTCTAATCATGAAATGTACGGCGCCGCACAAGGGTATTTTAATGTCGCCCTGCGCAGGTCTGGGTTCTTTAATCAGCAAAACGGCGCCAGTGTTTTTGCGATGACCTATCCTCTTAAGATCGGCGGAAACCCTACAGGGAAGTCTTGGTTGGTTCTTGGTCTCGATTCTGCTTACTATTCTGACAAAGAAAACGGAATTAAAATGTATATGGACGGCGCAATTGGTTCTAAAAAGTTTCTGGATGAGCATAAAAAGCAAATTCACATGATCGAAAACATCTGCGCTGGTCATAAAGGTCCCATTATGGTCATGACCCATCATAACCCATGCGACACCATCACAACTAAAACCAATATCCTATATGATCAGGTTGTTTCTGCCATTGGCCGCGCGCCCTCTCTATGGGTTTGGGGTCACGTCCATAATGCCATTGTATATGATCAAATGATTATTAGTGACGATAAGCCTGTCTTTATCACATCCATGACTAAAAGCAGGTGTTGTGGTCACGGCGCAGTACCATTTGGCCCAGCATGGGGCCTAGAGGGACGCGGCGATATCGCTTATTATGCCCACACGCATGATGATCAATTTCCGGCTGACGTGCCGAGGGTCAAAAACGGGTATGCTTTATATACTCTGCATGACGATGGCGGCTTTACCGAAAATTTCTATGAGGTTGGCAATCCAGAAAAACCCGCGTTTTCAAAAAAATGGACTCCTGATCAAGTCTACGGCAATTAGAGAAATTTGCATTAAGTCAAATTTCTTCCGCCATAATTTGTGAAAACAGCTCAGGGTCAGTGACCCCTTCCGTTCCAATCAATAGTATATGAGCATCACCATCAAGGTTTAGCCTAGAGCGCACCTCACTATCACTCGCGGCGCAGATCAAAGCCGCTAAACCTGCAACCCCGCTTTCGCCTGCTTTTATTCCGGCTTCAGATGCCGCTAACATACGGATCGTCGGTGAAATAACATCATCAGGAATCAACAGATAGTCTTGAATGCTAACTGCAAGCACATCCCACGCCATGGGTGACGCTTCTCCGCAAGAGAGGCCTGCCATGATGCTTTCTTCTTCGACTTTAGCGGTAACGGCTCTGCCCGCCTTTGCGCTTTCAAACAAACAGGGCGCACGTAAAGGTTCTACAACAATATATCTCGGGGTCGCCTCTGGCCAAAGATGATGAAAGCTTAAAACCATTGCCGCCGCAAAAGACCCAACACCGCCTTGTAGAAATATGTGGGTCGGCGGCTCTGCTAATTGAGTTTTCACTTCATCGACAATAACGCCGTATCCAGCCATCACATCTTTGGGTGTTTCCTCATAACCCGGCCAAGTCGTATCAGATACAATGATCCAGCCATTTTCATCAGCGTCAACTTTCGTTTGCGCCACCGCATCATCATAATCGCCAGAAACCCGGGCGACTTCTGCGCCATAGGCGGCAATTGCCTTTTCACGAAACGGACTGACTTCTGCGTGAATATATATTCGGCACGACGCGCCGATGCGCTGCGCGCCCCAAGCCACAGAACGGCCATGATTACCATCCGTGGCTGATACCACGGTAATGTTTTTTACTTCAGCCGCGTAGCGTCCGCTGTAAATGTCTCCAAAACTCACATTTTGACCTAGCGCGCGTTTCAGTTCTTTTTGAACTGCCCGCAAAACCGCATAGGCACCGCCGAGCGCCTTAAAACTACCCAAGCTGAACCGCGGACCTTCGTGTTTGTAACTGATCGTCCCGATATTTAGAGCGCTTGCCACATCGGTTAAATCCGCCAAAGGCATCGGCCCATAACCAACCCATGTCTTAATTTCATCAATCGCTGCATTGAGATCATTTACTGATAGGTAATTCGGAAGTTGAGAGGTTTTTTCTTCACTTCTTGAGAAAAGTTTTTGTCTCTCTCCAATTTTGGAAATTTCTATAAGCTGGTGTTTCATCTCATATTCCGCTGCTAGCCAATTTTGGCGTGATTATTGCAAATAGAGTCTCTCACGCAAGGAGAGATATGAGTGTTCTGGCCTTTTAGAAGACAAACTGAGAATGCGCTAAATCAAACGATTGTTCGCAATCAATCAGAAACCCGTCATGCAAAGGCCTTAGGGCCAGTTGGGTCGGATAGAATCGCTTGCGTCATTGCCGTTCTTCTGGATCAACCCTATTGGGATTACGCCATAGACCAACAATCCGCTCTTGAAAATGCTGTTTTTACGGCGTCTTTTGCCGGCTTCATGCAGCCTTTTGACCATGAAGAAGAAGAGCTTATCAAGTTTCTAAGCACCCGGTTCGCTGGGCGAAAAATTTCAACATTTGCTTGGGGGCTTTATACAGATTTGTTGCGCGAACAAGAACGCGAGTCCGCTTAAGGCTTATCTGTAAAAATCAAACGTGCCCTAAGCCATTGATTAACGGGACGCTCAAAAAACCTATAAATCACCACCGCAATCACGCAAGTTAACGCAAAGACAATCATCGTCATAATGACGCTTGCCATCTGGCCAAATTGAAACACATGCAATACCTTATCACAAAATTGAATCACATAAACATGGCTAAGATAGAGCGCGTAACTGGCGCCGCCTAACATCACAATCAGTTTTGGAATTCGCACGTTTTTCAAATAATGCAATGCCAGCGCCGCAATAATCAAACATGGGAAACCCAGTTTATAGGCTCTATGGGATAAAGTTATATCTGCCAATATAAGCGGGCTAAAATAAAGCAGGGCATAGACCAATAGTCGGCTTAAGCGTCTTTGTCCCAAGACCTCAAACAATGCGAAGCCCAAAATAAATTCTAATATTATGGGGTCGCCATAAACCTGAAACAAAAACCTCTCATTTCCATGAAACAAAAAAACAAGTCCGAAAAACGCTATAGCGACAATCAAATCTCTATTTTTAAAATTAAGGAATAAAGCCAGCGCAAAGACTGCATAAAAAAACATTTCATAATTCAGCGTCCATCCGACAAATAAAATTGGGTAATGTCCCACCCCGTTTTTATCAAAAGGAATAAAGAATAACGACTTGGCCAGGTCTGCCATATCCCCACTAGTGTTATTAAGGACTTCCGGCATTATAATCGCCACACTAAAAATGAACATCGTTAGAAGCCAATAGATCGGCACAATTCTAATCATCCGCTTGAAGAAAAACTTATCATGGGTTTTAGTCGTCGATAACATCATCACAAATCCACTGATAATGAAGAACATATCAACGCCAAAACTGGCATAGGCCCACCCCATGGTGGGTAAATGAACCACAACAATCGCTGCAGCGGCCAAAAACCGAAGGGCTTCTATAATTTGATTGCGGGACGAATCCATAAAACCTGATAATTGACTAAAGGTTTTTTTCAAGAGCCTTTCGTACCTGAAGCGCATGTCGGCCTAATAGCTTCGGGCAGGTTTTTCCACCTTGAATGAGTTCATTGTTATCTAAATATTCAAGCAAATGTTCTGATAAATAGGGCCTGTCTTCTGCCATCTCTATCTTTGTTTGCCACTGCTGGGCACATTGTTGATAAGTTTTGCTATAATTATCCAAATATCGGATGCCGCCTAATGTGGCTACAAACCCTATAAACAAACCAATATATACCAAAAACTGTTTCATAGAGAAACAGAAGCAAGAAGCTAGCCAACCCCGATGGTTAACAATTTATTATTATGAAGTGATTCTAAAATCCATACCGGGTTCCAAATCTCGCAATAAAGCAACCATCACATCCGGCGTTAAAGCAACACAGCCTAATGTCTGCCGGTCATCTGTTTGCGCGATGTGGATAAACACGGCTGAACCAGCGCCTTTTTGCGGCGGGCTATCATTGTGATCCATCACTAGAATAATATCATAGACGCCATCATCCCGCCAAAGTTTTTCATGGGATCCACTAAACGGTAGCCGAACAAACCGGTTATAGGCTCCGCTTTTTACATCATCACACCAACCGTCTTGAGGCGATAAAGGCCACATATGAAGGCGGCTTGGTGGCCTAAACGGCAATCGGTCTGGCCTATACAGGCCAAAGCGCACGTTATATTGGCCCAAAGGCGTTTTACCGTCACCTTCTACGCCTTGTTTTTCATCAATATACCCACCCTGGCCAATGCGGCATTGATATTTATAATCGTCCCAAACGATAGATTGATCGTGGCAACTCACGGAAATGATCATATATACTCACGCAATAGTGAAAACTTGAGAGCAATCTGGCATTAGCTTATTGATTGTGGCAAGCTTAAAAGAACACAAAATTGTGAGGACCTATGGCCGTTAAAAAACGCCTTCTATTAGTTGATGATGACGATGATCTACGGGACGAGCTCACTGAGCAATTCGCGCTTTATGACGAATTTGAAACAATGGGAGCTGCAACAGCAACCGAAGGCATCGAACTCGCCAAAACTAGCCCATTCGATCTTATCCTGCTAGATGTCGACCTTCCCGACATGCTGGGAACAGAAGCCTGCGATATTATGCGAAAAGCCGGCGTTGCCGCGCCCATCGTTATGCTCACGGGTAATGATGGCGATATGAACGAAATATTGGGCCTTAATTCCGGCGCCAATGATTACGTCACAAAACCATTTCGATTTGCGGTCTTACTGGCGCGGCTACGCGCTCATTTACGCAGCTTCGAACAAAGCGAAGAAGCAAGTTTTCAAATCGGCCCCTATGAATTCAAGCCAGCCTATAAACGATTAGTGCCGCCGCCAGACGAGAACGGGACACAACCTCGGGATATCCGGCTGACAGAAAAAGAAACCAATATTTTAAAATATTTGTACCGCGCCGGCGGCAAGCCTGTTGGCCGAGACGAATTATTACATGAAGTTTGGGGTTATAATTCCGGTGTCACAACCCACACACTCGAAACGCATGTTTATCGATTACGTCAAAAAATCGAACCAGAAAAAGGCCAAGCTACCTTGTTAGTCACTGAACCTGGTGGTTACCGCCTAGTTATGGCATAAATTAATATGACCATTATTCTCGCAATTTATGCTGTTCTTGTGTTGGCCCTAACTTGGACAGAATATAACCGCAAAAGAAACCTTCAGGCATGGCTTAAACCATTGGCTGCCCTCGGGTTTATCCTAATTGCCATCTTCAGCGGCGCTTTATATTGGGATTTTGGCCGATGGATATTATGGGGATTAATCGCCTGCGCCGTCGGAGATGTGTTGCTTTTATCTCGCGACAATCCCCTGAAGTTTAAACTCGGCATGCTTGCTTTTGCCATAGGGCATCTTTTGTATGTCTGGGCCTTTATAAATCACTCAGGAAAATCTGATTTAGCGCCTTGGATGTTTTTGCCTTTGATTGCCGGCATCGGGTATTTTACTTGGGTTCTGAAAAAACTTCCTAAAGACATGATCGCCCCTGTCGCTATCTACACGGTGATCATAATGGCCATGGTCATTTTCAGCTTCACAGTGCCTATAGCGATTATACCGCTCGCCGCCATCATGTTTGCTATATCGGATATGTTTGTCGCGCGAGATCGCTTTGTCTCAAATCAGCCCATAAACACTATTGCGATAACGCCTTTATATTTTGGAGCGCAGGCGCTCTTCGCGCTTGCGGCCAGTATAGGCTAAAGCTTTAAGGTCTGAGTGAGCGGTGCGTGGTCTGACGGCTTTTCTTTTATCCGCCACTCCGTATGGATTTCATACCCCTGAGCGCCAGCTTTTTCTGCAGCTGGTTTTAAGGCTTGGCTGACCCATATATGATCCAAACGTCGACCACGATTAGACTTAAAAACATCCTTCGCCCGGTATGACCACCACGTATAAAGCTTTTCATCAACTGGTCTGAAGAGACGCGCCGTATCAACAAAATCATGACAGGCCCGCAAGTTTTCCAATATCTCAACTTCCATAGGTGTGTGGCTGACAACTTTTAAAAGCTGTTTATGGGACCACACATCATGCTCTCCGGGCGCAATATTAAAATCGCCAACCAAAACTTGTTGATCGTCACCTTTTTTAAACCGTTCTTTGAAATAGCCATTCATCGCTGCAAGAAAATCGAGCTTATGCTGAAATTTGTCATTTACAACCGGGTCGGCGACATCTCCGCCAGCTGGAATGTAAAAATTATGAAGCTCAAAATCTTCTCTTCCAGCGAGAACTTTCGTGCTGACATGGCGCGCATGATCCAAAGGACAAAAACTAGTCGATAACCGCTCCATAGGTAGGCGCGATAGAGTTGCCGCACCGTGATATCCTTTTTGACCCGAAACCTCGATATAGTCGTAACCGAGGTCTTTAAACGGCTTATAAGGAAATTGGTCTTCTAGGCATTTAATCTCTTGCAACGCCAAAATGTCAGGTGCGTGTTCTTTCAAGAAACGCGCGACCGTCTCTTGGCGAAGCCGGACCGAATTAATATTCCATGTGGTAATTTTGATTTGCATTTGATCTTGCTGGCAGAGGCCCGCCAGCAAGGCAAGTTGATTATGCGGCTATACTCAAATTTATCGGCGGCGACGGTCCCGGCGGTCTTCATCGCGGTGAATAAAGATGCGAGGATCGACATTTCCATTATAGCGAAGGTCGGACAACACGACACGGGTTTCGCCGCCAAAGCTATCGGCAATAACCCAAGCTTTAAACGCTAATGTTTGCGGATCAAAAATCATCGAAATATCACCGTCCATTTCGCCGCTGCCGTCTCTGGCTGTAACGCGGATTTCCTGAGGCGTTTTAAGCAAACCAACGACTTCGGTGTCGCGGGCTAAGTTGACATTTTCTTTCAAAAAATAATTAAGAGGTGTCGCCGATAATGGAACACGATCTGTAGTTTCTAAGGCTTTGTCGTGTTGAACCAAAGTCACACCATCAGAAACAACCAGTAACGGATTTGGTGCATCATACTCGAACCGCATTCGTCCGGGGCGAGACAGGTGAATAATCCCTGTATCGATCTGGCCATCAGACGTATATTGCGTAAACCGCCCTTCAAAGTTCGTAATGGAGTTTAAGGCCCCGTCGAGACGCGTAAGATCGTATTCAACGTTTTGTGGATCAGAAAAACTTGAAACAACGGGCTGCGGCGTTGAGTAGGCCTGTCCAACCTGACCTGTCGCAATAGCGCCAATAGAAAGCGCTGCGAGCGCTATACCAGCCATATATATTTTTTTGAATTTCTTCATAATTAAACCTCTTATTCAGCTTGTTTATAAGAAACCAAGATTTAATCCAGCCTGAATAAAAACAGTTTTTTCATTAAATTACCTCCATAGTATCAAAGAATTTAAATTGAATTTTAAACAATTTTATGCTAAATGTAAGTAACTGCCAGTGGGGCAATGAGAGCAATAAACCGGGACTTAGAGAGACTGACGCGAATGCGGAGGCTATATTATGTCGTTGTTTACCATACGGCCGGGAATTGAATCAGGTTCTCCTGCCGATACTATTCAGAATTTAGAGTCACTCCCTGAAGAGGCTAATATTCACGCGCTTTGCGCGGCAATCGCTGCTGATTACGTAAAATTTGTGAAAAAGCATGTTTTAGAAGATTTAGATATGCCACAAAAATATACGATCAGAGACTTACAGGTCCTAATAAGTATTTTTGAAAGTGATACCGTTTTAACATCCGCCCATATTGTCAAAATATCTGGTCTTGATCCAGCTACCGTTGCACGGTCTGTCAAAACCTTAAAAGACCATGGACACATTATCACGGAATCCAGCCTAGAAGACTCTAGAAGCCGTTTATTGAAAATAACACTGGATGGACGGGCTCTAGCTAAAGAATATGTCAAAGCCAGCCGGTCGGCCTTCAATAAAAATGGTTTAAGTTCCACAAACCAAGCTGACGAAATAGGAACAGTGTTCCAACTTTTGAAAGACTTTCGAAATCAAAGCCGAAAACTCAGAAAAGTCTAAGCCGCGCCTATTAGGAAAGAATCATGTTGTGAATTGAGCGTTCTGGGCGAGCGCCATAATGGGATATGACTTCTGCAGCGCACACGCTGCCAAGATAGCCAGCTTCTTGCCAGCTCATGCCCATTACGTGGCCGGCTAATACGCCGGCTGCATACTGGTCACCAGCCCCAGTCGTGTCCGTCAGCGAATCTGCTTTGGCTCTAGGCACAATGTGAACATCTCTGCCTTCTATTATTACGGACCCTTTTGCGCTGCGGGTAACGCAAGCAATTTTGCAGTCTTTTCGCAAAGCTTTTATGGCGACATCGAAATTGTCTGTTTCATAAAGCGATAAAAGCTCCGCCTCATTTGAAAATAGAATATCAACATGGTGTTTTATCAAATGTCTGAAGCTGTCTCTATGGCGGTCCACACAAAATGTATCCGATAAAGTCAAAGACACTTTGCGGTTTGCCGCTTGCGCGTATTCAGAGGCTTTCACAAAGGCGGCTTTAGCTGCATCTTGGTCAAATAAATAACCTTCTAAATAGATGATAGAAGCTGCCTGTATTTGAGACTTAACAATATCTTTTGGACTAAATTTTACAGATGCTCCCAAGAACGTATTCATGGACCGCTCGCCATCCGGCGTCACTGCGATTAAGCAGCGCGCTGTCGCATCCTGTCCTTTTAGGCGGCCTGTGTTATAAGTTACTTCAGCCTCTGTCATCCCATTAGCAAATCGGTCTCCCAGTGCATCATCCGCGACCTTCCCAACATACGCGGCCCGAACGCCTAATTTGGCGATGCCGACAAGTGTGTTTGCCGCGGACCCACCTGCAATTTCTTGCGGAGTAGCCACGGCCGACAGTTTTTTATGTAAATCAAGTGCTCGGTTTTCATCGATGAGCGTCATTGCGCTTTTCGGAATGTCATTTTCGGCCAAAAATTCATCAGAGGCGGGCGCGATCACATCCATGATCGCGTTGCCGATTCCCAAAACATCAAATTTAGTAGACATTGTTCTTCCTTACATCTTGTGCTGCGCGGTTAAAACACTATCTGTGTTTTTGCAATGCGAAAGCTTAGATTATGAAATACAAAGTCGCCGTCTTAATTTCTGACAACCTGGCCTCTGATCACGAAGATGCTAGAGATGATATTTTTGAGCTCGAAGAGCAAATGGCTAAACTCATCCCCGCATTTGCGCAGCACGAGATTTCTCTTGAAACTCTGCCTTGGAGACAAGCGGCCGATAATGCCGAAAATTTTGATGCTTACTTGCCATTATTTGTCTGGGATTATTTTGAAGGCAATCAAGAAGATTTCTTATCTGAAATAGCAAAATCTGCCCAAAAGACCAAAATATTCAATAATTTTGACATCATCCGCTGGAATTTGAACAAATCATATCTGGACGAGCTTGATAGTAGCGGCGCGCCGGTTATCCAGACAATCTATCTTGAACGCGTAACTCAAGCTGGCGTTGCGCGCGCATTTGAAGCTTTAAATACCGATATATTAGTTATTAAACCCGTTGTTGGCGGCGGGGCTTGGCGCCAAGCTTTGTATAAAAAAGATGATCCATTTCCTGAAAAGGATAAACTTCCCCCAGAAGGCGCGATGGTTCAGGCCTTCTTGCCTAGCGTCCAGTCAGAGGGTGAATATTCGTTTGTCTATTTTGGTGGACAATTTTCTCACGCCGCGCTCAAACGAGCAAAATCTGGCGATTACCGAATTCAATCCATTTATGGAGGAACAGAAGAAACCTATTCTCCATCAAGTGAAGAACGGGAATCTGCCCGGTTAATTTTAGACGCACTAGATTTCACACCGCTTTATGCTCGCGTTGATTTATTACGTGGCAATGACGGGGCTTTAAAGTTAATCGAGCTCGAATTACTCGAGCCTTATCTTTATTTACCTCACGCCGAAGAACAAGACGGTCTTAATAAAGGCGCTTTAAAGCTCGCAGAGGCGCTGGCTAAAAAACTCTAATCAACTGCCGGAGTTTTGTCTTTAAACTTGCAAATCTCGCTAATGACGCAATTAAAACATTTAGGCGTCCTAGCAACACAAACATATCGTCCGTGCAAGATGAGCCAATGATGGGCGTGAAGCGCATATTCATCCGGCGTAACTTTTAAAAGATTAAGTTCAACTTCTAACGGGTTTTTACCCGGCGCCATTCCTGTACGGTTAGATACCCTAAATATATGCGTATCCACCGCCATGGTTGGTTGACGAAAAATTTCGTTTAAAACCACGTTAGCTGTTTTTCGACCAACTCCAGGCAGGCGCTCTAATTCTTCGCGCGTGTCCGGAACTTCGCTGCCAAAGTCATCGATTAGCATTTGAGATAATTTGGTAACATTTTTGGCCTTTGTTCGGAAAAGCCCGATGGTTTTTACATAGTCACGGACTTTGTCTTCACCCAAGGCGGCCATTTTTTCAGGCGTATCCGCCGCTTCAAATAGAGCTTTGGTCGCTTTATTAACCCCGACGTCTGTTGCTTGGGCCGACAGCGCCACCGCCACAACCAATGTAAATGGATTTGAGTAGTGTAGCTCTGTACGAGGCGCAGGGTCGAGCCTAGCAAGATGAGCGTAAATATCCGCAATTTTGGCCCGGGTTAATTTAGGTCTGGGTAGTTTTTTATTGGAAACAGCCATTATCCGCGCGTTGATATCCGGTCTAACATTTGCTCAATCATTTTATCGGCAAAGGACGACGCTGGCTGAGCCGTTAGTTCTCCCTTTTTATCAAAAGCCTTATCTGCAAGCCCGCAACCCGTTTGGGCTGGGACAAGGTCAGCCCCAAGTCTCATCATGATAAACTGAATTTGGCGCATAGCCATAATTCCACTCATAGGACCTGGTGAACAAGAGGCAATCCCGAAAACTTTGCCGGATATATGTCCCATTTCAACCGTGCTCGTCCAATCAATGGCATTTTTAAGAACGGGCGGCAGACCGCCATTATATTCCGGCGAGACAATAATAATCCCGTCAAAGCCTTTCATACGGCTAATCAGTTTTTTAACGCCAGTGGGTGTTTTAAGGTCGCCATGATAAAGAGGTAAATCATAGGTCGCTAAGTTGATTTCACCCGTCTTAACGCCAGCGGCTTTTACTTTTTTCTGCAAAGCCTTAGAGAGTTTTTGGTTGATGGAGTCTTTTCTTAAAGAGCCACATAAAAAGCCGATGCGCGGCGGTGTTTTTGCCATGATATATCCTTATTTTTCAGCACTATAAAAACCCTTGAAGACAAATCAATTATAATGCGGAATTATTTTCCGGTTCGTAAAAACACATACCACGCGCCGCTGCCGCCATGTTTAATATGAGCGGGCGCGAACTCTGCAATGACATGCCTAATATCTGGATGTTGAAGCCAATTAGGAAGGTTTTGCCTTAGAACACCTTGCCCGCGAAGGCCTTTACCCGTGACCACTAAAATGCATTTGTGGTTTTGGTTAAAGCTTCGAATGATTCCGTGCCTAAGTTTTGAAAAAGCTTCTGTCTGCGTTAAGTCATGTAGATCAAGCTTGCGATCAAATTCAACTTTTCCCCGCCGGGTTTTCTTATCTTGTTTGGTGAAAAGCGGACCGCTTTTAGGTGTTTGTCTAATGTTTTTGATATCTGATATTTGCAGCATATTCAAAAATTCTTGTTTCTCAGGTTTTGAACTACCGCTTCGCAAAGGCGACACAGTTCGCGCAACTCGCCCCCAAAGGTTTTTGTCCTCCGGTTGATTGAGTTTCTTTTTCATGGTGACGGAACACGGACAGGCGCAGTTCTAGGCTTTCCTTGTTGAGCCAGCCAAATCGCGCCTAATATTAAAGCACAGCCGCCAAATTGAAGCCCTGTCATAGCTTCATCAAACAACACCCATGCCACCATAGCAGCCACAACGGGCTGAACCACGATTAACACGCCGGCTATAGAAGCTGGCGTTGATCCCAGCCCTGATATGATCAAACCTTGACCCATTACCTGAACAACTATTGCCAAAAACAGCGGCACTAACAGTCCTGATAGTGTTGCAGGTAAAAAAGATTCTCCCGATAGCCTCACCCATAAAACTGAGACTATCAGCTCAGTGACCGTCAACCAAAAAATAGCTTCGATTCCACTCAATAAACTTCGTGCCATCTTCGAACAGAGTATATAAGCCGAAACTAGAAAAGCGGCACCGAGTGCCAGCAGGTCTCCTTTGAGAACACCTTTACTTTCAGCCCCACCTCCTAAAGACAGAGCTGCCGCACCAATGAGGGCGACAAGAATAGCGACAAACCACACATTGGATGGCCTCTCTTTCAAAACAACCCAGGCTAAAAACCCAACGCCCAGGTTTCCAAGGCCAACGATAAACGTCGCGTTAGCTACGGTTGTGAGCGAAAGGCCCCAATGCCATAGCGCAATATCGCTTGCAAAAAAGACACCGGCAAGAATGATGAGGGGGCTAGGTTTTACAGGTTTTCTTTTCTGAATTAAAAACACCAACATCAATAATATTGGAACGGCAAAAAGATATCGCCAAAATGCAATCGCCTGAGGACCCAGATCATTTAACCCCAATCGCAGTCCAATAGGCGCAAAACCAATACAAATCCCGCCCGCTAAAACGGTGAGCGGTCCTTTTAGAGAATTGCTTGGTTTATCTGTCATAACGCTCGCCTAGCGAATTAAGATATAGATGCCAACTGCAAAGCTAGATGAAAGGGCAATAAAACAGTCCAGCTTGCAGGATGTTTCATAACCCCCGCTTTATCACCCGCCGTAAATCCTGAGCCAAAATATAGGTCAGCTCTAAAAGCCCCCCGTATAGCTTTGCCGGTATCTTGACTTATGGTAAGCAGGCTTGTGTTTTGTCCTTTGTAATCGCCTTTCCCAGACGGTATTTTGGTTTCGAGCCAAAACGGCACGCCGTAAGGGTAATGAGATGGATCAACCGCAATTGATGCCATATCCGTCAGCGGTACGCGCATAGCACCCTTGGGGCCCTCGCCCTCTAAAATCTGTTCTTCTTGAAAGAAAATATATCGTTTATTTTCATTCATAAGCGCTCTACTTTTTACCGATCCAGCTGATACCATCCAGTTTTCAATATCCTGCTTGGACGCTTTATTCTTTAAAAGTTCGCCACGTTCGACCAAAACTCTACCAATCGACGTATATGAATACCCATTATTATTAGCATAAGCTGCGCGCAATTTTTGACCATCATTAAAAACTAAAACACCGCTTCCTTGAATTTGCATAAAAAAGACATCAATCGGTTCCCCATAAGCAATAGGCGTGGCAGATGATTCAGATATACTAGACCTTGGCCAAGTTAAAACATCCAGGTTTGAGGGTGACGATAGGATTGGCTCGGAATAAATATCTGTTTTGATCTTACTAACATTTATTTCAGGCTGGTAATAACCTGTGATCATTCCGGCTTGATCATCATTACTCAAAATAACTGGCAAAAATTCGCTTTCGAAAAACGTTCTAGCCATTTCAATATCACCGCTCGAATAAACATCCGCTAAAACACAGCTGGAATACCAATCACTAACCCGGCCATAGTCAGAATTCCCAGAAAACAATTCCGCACTTAAATCCATCTCTTTAATCTTAACGCAACTTCGTTGAAATGAAGTGAGCGCCGGTCTAAGGTCCGTCGTCGCCCACCCTGATAGGGCCTTAAACGCTGCATTTATATCAATCGGCGATGTTGAGGGTTCGATATCTGGCGGCACAATCACTACGACTCCCAAACCTCCTTCAGAGTCATCGTTCGGGCCATTATTAGGAGGTATCGGTTCGCGCGGCGGAGCCTCAACAGGCACAGGGCTTGGAATCGGCTCTGCTACAGGCGGCGTTTTTTCTTGTTCTGGGGTGGTCGTACAAGCCGAAAAACCAATGCACATTAAGCACAGGGATAACAATAGCTGTTTCTTCATAATGACTACTGCGTTGTATCTGGAGTCGGGTCTGCTTCTATCTCGTCGCCATCAGACGGCGCAACATCTGCTAAAAGCCAATTCGGGCTTTTCGATTTGAAATCTCTTTCAAAACTCCAAACTTCCCGACTTCGTGATAAAGAATCCGGATCCCCTTCGACAATATTTCCCTCGGCATCTTTCAGGGCAGATGCTAGCTCTGCTTCAAAGCGAACTGAAATACGTCCATTATTCCCATCGCAGGAAACGCCAACAATTTCAGCGCTAAACAAACGGGCTAAATCTGTAATTTGGGTCAAATTATTGACTTCACGATTAGAAATCGCTCCCTCATAAACATCATATACACTGTCCGTCAGAAGTTCTTTGAGCAAATCTCTATCACCATCTGCGTAAGCTTCCAGAATAACACTATAGGCACCTTGTGCCTGATCTGTGAATGTCGCGATTGTAAACATTGGGTCAAAAGCGCGAATCTTGGTAATATCTGGAAAATCTCCAGATTCTTCCAACGGCTCAATCATGGCTGGTTTTGCGTCATTATCATTGTTCATATATTTTTCAGGGTCAAAGGCCGCTTCTGGGCCCTGACCTACGGATTTTCCTAAAACGGAATACAGCATGGCACAAATAATAGTCGCGATTGCAGCGTAGAGGATTATTTCATTCATAGTTTTGCCTGCGTCGATATTCTTTAGTTATATGTCATAAAATCTGGATTGACCAGTTGCTCGGTTCAGCTGGCTATGTTAGCTCACCTCGCGCTAAGCGCAACATATTTAACAAACCTGATACAGGAGTGGCCCAATGGCCAAAAAGAAAAAAGAAACCAAACCAGCAGAAGAGCCTGTTGTTGAAGGCCAGCCTGGCCCAATGCTTCAAGTGCTCGCTCAATATACTAAAGATCAAAGTTTTGAAAATCCAAATGCACCGGATTCTCTTCGGTCTGAACAAGGCGCCCCAGCGATTAATATCGCGATCGAGATTGGACGCCAAATGATGGCTGATGATGCTGTTGAAGTCACTTTAATACTTAAAGCCGATGCCAAACACGGCGATACAACAGCTTTTATTGCAGAGCTCGAATATGCAGGCCTTTTCGCTTTTAGAAATGTTAATATTGAAGAAATTCAGCCCTTGATCATGATTGAGTGCCCAAGGCTTCTATTCCCATTTGCCCGCCAAATTATGGCTGAAATGACTCAGGGTGGTGGCTTCCCGCCTATCATGCTCGAGCCACCGGATTTTGCCGCTATGTTTCGTGATGAAATGATGCGCCGTGCCGCGGAAGCAGAAAACATAAATTAGATAATTTTATTTATTGAAATACTGACCCGCTCATTTCTTTTGAGTGGGTTTTCTTATGGTTTTATCTTAAACTACAAACGGCTTCCGCTGTTAACCCATTAAAGCTTCATCAACGGGCTGCTTTAGCCCAATGTCTTTGCCATATCATTGATTTGTCATTCCCGCCCAACTTTTCAATGAATGTTTCATGGGCTGCTTTTTCAGAATTTGTTAGTTTGATTTGAAGAGGTATTGACCGAGGCTTCGCGACCGGGACCAAAGTTGTTTCAACCTGCCTGTTTTGTTTATCATCAAACCCGAAACGGCGCATACGTCCGCCTGACAATTCTAGATAAACCTCTGCCAACAATTGCGCATCGATGAGAGCCCCGTGATTGTCCCGGCTCGCTAGTGAAATTGAAAAACGCTTACACAAAGCATCGAGTGAAGCCGGAGACCCTGGAAATTTAGCTCTCGCGATTTTGAGGGTGTCCGTGAACCTCTTAGGTACAATCGGATCAAACCCCGCGCGGATTAATTCTGCATTGACAAAACTCATATCAAAATCAGAATTATGAGCCACTAATTGCGCATCACCGACAAAGTCTAAAAATGCTTGAGCTTGATCTGCAAATTTGGGTTTTCCCGTCAAAAACTCTCGAGTTAAACCTGTAATCTGAGTAACTTTTTCAGGAATGTCTCGTTCTGGATCAAGATATGTATGAAATGTTTCACCAGTTGGCATAAGGTCGATTATTTCTAAACAGCCTATTTCCGTAATCCGGTCCTCACCTTTAGCATGAAACCCTGTGGTCTCCGTATCAAAAACAATTTCCCTAACTCTGGCCATGTTATTCCCGTATTTCCTTTATGATAGCTTGCACTTGTTCGCGTGCAGCCTCCAGACCTTTATCCGTAAAAATAAGATAATCAGCTCTTTTTCTTTTCTCAGCGTCAGGAGTCTGTCGTTGAAGCAAGGTTTCAAACATTTCCTCCGTCATACCCGGCCTGCCTAAAACCCGTTTCTTTTGCACCTCATATGGAGCTGTTACGACAACTATTTTATGAACATAAGCATCGCCGCCCATTTCAAACAATAAGGGCACGTCCATAATAACAATATCAGAACGGCCCTTCTTGGCTTGCTCAAAAAACCTTTGACGCGCTTTTGCCACCATTGGGTGAATAAAACTTTCTAGAACCGACAAATTTAAAGGATCAGTTCGTATATGAGCGCCAAGAACTTTCCGGTCGATAGCCCCGTCTATTATAGCGTCAGGGAACACCGCTTTTATTAAAGGCACGGCTTCACCGCCTTTAGCATATAGATCGTGAACCGATTTATCGGCGTCAAAAACCGGGCAGCCTTCATCCTCAAACATTTTAGATGTGGTTGTTTTTCCCATCCCGATAGACCCTGTCAGCCCAATAATAATCATTTAAGACAACACGTTTTCTAAAAGAGGCCGAGGATCTAAATCTGCTCTCGGGTTTTCACCAAAAAACAACCGAAAGGATGGCTTAGCCTGAGCAATTAACATGTCCAGCCCGCCAATATAAGACAAGTTGTTGTTCTTTGCTTGTTTCAGCAATCCCGTCATTAAAGGCGTGTAAACCAGATCATAAATAAAAGCGCTAGGGTTCGCCGTTTTTAAATCGATATCCAAATCCGGCATGCCCTTCATTCCTGCAGAACTAGCATTTATAATTAAACCTGCAGACGGCAGAGATATTTGTCGATGCCTCCAAGCAACGCTATATATGCTCGGCAGGTTAAACTCTTTGACTAACTTTTCAGCCTTTTCATCTGTTCGGCCACAAATTCTAATCTCGGCGCAATTTAAGTTAAGTAGAGCGCCTATGACTGCTCGCGCCGCGCCGCCTGTTCCAATGATTAAAGCCGGCATATTCATTAAACGAGCCGGACTAATATTGTCGAGTAAAGGCGCGGCAAAGCCTTCCATATCTGTATTATGTGCATAAAGGCGGCCGTCTTTTTTAAACAAGCAGTTTGCGGCACCTAATTTTTCAGCCTCCGGCGTAATAATATCCGCTGACTTAAAAGCATACTCCTTAAGGGGAACTGTAACATTTACCCCCGTAATGGTGGTTTTTTTTAAAGACTTAAACGCACGGTCAGCTTCATCTGGCCTAACCGCGAAATGAACATATGCCCCTGGAATTTTCATCTCTCTGAGCCAAAAATTATGCAATAGAGGCGATAAGGAATGGTGTATCGGCCATCCACAAACTCCAGCTAATTTCGGTATGGGTCATGATAAAACAGCGCCTCGCTCCCGAAGATAATCCAAGACCGGAAGCAATGACAATCCTAATATAGAGAAAAAATCACCTTTTACATGGGAGAATAATTGAGACCCACGGCCTTCAAACTTATAAGCCCCGACGCTTTTTAATAGAGCTTCGCCCTCTAGTTTTAGGTAATTATCGAGAAAATCTTCACTGAAATCACGCATGGTCAACTCAGTTTTTGCCAAGTGCCGCCAAACCGGGTTTCCATTTTCACAAATAACCACGGCCCCGATTAGATAATGAGTTTTACCTCTCATAAGCAGAAGCCTCTCACGAGCTTCATTCATACAGGCTGGCTTATCAAAGGCTTTACCGTCCATTTCCATTATTTGGTCCGCCCCTATAACAAGACCCGTTTCGTATTGACTTACTTTTTTAGCTTTAGCTTCGGCAAGCGCATCGGCAATATCCCTAACCGAATAATCTTCGGCTAGCATTGAAGCTTTTATACTGGTTTCATCAACAGGTTTAACGATCACGTCAAAATCAATACCAGTGTCTTTTAAAATTTGTCGTCTTATTTCACTACCAGAAGCTAGAATTATACGCATCATCAAACTCTATTTGATCGAGTTTTGTGGTATAAAGTTATAATCTTTGCCGCTGTTTCTTCAATAGAGCGGCGCGTAACATCGACAACAGGGTATCCTTTTTTCAAGAACATTCTCTTAGCTTGCCGCATTTCATCCCGCACCTGGTCTATATTCGTATAATTTGTCGCTTTGTTTTCGTTAAGTCCAACTAATCTTTGAGTTCTGATTTGCGCAATTCGGTCAGGTGTGGCGACTAAGCCAACAATAAAAGGTTTTTTAAAAGTCTCTAATATACTCGGTAACGGCGCTGTTGGCACTAAGGGTATGTTTCCTGTTTTATAGCCTCTATTAGCGAGGTAAATACTCGTCGGCGTTTTAGATGTTCTGCTGATTCCTAAAAGAACAATATCCGCTTTTTTTAGTCCTGGAACATTTTGCCCATCATCATGAGCCATGGCAAAATCAAGCGCCGCAATCCGGTCATAATATTCACTATCAAGCGTTCTCTGCGCGCCGACCTCATGAGTGATCGACGCCCCTAAATATCGTCCTAGCATGGCTAGGGTTGGGTCGAGAATAGAGATAGCCGTTATATTATTATCTGAGCAAAACTCTTCAAGGGTTTTGCGCCGCTCAGGATTGGCCAGTGTATATAATACGACCCCCGGCTTTCCGTCTATATCTTCAAGAGTTTTAGTCATTTGGTCTTCGGTTCGAACCAAAGCGTGCAAATGCTCTAGCGGCGTTGCATTGTTAAATTGAGCACAACTAGCTTTCATCATTGCCACTAGAGTTTCCCCTGTAGAATCGGAAACTAAGTGGACATGAAAGTAAATTGAAATACTTTTATTACGTGTGCTCACAATGTAAACTTTTTGTACTTATTTGAAGTTACCCACAAGGACTATTTTTTCTTAATAGCAATTGTGGAAATAGCATATAAAACCATCCGTTTTTCAATGTTTATTCAATGTCCATAACTGATAAATATCTTTTTATGAATAACATGGATAACTATAATTCAAATTTATTCCACAATTATATTCAGTGTTTAACTGTTTAGAATATAACAGTTTTTAAAGTTATCCTTGTTTTTAATTACCTTTAATTATTTTAATCCACTCTTGATAAAGAATAGTAAATTAGCGACTTATTAATATTACTTACCAAATCGTTAATTTCATCCACACATCCACAACCCCTATTACTGTCATTACATTTTTTATTTATTAGAGGGGGGACAAACCAAGTGAATAGATTTAGGTATAATTCGTGACCCAAAATGTTTTACAAGTGCTTAGCGGACAAGAAGTTAAACCTTATCCTATTTGGATGATGCGCCAAGCTGGTCGTCACCTTCCTGAGTACCTTAAAGTTAGAGAAACCGCTAAGGATTTTATTGATTTTTGTTTTTCACCTGAAAAAGCCGCAAAAGTTACACTTCAGCCTGTCGAGCGATATGATATGGATGCAGCTATACTTTTTGCAGATATATTATTGGTCCCAATAGCGCTTGGTAGAAAAGTAGAATTTATCAAAGGAACAGGACCCGTTTTAGAGCCAATCCAAGTGTCAGATATAAATACCTTTACATCCAATATGAGCGTTGTTGAGCCTGTTTATGAAACAGTTTCCAAAGTTAGAGATCGGCTGGATCTATCAAAAACACTTATCGGATTTTGCGGAGGACCTTGGACAGTCGCAACTTATATGATCGAAGGAAAAGGAAGCCCTACCAAAGAAATAGCTAAGC
Source organism: Hellea sp. (assembly GCA_014238285.1). GTDB lineage: Bacteria > Pseudomonadota > Alphaproteobacteria > Caulobacterales > Maricaulaceae > JACOMS01. Next base: position 65,253 of record JABABK010000007.1, read on the forward strand.
GGTTTGCTTATGAAAACCCCGGAGCTATGGCTGAGATGCTTTTAGTTTTAGCTGAATCCAGCGCGGAATATTTAATAGAGCAAGCTAAAGCGGGGGCAGATGTTTTAAAGATATTTGAGAGCTGGGCGGAAAATTTACCGCCGCCCATGTTTGACAAATTAGTTATTGAACCAACGAAGATTATTATTTCGCGCATAAGAGAAGCTGGTATTACTGTTCCTATTATTGGGTTTCCAAGAGGGGCGGGATTAAACGCAATTCGTTATGCCAGGCAAGTTGATGTTCAGGCTTGTGCTGCTGGAACAGATGTGCCGTTACAAAGCTTTAGAAATCAAATACCTGCACATATAGCGACACAAGGTAACCTTGATCCATTAGCGCTTAGAATTGGCGGAGACACACTTCGCCAGGCGGTGAATAATGTTTTAGAGACGATTAGTGGACCGCATATTTTTAACTTGGGACACGGTGTTTCACCTGATGTAAAAATAGCGAATGTTCACGCTGTTATAAATCATGTCCGAACGGGAGACGGTGATTATGTATGAATGGGTAAGAGCTTTTCATATAATCTTTGTCATCTTTTGGATGGCTGGCTTATTATATATGCCAAGATTATTTGTTTATCATAGCGGAGCAAAATTAAGCGGGGAACTTGATGAAACTTTAAAAATTCAAGAGCGGCGCCTACTAAAAATTATTATGAATCCGTCTATGATTGCCGCTTTTATTTTTGGGATTTTATTACTCTGGATCCGGCGCGATAATTTATTTGATCAAAGCTGGATATATTTGAAACTTTTACTCGTTTTTAGCTTGATTGGATATCATGGATTTTTATCTAAAACTCGAAAACAATTCGAAGCTGGCCAAAGACCAAAGTCAGGAAAGTTTTTTAGAGGTTTTAATGAAATTCCGCCGATTGCGGCTATTATTATTGTTATACTTGCCGTTGTGGAGCCTTTCTAATAGGGCTTGACGGATATATTTTTTCTCCATATAGGCCCATTTAATAAAGCTGTTCTGGCTTTTCGGGCTCAAGTACCGATCTAAAACCTCCATTAAAAAAATTAAAGCTATGTCTAACGAAATTAATATTGATGAACTCGAATCCATATCCTTGGATGATTTAAAAGTGAAAAAACCTAATGAGCTAATTGAATTTGCAGAAGCGGTCGGCGTTGAAAATGCTAGTTCTATGCGAAAACAGGATATATTCTTTTCAATATTGAAAGACCTAGCTGAAGAAGATATCACTATTCATGGTAGCGGTGTTGTTGAACTTCTCCAAGACGGGTTTGGGTTTTTAAGAGCCCCTGAAGCTAATTACCTCCCAGGTCCTGATGATATTTATGTTAGCCCGAAGCAAATTAAGAAATTTAGCCTTAAAACCGGAGATACTGTCAAAGGCGTCATTCGTAGTCCAAGAGATAATGAACGTTATTTTGCCTTGGTCGAGATCGAGACATTAAATTTTGAACTGATTGAAAATGTAAAACACAAACCTCATTTTGATAATTTGACGCCGCTTTATCCTGATGAGCGTATGAAAATGGAAATAGAAGATCCAACGCGTAAAGATAATTCAGGTCGGATCATTGATATAGTTGCCCCAATTGGTAAAGGTCAACGCGCTTTAATCGTTGCGCCGCCGCGGACAGGTAAAACGGTCCTCCTTCAAAATATTGCCCACTCTATCGAGGCTAATCATCCTGAATGTTATGTTTTAGTTCTCTTAATTGATGAACGACCTGAAGAAGTGACGGATATGCAGCGTTCTGTTAAAGGCGAAGTTGTTAGTTCTACATTTGATGAGCCAGCGACTCGTCACGTACAAGTGGCTGAAATGGTTATTCAAAAAGCAAAACGCTTAACAGAAAATGGCAAAGATGTTGTTATTTTGCTGGATTCAATCACACGTCTGGGCCGAGCTTATAACACGGTTGTGCCGAGTTCGGGTAAGGTTCTAACCGGCGGTGTTGATGCCAACGCGCTGCAGCGTCCAAAACGTTTCTTTGGCGCTGCCCGTAATATCGAAGACGGCGGATCTCTTACTATTATTGCGACGGCTTTGATCGAAACCGGGTCTCGTATGGATGAAGTTATTTTTGAAGAATTTAAAGGCACGGGTAATAGCGAAATTATTCTGGACCGTAAAGTTTCTGATAAACGGATATTTCCGGCTATTGATGTGACTAAATCTGGTACGCGTAAAGAAGAGCTTCTTGTGCCGCCTCATGAACTTCAAAAGACATTTGTTTTGCGCCGTATCTTAAATCCAATGGGCACTATGGATGCGATCGAGTTTTTACTCTCGAAATTAAAAGATACGAAATCAAACGCTGAGTTCTTTGAGAGCATGAATACGTAATTTTGAAGTTTGGTTATATTGGCATATAACAAGCCATGAATAACTTTATTGTAACATCTATTATAGCGTCAGTGGCTTTAACTTTGGCGCTTAATTTTTTGCCTGTTTTATTTCCAAAAGCAAGCCGCCGAGCCATGGATAAAGTTCATGAAACAATGGAAAATCAAACACAAGATATAGAAAAAGGAAAACGCCGCCGGATTCGTGTTTTCTTTCCTTGGAAGTTGATGTTTTTAGTGTCAGTTGTGCTGACAACTTTTTTAAATATTGGAACCTTGCTAAAGTAATTAAATTATGCTGCTTCGTTGATTTAAGCGGTGAAAAACATAGCCGCCAATACCGCCAGCCATAATCTGAAGAAAAAACCCAAAACTATCTCGAGCGCCTGCAACAATTTGAATATCGAAAAACGTCTTTTTCATTAAAAACAGCATAATAAAAAGAGCAACCATGCCTGCCCCGATGAAAATCCAGCGCCTAAGCTTTGGGAATTTACGGCTAAGGAACAATGCTAAAGTAAGCGCGACTGTTAGAGCGATAGAAATAAAGATTATAAAAACAGACCCGAAGTGTATTAAATCAAAGCCAGTCATTGTTAGCCGGTCCGAAAAAGAAATGTCGCCGCCAATGTTTCTCAGTAAGGAGATGACTCGCTGAGTTGAAAAAACCATGCCCAGTGCAGTGGTGACTAATATGCTAGCCATAAGCGGTATTAGAAATGTTTTAAAAAAAGCTTGCATCGTCTGTCCTTGTGAAGTTGTCAGAATGGCCTAAACTAGACCTGTAGGTCAATCCGGAGAAACCAATGTTTCGATTACTATCCCTAGTCATTCTAACTGTTAGCCTGGCAGCGTGTTTGCAAGCTCAGCCGGCTCAAGATGTTTCAAATATTCCATCAACGGATTTTCAAATCCAAACTATTAGTGAGGAGCTGGTAAAGCCATGGGGAATAGCTGTTCTGCCTGATGGGAGTTACTTGGTTACTGAAATTAGTGGCGCTCTTAAACATATTCAAAAAAACAAAACAGTAAATATAGGCGGTTTACCTGAAGATATATTTGCAACTGGCCAAGGTGGTTTAATGGGGATAGTTTTAGGGCCTGATTTTGAAACCAATAAGGACCTTTATTTATCTTATGCCTATGGAAATAACAAAGATAACGGAACGGCGATCTACAAGGCCAAACTAGGTAAAGCCAAACTTAAAGGCGGAACAGTAATTTTTAAGGCCTGGCCAGGCAAAGCAGCTGGATCACATTTTGGGGGTCGCATGGTGTTTTTGCCTGATGGAACTCTCGTTCTAACGCTTGGTGATGGTTTTGCCTATCGTGAAGATGCTCAAAAAAAGAACACTCACCTTGGAAAGCTTGTAAGGCTTAATGCTAATGGTAGCGCGGCTACATCAAACCCTTTTGCCGAGGATAAAACAGCTAAGCCAGAAATTTACTCAATGGGTCATCGTAACCCACAAGGTTTGTTTTTTGATACTCAGACCGGAAATTTGTGGGAACATGAGCATGGTCCCCGCGGCGGAGACGAGCTAAATTTGATTAAAGCCGGCGCTAATTATGGCTGGCCAATAGCGACGACAGGGACTGATTATAACGGCGCAATGATTACGCCCCATAAGTCTTATGAAGGTATGGAGCCATTTGTCCATGACTGGGTGCCGTCAATTGCCCCTAGTGGTTTGACGATTTATCGAGGAGATATGTTTCCCCAGTGGGAGGGCGATGCCTTTATTGGCGCGCTTGCGGGGAAGGCTTTATGGCGGGTTGACCTAGACGGAACGAAAGCGATTGGAACAACCCGTCTATTGGCAGATTTAGAAAAAAGGGTTCGTGATGTTGTTGTTGACCAAGACGGCGCTTTGTTAGTTTTAACGGAATCCAAAGATGGCGGCAGTCTTTTGAAAATCACGCCTAAAAAATAGTGCCAGCAATTGATACTATATTTGCGCTTTCAAGTGGAGCAGGCCGGGCTGGGGTCTCTGTTTTTCGGGTTAGCGGACCAAAGACGTTTGCGCTTGCAAAGGCTCTATCTCGGAAAAAACTACCTACTTTGCGTCAGGTAGGGCTCAGGCAGTTTTATGATGTAAAAGGCAATGTTATTGATGAGGGATTGCTCATAATTTTCGCGGGCCCTCGAAGTTTTACAGGTGAAGACAGCGCCGAGCTTCACACACATGGAAGCCCCGCCGTTATTGAGGCTATGGGAAAAACTTTTTTAGATGCGGGAGCTCGGCAAGCTCAAGCCGGTGAGTTTACTCGTCGGGCATTTGAAAATGGGAAACTGGATTTAACCGAAGCAGAAGGTCTTGCCGATTTAATCGACGCCGAAACTGAAGGGCAAAGGCGCCAAGCCTTGCGGCAAATGCAAGGTGGCTTGAAAGATATTTATGAAGGATGGCGCAGCGGGTTAATTGACGCGCTAGCAGCCATTGAAGGCGAGATTGATTTTCCGGACGAACAGGATGTTCCTGATGCATTATCTCATGCTGCTTTTACTCCGATGGAAACCGTTATTGAGAATATGAAAAAAGCGTTGGCTGATAGCGATCGGGGTGAACGCGTTAGGGGCGGTATTCGGATTGCAATTATAGGCCCGCCAAATGCGGGCAAATCGACACTGCTAAATAGGCTGGCCGGTCGTGATGCCGCTATTGTGTCTGATGAAGCTGGCACGACCCGTGATATTATAGATATTCATCTTGATATAGCGGGTCTACCGGTAAGTTTTTCAGATACGGCAGGGCTGCGAGAAACAAAAAGCTCAATCGAAGCCGAGGGTGTTCGGCGGGCTTTACTTCGAAGTGAAGATGCTGACCTTCGTATCGGAGTTATAAGCGCTGAAACTGCGGAGGGCCTTGATACCACCATATTAGCCTTGCAAGCGGGTGATTTTTTGTTGGCAAACAAATCTGAAGACAAAGAATTAAATTTAAGTTTTGATGATTTGGCCGTTCGAAATATTAGCGCTAAAACTGGTCTTGGGTTTGAATCGTTCATGGATGATTTAACTAAAGTTGTAGAAGCGCGGTTTGCTTTAACGGAGCAAGCGGGCTTGACGCGAGTTCGGCACAGGGACTGTACCCAAAGAGCTATTGAGGCTCTTTCACGAGGTCAATCTAATTTAGTTATTGCGCCAGAGCTTGCAGGAGATGATGTTCGCGCTGCTTTGCACGCTATTAAAGAGCTAGCCGGCGAAGCTGACATTGAAGCTGTCTTAGGTGCTATATTTTCCCGTTTTTGTATCGGGAAATAAATCTAGTGACAGGTTTTATAAAGGCGTGTTCGCAAAAACCAAGCCATCAGATTCCAGGCCCTTAGTCGGTAAGACCTTTCGATCTCTGGCATAGTTTTGAAGGTTCAGCCAAGGTTCGCGATCACCCTGTTTTGGCATTTGATCAATGACGCGATTGATATAGCCTGGATTGAATATTGTAATCCAGGGCTGGGAAGCCATCCCGTCAGGTGCGATAGGAGTCACCGTTTTTGTGCCCGTTGCGTCCATGTGGTTGACCAATCGGCAAACAAATTCAGCAATAAGATCAGCGCGTAATGTCCATGATGCATTTACATAACCAAATATAGACGCAAGGTTTGGAAGCCCTTCAAACATCATGGTTTCGTAGTTAAATAGGTCGGGAAAGTGTACGGGCACATCATCCTTAAAAAAGGTAGTTTCGCCTAAAACAATGATGTGAATACCAGTGGCTTTAACTACAATCTCGGCTTTTAAATGTTGGCCGGATTTCAACTGAATACCGTCATGAGTAAAGCTATCAATATGATCGGTTACAATTGAAGCGCTTTCATCTTTGAGAGCTTCAAAAAGATCATTATCTGGAACAGCACATAGGCGTTGTTCCCAAGGCCCATAGGGCGGGTTAAAGTGCTCATCGATTGGATAGCCTTCAGGAAGGGCTTTTTGAGTCCAGTTCATGAGCTGTTTTTTGGCTTTTGCAGGGTTTTTGCGAGCGGTATTAAATAACAGCCGTTGAAGAAAAATATTTTTGCGGCGGATTATATTATAAGCCCATGTATCAGGCAGTATTTTACGTAAAAAATTTGCGCTTTTGTCTACTGAAGGGCGCGCGAAAAAATAACTTGGCGTCCGCTGAAGCATAGTGACGTGTTTAGCCGTTTTAGCCATGGATGGCACAAGGGTTACGGCTGTTGCGCCGGAGCCAATAACAACAACCTCTTTGTCTTTATAGTCGAGGGATTTATCCCATAATTGTGGGTGAATTAATGTGCCTTTGAAGCTTTCCTCATTGGGGAGCCCTGGGTTGTGAGGGTTTTCATATGAATAATATCCGGCGCACATAAAAAGGAAATTACATCTGTATGTCTTTCCGGAATTAGTTGTGATATGCCATTCACTGTTTTTGCTAGACCAATTCGCGCTAATGACTTTGGTGCTATAAATTATGTTATCATCAACATTATGTTCTTTAGCGGTCTCATTGATATAAGAGAGGATTGCTGGCCCGTCTGCGATGGCTTTGTTGGACTTCCAAGGTTTGAATTTATATCCTAGCGTATGCATATCGCTATCAGAGCGAATGCCGGGATATTGAAATAAATCCCAGGTTCCGCCTTTAGCTTTGCGGGCTTCTAAAATTTTATAGGATTTACCAGGGCATTTTTTCGTAAAATGTACGGCTGAGCCAATGCCTGAGAGCCCTGCCCCAACAATGATCATATCAAAATAGTTATCAGCCATATTTCCTTAAACCGTATAAAACGACGCCAAGCGAGTCATTCTTTGCCAGACATAAAAAAAGCCCGCAAAGGAAAACTTTGCAGGCCTATTATTCGAAAGTGACTAATACTTACTGAGCGTCAACCGTTGCGATATAAAGTTCGCGAGCCCGTGTTAGGATCGCGTTTTCAATTTGGCGGCCAGTATCAGCATCTGTAGTTGCGTCGACCCATGAGCTACCACTTCTGACTTGCTTGAAGATGGCTGTTTTTAGAGCGTCAGCGCGTAGATTTGTGTCGAGAATATAGACATTGGCTTTGAAGCGCTCATTTGGGGCTTCTGGGCTGGCATACCAATCGGTGACAATGACGCCGCCAAATGGATCAACTTGATCTAGGGGCATAAAGTTTAAAGTTTCTAGGCTGGCGCGCCATAGATAAGAGTTTACGCCCATTGTTGGGGCGGCTCTTGTCGCTTTGGTTGTTGCGGCTTTTTTCTTGCCCGTGCTGCAGCCTCCTGCGAGCATTGCAGCGGAAACTATCGCGATAAAGGCGATTTTAGCGGGTTTTTTAATCATGTTTGACATGCAGTAAGCTCCGACCTGTCTAGAGGTGTATCTGATATTTAAAATGCTTATAGCACCAGATTTTTATAGGGCTAGTGCTCCCTGCATGAAATTATCCTAATTTTTGCCTTAGAAGGCATCTGTTAACCCTTTATTAGGGGAGGTTAACGTAAGTGGTTAACACGGGTTTAACTTTAGATTCGGCTGATTTGGCCGTGGGAGATAGAAGATGGGCGAGTTTCGTCAAACAACTTCAATATTTCTGTCGACATTTACACTAAGTGTGGTCGGATTATCTTTGGTCGCACAAGCACAAAATTCTCCTTTTGCTAAAAAAGGTAAACAAGCTTGGGAAACATCGACGCCAACCACAACACCTCCCCCTCAGGCTCCTAATCAATATCCAACAATAACTTCACCTCCAGGGAGTTATCAGCCGTCAGGTAGTTTGACCCCGCCTGCGCAGCAGCCTATAAGTTCAGGCAGCTATCCTTCAAGCTACAGCTATTCTTTGCCAAAAACAGATCAAGCGCCTCCGGGCTATCAGTCGACGGGTAGCGCTGTACCATCATCTGGGGGAACGTCTTATCCCAGTACATATAATCCTAATGCGCAACCGAGCAGGGCGACATCAAGTCCGGCTTCAACGGCTGTTCAGCCTACGACAAGTTATAATCCAGGCGTGACGTATGATTATCCGAATTATAACCGAGTCAAATCACCAACGCAGTCTCCTACGCTTCGCGGCACACAAAGTCAGGCAAATGGGACTTATTATCCAGGCCGGACTAACCCTGTTGGCCAGACACAATCACAAAGACCGAGCGGCGCCTATTCAGGACAAACCCAAAGTCGGCCACCTTACCCTAATCAAGCGCGCGGCCCACAAAGTATGGGTGACAAACTCGGGTTTGGGAATATCGCTTTTAAGTATGAGGGGTATTTAAAAGCAGGCGCAGCGGCCACGAGCCGAGATATGATACTTGGTGATGGTTGGAATGCAGATTTTATCTTTGACGGATCTTTGCGCAGTGAAGTTAGCGCTATCACACAAGGCGGCCTTGAATACGGCGTAGCGGCAGAAGTTCGAGGTCAATATGATCAATATCGCCGCGGCTTTGGCGGACGAGTAGGTGATTGCCCAGCGGGTATTGCAGGATGTTCAGATGTGACGGTTAATGGGACAGACTATGTCCTTCGCGGACATACATCACGGTTTTACGGATCAGGCGCGAACGATTCAAAAGATTTTGAAGTGCAGCTGGAAAGCGCCCATTTATTTTTACGTTCGGCTTATGGTGATGTAACTGTTGGTCGTGATGACGGCGCGGCTTATCTTTTCTCTTTAGGGGCTCCAAGTCTTCTTAATGTTGGAGCCTCCAATAGTTCCGTTGATTATACGGGCCTCGATTCCGTCAAAACTCTTAATGATGCATCAGGCTTTGCAGAAAAAATTACTTATACAAGCCCAAGGCTGTTGGGCGATAAGATCGGTGTAGGTGTTCAATTTGGGGCATCTTATGCACTTGATGCCAAAGCTTGCGGGGTTGATTATTGTGTTCGTGGAAATGATGATGAACCAACAGGCGTTCTAGCGCCTGATCTTGATAACGTTATGGAGTTTGGTCTCGCGCTGGATCGTAAATTTGATAATGGTATGTCGGTCGAAGCCACAGCAACTTATGCCAGAGGGTCAGAGCAAAGCTCCCTTGCTGTATTTGATGACTTACAAGCTTTTGGTCTTGGACTTGAGCTAGGGTATATGGATTGGACCTTAGGTGGATCATATTTGAATAGTAATAACGGCCTGACAAACGGTGATTATAAATCTATGGATGTGGGTTTGACTTGGCAGCCATCTCAACTTGGATTCACGGTCGGCTACGGTCACGCGACGGATGATAATGTTGGTTTATCATCGGATCAGTTTGTCGCCGGAGTCAGCTATGACTGGAATGATAACTTCCGTCTTGGAACAGGGGTTCAGCACATTAAACGTGATGTAAATGTCAGTACATTAGGCGTTGTCGGTCCGCGCGAAGAAGATGCAACATCTATATTTGTTGAAGGCCGCTTCACTTTTTGATCTAAAAGGCAACGGGGCTGATTTATGACAAAACTCCTAAGTTTGGCGGTTGTCAGTGCAGCTTTGCTGTGGGGGTGTCAGGAAAAAATTCATAAGTTTGAAGGCGTTGAAGGGCCTTTGGTGTCAAGCCAAATGGTGCCCCATGTTCCCGCTAGTCCTTCTGATTTTGATGTTGGGAGTGATAGCCGCCTTGCCTTGTTGCTTATTGAAGAAGACTCTCATTGGCTGAGTTTGGTTCTAGGTCTTAGAACAATTGGAATTCCTTTTCAGGTCACACAGGATTACCAAGAAGCGGTTAAACACGACGTTGTTTTGGTTTACCCTCATATATCGGGACGAGACATTAAGCCTGAAGCTTTGCGCGGGTTAGCTAAATATGCCCTGGAGGGGGGGACGTTGATTGGAACAAATGTTCTTGGCGGAGGCCTTGAAAAAATATTTGGATTTGAATCCCTAGAAGAAGGTAAAAACCGAAGTCATTTGAAGTTTTCTACAAAGCAAGACGAAACCGTTTTATTTGAAGAGAAGGGTTTAACGAGCATTAAGTTTGCTAGTGCAATGGAAAAAGCTGTAAATCCTGGTTCAAATACATATGTAAATCCGGATTATCCTCCATTGGCGGTTTATGAAAATGGCGGGGCGGCTTTTATTGAAAATACGCCAGGTAAAGGCAAGACTTATGCTTTGGGAGTTGATATAGGCCAAATGCTTGCCAAAGGGTATAATTGGCGTCAGGTTGATATAACGGAATCCTATGCAAACGAATATCAGCCAATCCTTGATGCGTTCTTGATTTTCCTCGAAAATATTTACCGGCAAAACCAACCCCATGCCGTGACATTAGGGACGGTTCCTTATGGCAAGAAACTGAGTTTCATTTTATCTCATGACGTTGATTATTCTCAAAGCCTTAAAAATGCTGTTGATTATGCAAAACATGAGGCAAGCGAAGGTATAGAGGCGACATATTTTGTTCAGGCAAAATATATTGAAGATTTCAACGATTCAATTTTTTTTGATGAAGAAGGTGCCGAATATCTAAAAACTTTAAAGAAACTGGGTATGGAAATAGCTAGCCATAGCGTGTCTCATTCCCTTGAGTTTGATAATTTTCCTTTAGGGACAGGAACTGAAAGCTATCCAAATTATAGGCCGTTTGTGCGCAATAAAGAAAAAACATATGGAGCGTCTATCTTTGGAGAACTTCGCGTTAGTAAGTTTTTGTTTGAATATTTTTTAAAAGACCAAGAGGTCGTTTCTTTTCGGCCGGGCTATTTGCGAAACCCGTATATATTGCCTCAGAGCCTGGAATCTACAGGCTACCAATATAGTTCTTCAGTGACCGCGAATATGTCTTTAACACATCTGCCTTTTCAATTGACCTATGAGCGCGGGTTTACGGGTTTAACGGATGTTTTTGAAATTCCAATCACGATCGAAGATGAAATCTTACCGATTATGTATGAACGCATAGACAGAGCTAAAAAGGTTGCGCGCAGAATAGCTGAAATTGAAGGCGTCATGGTTGTACTTATTCACACGGACGCAGTGGATGATCGGCTCAAGTTTCAGAAAGAACTCGTTGATGAAGTGAAGCCTTATGCTTGGATGGGATCAATGCGGCAGTTTGGAAACTGGTGGTCGGCGCGGGATAAGATTGAGGTTGATGTGGCCGAAGAAAATGGCGAGGTCGTCATTTCGTTGAGAGCGCCGAAAGCTATTAAAGGTCTGACCTTAGAGCTTTCTGGTGAATACGATATCGTTCAATCATCTATACCTTTAGAGCAATTAATCTTGACCGAACGGAAGCTTTTAATTGAAGAGTTATCTGGAGTTCAAACTATTATTTTAAACGATTAAGCCATCAATCCCGGCAAGTCCGAACGCACCGCTACCAACTAAGCCCGATGCTGTTCGTTTCGAAACACCGCCAAGAGCAAAGACGGGTACATCTAGTTTTTGGCAGATATCTTGTAAGTTTAAAGCTCCAATTGGGTCGCCTGCAGAGGGGCTTTTGGAGTAGAAAATGGATGATATGAACAAGCCGTCTAGAACATTTAAGTCGCCGGAATAGGATTGTTCGCCTTTTAGCCCTGCCATTGATATAATCCATTCAGGGCAGTTTTTCCGCCACAAAGTTGGTCCTAGTAATTTTGCGTCCCGGCGAAAATGAACACCATCAGCTCCGCTGGCAATAGCAAGCTCTGGGTCGTGGCCGATTAAAAACTGTTGATCTTTTTTAAAAGTAACTTGTCTAAGGGCTTCGGCCGTTTGGTAATAATCCTTTTGGCCAAAATGCCGGTAAATAATAGTGGTTCCAGGCGGAAGGTTTTGAGCTGCTTTGATCGGGTCTGGTACGCGTTGCGGATCTGTCATGAAGATAAATGGCGACAAAGCACTAGGCTTGGAACGGGACGTGAGTAATTTTTGTGCGGTTAAAGCGACAGGGTCTCTTCCCTTATAATTCCACTTTGTGTATGGGGCGGGCATGACTAATGACGACCTTTCGGAACTGACTATCGCGAAGCGGCGAGATGTTATCTTAGAACGCATGGCCTCTGCCGCCAAGTGGGCTGGGCGAACATCTAGTGATATTAATTTTGTGGCAGTGTCAAAACAACAGCCAGATGATAGAGTGTTGGCCGGGCTTGAGGCTGGGCAAACCATATTTGGTGAAAACCGTGTTCAAGAAGCTATGGGCCGCTGGAACGGCGCTTTTGCAGAACATCGCGAAAGCCTGGAATTACGGCTTATCGGGCCCTTGCAAACCAATAAAGCTGAAGATGCGGTTTTGCTGTTTGATGTGATTGAAACGCTTGATCGGATGAAGCTCGCGGGCGCTCTTGTAAAGGCGGCCGATAAAACTGGTCGGATGCCGCGTTTGTTGATTCAAGTGAATATTGGGGTCGAGCCGCAAAAGTCTGGTGTGTTACCTGATGAGCTTCCCGCATTTTTAAAGTCTCTAAAAACCGAATATGATATTTTACCTGAGGGCTTGATGTGTATTCCGCCTTCTGGTGAAGCCGCCTCACCGCATTTTTGGTGGTTAGCGAATTTGGCAAAAGATTACGGGCTAAAAACCCTCTCCATGGGGATGAGTTCAGACTATGAAACAGCCATCAAAATGGGCGCAACCCATGTAAGGGTCGGTAGCCTGTTTTTTGGCGCAAGAACTTAGTTACTTACTGCCAAACCATTTGCGCATGAATTTGCGAAGACCGGACTTGCTTTCGTTTAATTCCTTACCCGCAGCGTCAGTCGCTGTTTCAATTTTATCAGCGGCGGCTTCAATTTTTGCATCGATTTTGTCTGTGACGGGATCAATGCGCTTTTTACGGAAGCGTCGCCATCTGAGCCAGAACCAAAGAAGTATGAAGAAGACGATGGTTAGAAAAACAATATTGAACCAAGGGATAAGGCGGACATGAGGGCCCTCAACCTTCTTGAAACTAATGGCATTGGGGTACAGAGAAAATAGCTCTACCCGCCAACCATAATGTTTTACCGCTACCCAGATTTCGTCTTCTGGAGTTGCGCGCTGGATGAGATCCTGAGCATCAGCGGTTAAATTGCTAGTATCAAATTTGAAGTAAGGCGGCCAACCCCAACCTGTATCCGTATTACTATAAACCATGGCTTTTCCATTGGCGCGTTTAGTTGTAATATATCTGACGTCGCGATTAGGAAACCCTTTTGATCCTGTATCTGCCTGACCGGTTCCAAAAGCTTCGGCAGGTTTATCATCCCGAATTTCAAAAGTTCCGACAACTCTGACAATATCCCGTTGTGGCAAGTTATAATGCAGAAACAGGAATACACCGAGAGCAAAGACCAGTTTTACGGCGGTTTTAATGTGTTTGATCATGTCACTACCCTATGTTTGAGCCAAAAAGATAAGCAAGCCAAATAGAAGAATTGGCGCAATGTAAACACCAAATAATAACTTAGCTTTCAAAGAACGATTATATTTGGCCATGCCTTCTGTTACAAAATCTTCTTCTTTTATAGATGGTTTGGAGTCGTTATATTTTTGCCGAAGCCGGTCTTTTTCCTTCATTCGATTTGAAAAGGTCAAAACGGCATAAATTACCGTTAAGATCAAAAATAATATTGTTCCGCGTAATATCCAACCAAATAATGTCATGTTTTATATCTCACTTTAATTCTTGGCGCATACGGGTCCTTTTTCGTAACAATATTATCCATTGTCGGTTCTGGGCCAAAGAGTGTTTCTCGCGCGCCTACTTTGTCGATCATGTATTCTTCAGCCAGAAATTTGGAGACAAAGTCTCGTTTAGGGTCATCCCATTTTCTATAGGCATCGTAAAAAGCTTCTTTGTGGCAAATAAATAATTGCCGGAAATCAAGCGGCGTTAACTCGGCGAGTAGCATATTGATTAAATCACGATCATGGTGTGACTTAGCTCGAAAAGCGTAAAAATAAGCGGGGTGTTCCGGGTCAAGGCTGGGATAGCGGCCTTTATGGGATGCCCAGCGAATGATATCCATGAGACCTTCATATTCCTCTGGCAGGTCTGACGCATATTTTCTAGCAACACGCCGAATTTGCTGCCGTGTTAAACTGCCTAAATCATCGCCTAGGCTTGCGGCAGTTGAAATTACGATAAAGTCAAGTTTTTGCTGGATGATCGCGATGTCATCTTCATTTTGTTCGGTCACGATAAGCTCTATGAGGTTTTGGCGGTATAGAAATTCGGCAATATCGCGCCGGTTTTTGAAAGTGAATTTCCTAAAATCCCCCATAGCGCTTAAGCCATCAATGGCCTCCCGAGCGATAACGGCTGGGGTTTCGAGGTCTCGAAAGACATACATACCGCCAAAGTGAGCAGTGAAATAATTGCCTTGCTCATAGGTCTTTGGGCTAAGTTGTATGGGATGGCGCGTGATATCGCCGGTCTTTTTACCAAGCTCGATCATCTCTGCAATTAAGACATCATCCCACCACGCATCATCTTCATTCATGAATTTGTTGATGTCTTCTTGGAGGGTTGCGGCAAAAGCAACGTGTTCGGTGACTGTATCGGCTTCTATCGTAATTTGATTGATCCGTAGAAGGTCTGCCGGCTCGTTGACCTCGAAAACAGAATTGATTAGTTCGCCCGTAACGGCTTCGCGAGCGGTTAAGGCAAAAAGCTCTTCTTCATTATCCTCAATAAAATCTTTTAGGATAGAACGAGAGGTTGAAAATTTGGATGCCAACAAAGGCGCGGTCTGTTGTTCAGTCGTTAGTAATATGAATTGCTGGTTACAGCCTTTGGGGTTGAGGTAAAGCTTATCACTAAATTCATCGGCTATTTCAGGGGAATATCCGCATATATCAATATGGAATTCGGTAAGTTTGGTTTCTTTGCCGATTAAATGATTAAGCGCGCGGTTATAACGGTTGACTAAAGCTTCGGACGAAACCTCAATAAGGTTGCCGAACATAAGGCCGTATTTGACAAGGCGCATCATGGGTTCTGTTAGCCCCTTTCTTTCAAATAGCGAAGTTTGGCTTCTTCCATACGGTGCATGTCGCGAACTGCAGATTCGATCGCGATTTCATCTGACTTGTCAGCATAGCGGAACTCACTATCGGCGTAACGGTTGATTTCTTGCATGACCATTTCAATGGTGATGGGTTTAGCCATGTCGGCGATCATTTTCTTTTTCGTATCATATTTTTTATTCAGGAATAAGTTTGGTTTTTCCATCCATTCGTCCGGCAGTTCAAAATCCATAGCGCGGACTTTGACGGCATCGGTGATGTTTTTGACGGCGCGACCAGTGAAGCGTTCATCGGCTTCTTGGATGGCATCAAGATAGGTTCCGAATTTGGCTAATGTATCAAGCTTGCCAATGTCTTTGGTGACTTTGTCATAGACTTCAATCAGGCCTTCTTCCAGAGGTCGTGAATGTTTGTCATAGCTCGCCGCCACAGCTTTCTTGATTTGTTGTGAGGCATAAAGCTCATGTTTACCAACGGGGATGTTGTGATTTTTGCCCATCAGCAAATGAAGGATATCAATATAATCTTCCCGGCTTTTAGGGCCGTCGACCAAGAAGCGAGCCCCTGCCCTTTGCCGCAGCGCATCATCGACATTTTCGGGATAGTTCGAAAACATGCCAAATGTGCAATTTCCTCGGACGAGCGTATTGGCGCCTGCGAAGCTCTCCATCAATACGGCCGTGATTTCTAGCTGACCTGCGCTTGATTGACGGTCGCCTCTTTTGCCAGCGAGTTGGTCGATATCATCAATAGTTCCAAAACCGATGACATGGGGATCGATGATGTTGCGAATAAAGGCTTTTGCGTTTTGCGCAGATTTGCCTTGGTAGCTATCAATACTGTCGGTCGATAGGTTTTCATAGCGAAATGGATATCCAGCATTGAGACAATACTCATTGATCAAGCCGGCCATCATTTGGATCAATGTGGTCTTACCTGTGCCGGGCTTGCCATCGCCCATAAAAGTGAAGATAAATCCTCCGAGCTCGGCAAATGGATTAAGTTTTCGCTCAAAGTCATAGGCCATGATCATTTTAGATAGCTTCATGGATTGATATTTGGCGATGTGATTACCAACAACTTCATTTGGCTTTTTAAACGTCATGATAAGCTTGCTGCTTTTTGCTTTCGCAAAAGGAGTAAACCCGTCTATCTGGAAATCATCCGCTTCGACGCGGTAGCTGGCATTAGTGAATGCTTCAAGCCGCGAGGTATTAGCTGCCCGCAAAGTGACACCTTCCATGAGCTGCTCGAGAAAAGCCGTGACGACAGGCAGGAGCAAATCATCGCGATTAGCAAAAATAGCTAGGTCTTGATCAAGCTCCCAAAGCGCGCCGGTTAGGGCAAGTTGTGGATTGTCGGTAAGAATTTCTTCCACCTCACCTATTTCAACAGTGCTTTCTGTAAGTTCAGCCTGATGGGTAGATAGAAGAAAGCTTGCCATATTGGCAAAGACATGAAGACTAATTAGTGAAGAGGCTGCGAGTAGGTCCCCAAAGTCTTTGGTTTGGTTTCGAGATAACTTGCCGGCTAGATTGTCTTTGAGCATTTCATTAAGCCCGGTTTGTTGGGCATATTGATCTGAAACTACCATCGATGTTGCCAAGGCTCTGCGTAAACATGTTAGTACGCTGGCTTGCAGAGGAGAGGTTAAAAGGGCGCTATCGCCTATAGCGTGAATGCGGTCGATGAGGTGAACGCCTTCTGGACGTGCCGTGGATTTAGTGACAAGGCCGGGAGTCGTAGATCTAAAGCGCCGAGTGCTACCGCCTATTCCAGGTGACTTCTCTCTTTTAATAGCGGGGTTGACGTTTGTCTTTTTAGCAAGGCGCGGGGTATGGTCAAGGCCGTTTAATAGGCTTTCGGCTTGAGCGTATTTTTCAAGAATACGCTCTTCCTTAATTTCCATGAGATCGCCAGTTTGAGACATTTGTTTTCCTACCTGTAACTCAGAATTTTGGAATCAGCTCCGACAACATATTTGCGGGTTCGGACCAAACTTGGTGGATTGATTTCTTTTAAGACTTGATAGGCACGGTGTGGTAAAATTAATGATCGCCTGATCTCTGTTGCGCCATCATCTGCGGATGAAGCTGCGGGGTCGAGTTTATATATTTCTCTTTGGGTTGTTCCGAAAAAACCAGACTTTTCTCGTTTGGTTTTTTCAGATTGTAATGTTTCGACTGTCCAAGATAGTGCCCAGTCAAGTCCTGGTTGGCCACTCGCTTCGGATAGCACATCCCTAAGTGGTCCATGTTGTTGGGTGAATGCGTGACTATACATAGGACCTAAGTGTACCCGCCTTAATGTTTTGGGGTGTAGGTCATCAAAGTCTTCATCAAATCCTTTAGCTATCGTCAGTAATTTTAAGGACGACATAGATTGAGATATGAGATGACTTTGAACGCGAGGCCAGCGTCGCTCATCTTGAGGTAGGGCTTTTTTGCCAGTGTCTTCAAGGTCGAGAAGATAGATCGTTGGGACATTAGTTTGGCTGTCGTAGACCGCCCAATGGATGAGATAGTTTTTCTTTTTCTTTCTTTTTATACTGCCCTCCCACTGTGCCTGGGGATGGTTCTGTGAAAGAAACAAATTTACGCCAGACAGGTGTTCATAATAGATGCGCTGGCTCAAAGCATATTGCAGTTTTGTTGGATGAGTTTGTTCTGTCAGAATATGGCTGATCATATCTTTTTTGAGGCGACCTTGGCTCGGTAACGTCAATAAATGATCTTCTGCCTGTAATGCATCAGCGGCCATTTGAAGAATTTCTTGGAACACTGGAAAACCGCTATCGGTTTTATCAATGCTGAGGAGCTGGGCGGAATGATCCCCTACCCGGTTTGCCATAAGAAATTTATAGGATAGCGCCGTGAAAGTGTGTGCTAGGCCTTGGAGGTATTGCAGAATGATACGCGCCTCTAGAGGCGATAACTGTTTCTCTTTATAAGATAGTGCCGCGACATCTCCCATGTGGGAAATGATCCGTTCAAACTTTGCGAAGTATCGCCGTGTCGCACGTGCGCCTTCAATCACTTTGTGATCGAAGGCCAGTTGATCGGTCATATCTTTTCGGGTTTGACTCATTAGGTTGTTTTGGAACCTAGTGTTTTAAGAGCCGTCATAGGCATTTTTATCGTGCTTTTCGAGAATTTTCTCAAAACGGCGCGCAAAGCGTTCGTCCGCTTTGGCTTTTTCTTCCAGAACTTTGCGAGCAAACACAATGTGTTCGTCATGGGCTTCGAGCATTTCAGCCATTTTGGAATTAGTGGCAGCGCCAATGGCGGTCATGGCGACTTGTGCTTCTTGATCTGTTGCAACGCCGATCTCATTGATCTTGTGAGCGACATCTTGTTGCTGAGCTGTTTTCAAGGACTTGGTCAGTGCATCATAAAGAATAACCCGTTGCTTGGTGTCGGTCTGTAATTTGTTGATTAAGACCATTTGTGTGGCCGCTTGGTTTTGCAAACTGTCGACCCAGCTTTTGCCTTTTTCAATATAACGCTCAAGGGTTTGGCTTTTGGCGAGCTGTACTTGTTCTTGCTGTGCCATTTCATTGTGCTGACCATTAATGGCTGCCAACTGGCTTTCAAGCTTGGTGCGCGCCTTTGGATTGGTCTCGACTGAGATTTTGTTTTCAAGCTCAATAATTTGTGGATCTAGCGCCGTTAGTGCTTGTTTTATATCTTCTAAAGCATCAACAGCCGCTTCGCGGTCAGCAAGCGTTACGGTTAGATTGGCTTCAACACGGTCTTTGTGAGTTTTGAGAATGTCGAGCTGATTTGTTAGCATGGCTGTAATGACATTAGACTTGGCAATCAGGTCTTGTAATTTGTCATCAACAGATGCGGTACGCATCCGTTCTTGACGCATAGCTTCGGCGCGGTTTTTAGAAAATATACCAACAAATTTTTCCCAGCCGGTTTTGCTGCGCATGGCATCAAAATCTTTTGAAAAGCCAGCGGTAACGTTATCAAGTCCGATAATAAGCTCGGCAATATTGCCGTTCATGGCTTCTGTATGTGCATGGACATCGTCAAGCGAAGCATTTTGAATGTCGATATTGATATCCGTTCCGGACGACATTTTTTGACGTGCCGTTTCAATTTGAGCAGTAAGCTCGGCTATTTTGTTTTGCGCTTCCGCGACTTGAGTTTTCGATTGTTCGATCTGGGTATCGAAATTTGCCATGGCGGCCCCCTTTATGGTTGTTTTATTATATGTAGGGTTAGTACGGCAAACTTGCAATAAATCTAATAGGGAAAATTAAATAGTGGGCAAAATAAAACCCCTCATAAAGAGGGGCCGTTTGATTTTTAAATGTATAGGGCTGATTAATCAGTGGTTTGTACGAAAGTAACCCAATCATCACCTACAATACCAAAATTTAGAGCAGAGGTGGAAAGTTTTCCCTTATGTCTAAGGTCTGTTACGTAAACTACATTTTTGTTTCCGCCAGCCCGATGTTTGACGCGCATGTCAAAATCGCTGGGGTTTTGGCAGAAGTCTCGGAAGGAAGCTCGGAACGCGCCTGGTGCGTCTTCACCATAGTAGATTTTGCCGTCACCAAACACATTTGAGGAAAAAATTTGGAGACTATCTGCTAAAGCAAGAATTTGATCTGGATCTTTTTGCGTTGCGCAGTGATTAAAAACCTCAAATAATTTTGTCGTATTCATTATGTCCTCTAAAATAAAACTTAGTGCCGTTTAATGGATGTCACCATAAAGTCAATTCATGAGTGGATCAATATTGTGTGTGTGTAAATTTTAATCTTTAGAAACCACGTAATTTTTGATAAGTTATTGAATATATTGCTTTATATTTGCTCTATACGTTGTTTTGCGTGCGTTTCAGAAAATGTTTCACATGAAACATACCGTTGTTTATACTCGACTTGGTTGGGGGGTTCTTTTATAGGGTGACCGAAATGGAGATGTTTATGCCTAGCTCTGCGGGCCTGAAATGGGATGTTGTTGTCATTGGCGGCGGTCATGCGGGCTGTGAGGCGGCAGCGGCATCTGCGCGGGCGGGCGCTAAGACGCTTCTCTTAACTCATAAAATTGAAACTATAGGCGAGATGTCGTGTAATCCTGCCATTGGCGGCTTGGGTAAGGGACATTTGGTTCGCGAGATTGACGCGCTTGGCGGAGTTATGGGGTTGGTTGCCGATGCGTCAGGGATACAGTTCAGGCTGCTCAACCGGTCAAAAGGCCCGGCCGTCCGAGGCCCAAGAACTCAAAGCGACAGATGGTTATATCGTCAGGCCATGCAGCGGTTATTGTTGGATTATGACAATCTTGATATCAAAGCGCATTCTGTTGAAGACCTTATCGTAGAAAATGGCCGAGTTTCCGGGGTGCGAACAGCATCTGGCGACGAATTTGAATCGTCAAAAGTCATTTTAACCACTGGCACGTTCTTAAAAGGCGTGATTCATGTTGGAAACAAGCGGATTTCAGCGGGACGTCATGGCGAGGCGCCGTCCATTGGTTTGGCCGACCGGCTCTATAACGCCGGGTTTCAAATGGGGCGTCTAAAGACGGGAACCCCTGCTAGACTTGCCAAAGACTCTATTGATTGGGATATATTAGATCAGCAGGCGGCGGATGAAACGCCCCTGCCCTTTTCATTTATGAATGATAAGATATCGGTGCCGCAAGTGACCTGCGCGATAACGCACACAAATGAGCAAACACATCGTATTATCTCAGAAAATATCGAAAAATCAGCTGTTTACGGCGGCGGTATTTCTGGTCGAGGCCCGCGCTATTGTCCATCTATTGAGGATAAGGTTGTACGGTTTGCTGATCGATCCCAGCACCAAGTTTTCTTGGAGCCAGAAGGTCTTCCGGGTAATCCCGATGGAAACACGGTTTACCCCAACGGAATATCGACATCTTTGCCTGAAAACGTACAGGATCTGTTTTTGCGGTCGATCCGCGGTTTGGAGCAGTGCAAGATACAGCGCTATGCCTATGCTATCGAGTATGACTATGTTGATCCGCGGGAATTGAACGCGGCGCTCGAAACTCATAAAATATCGGGACTGTATCTCGCGGGACAAATTAACGGGACAACCGGATATGAAGAAGCGGCGGCCCAGGGTCTGATGGCCGGAGTGAACGCAGCACTTGCGTCAACCGGGCGTCCATCATTTGTTCTAGATCGCTCGCAAGCCTATATTGGCGTTATGATTGATGACCTGATTACGAAAGGCGTCACGGAGCCTTATCGCATGTTTACATCTAGGGCGGAGTATCGTTTAGTGCTCCGCTCAGACAATGCAGATCAGCGCTTAACGCCACTAGGTCAAGACCTGGGTATAATATCCGAGGCTAGAACAGCAAGGCACTCGGATAAGCTTAAGTCGTTGAAAAGAGCCGAAGAATTAGCTGAGAGCTTCTCGGCGACGCCGAATGAACTTCATAAGCACGGGCTAAAAGTCAATGCAGACGGTGTGCGCCGAGATGTAAAAGACTTACTGGCGTATCCTAACATTAGTTTTGAAGACCTGCTGCCTGTATGGCCGGCGTTAAGCACGGTATCTCTGGCCGCCAGAGTGCATCTGGAAACCGAAGCTTTGTATCGCGGGTATATTGAAAGACAGGCCAGGGACATAGAAGCGTTTCGCAGAGATGAGGGGCGAAGAATTCCATCGGGTCTTGTTTTTGATGAAGTCGGCGGCATTTCCAATGAGGTAAAAGAGAAACTTAAAGCGGTTCGTCCGGCAACCTTGGGACAGGCGGCTCGGATTGAAGGTGTAACGCCGGGTGCTTTGACTGCGCTATTAGCTTTCATGAAGAAAGCCAGCTAGTGATTTCCGATACTGATTTTCATGAAATAACCAATGTTTCACATGAAACATTGAAAAATTTTAGGCAGTGGAAGGGGGTTTTGGAGCGCTGGAATAATCGTATTAATTTGGTTTCGCCTAGCGCTATGGCGGATTTTTGGGGCCGGCATGCGCTCGATAGCTGGCAGTTATGGGACTTCGTGCCTAAAAACACCAAAACTATCCTGGATTTTGGTTCAGGGGCAGGGTTTCCGGGCATTGCCATGGCGATTGCCTGTAAACAGGCGGGCAGGGGCGAGGTTTTGATGGTTGAGTCCGCCGGCAAGAAGGCAAATTTCCTACGCGCGGTTATCCGGGAGCTAGAGCTTCCTGCCAGTGTTTGGGCCGATAGAGCCGAAAAACTCGAGCCTCAGCCCTATGATGTCATTACGGCCAGGGCTTTTGCCCCGCTCCCAAGGCTGCTGACTTATGCACAGCCGTTTTGGGGAAAGCACACTATAGGCCTGCTGCTTAAAGGACAAACTGCAGAGCAAGAGTTGACGCAAGCGCAAAAAACTTGGACTTTCAACGTGGAAAAACAAGCGAGTCGATCGAATGAGACAGGAATTATCCTGCGCCTCACGGATTTACAGCCTCTTAAATAAACGAAGTCGTTCTTATGTCTAAATCTCCCGCCCCTATTGGCGCTCGCATCATCGCTATCGTCAACCAAAAGGGCGGCGTCGGTAAAACCACCACCACTATAAACTTGGCGGCAGGCCTTACCCTGCACGGCAAGAAAGTTCTCTTGGTTGACATGGATCCGCAGGGCAATGCGTCAACAGGCCTGGCCATTAGTCGTAAATTAAGGGGCGTTTCTATCTATAATGTTCTGGTGGACGGAACGGATCTAGCTGAGGCCATAAAACCAACCCGTGTTGACGGCCTCTCAATCGTGCCGTCCCATATCGACCTATCAGCGGCCGAGCTTGAAATTGGGCAAGTGGCTGGCCGCACAAGCCTGCTGAAATCGGCGCTGGAAAAAGTCTCCGCGCGGTATGATTATATCCTGATTGATTGCCCGCCGGCGTTGGGGCTTCTGACAGTCAATTCATTGGCGGCGGCAAGCTCTGCACTCGTGCCGCTGCAGTGTGAGTTTTACGCATTAGAAGGCCTATCGCAGCTTCTTAAAACCGTCGAAATGGCCAAGTCATCCATCAATCCCAAACTTGTTATCGAGGGGGTTATGCTGACCATGTATGATAAACGTAACCGCCTATCATCTCAGGTGGCGGAGGATGTTCGCACTCATTTGGGTCGGGCGGTTTTCAAGACTATAATCCCGCGAAATGTAAGAATTGCAGAAGCGCCATCTTTTGGACAACCTGTCATGATGTATGATCCTGACTGTGCTGGTTCCAAGGCTTATATGGCCCTAGCCGATGAGCTTTTAAAACGCCACGCAAGGTAAATTAAATAATTATTTCAATAGGTTAAAAATGGCCAACGCAAAGAAAACCAAAAAGAAAACCAAACCGGCAAGAGGTCTTGGACGGGGACTATCCGCTTTGATGGACGATGTTGGAATGGACTCTATTATTCAGGACGCGCCCTCTAAAACGAATGAAGCAAAAACAAATGAAGACGTTCCGGTTACGCCTGAGCCGCTGCATAAAGACGAAAACGCATCCGTCCACCAATCCATAAATTATGTTGCTATGGATCAGCTCGCCCGCAACCCGGATCAACCGCGGCGCTATTTTGATGCCGCTCTTCTCGATGAGCTGACAGACAGTATTCGTGATAAAGGCGTGCTGCAACCTGTCTTGGTTCGGCCCCTGCCGGAATCAGTTCGGAAGAACATTAAAAAGGGCAAAAAACCGGCTTATCAAATCATCGCCGGTGAGCGCCGCTGGCAAGCGGCCCTAAAGGCTGAGCTTGATACTATACCGGTTTTCATTCGCGAGATTTCAGATCGCGAAGCTTTAGAAATCGGCGTTGTCGAAAATGTTCACCGAGCCGATTTAAATCCTTTGGAAGAGGCGCTGGCCTATAAGTCGCTCTTAACCCAATTTGAGCGAACCCAAGAAGATGTTGCCCGCGCCGTGGGTAAATCACGGCCTTATATCGCCAATATGCTGCGCCTTTTAAACTTGCCGGAAAGTGTTCAAACTTATTTGGCAGAAGGTAAAATCACCACAGGCCACGCGCGCGCTATTATCGCCGCGCCCGATCCGGCCGCCTTGGCTGACGCAATTGTAGCCAAAGACCTATCAGTTAGGGACGCCGAAAACTGGGTGAGACGGCTTAAACAAGAACACAGCGGGAGCAGTTTGGACCAAGCCATTAAAGAGCAAAAACAGGCGGATATTCGCCACGTGGAAAAACAAATTACCGACGCCCTTGGCCTGACCGTTGACCTACGCGATAAGGGCGGGCGAGGGGAGCTCCGGATCAAATACCGAAACGGCGAACAGCTTGAAGGCCTGATCGAGAGGTTGTTGCGGAGGTAGTGCGGGCATTGTCGTTTACGTGGGTTAACGAAGGCCGTCTTTTTTAACCTCTGACACTCCACCCCTAATCCCTCCCATCAAGGGGAGGGAGATAAACTCGGGCCCTTTCATATTCTATTTCCTCCCTTTTTTCCCAGGGAGAGGAGGGTTTGTAATCATTCTGATATTCGCGCATTGCCAGATTTAAAATATTTGATAACATAGACTTTATGAGCCCTGACATTAAAGAATTGAGCCCTAGTAATGATCTGCTAGGCAATGATACCCAGCTTAGCGAGAAATTTGCGCAAGACGGCTTTCTATATTTCAAAAAAATAATACCCCATACTGCTCTGCAAAAGCTGCGGGGTGATATGACAACTATTTTAGCAGAAGAAGAATGGATTGAAGGCGAGGACCTGCAAGATCAAGCTATTGTCATCAGTAAACCCTACCGAGAGGGAGATGATGAGTATTTTAGAGCCCATGACCGTCTTATAAAACTTGAAAGCTTATATAGCTTGGCTCACGAACATAATTTAATGAACCTTATAAAATCCGTCTTAGGTGAAACCGCATTTCCTCATCCGCTCAGTATAATGCGGTTGGTTTTTCCGAATCATAACGAAGCGTCCACACCGCCCCATCAGGATTTTCCAAACAATCAAGGATCAAAGCGACTAACGGCCGCCTGGATTCCTTTGAGTGATTGTCCAAAAACAATGGGCCCTCTGAAGGTTTTGAAAGGCTCTCATAAATTTGGAGTGATGCCACTGAGTTTCCATTTAGGCCCAGGGAATCGACAAGCAGACCTAAGCAGTGACTTAGAATGTCTCGATTGGTATTCAACGGATTATGAACTTGGCGACGTTCTTCTTTTCAACTCTTTGACCGTTCATTCAGCAATGGACAATCGGCACATTACAAGTATGCGAATGTCTGTTGATTTTAGATATCAGCCTGAAAATGAGCCCCTGACAGAGATATGTTTAAAACCACATTTCGAGCGTGTGAGTTGGGATGATATTTATACCGATTGGAAGTCGGATGTCTTAAAATATTACTGGAAAGACAAGGTCTTTAATATTGATAACTATGATCATATCGTGCACAAACTCAGTGAAGAGAAAGAACGCGAAGCCATCGCAATGTCCTTGAGATATGAAATGAGTACGGGTGAAATGAGCGCGGAAACACGGGCTAAACTCTTCAAAGCCATTAATGAATAACTTAAGTATAATTGTTTGGCCGTCATTTAGTAATAGGATAAGTTGTCGAGCTTCGGCTCAAAACGGGCCAAATTCGTCAAAAAACCATCCATTTTATAGGCCCCTCAGGCCTAACATCTCCCCAAAATTATATCTAAACCACCTGACGGCGCTCTGAGACCGTGAATTTCACGCTGTTTCACGCCGTATTATGAGAAATTTAGGGGTGGGACATGTGTGCCGGTAGGGCGGATTCGCTGTCGCGAGAGCTTTATATTGTTTTATGCGGGTGTTGAGGTGATGGGTTTGCTTTGGGGTAAGCGGGCGTTAGATTCGCAGTAGGTGAAACAGAAGCGGAATTATGACAAGAGATATTATTATTAGTAAGCAAACAGGTTTTACTGTAAAGCTCAGACAGCTAGCTTAAACTATAGTGGGGAATAAACTTTATGCAGAATATGTTAAACTTATCCAAGGCCTCCTGGATTAAAGGCGTAATTGTTTGTTCGATTGTGTGTCCTGCGATCACGTCGTGCACGACAACATTTATGCTTTTGCCTAAATTTATTTCTTATGAGAAATCAATAGAAAACGCTAAACTTGCAAATTATGATCAGCCTGCTTTCGCGATGCAATTACGACGTAACGGCCAAAATTATTGTAACGGAATATCTAACATCGTTTTAAGTCGACACCTTAAGAATAATGACGATGGGACCCCCGAATTCGTACCTGTATACCGTCTAGCACCACGCTATTCACCGAAAGATCATCAGCAAGAATCTATTAGCAATATTCCAACA
The DNA here is from genome assembly GCA_014238285.1 of Hellea sp. GTDB lineage: Bacteria > Pseudomonadota > Alphaproteobacteria > Caulobacterales > Maricaulaceae > JACOMS01. The sequence continues at coordinate 91,769 of JABABK010000007.1, forward strand.
GTTTTTAACCTTGAGAGCGGGCATTACCACATAACAACTATGGACTGCGGTAATGCCTATACTAAAGACATACAAGACATTGCAAGTTTTGACGTTGCGCCGAATGGAATTACTTATGTTGGCGAACTCAATTTAAATACAATTACATCAAGCAAAAATAATATTACCTTTGAAATAACGGCGCTTGATCACTCGAACGACGTAAAATCATTCTTGCGATCGCAAGGTATAGAAACGTCGTTTACAACTGATATAATGGTAGTTGATGGCAAATAATCAATAGAGCTTCTAATTTCTCTATACCGCCTTCTAAATATCTAAGGGCGCATGATAGCATCAATCATTAGCGTTCGTTTTTGAAGAAAAACAACCGAAACATTCAAGTACCCATTAAACCTGTTCTCAATAAAATCAAACAAATCTAAGATTTATCCAAACGCCCATTTCAGTACCTTTTCTAGTTTGTACTGGATTTTTCTACACTTTACGTGGTAGGGAGCACCGAAAAGGACAACAAATGAAGAAGAATACCTTTTCGCAAAACGACTTAAAAGACATGATACAATGTGCCTCTCCGGAAGAGGCCGTTTTTTTATTAAAAACTCTCTACGCAAAAGAGCTTTCTAAAATCAAAGCCAGATTTGACGATTATGCCGCCGGGAAATCAATGGACGGCGCGGCGCCTAATGGCGTGTATCCGCTCTTGGTCGTCAAAGTGCCCGCCCGGCAAGTCCGACAAACCAGCATTCTATCCATGGGCCGGATTGCAGATGCCACCTTCCATGCCACGACCATTACCCAGCCAGAATTATTCGAAGACTACTTTTTGACCCAGCTGGAATATGTCACGAAACGATTTGTTGTCGATATTTATGTCGGCCTGTCCGAGACCGCCATTCCGCTGACTTTTGCGCTTGAAGCAGCGACAGCATCTCTTACGCCTAATCAAAAAGACGGGCTGCAATATTTTTTCCACCTGCCCAATTTGGCGGCAACCAATGATGAGATCGTTAACGGGGAGCAAATATTACGGCTGAGCGGTTCATTGCCGCTGTCTTTATTTACGGCTGAGCGGATCGACTATTCGCTGCTGCGAATTCAACATTACACCCAAACCGCGCCGAAACATTTTCAACCCTTTATTCTGTTTACCAACTATCAGCGCTATGTGGATGAATTTATTGAAACAGGGGTTGAGCAGGTAAAATCCGGCGGCGCCGATATGTTTGTTGAGCCCGGCGGCCGGGTTACGAGGCCAGATGGCGTGCCATCTTGTGACATCATTCAAAAAATGCCGCAAATGCCCGCTTACCATTTGGTCCGCAAAGACGGCAGCGGGGTCACCCTCGTTAATATCGGGGTCGGGCCGTCTAATGCTAAAAACATAACCGATCATTTGGCAGTTTTAAGACCAAATGCTTGGTTGATGATCGGCCATTGCGGCGCGCTTCGCCGTTCGCAAAGGTTAGGGGATTATGTCTTGGCCCACGCCTATCTTCGAGACGATCATGTTCTGGATGATGTCTTGCCCCCGTCTATTCCCCTGCCAACTATCGCGGAAGTTCAACTGGCTTTGACAAAAGCTGTGCTGGACGAAACCGGGCTAGAGCCCTCTGAGCTTAAGAAGCATCTTCGGACCGGCACGGTTGTGACAACCGATGACCGGAACTGGGAGCTGGATTTTGAAACCATTGCCGCGCGCCTCAACCAGGCCCGCGCCATCGCCATTGATATGGAAAGCGCCACCGTCGCCGCCAATGGCTACCGCTTCCGCGTGCCTTACGGGACATTATTATGCGCCTCTGACCGACCCCTTCACGGCGAGATAAAACTGCCGGGCATGGCCGATGCCTTCTATCAAGAGCGGGTTGGGCAACACTTAAAAATCGGCCTTCGAACCGTGAAGTATTTGGCGGAGGAAGCCAAGGCAGGCACACTTCATTCGCGCAAGCTTAGAAGTTTTGATGAGCCGTTGTTTAGGTGAACTTCCTCAAATATTATTCCGGCCTGACGAAAACAGCCGTGGTGTAAGCGGGAACTAAAACGCCATCTTGCCTGATTTGACTATGTTTAACGATCGGGTCTGATCCTGTGATTTGGGCGGCGTGAAGTCGGAGGCGTCCGGCTTTCTCTATCTCGAAAAACTGACGCTCTGCGCTTTTGTTAGAGACAATAACGATTTGTGAAATGCCTGGGTCTAGATCAGCTAGGCTTGTGTCGGAAAACCCGTCATCAAAAACCATCACAGAAATATCGCGACCTTCATTTTGAAGAGATAACCGCGCTTGATTGTCTTCGGTTCGCGCTACCGAAAACAATGGCGACGATTGTCTGATTTGGATGAAATTTTTAAAGGTCTCAAACGTCGATTTTGCGGCGTCATTGCTCGTATTATCAAAATCAACCTTATGGTCCCAATTGCCGACATTTGAGCGCAATAGCTCATCGCCCATTTGAATGGTCGGCGTTTCATCTTCGAGCAAGGTTTTGGTTAAAGCTTGGAGCTGGATTCTCGCGCGGTCATTCTCCGACAGGTCGCTTGCCATAGTGTCTTGCAGCTCATCCCAAAGCAATAACCCGTTTTGGGGGTAGGCTGTATCCGTGTTAATACGCTCAAGCTTATAATCCTCTTTCCAGACTTTGATGGAATCCTTCATCAGCTTTTGCATCATGGCGTTATCACGCGCTGTGAGTTTGTCATCGGCTTCGGTCAAAATATTTCCGCTGACTGGATCACGTTTAAAATAATAGCCGGGCACAATTTTATTGAGGCTTGATTGTTCTGCAGCGCGCTCGAAATTTACATCCATAGTAACACTAAGGCCGAGTCGCGTCAGCCCGGCAACCATTTGGCGAAACTCCAAAATGCGGGTGATGCCATCAGCATTATTGGCATAGCTGCCTTCTGGCACGCCGTAATGAATAGGGTTATTGCCCAGATCATAATCATCAACATTGCGTATAGTTGACATCAAATCCGCCGCCTCCGTCGTAGAAGGGTCAAAACTTTCAAAGACAGAAATAAGGCTCGCGGATTTATCAATATTCGGGTTTTGGCAAATATTCATTTGATTAATTATCAAAGCGCAAACATGGCTAACCGCGCTGCTTAGAGACACGCGCTCAAATGCAATTTCATTGACGCCGGCAAAATCATTGGCGGGGGCCAGCCTTATGGTCGTTAGCCCAGCTTGGGAAAGCGCCGTCAAATGTTTCATCGGCGCGCTACCCGGATCAGCAAAAGCGCTGTATCCATTACCCCCTGAAAACGCGCCTAAATGCAGGGCGTAAATGACCGTGTTGCTACCCGGTTTTTCTAGCGTGGTTGAAACTTCATTCCAGCTTTTGGGTTGAGTTTCCGGGTCATCAAGATCAACCACGAGGGAATACTCGCTATTAGCAGATAGACCAAGAGAGTAAGGGTCGCTGACTTCAAATGTTTCGACCTTTTTGGTTTCGGGTGAAAAAACCTTGACCTCATAGCGGTAATAAAGCGGCTGGGATGTTAAGGGCAGGGAGGCGCGCCAAACACCTGAGGTTTCATCAAGCTCCATCGGTAAATCGGCTTGTGGCAGAAAAGATGAATCATATGTTCTCAAAGCAACATTTTGTGCCGTTGGTGCCCAAAGCGCAAAGCCGACCGAACCACTAGAAATGCGCGCGCCATAGTCCGCGGCTTCATTCGCGTCGTTTTCGCCGGATGTGTAAAGCGCGTCTATGACACGGGCCGTTTGCACATAATGCATATGTGTGAGTTTCTTCCCGTCCCACGCGCCGATGATCACCTCGCCCCGTAAAAGTGATTTAAGATCCGAACGCTCGGCTTTAATCTCATAGGCTTTGAGGCCACCTAGTTCTTCGGACCGCTCCAAACTCTCTGGCATTTCAGCCGGGCTTAATTGATAGGCAGACGGTTTGGTGCTCGAAGAGAGTCCATCCGGAAAACTCATGAGCCGAATAAATTCCGCCTCTGTGCTGCCGGGCAATAAAACAAAATTCGGGCTTACCCAATGGGCGGCGCTATCGACGCTCTGGTTTTGGGCAAATTTTTGTAAATCTTCGACGTCCAGACGAAAGCCCGCCCGGCATCCAAGCAGTGCAATGATCGTGATAAAAACCAATAGTAAGCGCATGAGGCCTATGTATTGAAACGTGCTCATCATGCAAGCAAAGAAGGCTGTAGATTCGAGAGCATGAGCGAAAATTCATTGTCATCCCGCACTTGATGCGGGACCTCTCCCGATTTGGTTTTTGGATTCCTTAACCTGTTTTCATGCCTCTATGGCGAGATCCCGCATCAAGTGCGGGATGACAGCGAGGGAAGGGCGATGACAATATCATTCGGCCCAAAGGGCCGAATGAAAACTATGATAAAACCCGAATAACTGAATGAGCTTCCCAGTTTTGAGGCGGCTCTAGCTTTCGGATTAATTTATCCATGGCCGCTTGCGGGACTATGTCAGAGCGGCTTTTGTTTTGAGAGAACAAAATGTCCGGCCCGGCCTCGACATAAACGATTTCGGTCTGGGCGTTATAATCTCGAAATAAGGATAAAGGCTTGGCGCGAAGTGTGCGAGAAATATTTGTACCGTTCCAGACGAAGTCCTGTCCGGCTCTTAAATATTCTCGCGCCCGTTCTCGCGCCGCCTGTATCACCCGGCCTTGATTGCCTGTTGACGGCGCGCCAATTTCAGCCCGGATATTGTCCAGGCTCACCATCGGAATGTCAGATCGATTTGCCTTGATCCAGTGATCTTTGCCTGAGCCCGGAAGCCCGGACATGATTGTCACTTTGCACCTAAAATCAGCATGTTCCGCATAATGCGGATCACGGTCTTCTTTCTCGAAGAAAGCAACTTTACTGGCTGAATTGGCAAATGCGAATGGCTGTTCCAGGCAGTCATGCTCAGCAAAATTTTCCTGTGCCAGAGCAATATTATCCAGAACCGCCTGTTGGTCTTCACAGATGCGGCCAAGCGTATCCGCCTTTGCATGAAGGCACAGCCAATCAGCGCGACACCGCCAACTTGTCATGATGGCAACCCGTTTTGGATCCGACTTTTCTATCAACCAAAACGGAACCAAATGCTCGGCCGTGATATCGCAAATCGCTTCACGCCAATTAAAAGGCGCGCCAGCTCGCCACAAAAGCTCACGGGCCATCAGCGTACTGACGCGGGCATGACCTCGCGCGGATATACGGCCATCTGGCTGCTGTTCTGTAGTGGCTGGCTTGCCGATGTCATGCAAAACTGCCGCACAGAACAGAATACTGCGGGCGTGTTCATCAAGCGCTCGCCACTGCGGCAAAGCAATGAGAGCTTCTGCCACCATACGGGTGTGCAGTCCGACATCGCCTTCGGCGTGATGGATCGGGTCTTGGGGACATTTATCAAGCGGCTCCATGACAGCGGGCCAAAGCGCCCAGATCGCCGCCCAGTCAGGGCGGAAATCTGGCGCATTTGGCACCAATGCCATAAGCGTTTCAAAACTTACTTCACGCATCATAAGCTCCTTCTATGCCAAGACGCGGTGCAAATATGTCGATGCCTTCCGCCAAGCTATTGGGCAGAATAGGGCGGTCATGCCAATGTCCCTCAGAGGCCGCAATGGCTTGATGGAATCCAGCGCGAACATATTTATACCTATCTGTGACCTCTTCGTTTTGCTCTCTTTTGATATAGAGGCCTTCGGCCAGATCACTATCCTCGGTCTGTTTTTCAACAAAACCGAGGCGGCTGCCACAACGGCGCGCCGCTTGATCTAGTGCCGATTGCCAGGTCTTGGTTTTATAAAGGGATGGTCGCACCAATGCCCCAATGTCGGTAATCGTGTTGATCGTTCCGTCCAATAGAACAGGCACTGGCATTATCGGTAGTCCGCATAAGAGCGCGCGCCGGGCCGGTGTCGACAGAAATATTTCTGCGTCACGATCCCAGACATCGAACTCCATGAAATAATGGGGCAAGGCGTCGTAAAACACCGTGTGTTTTGCATACATCCATTCCCCATACATGATGAAGCGGCGGCCAAGCACTTGGTGGAAGCGCGCCGAATGAGCATTAGCCCATGTTTTGAGAAGCGCAAAATGACGCTCCCGCCCGCCGCCGGTCAAGTAGTGCCCTCGGCTTTGCAGCCATATCTGGCCGTCTTGATCAAAGGAGATTGCCGAATTGGCGCCGTCCAGTTTTTCTTCCATAATAAGAGCCACGCCTTTTAGCTCGGCAATAGGCTTATCATCTGCCATATCACCATGCTGCAAACGCGATCCCTCAATATGCCGCGTCCGCGGATATTTTAAAATCTTCATGATTAAATCTCTATAGAGTCTCACATTTTTGTCTTGATGTGAGAGTTACATATGTGAAACGAACCCGCTCGATACTATGTCTAAGCAGGGGTTTCGTCTAATTATGTGTTGTTGATCCTTGTCACATGATCGCCTCTATATTGGGAGGCAGCGTATAAAGGGGTGGTTTGGTTTTGGCAAGGATATATTGTTTTCACAACCCTACTCAACAAAAAAAGACCCGACTACGAGAGCCGGGTCCGAGGGTAATAGTTTAGGCCTAGTTACTGAATAATGCTCACATCACTGCGAACCATGTCAAACCCGACGGTATGGCAAGACTGACATCCCGGGACGCCGTTGCCGATAGCGGCGATTTGCATTTTGTCTGTCGGGCTTGTGCCTTCATACCAAAACCAGCCTTTGCCTTTTTTGGACTTATCATGGGTCTTGACCATGGTAGCCCAACCGGCAGGGTTGTTATCAGCATCAAACATTTCTTTGATAATCGCCGACCCTTTAGGATGCTCTTTATTCCCAGCCTTGATGGAAGCCGCAATCGTATCATTATAATAGACCCTAACCGGTAGGCCGAGTTTTGTATGCGGACCAGCTGACGGATGGTTTTCAGTTTCTTGATGTTTGAACTTTCGGTACTCACCAGATTGCAGATAAGCAAATAACGGATCAAGCTCAACGGGCACATCAAAACTTACGTCTGTTGGCGTCAGCGCTGTAGCAGCCCAGCGAGGGTCAACCTCTTTTTCGGGCTTTTGTTCTACAGCGCTATGGGACTTTTTTGTTGGGGATCTCCGAGCTGTATTCTCGGGGGTTCCCGGACCAAAGCCTTTGGCAGATGTCAGGACAGGATAGTACTGTGTAAATACAAAATCGTCCTGGGCGCTACCTTCATGACAGGAATTACAAGACTCGGCGGCAAATGGTTTGGCTTCGCCGGTTAAAATACCGGTGTCGTGATTGGTGAAACTATAATAAGCCCAGTTACCAGGTTCATTTGGAAAATGTTTAGCGCTTTTAATGGTGGCTTCTAGGCCAATGAAGTCGCCCATGAAATAACCATTTCCACTGACGGCCGCTTTGGAACCAACGCTGACAAGCTCTTTCATCAAGATAGTCCCGTTGCGCCAATTGCCAGTCTTTTTATAGTGATCATAACTGACGGGGTCGATATAGACATTGTGAAATTCTTGAAACGCGGCTTTGCCGTTATTCATATCATTGGGTGTTAGGGGCGTGCCCACATAGACCCATGTTCTATAATCTTCCGGACGAACTAAAGTGCCGTCAGCGGAGATTGAGAAATAAGCTTTGGGCGCCATATCAGCCTTCATATCTGTTTGGCTCGAGGATGCGGGTTGGCACCCGGTTATTAGCGCTGCGCTGGTAACGGCCAGTCCGAGCGTCTTTAGAGTATTTGAAATGTGTTTCATTATGTTCCCTCTCATTTAGACCTTTGAGGAAGCCCGCGCTTCCTCAAGCCTGAATTGATCATTAATTGGAGACATGCAATGCGGCCCTATGAGTTAGGGACTGTCTGCACAGAGCTTTGGACGATGGGTCGTTTAAGTTTGATTTTTACGGTAAAGGCTTGGGCTTTGCCCAAATTTTTGCGTAAAGGCCCGGGTAAAGGCAGCCGGGGATTGATAGCCAATTTTATTGGCAACGGTCTGCACGGTCGCGGGTGTTTGGCGCAGTAAAAACACGGCCTTTTGCAACCGCCACTCGGAAACATAAGTCATAGGACCAATGCCCATAAGGTCTTTGAACCTCTGCGCAAACCGGCTGCGGGACATGCCCACTTCAGACGCCAACCCGCCCACGCTCCAATTCGCCGCGATGTTTTTATGAACCAAATCAAGCGCGCGGCCAATATGGATATCGGTAAAGGCTTGTAGAACAGAGCCTAAAGCCTGATCTGAATTGGCGGCGCTACAGATGATTTCAATGAATATGATTTCCGATAACCGTCTAAAGGTTGGTTCTACGCCGAGTGTTCCCGACCGGACGGATTTGACGATCATATTCATGGTTTCGTTCAAGAACAGGTTCTGCGCCCGGTCCGATCGCCGGACAGTCATATATTCAGGCAGCGCGTTTATAATGGGGTGATCTGCTTCATTATGAAAATCAAAATGCCCGCACAGAATTTGTGTGGCGGTTTCTGTTTCGCCGCTGCCGACAACAAAAACCCCGCTGCCAGTATAGCCTGATTTTGCCATGACCTCTTCCACAGACGGCGCGCTTGATATGGGCTCGCAAGACATAATGTGCGAACGCCCGCCGGGAATTAAAATCATATCGCCAGCATTGGCGGCCACGGACTGCCCCGATGGGAATTTAAAACGGCAACGCCCCTGCATGATAAGATGAAACCGAGTCGCTTGCCCCAGCGGCGGAACTTCAATCGCCCAAGGCGGCGAAAAATTGGTCTGGAAATACATCACGCCTTGCAGGTCTAAGGTATCAAATATGTCGACAAGCACGCTCATAGGATGGTGAGTAAGCCTAATTTTGGGAAACCGCAAACAGGGAGCATTGCAGGACGTCCGAATTATTGAGTGAGGCGTCCCGTCTTGTCCTGAGAATACTCATGTTGTCATCCCGGCCTTGAGCCGGGACCAATACTCTTGTCGTTAATATTTA
>JABABK010000080.1 GCA_014238285.1 Hellea sp.
CAACGTTCCAACGAAGGTCGCCCGCGTGCGTGCCCAAGCCTATTTGGAAAGCGAATGGAATGATCTTTATAGCCGTGAAAACATGCCGATTGATATTATCATTTCGCCGGAAGTTGAAATTGGTAAGGCCATATTAAGACGACTGCATATGCCCGGTGCATTCGATGTTGTGCCTTTTGCGGAAAATGCGGTCAAATTATTGGGTATAAAAATTGGTGAAGATTGCCCTATTATTTCGACACCGATCCACCAAATTCCCGACCTTTTTCCTGAGTTACAAGCCGTTATCGTGGGGGTTAGGCGCGAAGGACAAATCTTTGTCCCAATGCCGGATGATCCATTATATGTAGGTGATGATGCTTTTTTCATTGTCCGGTCAGAACATGCGAACAGGCTACTTGAAATTGTCGGGACTAATGAAGATCGTGCCCGCCAAATCGTTATTATAGGCGGTGGGAATGTAGGGGCTTTTGTGGCTCAAGAACTTGAAGCTGTAAAAGGAATCCGTTGTCGGGTCATAGAGTATAAAAAAGAACGCGCCGAAGAAGCTGCTGAAAACTTACGTAAAACGGTTGTTCTTCATGGTGACGCCATGATGGCCGAAATTCAACAAGAAGCAGGCGTTCCTGATGCCGAGCTAGTTTTGTGCCTAACTAATGATGACAAAACTAATATTCTGGCCGGCGTGTTGGCGAAAAAGCTGGGCGCAAAACAAACTGTCAGTCTCGTCAATGATGTTTCGATGCAGGAACTTGTCAGTGAACTTCCCATTGATAAAATCATTGATCCAAGAGCCGCAACGGTTTCATCGATTTTGCGCCATGTCCGACGCGGACGGATTTTGGACGTCTATACACTTGCGGACGGCGAAGCAGAAATTCTCGAAGGCGAAGTTCTTGAAACCTCACGTCTTGCCGGAAAGAAGATCGAAGATATCGAACTTGATGGGATTGCTATTGGCGCAATTATTCAAGACGGCGTTGTTGCGCCTATGGAGGCAAATCTAACCATCAAAAAAGGTGATCGCCTTGTCGTTCTCGCGGAGAAATCAAGCTTCAAAGAAGTGGAGCAAATTTTCCGTGTTAGTTCTGATTATTTTTAGGGCTTTATAATGGCATTTGATCAGGTTTAATCGTGGCAGTTAATCGCATCATATTGTGGCTCGGTTACAGTTTTATTGTAGCGGCCATCATGATGATTCTGACGACCTTTATTGGGTTAATCGTCAGAGAGTTTTTTCATGCCGCAGTTTTCGCCGGAACGTCTTTGGCAGTTGGCTTATTAGGTTTGATATTGGTGTTTTCGACGCGCCTAATGCCAGCTAAAGAATCGTTCACAGAGGCGCTGGCCTTTCTTATTGTTTTCTGGTCTATCGTGCCGATAGTCCTTTGCATGCCCTATTTGGCTAGCGGTTATGTGGCTGAGTTTCTAAGGGCCTATTTTGAAACTGTTTCTGCGTTAACGACGACGGGTGCAAGCACGCTTGATCCTGATGTGATGCCGAAAAGCTTTCATATCTGGCGAAGTTTGATGCAATGGGTAGGCGGCGTGATCGTAGCCACATTCGCGGTGGTTATATTGGCGGCGTTAAACTTGAAAGGCACAGGCGTTCACCGATCCCTATTATTCACATTTCGCAAAGGAGAATTGTTTCAAAAACTTGCAGGTGTTAGCCGGATAATTGCCGGTATATATGCGTTGATCTCAGCGGTAACATTTGTGTTTTTGATGATATTCGGCACGCCAATATTTGATGCCTTTTGCTTGTCGTTGACGTCTGTTTCAACGGGAGGGTTTGTACCTCGCGGAGAGGGGCTTAACGAATATGTGGGTGGTCTGGGTTTGTTTGCACTATGCCTGTCTTGTATTCTAGGGGCCTGCAATGTCGCGGTTTTATGGGATATTATCCGTAATATGACGTGGCGCGATTTCCTCAAATTAATCACAAATGTTGAACACCGCGCATTATTGGGCCTTGTCGTTGTCGTGTTTCTCTTGGGTAGTTTTTATACAGATTTTCATCACACTAAGACGATTTTAAGTGAAGCCGTATTTTTTGTAACATCCACAGGATATGACTACCATGTTATCGGTATCGACATGTTGCCGCCTGTTGTATTGATCGCAATAGCACTTGTCGGGGGCTCTGCTTTGTCGACGACAGGCGGGCTTAAATTGATCCGAATACTTCTTTTATTTCGGCATTTAGAAACGGATATGGATCGTTTGACCCATCCGTCGCGCGTTGTGCCAGTAATGTTCAAAACACGCCAATTAGCTGATAGTGCCTTTCTATCCATTTGGATGTATTTCTTTGGTTATACATTTGTGTTTGCGGCGGGCATTTTGGCGCTTGCTGCTGCTGGCATGGAATTTGAAATGTCTGTGACTACGAGCGCAGCCTCGCTGGGCAATATGGGGCCACTACTGGATATGACCATGCCATTTTATAGCTATTCTGAATTTTCATCTCTTCAATTAGTTGTTACGAGTATTTTAATGCTGGTTGGACGAATCGAAGTTTTGGCAGCTCTAGCGATTATTTCACCTAGGCTGTGGCGCTCTTAATGACTGGGCAGAATTTATGATAAACGCTTATGGTATGTGTATAATTTCCCGAATGATCGCGATATGTTCTTGCATATAGGCTCACGTCCATCCTAATAGAGACCCAATAAAATTAAAAACACAATAAGTGGTATTATCATGTCCGGTGAAAAGAAACAAAATCTACAAGACGCTTTTTTAAATTCAGTTCGTAAAACGAAAACACCTCTGACCATTTTCTTGGTCAATGGCGTTAAGCTGCAAGGTGTGGTGACTTGGTTTGATAATTTTTGTGTTTTATTACGGCGCGATGGGCAGGTTCAACTTGTGTATAAACACGCAATTTCGACGATTATGCCTTCTGCTCCCGTTCAATTCTTTGACGCCGAAGAAGCCGAATAATTTGCGCCAGAAGTCTAACCAAATGAACTTAGCTATATGAGCAGCCGAGCCCGATGATTAACCAAGAACGGGCGCCCGATAGATGTATAGTTATACATCCTCGTGAACAGGGTCAAAACTATCAGGCCGAGTATGAACTCGAAGAAGCTATAGGCTTGGCTGAAGCCCTGGAAGTTGAGTTGGTTCATGCGCAAATTGTACCGCTTAGGCAAATTAACGCTGCGAATTATTTAGGCGGTGGTAAAATTGCTGAAATCGACGCACATATTAAAGCGTTTACTGCCAATATGGTCGTTGTGAATGCGAGTTTGACGCCGATCCAGCAACGTAACCTGGAAGAACGTTGGAATGTTAAAGTTATTGACCGAACCGGATTGATTCTTGAAATTTTCGGCGTTCGCGCGGCTACCAAGGAAGGTAGTTTGCAGGTCGAACTTGCGCGGCTGGGGTATGAACGCTCACGGCTTGTACGGACTTGGACCCATTTGGAACGCCAAAGAGGTGGTTCCGGTTTCTTATCTGGGCCTGGTGAAACACAAATCGAATCTGATCGTAGAGTTCTAAGCGAAAAAATGACCAAGCTTCGTCAGCAATTGGAACAGGTCCGTAGAACACGCGGCCTGCAGCGCCAAAAACGCCAAAAAGCACCAGAACGAGTTGTTGCGCTGGTCGGTTATACCAATGCTGGGAAGTCGACTTTGTTCAATCGGTTAACTGAAGGCGGTGTTTTGGCCAAGGATATGCTATTTGCGACGCTGGATACAACACATAGAATATTAGAACTTCCCAATGGCAAGCCAGCCGTTTTATCAGATACTGTCGGGTTTATTTCAGACTTGCCAACGGATTTGATCACGGCTTTCCGGGCGACATTGGAAGAGGTTCATGAAGCTGATTTATTGCTACATATCAGGGATATTTCTGACCCGCTGACTGAACAAAGACGTCAGGATGTGATGGACGTTCTTAACCAGATTAGTGCAGGGCCTGAGCATGATCAAAATATGATTGAAGTTTGGAATAAGGCTGACCTGTTAAGCCCAGATGCCTTTGCCGCTATGGAGCAAAGAGCCGCCGCTGCCCGTGACAATGATAAAGAATTGTCAGCCTATATCACCAGTAGCCAGACGGGCGTTGGCGTTGACGAGTTGATGTTGTCGGTCGAAGCTACTCTTGCCGAAAAAGATGATATTATTGAAGTTGAAATTGCGCCTAAAGACTTCAGCGTCCGTGCGTGGCTGCATGAGCATGGGCATGTTTTAACTGAAAAAACGGCTAAGAATGGACATTGCCGGATGCGGGTTCAGCTCACGGATTCTGACGTTGGAAAACTTAGATCTCGGCATCCACAAGTGGTACAGATTGCCTAAGTTCTTCAGGCTGTTTTAGCGTCCTGCCAGTCCTTTTCCATCTCTTCGAGTGACATATCATTAAGCTTCACGTTATTAGCCTGCGCCTTGTTTTCGATGTATTGAAATCGCTTTGTGAACTTATCATTGGTTCGGCGTAGAGCTTTTTCTGGATCGATTTTTAGTTTTCGAGCAAGATTAGTGACGGCAAACAATAGGTCGCCCATTTCATCTTCAATAGCATCCGCATCATTGTCTTGATTCGCATGGGCAAGCTCGGAAGCTTCTTCGACGATTTTATCCAAAACGCCATCGAGGTTTGGCCAATCAAACCCGACACCCGCCGCGCGTTTTTGTAGTTTTTCAGCTCGCATCAAGGCCGGTAGAGCCAGCGGCACATTGTCGAGTACGCTGACTTGATCGCCTTTATGCTTTCGTTCTTCGGCCTTTAAGGCTTCCCAAGCGATGGTTTGTTCTGCAACTGTGCGGTTGTCTCCAGATCCAAAAACATGGGGGTGACGCCGGACCATTTTTTTTGTGAGGTCTTCGCAAACATCGTCCAGATTAAACGCATTCATTTCGTTGGCTATTTGGGCGTGAAAAATGACCTGAAACATGAGGTCGCCTAGCTCTTCTTTCAACGCGGGCATATCCTTTTGGGAGATAGCTTCGTGGACTTCATAGGCTTCTTCAATTGTATATGGCGCAATTGTTTCAAAACTCTGTTCTTTATCCCAGGGGCAGCCATCATCAGATCGAAGTTTTTGCATGAGTGATTTTAAGCGGCCTATGGGCGTATCACCAAGAAACGAAATATCGGTCATTTCCTGTCTCTATTAAACGTATATAAAATCAGGCCTGCAAGACCTAGAAGCGTCACACCATAGGCGGACAAAACGTAAGCTGTGTGTTTTCCAAATTCTAACATTTTATAAATCCTCAACTGTGATCGTCGCGGCTTTATCTGTTCTAACACGCTTGTTTTTGGCGGTATGAATATCGGTTCTAACTTGCTGAATTGAGAGCCATGCAAAGAGCGATAAGTATGCGAGGAACATTAATAGCAACGGTGTGCCCATTGATTTGTCTAGGCCAGGGGCGCCAACGTTTGAAATAGTTGCTGTTTGATGAAGGCTGTTCCACCAATCCACTGAGAATTTGATGATCGGGATGTTGATTAGGCCGACCATGGCAAAAATAGCCGCAAATCTAGCGGCAGGTTTTCGATCATCGGTAAACTGCCAAATGAAAAGATAAGCGAGATAAATAAAGAATAGAACTAAGACTGAGGTCATGCGGCCATCCCATTGCCACCATGTACCCCAACTCGTGTGGCCCCAGATGGATCCTGTGACCAAGCAAAGAGCCGTAAAAGTAGCGCCAATACGGGCAAATGCCCTCGCCCCGTAATCAGCTAAATTATGACGCCAAACGAAACTGACCAGACTGGCAATGAAAAGTGCTAAGTAAGACGCCATAGCCATCCAAGCTGCGGGAACGTGGACATACATAATGCGAACCGCATTACCTTGTTTGGTATCGGCCGGAGAAACGACCAGAGCCTGCCAAAGACCATAGCCAAGAAAAAGAAAAAACAACACCATGAAGAGCGGCGCAGCAAAACGGGCAAACCGTAAAAACCTTTGAGGGTTGGCAAGGTAATTGATCATAATATCAGTCCAAATAAGCGGAAAGGGCGGCCGCGGCCGCGGGAATCGCTATGGCAAGTGCTATAAGGCTAATCCCAGAAAGGGCTTGAAATTGCAAATTCCATAGTCCTTCTGCGGGATAGGCTTGAATACCGCTAAGCGCGAATATGACGATGGGAACCATAAAAGGCAGCGTCATAAGGATAACGAGAAAGCCCGCATTTTTTTGACCCGCCAACATGGCGCCCGCTAGAACCCCGTAAGAAATAATGGCCGGCGCGCCGATTAGGAGAGACAGCATAATGGCGGCCATTTCGGCGGAAGTGAGTTGATAACTAATGCCCGCTATCGGAATTGCAATCAGTAGCGGGATAATGGATGTGATAAAGCTCGCGCATATTTTGCTAATAACGATTGATACAGTGGACAGCCCCGATAGGTGTAATTGTTCAAAGTTGCCGTTGTTGACGTCATTTTGAAATATGCTGCCAAAATTAAGCAATAGGCTAAATATGGCGGCGAGCCATATAATAGCAGGGCCCATGGATCGCATTTTATGGGAGTCACCATTGAGAGCAATCGCGAAAAGAGACAGGAAAAGCAAAAAGAAGATAATGCCCATCAACCAGCTTTGCGGGTTTCTAAACAGGACCCTTAAGTCGCGCCATAGAAGCGCGTTCATGACAAGCTCTCCAATAAGAGGCGCCTCGTGTTTTTACTAAGCTTTGTAGCCTGATTATGGGTCGCCGCCAAAATGGCGCCGCCCTTTGCGATGTGTGCTTGCATTAAGTGATCGACGAGTGCTTGACCAGCTTCGTCCATGGCGGCTTTGGGTTCATCCATGAGCCAGACAGGACGTTCACTGATGAGAAGCCTTGCCATAGCGAGTCGACGTTTCTGCCCAGCCGAAAGGTCTTTGGTTTTGACGGTAAGGCGGTCATGTAGACCAACTTGAGTGACGCAGGACAGGCTGTCGATTTGGCTGTCATATATGTCTGCCCAGAAATCTAATTCTTCGTATACTGTGAAAGACGGCTCAAGCGCATCATAATGGCTTTGAAAAGCGACTAGGTTTTCAGGTGATGAGGCCTCTCCATTGAACAAATATCCAATCTCTCCCGATTGCGGTTTTGTGAGTCCCGCGGCCAACCTTAAGATAGACGTTTTACCAATGCCGTTATCGCCTTGAACCCACAGAATTTGTCCTGACCCTAATTTGAAAGATAGGTTTTGAAACAATAGATTTTCGCCCCGCATATAACTCACGAGATCAAACTGTAATTCAGCGGTAAAAGGACTTGCAGATGTAATTGCCATGGGGCCTTATTCCATTGAAGCGTATTTATGACAAGCGCTCTAATGTGGCATTTCCACACCTTGTTCTTTAAGGGGACTTTGAATAGGTTTTATTATGCGTCCAAAGAATCAAAATCGCCGTCTTCTACTTATAGTTATATTTGGGACAATATGGGTTATTGGGGCCTGGCTTATCTTTTCTGCATTGCAAAAAAACACTCAATTTTTCTACAATCCTTCTGAAGTTTTATCGGAAGATTTCGCGCCTAAGTCGGCTGAAATAAAAATAGGCGGATTAGTCATCCCGGGATCTGTACAAAAGGATGACGGAATCAAAACAATATTTGCAATTTCTGATTTTCCTGTAGAAGGTTTTGTGCCGTCAAATCCTCCTGAAGTAGTTCGCGTGGAGTACTCCGGTGTATTGCCGGATCTTTTTGCCGAAGGGGACGGAGTCGTTGTGACAGGCTTACTGTTAGAATCAGACTTTTTGCACGCCGACGACGTGCTCGCCAAGCATGATGAAAACTATCAGCCAATTAAATAAATTTAAAGTAAAGTTGAAGTGGGCGGATGCCACAATCGATGTGGGGCAACCGGACATCCGCCATTCCTCAAAAGAGGATAAGTTTTCATACACACATTTTATTGTTTGTGGATAGGGAAAATGCATAAAATTACCAAACTTTGTGTTTTTTTCTTCGAAAATTCATTGAAAGAGTTGAAATTGTAACTATTTCGGTCAATCAGGAGCTGTTTGGCCGATTTTGTTAAAATTGTTAGACTCACTCTTTTCAGGCATTTGTATTTGCATTTTTCACAACAAAACCTTGCCCTGTTTTTTGTCCTAGTTATAAGCGATCCATGACCCAACGCGTTGCTTTATATCCCGGTACTTTTGATCCCATGACATTGGGCCATTTGGATATTATGAAAAGAGCTAGTCGACTATGTGATAAGCTTGTAATTGCTGTCGCTATTAACCGAGATAAAAACCCATTGTTTACACTGGAAGAGCGCGTGGAAATGGTTGAGCATGTGGTCGAGCCTTTTCGAGAATATATCGATGTTGAAGTGAAGCCATTTGAAGGTTTACTGATACATTTTGTTGAAAACTGTGGGGCCTCTATGATAGTGCGCGGCCTTAGGGCTGTTTCGGACTTCGAATATGAATTTCAAATGGCTGGTATGAATGATCGTCTTAACCCGGATATTGAAACTGTATTTCTAATGGCTGACCCAGAATATCAAACCATTGCGTCACGCCTCGTTAAGGAAATTGCCCGCCTTGGCGGGGATGTCAGTCAGTTTGTAACACCGGAAGTTAAGGTTCGCCTTAAGGAAAAGTTTTCATGAAAAGAAATGTAATTGCTCTACTGTGTTGTTCTGCTTTGAGTTTTAGTACAGCTTGCGCTGCTGAAAGCCCGGAAGTATCGAGTTCTCAAGACAAAAGCGCCGCTGCTAATGTTGTTTTAAGCACAGCGGCTGCTTCGTCATCAATGATGGCTCCAGATTCCGCTTGGCGTGATCTTGATCCTGAAAATACATTATATGTCGACACCGATCATGGTCGTATGATTGTCGAATTATATCCGGAAATCGCGCCTATTCATGTCGAGCGAATTAAAACCCTTACACGTCAGTCATTCTATGACCATATTAATTTCCACCGCGTGATCGAAAATTTCATGAACCAAACCGGCGACCCTAAAGGGGACGGCACGGGCGATTCTGACCTGCCCGACATTCAGGGTGAATTTACGTATCGGCGGTCATCAGACATGCCCGTAACTTTGTTTTCAATTCGGCCCGATGACCCGCGTAAGAAAAAGAAGACACAAATTGATGTTGGTTTTTATAAAGCTCTTCCGATTGCAACGGACCCTATTGGTCAAGCTATTTTGACTAAAGATGGCAAGGTTGGTGCTTACGGACTGCACTGTAAGGGCGTGACGTCTATGGCACGTAGTAAAGATCCGAATAGTGCGAATAGCCAATTTTTCTTAATGCGTGGAACATCGCCCCATCTTGATTCACAATATTCGATTTGGGGAACGACTGTTTACGGCCATGAAAACCTAACAAAGATCAAAGTGGGTTCGAAATCGGAGGATTCTAGCTTCATTCCTGATCAAATGAACAGGGTTCGTCTTGCGGCTGATTTACCAGCGGAAGAGCGCATGGCCATTCAGGTTATCAAAACCGATAGCCCTGCCTTTAAAACCTATTTGAAAAAATACAAAAAAACTGACGGCACATATAAAGATATATGCGACGTCGAAATTCCTAGCCGAATAAAACCATAAGGAACAAAAATGGCTGATAAACTTACACTTTCCGTTGATAGTCAAACGGGCGAAACGGGCGACATTGTTATCAAACTCCGCCCAGACTTAGCGCCGGCACATTGCGCGCAAATTGAACGCCTCGTTGGCGAAGGATTCTATGACGGGCTTACGTTTCACCGCGTGATTAACGGATTTATGGCCCAAGGCGGCTGTCCCGACGGCACAGGCATGGGCGGCGCTAAACGACAAATCCCTGCTGAATTTTCAAGCGAATCTCATGTTCGCGGTGTTTGCTCCATGGCGCGTTCGCAAAATCCAAATTCTGCCAGTTCGCAGTTTTTCATCTGCCTTGATGATGCGACATTCCTTGACAAGCAATATACTGTCTGGGGCGTGGTTGAAACTGGTATGGAATTAGTTGATGCTCTGCCAAAAGGTGAGCCTCCACGCTATCCGGGTAAAATTGTTAAAGCGGTAGTCGCCTAAGTAATTCGTTTTACATCAGACTTGCATCTTAATGGCGGCTCTATAGAAGCGCCGCGATGAAAGTTAGTGATTTTGATTTTGACCTCCCAGATGAGGCAATAGCTCTGCGGCCTAGTTCGCCGCGGGATCATGCGCGCTTATTGCAAGTCGCATCCAGCGGACAAATTACGGATCATCACGTTTTCGATCTAGTTGATCTTTTGCAATCTGGCGACGTATTGGTTGTCAATGAAACTCGCGTGCTACCAGCGGCATTAAGCGCAATACGTTTGGCCCGCCCAGTAGGCGGTAATGGCGACATCACGATCAAGGTCAATCTACATCAAAAAACGGGCCCAGACAGCTGGGTCGCATTTGCTAGGCCTGCTAAGCGCCTGAAGGTCGGAGATGTTATCTATTTTTCGAAAGAACTGAGCGCTAGTGTCTCTGAAAGAAGCTCTGGCCGTGAGGTCAAATTACAATTTAATCGGTCACGTGAAGATTTAATGGCCGCAATTGATCAGTTGGGGGACATGCCGATTCCGCCCTATATCGCAAGACAGAGGGCTGCGGATGAACAGGATTTATCTGATTATCAGACAATTTATGCGTCAAATACAGGCTCGGTCGCGGCGCCAACAGCGGGTTTGCATTTTACATACCCGCTTATAAGCCGCCTAGCGGATAAAGGTATCCGTTTGGAAAAGGTCGTCCTTCATGTTGGGGCTGGAACTTTCTTACCAATTATATCAGAAGATACATCTGAGCATAAAATGCATAGTGAGTGGTATTCTATCGATCAGGATACAGCTGACCGGATAAATACGGCCAAGTCTAATGGCCAAAGAATCATTGCGGTCGGAACGACGTCATTGCGCGCCCTTGAAAGCAATGTTGAAGACGGAAAGTTACAGGCCGGCGAAGGCAATACAGATATTTTCATTACCCCTGGCCATGATTTTGAGATTATCGATGGATTAATGACTAATTTTCATTTGCCGAGATCGACATTGTTTATGCTTGTCTGTGCGCTATCCGGCTTTCAAGCGATGAAGAACGCCTATGGATATGCCGTTGAGAATGGTTATCGATTCTATTCTTACGGTGATGCCAGTCTACTATGGAAGGCCAATTAAATGGCGATATTCCCTTTTGATATTCACGCAAGTGAAGGAAATGCACGAACAGGGGTCTTAAAAACCTCTCGCGGTGACATTCGGACTCCAGCCTTCATGCCCGTAGGGACGGCCGGTACAGTAAAAGGGGTCTATATGGATCAGGTTCGTGATGCTGGATCTGACATTATCTTGGGTAATACCTATCACCTTATGTTGCGACCTAGCGCGGAGCGCGTGAAAAAACTGGGCGGTCTTCATAAATTCGGCGGATGGCAAGGGCCAATTTTGACTGATTCTGGTGGATTTCAGGTGTGGTCCTTATCGAAACTTCGAAAGATGACAGAAAAAGGTGTGACCTTTCAAAGCCATATTGACGGGTCGAAGCATATGTTGTCACCTGAGCGTTCGATTGAGATTCAGGCTGAGCTCTTAGGCGCTGATATTTCCATGCAATTAGATGAATGCACTGAATTTCCGTCTACTTTTGAACGTGCAAGTAGCTCTATGGAGTTGTCTTTGCGTTGGGGAAAGCGCTCATTAGAGGCGTTTGGTGATCGGCCTGATCAAACTTTGTTTGCAATCATACAGGGCTCTACGTTTCCCGAACTTAGAAGAAGAAGTGCCGAATCAAGTGTTATGATTGATATAAATGGGGGATATGGCGGATTTGCTATTGGCGGGTTAGCGGTGGGCGAGGGGCACGACACAATGTGTGAAACGCTAGATTTTACTGTGCCGTTTTTGCCCAAATCCCGACCACGATATTTGATGGGTGTGGGAAAACCTATAGATTTGGTTGAGGCTGTATATCGCGGTATTGATATGTTTGATTGTGTGATTCCGACACGTTCAGGTCGGCATGGACAAGTTTGGTCTGATTATGGGCCATATAATATAAAGAAAGCCCAATATTCAGAGGATGAAACACCTTTGGATATTAATATTACGTGCGCGGCCAGTCAAAATTACTCAAAAGCCTATATACATCATTTAATTCGTAGTGGTGAATTGT
>JABABK010000081.1 GCA_014238285.1 Hellea sp.
TTTTACTCAGTAACGGTAGCGCCGCAACTATATTTAAATTATCGGATGCCGCTGCGCCTGGTGATAATTCGTTGGAGATGATAGCGCTGGTTGTATTGGTGTAACTGCCGGTCGCTGCGCCGCCCGGCACCTGCAAGGTCACGGTAAATGTACAGCTCGCTTCCGGTGCCAGAGAAGCCCCCGCTAATGAAAGGAATGACGTACCGGTCAGCGTAGATCCCGCGCCGCAAATATTACTGGCGGGTAGCCCTGTTGCCACAAGACCAATAATCGTGGAATCCAGATCATCCGTAAAGGCGATGCCGGTAACCGTCTGGACACGGTCTGTGTTCTGTATGGTGAACTCCAGATCAACGGTATCGCCCGGCGCAACCGGGTCATTAGTGAAGGATTTTGTGAGGAGCAGATCTGCGCTAGTTACGGTGAGCGTGTCAGAGGCCTTCCCGGCACTGACAAAATCTGCCAGCAAGTCTCCGGATACATTTGTCAGGGAGCCCACACTATTGCCAACAACATCGACTGTAACTGTACAGGTCGCGCCGGCTGCGAGAACAGGAAGGACTGGGAGAAAACCATCAGCGTTGAGAATAACGGACGTTCCGCCCGCAGGCGCTGTCAAAACCGTTGGCAAAAGACCACTTTCACAATCGGTACTGGCATTGGCCGGGGAAGCTATGACCATGCCCGTCGGGAAATTATCCGTAAAATCCAGATTTGGAATTCCGCTTGCATTAAGCGTATTATCAATAGTGAATGTTAGGGTTGATGTGCCGCCAAAACTAACGCTCGACGGCGCAAAGGATTTGGAAAAACCGGGCTGGGAAGTATTAACAGTTAGGGAACCCGATGCTTTACCACTATTACCAGCAGACGACGTTAAATCTCCGGTTATTATTGGATAAATGGCCGCAGTATATCCTGCGATGACATCAACGCTCAGAGTGCAAAAACTTCCTCCGCCGAGAGTTCCGCCCGTATAAGTAATCGTTGTTGCACCGCCTATGCCGCTGAAAGTTCCGCCGCAATTGTGGGATTCATTGGCGGGCGAGGCGTTGATAATACCCGCCGGCCAAGTGTTGGTAAAAGTAATTCCAGAAATCGGCGTAGATTCAGCTGTGTTATCAATTGTAAAGGTAACGGTAGATGTACTGCCGGGTCCGACTGTATCAGGGTTAGGGACGAGACTAAAACTTGGCGGCAGCGCATAGGCCGTGGCCGCCCCCAGCAACATTAGTGACGCCCAAAATATACTATAAAATACGACTCGTAACTTACTAAAATAAGCCATAATCATCCCCGTTCTCTCTTTTTAGCGCCAGACTCTTTAGGCGATTCACCCTGAGTTCTTATTTATTGGAATCATCTAAACCACGCATCGCGTTGAGAATAAAGAAAAAATTAATGTATCAAGGCGCCAAAAGCCGAAATTTGATATTATAGTTAAGAAAAGTGCCGTTTACGGGCACGAATAACATTGCCACTGGGCCAGAAAAGGGGCTAATGGCTGAGAATTCTGGGGGCCATCAGAGATGATGCATTCATCTCGATTCCCTCATGGAGAATAATATCAATAAACTAATGAAAGTCCCGGCTCGGAAATAACTTCTTAGCTTGTTCGCGGGGGTGACGTGCACCGCCAGCACTTGCGGCATAGTAAGTTGAGACTGTGCCGGGTTGAAGGCTTGGGAGTGCGGGCCTCGCCGTTTTGTCGGTCATGGGTTTGTCATTAAGCGGAATAGGGTTTTTAGCTTCATCGGGATTGCCATGTGCCGGATCAATCACATCGCCATAGTCTTTGGTATTTCCGAGTGTATCGAGAAGGTGGGACATATCTACAATCGTATTGGCAATGATATGTGTGACGATACCTTCGCGCTGTAATCTACCGGATACTTTAACAAGCCGGCCCATCATGACAATTTTACGATATTTCTCAAAACTTTTTGGCCAAACGACAATATTTGCTGTCGCTGTTTCATCTTCGAGCGTCATAAAGATGACACCGCTGGCCGTTCCTGGCCTTTGTCGGGTAATCACTAGTCCGCAAACGTTGACCCATTTGCCATCTTGCGTATCGCGAATATCGTTATGCCTTACCCGTTTACCTATGTCCTCTGAGAGTAAGCTGACAGGATGTTCGCGTAAAGTTAGCCTCGTCGAGACGTAATCCGCTAAAACCTGTTCTGATAGGCCCATCTCTGGTAGATAAGCGGGTATCATAGGCAGGCCTTCACCAGTTTGTTCAAATAAGGGTAGGGGTTTATCCCCGCCAAGGCCTCTGACATCCCATAGAGCATCCCGGCGGCCTAATCCAAACGCGGCGAAAGCGTCTGCTTCAGCAAGCTTTGTCAGAGCCGGCCTTTTAAGGCCTGCCCGTCGCCATATAGCATCAATGGAGCGATAACCATTGCCGCGAGCTGCACTGAGCCATTGACCGTCTTCTTCTTTGAAGCCTTTGATTTGGCGAAATCCAAGACGAACGGCAAGCTCTCCATTGCCTGCTGGTTCTAGGGCATTATCCCAATAGGAGTGCTCTACACATATGGGCCTGACTTCAACGCCGTGCTTACGGGCATCGCCAACAATTTGAGCTGGTGCATAGAACCCCATAGGTTGGGAGTTTAGAAGCGCGCAGCAAAATACTTCCGGGTGGTGGCACTTAATCCAGCTAGAAGCATAAACCAGAAGCGCAAAACTCGCTGCATGACTTTCTGGAAACCCATAGCCAGAAAACCCTTCAAGCTGTCTAAAAACGGCTTCGGCAAAACTTAAATCACAACCATTATCCAGACAGCCCTGAATAAATCGGTCTTTAAAGTTTTGAACGGTGCCGTCACCACGAAAGGTTCCTAGGGCTCGCCTGAGCTGATCGGCCTCTGCCGGCGAAAATCCAGCTGCAACAACGGCGATCTGCATGGCTTGTTCCTGAAACAATGGGACACCGAGTGTCTTGCCAAGAACAGGTTCAAGGTCTTTTGATGGAAAGATAACAGGCTCTTCACCACGCCTGCGCTTAATATAGGGATGAACCATATCACCTTGAATAGGTCCGGGTCTTATGATGGCAACTTCGATCACAAGATCGTAGAAAGTACGCGGCCGCATACGGGGGAGAAAATTCATCTGCGCCCGGCTCTCAACCTGAAACACGCCTACAGTGTCTGCAATGCAAAGCATATCATAGGTCGCAACATCACCTTGGGGTATGCTCGCGAGTGTATAGTCATGGCCTCTCCAGCTGCGCAGCATATCAAAGCTCTTACGCAGACATGTCAGCATACCCAGGGCAAGGACATCGACCTTGAGCATACCTAGCACATCAATATCGTCCTTATCCCACTCTATGACAGTTCTGTCGGCCATAGCTGCATTTTCAACAGGGCATAGCTCGTCCAGACGGCCGCGCGTGATAACAAACCCGCCAACATGTTGTGACAAGTGCCTTGGAAAGCCCATAATCTCATGAGTGAGTTCCATAGTTTGACGAAGCCTCGGATCCGATTGATCAAGACCCGCAGACGCCACGCGGTCGGGCGATATTGTTTTGCTTGACCAACCCCAAACCTGAGAGGAGAGGGCGGTGATGACATCTTCGGACAGGCCCATGGCCTTACCAACTTCCCGAATAGCACCGCGAGACCGAAAATGAGACACTGTCGAGCAAATACCAGCTCTATGACGACCATATTTTTCGTAGATACGCTGGATAACCTCTTCACGTCGCTCATGCTCGAAATCCACATCAATATCCGGCGGTTCGTTACGCACCTCAGATATAAACCGTTCAAACACCATGGAGATTGTTTCAGGTGAGGCTTCGGTTATCCCTAATGCAAAACACACAACAGAGTTGGCGGCCGAGCCGCGGCCCTGACACAGTATGTTTTGGGACCGTGCAAATTGAACGATATCATAAACGGTGAGAAAATAGCGGGCATAGTTAAGTTCCTGAATGACTCTCAACTCTTTCTTGACCATGGCTTGTACCCGCAGCGAAACCCCGTCCGGGTAACGCCATTTAAGGCCCAGCCGTGTCAGGCGGATAAGCCGTTCTTGCGGCTCCTCGCCATTCGTGATTTCGTCAGGGTATTCATAACGAAGTTCATCAAGCGAAAATTGACACGCATCGGCTATTTGAACCGTATTAGCGAGAGCTTCAGGGTAGTCCTGAAATAAACGCCGCATTTCAAATTCTGATTTAAGACGCCGCTCATTATTAGGCTGTGCAAGCAGTCCTAAATTATCGATGGTGACATGCTCTCTGATACAAGACAAAACATCCGCCAGCCGACGGCGCGAGCCTTTATGCATGAGGACATTGCCTGTTGCGACAAGCGGTATGCCTAGCTTTTGAGCAAGCTTCGCGCGCTGCGCAAAGTGTTGTTGATCCCGCCCGTCATAGGCCGGTGATAAATCTAGATAAAAATTACTTGGGCGAGCTGATATGAGAGGCTTGATTACGCTGTGATTAAGTTCACCTGTCAGAATAAGAATACTATCTTCACTCCACTCGATCACGTCACTTAAATAAAGTTCGCACTTGCCTTTAGTCGTCCGTCTCTTTCCTGTGGTGAGCAGGCGGCACAAACGGCCATAAGCCTTTCTATTTTTAGGGTAGGCCAGAATATCAGGGCTATCGGCAAGGCCAAGCCTGACACCAATGATATACTGAAGGCCAATCTCTTTTGCTGCCGCATGCCCGCGAACGATACCGGCAAAGCTATTTCTATCCGCTATAGCTATGGCGCTAAGTCCAAGGGCACGCGCCTTTTCCACAAGTTCGGGCGGATGAGAGGCGCCTGTTAGGAAGGTAAAATTACTATAGGTATTTAGTTCTGCATAGGCCATGACGTTTACACAAAACGCCCTGCAATAAACCAATCAGGGCGTTCACTACCGGGATAGGTCATCAACCAAAACCGTGGGCCTTCCTGTGTTTGCATCGTCCAATAGTCACGGAGGCGATTATCCCGTGCCTGCCACCAGGGCGGAGCCAATCGTTCCGGCCCTTGAAAGCTTGCTGATATATAATTTACCTGACGCCATTCGAATTTCTGAGGTGGTCGGCCCGGCGTTAGGGTCCGTAATCGCTCAGGTCGTTTAAATATTCTAAATGGACGCGTAGTTCTAGAACCTGCGCTATGACTAGGCCAACCAGCCTGAGCTACAGATACAGCCTCAACAGATTTAAAGGCTAACTCTGGTAGGTGGTAGTCTTGCGGCAAAAGCTTACGAACCCTGTCAAAACCAAGCCGATTGCCAAGGGTTGAAATGAGCTGCTCATAGTCTTCCTCCAAAGCCTGAGCCTCGCCGCCTAATATACATTGTCGCTCCCGAACAGGTTCAAGATTACAAGCCACTAGGCGAAAACTATCTGCGCCATACTCAAACTTTAAAGCTTCTACTGGTCTAGAAAATTGTTGTAAAACCGCGCCGTCTTCATAGCATGGCCGGGCAAAGCCAATGTTCAGTTTGTGATGTCCTTTATCTGGGCATCTAATGGTTAGTTCGAACCGCCTAGCGCCCATTTGATCTTGCTTGAGACGCCTACAAATAGACTCAGACAATCGCATCAAGACAGCATTGAGGTCGCTTAAAAGCCCGATAGGATCGGGTAGGGACATGCGCGCGGCATAAATAGTCTCTGCGGCCTGCGGGGACACAGGATCCGGTTTATGCCCAAGCGCGCACGATAGCTTTTGCGTCAGTTCCAGCCCAAAGCGGCGGGCAAGTTCAGAGGTTTTATGGCTATATAAGTCCCCAATAGTTTTTAGGCCTGTCCGTCTTAATCCTGTGATTGTTTTAGGCGGAATATTTAGAGCTGATACAGGGAGTAGGGCTAGGTTACGGGATGTTTGGCCGGGCGCTATTATAGAGCTGTTTGAATTACCATAGCGCGCCAAAGCCCAGGCTGCCTGTTTTGTATCGGCAATACCTATACGCGCGGCAATATGCATATCTGATAAGCTTTCCAAAGCAAAATTTGCCATCAAAACTTCACCGCCGAACAAATGCGAGCAACCCGAAATGTTTGAATAGAGACCATCCGGTGCATCTAAAGCCGCCCAAGGCGAGAGCTTGTCAGACCACCTCCAAAGCGCGCGCAGTAAAAGCCCAGTTCGGTCTTCATCAAGCTTTTCAGTCATGAGCTGCGGACAAACGGCCCTAGCATCTGGCATGCTTTGCCCAATCGCAACACCAGCACTCGATGCAGCCGAAGTCATATGGGTAATGCGCAAAGCGTTCTTGATCTCGCGCGTTATGGCAAAATGACCATCAAGTCGCGGATCAGAACGGCGAGCCCAAAGATCAAGCGGTAGCTGCGGAAACCATATGGACATCACACGTGTCATTGGCGTTTTGCCTCCATTCTACCTGCCAGCGGCCTGTTTGGCCGTTCTTGTTTTTGATCATTTCCCATTGCCAGATATGATCATTGGCTGCCAAGGACGTTGCTTCTAAGGGCGTGCATAGCCAACGAGTTTGCGCGGCAGAGCTTTGGGCGGTTTTACCGATCTTGATCAAACCAAGGGTTTTGCCTTGTTCCGCGGAGAGTTGTAGGCGCCGGCTTTCCTTAAGGTTCGGACCTTGCGATATCTCTACGACAACACAGCCAATTCCTTTAGATCGCAGCGCCTGTTCAGCCGCCCATAGAATTTCCTGACGCGAGATAGCCTCAATTGTCAGAAGGCGGGAAGGGCAGAAGAATGTTTGAAGAGCTTGCGGACATAAAGAATAGATTTCCTTAGCCCGGCCTATCCAGACGACCTTACCGCTCATCTGGCTTATCACAGACGCAATGAAGGCATCGGCGGAACAGCCTGTCACTTCATGGACACGTCCAGAGGCTAGCCGCACTTGATTACCAAGGATAACTTCCTTTTGGGCCAAAACTGTCTGTTTCCCGCCAGTATAAATATTGGCAGATTTCACCATCAAAGAACTCATAATGTTCTATATTTGTTCTATTTAAAAACAAGAGTCAATGAGTTAGGATTATTTTCCTGTTGGCGTAATACACACATTCGTGTACAAATGGCCATAATTCGGAACATTAAGAGAACGTTTATTATCCATAACGGCACCAAATTAACATCTCCCCTTCTGGGAGTTATTGTCTGACGAAGACACTTTTTCTACGGTACTATTTTGGACGTTTGTTCTTAGTCTTACAATTTTCATACAATCCGGTATTTTGCCCTCAATAAAACATAGGGAGAATAGTGTATGGATAAATGGGTAACCGGTAGTGAAGAATTGTTAGACTTATGGTATCTCAACTTCGATGAATTAGCATTTGTCGCCGAAAAACCGGAAAAATCTCGTCTCGATTACGCGCTAAGGATCAGGTTTTATTCAATTTATGGCAAATTTCCGAGACAGTCAGACAACTTTCCTGATAACGTGATAAACTATGTGGCTGACCAGGTCGAAAGTCCTGATACATTTTGGCCTATAATGGCTAGCCGAACAGTTAGACGAAGAAATTTGGATGTTAAAGAATTTGTCGGATTCGAACCACTATCCAAAACTCGACATGAAGAATTTTTGAAGTGGTTTTATAATCAAGCCGAATTCTTAAATATGCCATCAGGGAAAATTGAATCTGAAATTCGTCATTGGTGCATCGCTCGACAATATGAATCCCCTACAAACACTGAGATCTCTAGGCTGATCGAGGCAGTTCATTCGAAGTTTGAAAAAGCGGAATGCGTACGTATTGGTGACCATTTGTCTATTGAGGCTAAGAAGATGATACTGAATTGCATAGATGTTGCTCCTGGTGTTCCTTCAATAATGGATATTAGAGCTGACCCAGGACGAGTGGGAAAAGAAAACTTCAATCAAATTTGCGAAAAACTGAAGTTCATTACCGCTCTTGAGCTGCCGATAACATATATTTCCTCTATCAATGAGGACTGGCGAAAAAGAGTTGCTCGAAGAATGGCCCGTTTCCGTACTATTGATATCAGAAGATTAAACGACGAACTCAAGATCGGAATGTTTTCTGTATATTTAACCAGTCGTCTTCCTGAAGTTACGGACTCTCTTATTACGGTGCTGGTTGACTCCGTCCATAAGATCGAGACTAAAGCAATTCGCAATATAGAAAAGTTAATCGCTAAACAGGTACATAACGTATACAATAGGGAAAAACTACTTGTAGACATTCTTCAAGCGGTCATTGAAAATCCGTGTGATACCGCCGGTAATGTGGTTTTCTCGCTCATTAATTTAAAAGACGCTGAAGCTCTAATTGAAAAGCAAAAATCTAGAAATAAATGGGCCATTGATGTTTTTAGTGAAATGCATGGTTCCTGGAGAACGCATTATCGTCCAATGCTTAAAAATTTACTGGAAACTGTAGAATTTGGAAGTACGGTTAGTAAGTATCGGCCTATAATAGAAGCGTTTGATTGGATAAGCATAAATTACGATCGGCGAACCCCAATATTGGTGCGTAACCGTGAAGTGCCAATAGAAGGCGTAGTTCCAAAGCAGTATTTAAAAGCTGTGGTTCGCGGTGAATATGTTGATAAACTTAGTTATGAGTTATGCGCAATTATTTCATTAAGGGAAAAACTTGGAACCTGCGAAATTTGGGTGCCAGGGTCTGAGAAGTACAAAAATCCAGAGGATGACATTCCACAAGACTTCGAGGAGTGTCGTATAGAGTATTATGATGAGCTTAATCTTGATATGGATGCCCGCTCGTTCATCTCTGGCCTTAAAGAGGAGCTTAAAACTCAACTTCTAGCCTTAGATCGAGAACTTCCACGCAACAAATTTGTCAATGTCGAAGTCAATCATGTGAAGAGAGCCGCTAAATTTAAACTACACCATTATTGGCATTACCGGAACCAGAAGGGTTGTTGTCGATAAAAGCCGAAATGAATAAACAATGGGGTGTAATTAGCCTTCTCGACATGATGAAAGAAGCAATGCTCGACACTAATTTTATTCGTGCATTTGAAAGCGCAGGCGTTCGAAAAAATATGGATACAGCTACGCTAAATATGCGGTTGCTTTTATGTTTATATGCTTTGGCAACCAATGCGGGTCTTAAAAGAATTAGCGCGGCTTCATCAAATGTCACCTATAGACAGCTTCGACATATTCGGCGGCGTTATATCGATGTTCCATCACTTAGGGACGCAAACCGAATACTGATTAATGCGATACTTGCGATTAGAGACCCGTCAATATGGGGGAAGATGGGCACAGCCATAGCAGCAGACTCCAAACAGTTTAAAGCATGGGATAGAAACCCCATGGCCGAAAAACATCTTCGTTACAATGATAGCGGCGTCATGGCATATTGGCATGTTGAGACTCGTTCTGCATGTGTATATAGTGAACTTAAAAGGGTTTCAGCTAGGGAACCAGCCTCATTGATAAATGGCATTTTGAATCATTGTTCAGATATGTCGATAAATACAGCTTATGTTGATTCTCACGGCCAAACAGAAGTGGCTTTTGCATTCAGTCGATTGTTGAGTTTTGATCTCGCGCCAAGGATAAAGCGTGTAGGTCACTCAAAGCTGTACACGCCTACGGAAGTTTTCAAAGACCGACTACCAAACATTGGGCCTATGATCTCAAGGCCTGTGAATTGGCAACGTATCGCTCGTTACTATGATGACATGGTTAAATATACCACAGCCATGAAAACAGGTACAACCAGTCCAGAAACTGTTCTAAGACGTTTCTCTCGTAATAATTATCAGCACCCGACATACAAAGCGTTATCTGAGCTTGGTAGAGTCGTCAAAACTATATTCGTGTGCCGCTATCTCAGATCAGAGCCGTTCAGACGAGAAATCCAAGAAGGCCTGAACGTAGTCGAGAATTGGAATAGCGCTACAAATTTTGTATACTTTGGACACGGCGGTGAAATAACGTCTAATCGCAAAGAAGATCAGGAAATTGCTATACAAGCGTTGCATCTTCTTCAGAACTGCATGGTGTATGCCAATACGCACATGTATCAAAATGTTCTGGCCGATCCCATATTACGTAAAACCATGACGAAAGAAGACTATCGAGGGATAACACCATTGATTTATAATCATGTAAATCCGTATGGAAATTTTGAAGTCAATCTTGGAGATAGAATGTTCACCACAAATACGGCTTAACTGTAGAAGCTTTTTCTTCTTGTATGTTTGATTTTTCGAACTAAGGTTAATTTCCATTAACTTATTGGGGAGTTAACCATGTGGACCAAACTATCTATTTTTCAAATTATTGCTATTTCAGTGCGCGCGATTATATGCCTGTTGATGGCGGTACTTTTATCTGTTCCGTCTTTTGCTCAAGGCGAACCGGGAACGGGCCCAAAATTCTATCCTGATATAACCAAAGACTGGATTGTTAGACAATCAGATGATGAGCGGTTGACTGTATTTGGTACGGATCTTTTAGGAGATTCCATTGATCCAAATACGGGGGCGCTCGTCTTTGATCAACTGGACATTTCCATTCCCGGAAATTCCGGTCTTGAAGTGGCCGTCCGCCGCCGGATCGCGACGGGACGTGTCTATCATGGATCAGAAGACCCAATGGGTTTTGGCGATTGGACAATGTTGGTACCGCAGATCAGCGAGTTATATGCCCGCCCTGAAGCGCCGCAAAACAATCATTGTACCGGGCCCTGGGTGCCGCCGCCTTCGGAATTTACCCCAAACAATATAGTAAACTATAAAAGCTATTCTAATGGCCTGAACATGGAAATTCCTGGACAGGGCACAAAAGCCATTGTCAGAAAGCCTGAGGGCGCTCAGTGGCCAGCCGAGGCCCAAATGGCGACCAAAGATAATTGGTATTTAACCTGTACCGATTCATCAGCTTTATTTATTGAAGGCATGATCGCCACGGCCCCCAATGGGACAAAATATACGTTTGATCAATATATCATGCGCCGGGCCCATAATGGATTGTCCCATGAATCTCCAATGCTTCGGGATTATAGTATCTGGCTTGCCAGTGAGGTGACTGACATTCACGGTAACTGGGTCAAATATGTATATGACGACGAATCCCGATTAACCCGAATTCACGCCAATGACGGCCGGGAAATAACGTTTACCCATGACGAGCTTTTGATCAAGACAGCGACGGCTAATGGCAGGGTCTGGACCTATGATTATGACGGTAGCCGATTGAGCAAAGTCACCCGGCCTGATGGCCTTTTTTGGTCACTTGATATGTTGAGTATGGGCGTTCAGCCATGGCCCGGTGCCGAGTGTGACAACGACCATCTGGCTTCCGGTACAGTTTCAATCACCCACCCTCATGGCATTACAGGTACATTTGAAATGAATGAGACCCGTCACTGGAAAATTGTGGCAAGTGATGTGGATGACAGTTACAATTTAACAGGCCGCTGTATTGAAGAAACCTATAGATGGGCTGAGGGCCCATTTACTGGACGGTACACAATCACGTACATTGATCGTCCTTATATGGAAATGATGTCGGTGACAGAGAAAAAGCTTATTGGCCCGTCCTTCCCCGAGCATGTCTGGACATGGGATTATGAAGGCTATGACGGTCAAGACTCGGATGTGCCTGGGAGTGATCTGAAATGGACACGCGTGACAGACCCTGATGGCACGCAAACCAAATGGTATCATAACCGTGTTGATGGGGATCATGAGGGTCTTTTAATGAAACAGGAAACCATTAAAGGGTCTTCAGTCATCAAAACAGTTACAAATCAATATGCGATTGAAGAGTTAATCGGCCTTAATTTTCTGCCGAGTCAAAGATATACGGGTTATTCAGCGCGCCACTTAATCTCCTCGGTCGCCTCTCAGGACGGAGACACATTTACTCAAACTAGCACGTTCAATATGGATCAATCGGCATCCAATTATTCCTATGGTTTGCCTGTAACGAATTCGGTTTCATCTAATGTCTCAACCACGCCGCGCACGACAG
>JABABK010000082.1 GCA_014238285.1 Hellea sp.
ATTTTGCGACAGCTGGATGTGTTTGTCATTTGTCTAAGAACTTGGACATCACCGAAGCCGTGTCAAGCATTCGGTTTGAAAATCCCCATTCATTGTCATACCAGGCCATGACGCGAACCATGTGGCCTTGATTGACAGATACTCGGTCGGCCATGAGGTTGGAGGAATGTGGGTCGTGATTTAAGTCCGCTGAGACGACCGCTTCATCAATATATCCCAGAACACCTTGAAGATTTGATTGGCTTGCTTTTTTAAAAGCGCCTTTGATACCTTCAGCTGTCGCTGCTTTATTCGTATAAACCGTTAGATCGACAAGGGAGACATTGGGAACGGGAACCCGAACGGCGACGCCGTCGAGACGGCCTTCGAGTTCCGGCATAACTTTTGATATTGCTTTAGCAGCACCTGTTGATGTGGGAACCATAGAGAGCGCGGCGGCGCGGCCTCGGTAGATGTCTCTGTGCAGGCTGTCATGTGTGGGTTGATCGCCCGTATAGGCATGAATGGTTGTCATTTGGCCGCTTTGAATGCCGTAATTTTCGTGAAGTATTTTTGCCAGCGGGGCGAGGGCATTGGTTGTGCAAGAGGCGTTAGAAATAAAAACATCTGAGGCATCGATGACGTTGTCATTAACGCCGTAGACGACGGTTTTAGTTTGGTCTTTGGCCGGAGCCGACATCAAGACACGTTTAGCGCCGGCCATGATGTGTTTGCCGCATAGATCTTGCGTCAGGAAAAAGCCTGTGCATTCCATAACAATATCAACTTCATGCTTGGCCCATGGCAGGTTTTCAGGGTCACGTTCGGTGTAGCAGGGGATGCTCTGTCCATTGACGATTATGTTGTTGTCTTGTGAGCTAATCGTCCCGGGAAAGGGACCGTGTACACTATCATATTTGAGCAGGTGAGCCAGTCGTTTGGCGTCTCCAAGGTCGTTGATGGCGACGAGTGTTAAGTCGCTGCGCCCGTCTTCCATGAGCGCGCGCAACACCATGCGCCCGATGCGGCCAAATCCATTTATTGCTATTCGATTAGTCATGTTTTCGTCTTTCTAGCATTGTTTTACTGTGGCTATGACAGCGCTGTCAATTTTGATTAAAGGAAGAGTCCCGTATTGTCAAATTGTGTCATAAAGTTAGTCTGTGATGTTAACGGTGAGTGAGCGCCCTGCGCGGTTTTGATTAGCACTTCTGGCCCGGAAGTATACTTCGCCTGATACGGCTACGGGCTTTTCATATAGCAGCCAATTTCCATCATGTTCGCGATATTCGATGGGTAGTCCGGGGAAGATAGAGTTTAAATGTAACTGTCCATTTTGGACTACACCTCCAAGCGTAGGGATGCGGTAGAAGATATCGGCTATGTCCAATTTGGGAAACTCTTTTTGACTAATAATTGAAGCAAAATTATTCCATCCTTTATCGCGATCTTTCTTAGCGTGAGCGCTAAAGAAATTGGATTTTGAATTATAGACTGCCCCGTCATAATTATAAGGCACTTCCCAATCCGGTTTATGCCAAGCCCGTTCGGCTAGGGCGAGTAGTCTTGGGAAAACCCGATACTCTAACTCGTCATCGGTCGGAACCGTTTCACTCCAAATATGTCCTTGTATGCCAGAAAATTTATGTTCAGGTGACAAAGGCGTGTGAGTGATTTTTCCGGTTTCATCACGCTGAACCCGATCATTGATCTCATAATTGTTATCACTGGAATCTTGCCAAAATTCTGCATGGATAGGGCTGTTGCCCGGCATGAAGTTGAAAACCTTGCGGGTGTTTGTATGGCGGGCTGCCCAGTAATATCCGCCTTCTTTTGGATCGGCTTCATAGGGGAAGTCAAAATACAAAACATCCGGATAAGAGAGCACGGCATCCCAGCCATAATTGGCATGTTTATGAGCGGGTGTTACGCCTCCCCACGGTAAGACGCCCCAAATGTTGGATTGGAGATTGGCTGGTAGTTTCTTTGGGTCGGCATGATCAAGGCCGTCATTCCACGCGCCTGCTTTTATGTCTTTGCTTGATAATATATTGGCCATGCGTTCAATGAAATAGGTTCCGAGCTCTTTAGGTTTTGAAATGCCTTGCGAATTGTTTTCGAAGAAAGCCTCGCAAACCGGAGACTTGGTCCAAGCACCAGCCGTCTCATCGGCGCCAATGTGATAGACATTTAGGGGATGGCCTGCCGCCCGGTGTATTTGTTGAACTTCATCAATCATTTTCTCAAGAAAAATAAAGGAAGATTCCATGCAGGGGTTTATGGTGTTGTCTGAATAATACTGTATGGACTGATAGACGGATGCATCATCCGGATCGCTTAGCAAGTATTGCTTGGCTTCGTCAGGTTTATCTTCCGCCATAAGGCGTCGATAGCGGGCCTCCATGGATTTTACAGCGGCTCTGGCATGACCCGGCATATCAAGTGACGGTATGACTTGAATATGCCTTGCGGTAGCGGCTTGTAAGATATCCGTATAATCTGCGACTGAATAATAACCATCAACATCTGAAGTGCCAGTAGGACCTGAGCCGAGCTGCATCAGCAAACAAGTATTTTCTTCGAGGTCGTGACATCTTTTTGACCCGATCTCTGTGAGCTCTGGAAGGCCAGGAATTTCAAGACGCCAGCCTTCATCATCGGCTAGATGGAGGTGCAATTTGTTTAGCTTATAGGCCGCCATTTGGTCTAAAAGTTTGATGACCTCTGTCTTAGAGTGAAAGTTCCGAGCGACATCCACATGCATGCCTCGAAAAGCAAAGCGTGGCTGATCCTTAATCGTGAGGAAAGGCAGATCGTTATTGCCTAGCTGGTATAAGCTAGCAATAGATGCAAGAGCGTAGGCAGCGCCGGCTTCGTCGCCAGCGACAATGGAAATTCCGCTTTCGGAGATATTGAGGGTATAAGCACCCTCGACTGAATTTGGTATGCTCTGGATTGATATGTTAACCGGTGCTCCGTCTGGCGCTTCGATGATACCCAGAAGTTTAAGCCTTTCTATGGCTGTTTTTATGGATGTTGATTCTAGATTTTCCTGTGAGATTGCGATGCCATCAGAAATACCAAGCCGTCCACCAGATGGATCACGTATGACGGAGGTAGGGGTTGGAATGATACCGTGGTCAATATCTTCAAGCGAGGCAAGCTGCGTTCCCGCATTGGCTGTATATAGGTGGTTGGCCGTAGCGAGTTGCGTGTTGTCGTTTTCGCTTTTGCGAAACAATCGATCCGTATCATCTAGAGGCGTGATATAGGGTCTTGCTATGAGCCCCGTGTCGGGCGCAGTCGATAGCTTTGTGCTTTGAATGATTTGCGGCTTAGCGTTCTTAGCGACGACATAGTAATTCGGCATGAGCTTGGCTTCGGTTAGCACTTGGCCCAAGACAATAAAGTCAATCTTTTTAGAAACGCCTTTTTCAAATCCCGTAAAGGCCTTGGTTGGACGAATACGGTGCAAATCCCCATTGATATGATCGATAGTGAATTCATTTGATTGGGCCGCAAAAATGGGTTCAACTTGGGAGTAATATATCTCCCACTCACTTGTGCGGGCGGTACTCGAAAGGATGGGTTGATTGCTGGTGAGTGTTATATTCCCTTCATAGCAAGGGTCTTTCTCAATCTGTTTTGATCTATCAGGGAGAGAACAAGGCGTGCCCCATTTATTGTGTGTAACGGCGTAGTTTACGATGAGGTCGGATGCGATTGTATCGACAACGTCTTGGGATGTGGGGGCGGAATTACTGCAGCCAGCTAAAGTGAGCGCCGCTATAAGATATGTCTTATAAAATTTCATGTCCGCTCCAATCAAGCTTCCTTTGACCAATATATATGAACTGGGCTTTTCTTATTTTGAACAATAGCGCAGGCCGGATACTTTAAAGAGTTGGTTTGCATCAGCGCCTTTGATAGAGCGTGCCATTTCTTTGCGCCAGTAATAACAATAAATATCGCACGAGAATGAAGTAAGGCATTCAGTGACAAGGATAGTCTTTTGTCTTTTTCGCCTTCATCCGTATTGGGTGTTAAGGTGCAAACAAGTCGTTCATTATTCTGTGCCATGGCGGCTTTTAGGCCATCTGCATTTGGTAATAAGGAGGCGATGTGTAAGTCTTCACCCATGCCTAAAAGCGTTACATCAAACGGAAGTGACATAGTTGACAATGATTCATGAGCCAGGTCTGCCGCTTGTTCTGCGCACTGGGTGTCAGACCATAAGGGTATAAGCGTCGTCTTGGCAGCGTTGTTCGCAAGCAGGTTCGTTTCAATT
Organism: Hellea sp.; assembly: GCA_014238285.1. Lineage (GTDB taxonomy): Bacteria > Pseudomonadota > Alphaproteobacteria > Caulobacterales > Maricaulaceae > JACOMS01. The sequence continues at coordinate 4,268 of JABABK010000082.1, forward strand.
AAGTTTTGATTGCTGTTGCTTTGCGACGGGTTAACCCACCGATCATCCGAAAGAGTGACGCTGATGTGCTCCCAAGGTAGTGTCTTGCGCGAAAGGTTATGGAGTAAAGGCGGGACCGTACTGCCGCCTGTTGCCACATAGCTAGCTTTACCATTTTTCGATACGGCAGTTCTTAGATCATTCTCAATGACATCTCCTAGCCTTGAAAACATATCGATCTTTGTGTCGAAAACCCGGATCGTCGCATTCATTTCACTGGTTTCCGTTGATCCAGCTTTGGGTGGCTGAAAAGTCGCTGTTAAGCACGACCAGATTGGCAGGACGGCCGACTGCGATTGTGCCGATGGCTTTATCTAATCCCATGAACTTTGCGGGATTTAAGGATGCCATTTGTAGGGCATCGGGTAGCGGAATGTCTAATTTTCGAACTGTGTTTTTCACCGCCTGAGCCATGTCTAGCGCTGAACCCGCGAGTGTGCCGTTTTCATCGACACAAGCGCCGTCCAAGACATGAATAGTTTTACTCTGTAGGTTGAATGTGTTGGAGGCACTGCCGACAGTTGGCATGGCATCTGTTACCAACATGAATTTCTCATGAGGTTTGCATTTCATCGCGATCTTAAAGGCTGTGTCAGAAACATGATGTCCGTCAACAATGATGCCGCACCAGCTATCTTGATCTTCAAGGGCTGCGCCGACAACGCCGGGCTCGCGATTAACAAAGGGCGACATAGCGTTAAATAAATGGGTAAAGCCCGTAACGCCAGCCGTTAGAGCTTTTTTCATGTCTTCGTATTTGGCATTTGTATGTCCGGCCGATAACGTCACGCCGAGATCAGCCAGCTTACGCACAATATCTAGCGTCGTATTCTCGGGCGCTAGGGTTACAAGTGTTTTCCCGTGTTTTAGAGAACTGAGTAATTCTAAATGCTGCTCTTCTAAATTTAAGAATTTTTCGGGGTTGTGAACGCCTTTGCGATCAGTACTTAAAAATGGACCTTCAATATGAATGCCTAGGACGCCGGGTACGCCGTCCAAAATAGCCTGGTCAACGGCTGTGATTGCTTGCTTAACCACGTCAAGGTCATCGCTGATAAGGGTTGGGAGAAAGCCGCAAGTTCCAAATTCACGGTGGGCTTTTCCGATCTTTTGGATCGTCGCGACATCCGGAGTATCATTGAATAATACACCGCCGCCGCCATTAACTTGTATATCAAAAAAACCGGGTGCTAGAATATTGCCTTCAAGGTCGACAACTTTATCAACATCCTTGACGTCAAACGTAGGTGCTATTTGCTCCACAATTTCGTCATTGATAACAATGGACGTGTTTTCGGGTAAAAACGCCTGACCATTAAATATTTTGCCATTTATGAAAGCTGTTCGCATTAAATGGTCTCCGTGACCTTAGAGAGGTTCGGAGGCGTGTCTGGGTTAAATCCGCGCGCAACAGAAACGGCGTTCACTAATTTGTAAAAACTTTGCACCATCAAAATCGGCTCTAAAAGCGGATGAGACTTTACCGTGGGAAGTGTTACGCAGTCGGGATGACTTTGACCTGCAACGAAAATCTTAGCGCCAGTGGCAGCGAGTTTGTCTAGGGTCTGCGTCAGACTGGTTTTCGTTTGATCATTTTGAGAGAAGGCTAAAATAGGGAAGTCTTTACCAATGATAGCTGCTGGGCCGTGTAATACTTCTGCCGCGCTATAAGCTTCGGCGTGAATGCCAGAGGTTTCTTTGAACTTCAGGGCGGCTTCACGGGTAATACCGTAACCGACGCCTCGTCCTAGGATGAAGGCGCTGGAGCTTTTGATGAAGGCTGGTTGAGCCGCATCCCAGTTTAAGGCCCAGGCAGCTTCCATTTGATCGGGTAATTCGTCTATTGCGCTGATTAAAGCCTCATCATTTGACCAATGAGCTATGAGTTGAGCCAAAGCCGCCATTGACGTAATAAATGATTTGGTCGCGGCAACGCTATTCTCGGGGCCTGCGCAAAGGTCGATTGTGGCGTGTGAAACGTGCGCAAGCGCCGAATCGACTGTGTTGGTGAGGGCAAGTGTATATCCGCCGCTTTCTCTTACCTTTTTGACGGAAGAAACGAGATCCGGACTTTGACCCGATTGGGAAATAGCGATGCAGAGCGCATTCTTGGTGTTTAACTTAGCGTTATAGAGTGAATTGACTGACAGACCTGATGGGCTAGTGACGACACCTCGCAGGATTTCTATGAGATAGCGACCGTAAACTCCGGCGTGGTCTGAACTGCCTCGACCGACCATGATGGCTGCCGATAGGTCGCGGGATCGTAGATCAGAACCAATATCGGCAAAAGTTGCTTTATATCTGGAAATTTGAGCTCTAACCGCGCTCGCTGACTCTGCCGCTTCTTTAAACATGAGCGTTTCTTGGGCATGTAGCGGCATTTTGGTATTGATGGTCATCATATTCCCTGAGTAGCGAATATATTATATATAGTACCAATTATTAAAAATAAAGCTAAAAATGCCAAATTGGTACTATTTTGGTACTATTTTGGTTTAAAGTCATAATTGGTGAACTTATTGGTCGAGTTTTAAGGGTCGGTTTTACCAGTATTATCCGCTTAGTTCTGCCACAAAGTCATAAGTATCACCTCTATAGAAGGATTGGGCGATCTCGATGATTCGTCCGTCTTTGGTAAAACCGCGGCGCTCAACCAGTAGTCCGGGGTCATTGACGGCGGCTTTGAGTAAGTCAGCTTGTTCCTTTGATAATAGAACCGCTCTCAAGCGTTGTAAGGCTCGGGCGGGGCGCAGACCTTCTTTGCTGAGGGCTTCATATAAAGAAGAGTCGATGTTCTCTATATCGGGAATACAGTGGGCCGGAATGATCGTGTACTCCACGGACATGGGCTCACCATCGGCAAAGCGCAGGCGACTTAAGCGATAAATTTTCATACCAGGACTAAGGCCGTAACTCATGACTTCTTCCGGCGTGACGACGCTTTCGACCTTTTCAAGCCATTTTGAGCTTGGTGTCAGGCCTCTGGAGCGCATATCTTCCGAAAATGACGTTAAATGAGAGAAGTTCTTCTCGACCCGATTGGCCACAAAAGTGCCGGATCCCTGCCTGCGGGTTAAAAGGCCTTCCCTGACAAGTTCTTCGAGTGCTTTGCGAATTGTAATGCGGGAAACGCCAAAGGCCTCCGCCATATCCCGTTCTGCAGGCAGGGGATCTTCTGGGCTTAAAAGGCCATTTTCGATAGCGCTGCGTAGTTTCTTTTGTAGTTGCTTATAGAGTGGCTCGCGACTGGCGTCGTTTAGCGCGCCTATAACATTTGCGATATTATCCATTTTCTAGTCCTTGGCGAGCGAAGTGCCTGTAATTGGTCTTGTTAATGCTTAAGTTTGATTCTTTTTATTCACATTTAGCAATACCACTACATGATATATTGTGACTATTAAGCAACGGTTTCCATAAAAACAAGTAAAAATGCCTCTTTAGACTATAATTGGATATAGATATTGGCTTGACTTATGGAATTGGTGCTCTATTGGTATTGTTAACATAGGTAAATGGTACCTTAGTGGGTATGTGTATTACACCAAGTGTAAAATTTTGAGACCTAAATATAAAGGGGAATATGAAATGAAATCATTTAAGTCGATATTAGGAGGGACAGTCAGTCTTTCTACATTATTATTGTGTGCACCTGCATATGCGCAGGATGTGCAAGAAGACGAAATTGTCGTAACCGGCATTCGCAGTTCGATCGAAAAAGCGATTGATATAAAACGTCAGGCAAATGCGGTTGTTGATGCTATTACAGCGGAAGATATCGGTAAATTCCCTGATAAGAACGTTGCTGAATCATTGCAGCGCGTTCCTGGTATCACCATTCAACGTCAGTTTGGCGAAGGCGCAGCCGTCGGTATTCGCGGTGCGGGTCCGGATTTGACCTTAACTACACTGAATGGTCAAAATGTTGCGTCAACAGGTTGGTTTGTTCTTGAGCCAGCCCGTCGTAGCTTCAACTATGAATTATTGCCTTCCGAACTTGTCGGTAGTGTCGAGGTATTTAAAAGCTCTCAAGCAGACCTCGCTGAAGGCGGCGTTGGTGGTACAGTTGTTGTTCACACGCGTAAGCCGCTTGATTTGGACTCAAAGACAATTTTCGCGTCCATTGAAGGACAGCACCAAAACGATTCAGATAAGATTGATCCGCAAGTTTCGGCCCTAGGTAGCTGGAAAAATGAAAATGAGACTCTTGGCCTTATGCTTTCTGGCGTTTATCAAAAACGTCACCTGCAGCGTCAGGGTAATGAAGCATTTTGGGAGTGGGGTGCAGGCCCTGTCGGTTTCGAACAAGAGCGTGTTCGGACAGCTATTACTGGCGCCGTACAATTTAAGCCTAGTGAAAATCTAGACATTACTTTGAATGCCATGAATATGGAAATGGAAGCTGATAACGTAAACCATGCGTTGTGGCTAACACAAGGTAACACATCTTGGAGTGGCTTGCCGCGCCCAGCCGCTGATCTACTCAACGGTGAAACCGCTATTCGCGGTCCGCTTAATGTGGCCTTCTATCAAGCGCGTCCTCGTGAAGCGACGATGAAATCCAATGTTTATGATGCGAACATTGAATATTCAGGTGATGGTTATGACATTCACGCGCAAGTAGGGCGCACAACGTCTACAGGCGGAACCGACTTTGAAATGGTTTTGGACGATGGATTGGTTCCAAGCATTAGTGATGGTAGCTATGACTTCTCCAATGGTGGCCTGGCTTGGACATTACCAGCAGGGTTTGACCTCGCAACTTATGATCCGGGTTCCGTAACCATGGGCACAGGTCCAAACTTTAATAGGACGCCAAAAGAAGATAACGAAACTTATGTTCAGCTTGATATAACAAAAGATGTTGATCTCGGTGTTGTCGACTCCCTTAAATTTGGCGCGAAATACTCTGATCACGATTCATCTAGTCGGCGTTTTGAGTTTACACAGGCTGCTGGATTTAATCCAACCTTCCAAACAAGTGGCCTTAATAATGGCACGGTTGATGTTGGTGCCGGTGATTATCAAATCCTCAATCTTGATACAGATGCTATCAAGGAGCTAGCTCGGGCCAGTATTACAGGTGAAGTTGAAGATCTCGGCGCCTTTAGTAATATCGAAGAGAAAAACTTCGCAGCCTATGCCATGGCAAATTTTGATGGCGATGGTTTCCGCGGTAATGTTGGACTTCGTTATATTAACACAGATGCGACATCCAATTACTTCTTGGACGGAACAGCTGCAGCGACGTCGGCTAACTATGATGAGTTTCTTCCAAGTGCGAACTTGGTCGTTGATCTTGGCGAAGACATGCTCCTACGGGCAAGTGCAGCTCGCGCCATTGCTCGCCCGCAATATATCGACATGTATGTCAATCCAGATGTACGCGGCACCAATGATGATCTGGCCAATAACCAGTTCTGGATCGTTGGTAATGTTGGCTTGAAACCATTCGTTTCCAACCAGTTTGATCTGGGCGCTGAATGGTATTTTGGTGAACGCTCTTTATTCTCCTTCACGGGTTTCATGAAAGATGTGAAAAACTTCGTGAACTTCACAGAATATTCCGCAACTGCTGCTGAGATTCCGTTCACATTGCCAAGCAGCCCTGTTGATGAGGCTTCTGGTGGCTGGACAGTTCAAGAGAAGTTTAACGGCAAGGATGCAGAAGGCCTCGGTTTCGAAACCCAGCTTGTCTATGATTTTGGCGGTGGTTTTGGTACTTTGCTTAACTATACCTTCACAGACACGACCACAGATGATGATACATTTGTCGATGGTAATCCTATTCTTTCAGATAGTTCGAAGCACTCTTTGAATGCTTCTGGTTACTATGAGAATGAAAAATTCTCGGCTCGTGCGTCTTATAATTATCGTAGTAAATATATGCTCCGCGAAGTCGGTGCCTATGGTAACCGTTTACATAAAGGTCAGGGTTTTGTTGATCTGTCAGCAAGCTATAACATTATAGACAACGTATCTTTGGACTTTGAAGTGAATAACCTATTCCCATCAAATTCTGAGCAGATTGGTTACAATACAGGCCCATCACCGGAAAGCGGATTTACCCGCGGCTTCCCGCTCTATGAATATGAAACAGCTCGCCGCATCACAGTCGGTGTGTCAGGGAAGTTTTAAAATACTAATACCTTTCGCAGCCCCTTAACTGCGAATAAATTGCGGAGCTCCACGAAAATCGCGGGGTTCCGTTTGTGTTTTCGGAAACACATGTTTAGCCTATACAAAATGACCATCTCTAACAGGAAATGAAATGCCATTTACGCCTATTAGTTTCGAAGCCCACAAAGCCCTCAAAGTTGCTGATAGCAATGAGTGTTTTCATGTAGAAAATAGCCATGTTCTTCCCATCACAGTTTTCGAAGTTCAATCCGCCGCGACCAGTTTTCCATTAGTTTTTGTCAAAAACTCTGAAACAGGTCAGCTGCAATTTGTGGCCATGACAAGTGCTGTACTTGGGAAGAATGCCTTTGTTAAAGACGGGAAATGGCAAGCGAGTCATAAGTTAGGCATTTTGGACTGCTACCCTTTTCGTTTGATTAAAGACCAGCAAAGCAAGGATGTAATGCATGTCGCTATTGATACGGATAGTGATCGTGTTGGTTCGAAAAAAGGTGAAATGCTATATGATAAAACCGGCGATGAAACCTCATGGTTTTCTGACAAAAAAAACGCGTTAGGAAAATATTATGAGCAGACTGTGCAGACACAATTATTTGTTAAAGAGCTGCTCAAATTTGGATTGCTAAAAGAAAATACGCTCAACATTAGTGTGGACGGACAAGACCGAGCCTTAAACGCGATCTATTTGATAGATCAGGAAAAGTTAAATGGCTTGACTGACGATCAGTTTTTAGACCTTAGAAAACGCGGGCTGCTGACGATTATTTATGCCCAGATGACATCTTTGGGCAATATCAAGAATCTGATGGAAGCCGAGGGCTAATGAGCGATCCGTTTTCCGATAGCGATAATGGAGCATCTGGCATAATTGCCAGTGTTATCATTGTTGGCGGCGGAACGGCAGGGTGGCTCGCGGCGTCTCATTTAGCCAAGAAACTCAATAGTAAGTCCAGAGGCGGCGTTAAAGTTACGCTGATTGAATCCCCTGATATCCCGGCCATCGGCGTCGGTGAGGGGACGGTCCCGGCCATACGCAAAACCTTGATGGAATTTGGGATATCCGAGAAGGAATTACTGGCCGAATGTGAGGCAACGTTTAAGCAGAGCGTTAAATTTGTAAACTGGCGACGGGCGCCCATTGACGGAGCCTCTGAATATTATCATCACGTGTTTGATTACCCAGTTTTTCAAAACTTGAACCTAACGCCCTACTGGTTGATGGACGGGATACAAAACTCATCCTACGCCCACGCGGTTTCTGTCCAAGCCCATTTGTGTGACGCTGGCATGGGGCCCAAATTACCGAGACAGAATGAATATGAAGGCTTCGCCACTTATGCCTATCATCTTGATGCCACAAAATTTTCAAATATTT
>JABABK010000083.1:0-304 GCA_014238285.1 Hellea sp.
ACTGGGTTGTTTTGCTTTCGAAGTAACTGAAAAAAGTCTTGCTGAAGAAACACTTCATCAAGCGGAGAAATTGGCAAAATTATGTAGTTGGCGTTGGTCGGCCGAGAATAACGCCCTGATTTCCGGTTCTGAACAAATGGCAAATTTTTTAGGGGTTTCGATGACCGATGTCTTTCGAATTTTCCCCAAGCGGGTGGAAACCCTCGTTTTGCCAGAAGATCGGCATTTACTCAGTCCAGTGAAAGACCGCATAAACGGCGTTTCCAATGAGCCTTATGACATAGAATATCGTATGCGGCTCTTA
>JABABK010000083.1:314-11549 GCA_014238285.1 Hellea sp.
TATAGTATTTGTTCGCGAAAAAGCAGAACCATTTTCTCAAGGTGAAAGCACCACCGAGTACCTTGGTGTTATGCAAGATATTACGGAGCAAAAGGCTGCTGAACAGGCTTTGAAAATGGCCAATGAAAGTTTGGAGCGGAAAGTACAAATTCGCACCTCCGAACTTCAAATAGCGAAAGAATCCGCTGAAATAGCCAGCCGGGTTAAATCTCAATTCTTGGCAAATATGAGCCATGAAATTCGCACGCCGCTTAATGGTGTTATGGGGATGTCATTATTATTAGGCCGCACAAGCTTGGATCAAAAACAGCGTCAGTATAATGATATTATGCAGACATCAGGGAAAAATCTTTTGGAAATTATCAATTCGGTTCTAGATATATCTCGAATTGAAACAGGAAAATTGCATCTCAGTATGGATGATTTCAACCTTTTTGATTTGATAACAGAAATAATTTCTATGTTGGAGCCTTTGGCTCAGGAAAAGAACCTTAAGATCGGGTTCGAATACGCCGCAAATCTATCGCAAATATTCTTTGGCGATAGAACTAAAATTCGTCAAATTGTCATCAATCTTGTTGGTAATGCCATTAAATTTACTGAAAAAGGATTCGTGACGATTAATGTATTCGGTGAAACAGCAGTTCATCTTACTGAGGTCAATATTTCCGTTAAAGATTCCGGTATCGGTATATCTGACGCAGACTGCGGGCGAGTTTTTGAGCAGTTTGAACAGGCTGATACAGGATACCGGCGCGAATATGCTGGATCTGGTCTTGGACTTGCGATCGCGAGAAGTTTCGCTGTCTTAATGGGCGGAGAAATTAAAATCGAAAGTGAGATTGGTGTTGGATCAAACTTTACTTTTTTATGTCCCTTGCGGGTCAATCAGGTGCGTGTTGCAGATGTAGCATGATGGCCGTTACTAAAGCAAAACGTCTGAGTAGTCATGTTAGTGCCAGATCTGTAACCCTTATATTTAAGTAATTCCAAGTGCTTTCTTGGCCATGCTAGTCACCGTAACATAATCCATCTTACCGGTTCCTAGAACTGGCAGGCTCTCGACAGAAACGACTTTTTTAGGCACGGAAATTTCCGGGACGCCGTGAGTTTGGGCCCAGGCTAAGAGCTCATGACGTTTAGGATCGGGGTGGTCAGTGACGAGGATAATTTGTTCGCCTCTTTTGGGATCAGGGACAATCGCGGCAGCGTGCATATGGTCGGGCCAAACGGTACAGGCGCAATTTTCAACGATCATTAGCGAGACCATCTCGCCGCCAATTTTGGCAAAGCGTTTGATGCGCCCGCGAATGACATAATAGCCCTCATCATCGACGGAGACTACATCACCCGTATTGTGCCAGCCCTCGGGCAAAGGCACGATCTCACCCGGATTGTCTGCCGATATATAGCCCTTCATGATATTGGGCCCTTTGACCCACAAACAGCCTGCGCCTTCCATGCCTTCGATAGGCTCTAACTTTGAATCAATGCCGGGCAGCATTTTACCGATTGTGCCGCCGCGAATATCGCCGGGTTGGTTGGCTGCCAAAACGGGTGCACATTCCGTCACGCCATAGCCTTCGAGGACTTCAAACGAAAAGCGGACTTCTGCGGTTTTTCGGGTTTCTTCACGCACGCGCTCTGCGCCGCAGACGGATATGCGCAAAGAGTTCAGTCCGCCATCGGCGCTGGCCCGCATATATTGCTGCAAGAACGTGTCTGTCGCAAAAAGAACCGTCGCCTTTGTTTTGAAAATCCGTTTTGCGATAGTTTTGGTTTGAAGCGGCGAGGGGTGAAGGACAACCGGATAACCACTTATGAGCGGCCATAACGTCGCCGCAGTTAGGCCATAGCTATGAAAGGTCGGTAGTGGGTTAAAAAATATGTCACCGTCTTCAATATCAACATGTTGATCGATCTGCTCGACATTGGCCAGGATATTAGCATGGGTCAGGACCACGCCTTTGGGATTGCCTTCTGTGCCGGATGTAAACAGGATGACGCCTGTCGAGTCTGGTTTCGGACTTGGCGCAAATATTTTTGGAAACATCGGGCCGAGTACGGCTTTGATTTTAGCGCTAAGGCCAATTTCCTCGCGCATATCCTCTAAATAAATAATTTCGACGACTTCGGACAGTTCCGTGATCAATGCTGACAGTCCTGCAATTTCGATGAATTTATGGGCTGTAATGATTTTTTTAAGCGGTGCGGTTTTGACGGCAGCTTTAAGGTTTTTAATCCCGGCTGAAAAATTGAGCATGGCGGGGATACGGCCGGCTGCGTGAACAGAAAAAAGAGCAATGACGGCGCCTGCGCCGGTCGGTAAAAAGACACCAACGTTTTCGTCTGGCTCTGTCATTTTACGAAGTGGAACAGACAGCGCAAAGACCGGGCGCAGAAGCTCTGCATAGCTGAGCACACGTCCATCGCCATCTGTTAGAATTTTCTTCTTGGAACCTTGGGTTTTACTAGCTGCAACAAAAGCCTCCAGCAGATTACGCCGGATGCGCTTTTGCCCGCGCTTGGATAGAGTTTCAGACTTTAAAATTTTAGTTTCCACGAGGATCCTTTATTATATTGTATTTGTGTATTCTATGCTGCCCGTTATACCAATGGAAAACAACTGTAAGAAATATACTTTGCCGGAATAATTTGCGCAATTATTGGCGCGTTTTGGTTTAATGTTGCAGGCTTTAGGGATTAATTTTTGGATGTCTCGATAAATGATAAACAACAAAACGAGTTTGCCTTAGGATAGAACATCAATGGATAATAATGATTTTGTAGAATGTGATAAACATGGGAAAACTCCACCTGGATTTGTCTGTGAACATCTACTTGGTGCGGCAGAGCTCGGGTTTCATGTGGGATATACAGGCGATGACGGCGATGAGCTATATCCGGATGCTTGGTGCGACCAGTGCGAATCTGCTTTCCATCAACATGGTGAATGGAATGATGAAAATGAGCCGAATATTTCGTTGGTTTGTGGGCACTGTTTCAATGATATATGTGTGAAGAATTGGCTGGAAGATGAGAAGGCCTATTCAAAATTAATTTCCGAAAGCCATAGTTTGATTTCAACTCGGCAAGATGATTTGATGGAAAAATATAAATTGGGAGAGCATGATCGATATGATTATGATGCTGAAAAGGCGTCTTTAACATTTTCAACTGGCGGGCAAGTAGTCGTTGAGGCGAATATTGATTTCGTTGGAACATATTCTTTAGACTCTAAAACGTGGATGTGGGCGTGGGGTAATCATTCCTTGCCTGACAGTATCAAGACTAATTCGTTGCAGCTAAGATCGTTGGGTTTTGAGAAAAATATTCGAAAACTTGCGATGGGGCATTGGCCTGCTGAAGAAGTCGATTGCTGGGAAGTCACTTCGATTATGGCTAATCATATGAATGCCAAAGGTGTATATCGAGCGGTTAGCGAGGAACTAATGACTTTTATGGTGATTTCAGAAATTAAGTGGGTAAAGAAAAAGCGGTTCGGGATATTCTAATTCCCGTCAAAATGCACACTCTGCTCCGCCGCTCTAAAAAGCGCCGCAGACTTATGCAGGGTCTCTTCAAATTCGGATTGAGGGTCGCTGTCGAGGACGATGCCGGCGCCGGCGCGGACGTGGAGAATGCCGTCTTTGATGATGGCGGTGCGAAGGACGATGGCTGTGTCCATTTCGCCTTCGCAGGAGATATACCCGACAGCGCCGCCGTATATGCCGCGCTTTTCGTCTTCCAGTTCGTCAATGATTTCCATAGCGCGGATTTTGGGCGCGCCTGAGACAGTGCCTGCCGGGAAGCCTGCAAAGAGCGCTGAGAGGGCGTCATAGTCGTCTTTAAGCTCGCCTTCCACATTTGAGACAATGTGCATGACGTGACTATAGCGCTCTATCAGGAAGCGTTCTGTGACTTCGACTGTGCCGGATTTGGAAACGCGGCCAACATCATTACGGCCAAGGTCGAGCAGCATTAAATGCTCAGCGCATTCTTTTTTATCGGCCAGAAGGTCTTTCTCATGGGCGAGATCTTCTTCTGTTGTTTTCCCGCGCGGGCGTGTGCCTGCGATAGGACGTATGGTGACTTTGCCGTCTCGTAGCCGAACCAGAATTTCAGGACTAGAGCCAACAATAGCATGATCTTCAAATTCTAGGAAATATAGAAACGGCGAAGGGTTCATGCGGCGTAGGGCGCGATATAGAGCAAAAGGAGAGGCAGGGGCGGGGGCTTCTAGGCGCTGTCCAATGACGACCTGAAATACATCACCTGCCTCGACATAGTTTTTGGCTTTGGCGACGCGAGATTTAAAGGTCTCCGCGCTGGTTCCAAGCTTGGGGGTTAGTTTAACTGTCGCGGCTTGGGGCTTTGATTGCCCCGCCGTGGGTAAGTGCAAATCGGAGACGGTCTGCTCGATGCGTGATAGGGCGGCTTTATAGGCGACTTCCGCGCTCATGTCAGACGGGAAGACTGGTGTCGCGATCATGATCTCTTGGGCGATTTGATCAAACACGGCAACGATAGTCGGCCTAACCATAATAGCGTCAGGTGTTCCGATAGGATCGGGGTTCGTGCCCGGAATATCTTCAACTTGACGGATCATGTCATAGCCAAGATAGCCAAACATGCCGGAGCCCATTGGGGGCATGTCGTCTGGCAGTTTAAAGGCAGATTCTGCCATAAGGCTACGAAAGGCACCCAGCGGCGGGCCGTCAAGAGCACTGAATTGTCCTGAATTAACCGCCGCTTGTCCGCGGGCGCATTCTGATGTGTTTCCGAGAGAGCGCCAAACGAGATCAGGGGAGAAGCCCATAAAGGAATATCGCCCGCGCTGCTCGCCGCCCATGACGCTTTCAAACAAAAACGCATAAGGCTTGCCTTTGGCGATCTTCATATAGGCAGAGACCGGCGTATCCAGATCATTGACGACTTTGGTGTACACAAGGCTAGGCCGCTTCTTGGCAAAAGCGGCGCTAAAGGTTGCAAAATCTGGCGATATGCCCTCAGTCATAACGGGGACCTGTCAGAATTACTCAGTGGTGAGGTCGAGCCCCAATACCGATTTGACGAGGTTAGAGTTTTCGACAAGAGGGTGATCCGTCAAAACAGCCGTGCGGTAAGCCAGCTGTAAATCATTGATGATCTCCGCCGTGACTTGATCTTGTAGGTAATCAGCATATTGACCGGCAAGACTATCTTGATTTGAGATAATATCTTCGAGGATAGCGATTTGGCGGGTCATTGGTCTTGGCCCTTCACCACGTTCAATGTCTCCAACTGAGGCTTCGAGCAAATCAAAGGCAACTTTGGGGCCGACTTTCTGACCTGGTGACGAGCGAATGAGCATGACGTCTTCAAGCGTCGCGCCATTATCAACGCTGGCTTTGACAGTTTCGAGGCTTTCGCCTGTTTGCACTTTACCTGCCAGTTCCAGCATTAAGTCATTAAGCGATTCTTCAAGCGCTTCGGCTTTCCAAGACCGCGTTGCCTGTTTTTTCACTTCGGCAAAAGGTTTGCGGGTCGATTCAATCGTTTCGTTAACTCGCAACATGGCAATTCCGCCCGTCGATGTATCAAAATAATCCGTTTCAAATCCAATGTCAGATGTGAAAATAGTTTTCAAAATTTCTTCATCCTGAGCAATCCCCATATGCATCGGCGTACCCGTCATTTTCACACCGTCTGGCGTAGCGCCTGCGCGGTCAATAAACGCAATGGTAGATAAAGGTATACCGGCAATATCGGCGGCTTCTTCAAGGGAACGGCCTTCGTCAATTTCGTCTTGAACCACGCTCATAATGTCATAGATTTTGTCTTTGGCTTTAGCGCCTAGAATGTCTTTGACAATATCATCGCGGATGGAGGCGATCTCTGGTTTAACTTCTGCTGTGGCGCCGGTGACCTGAACCGTTACCCAGTTGCCAAAGCCGCCTAGAATAGCGCGGACTTCACCATTATTCATATCAAAGGCAGCTGTCGCTGTCTCAGGGTCTAAAATGACTTCTTCAATGACGTCATCATAGCTCGTCGGTTCAACGAGACCAAACAAAGCTGTAACTTCATCGGGTGTTAGACCTTCTTCAAGTTTTTCAGCAATTTCCTTGGCGTTTTCTTCGCTCGTCGCGTTCATTTTAACCAAGGATCGCTTCGCCGGGCTTCCAAGTTCACCAAGTTCTACCTTGTAATCAAACTGCGCTTTAACTTCGTCATCCGAGATGAAGATATTGTTGAAGGCTTTGGACAGATTTTCCTCGGATAATACACCTGACATGGAACTTTCGTCCATGAGCGCAAAATCAGATGGTTCTAGGCGAATTATTGAGATTTGACGATATTCCGGCGCCGTGAATCTGAGGGCGTTCGCATCCATGTAAGTTTGGAGCTCTTCATCCGTTGGCTCTGGGGCTGGCGGAACAGCTTGACTGGTGAGGGTCAATACATTTGCTTTGCGCTGCTCTGTAATAAATTGGTAGCGCTGCTCAGCAAATTGTAGAGGCGCTTCAATACCGCCCGTTATAGCCGGTAAAGTCTGCTGCTGGCGTAAGTTTGAAATAATATCAGTTTCAAATTCTTCCAGGCTAATCGGAGGGCTTTGACGGCTCAAAATGCTGATGACTTGGTCTTTACTATATTTACCAGTCAACTCGTCTTTAAAAACTTCAAATCTTGAGAGATAATCACGAGCGGTTCGAGCGTTAACACCAATGCCGAGATCATCTGCATCAACTTCGATAATTTTATTGGATAATAAGCCGGACAGGACTTTATTGTGAACGCCGCGCTTATAGGCTTCTTCATGGGGAAGCGTTCGGTTTTCTTTTTCGGCAAGACTGGCGAGCTCTTGACGAAATGCTCGGCTAAATTCCTGACTAGAAACTTCAGCGTCGCCAACTTTTAGGACAGCCGTCCCGCTTTTCGGGCTAAAGACATCACTGACGCCCCAAACCGCAAATGCGATAACCAAAAGGCCGATTAGAATAGCCACTAAAAAAGCTCTGATCTTGGATGAAACTGTCTCAGCCATAATTGTTCCCGTAAAATTTTGACCTACATAGCTATGCCCGCCCATTGCTGCAAGCAATAGGGTTGCGAAATTCAGAGAAAATCGCATGATGGGCCGAACAATGGAGAAAATATGCGCACTTTGATCGCTGGGAACTGGAAAATGCACGGCTCGAAAGACTGGAGCCGTAAGCCAGCTGAGTTTGACGAAACCTTACCGAGTCGGCAACGAACTGGCATTGACGTCCTGATTTGCCCGCCATTTCCTTACCTAGCGGCGATGGCTAAGGCTTGTGAAGGTTTGGATATTGCGGTGGGCAGCCAAGATTGCCATGCCAATTCTAGCGGCGCTCATACGGGTGAAACCAGCGCTGAAATGGTCGCTGATTGCGGCGCGACTTATGCCATAGTCGGTCATTCAGAGAGGCGAGCTGCAGGCGAAAGTGATTCAGATGCCTGCCAAAAGGCCGAAGCTGCCCTAAGAGCGGGACTTATCCCCATCATTTGTGTCGGCGAAACTTTGGAACAAAGAGAAGCCGGCGAGGCACTTTCTGTTGTTGAAGGACAGATCAAAGAAAGCGTCCCCTATGGTTATGACGACTATGTCATCGCCTACGAACCTGTTTGGGCCATCGGCACAGGCAAAGTCGCCGAAATCTCAGACATTAAGGAAATGCACGACCATATCAGGGGCATTGTCGGTGCAAATACTCGCATTTTATATGGCGGTTCTGTCAAACCGGGCAATGCAAAGGATATTTTGGCAACAGAGAATGTCAACGGCGCTTTAATCGGCGGGGCGAGTTTGGAGATGGCAGATTTAGCCGCGATTGCTAGAAGTGCTTAGAGGCGCATAAATGACAAAATATAGTTTTATGGATGATTACAGCGAAGGCTGCCATCCGGCCATTTTGGAAAGACTGGCACAGACGAATTTGTCTCAGCAAACGGCTTACGGCGATGATGATTATTCGGATGAGGCGCGAGAGCTCATTCAAAGGCGATTAGGTAGCCATAAATCGACCATTTATTTTGTCGGGGGTGGTACGCAGGCCAATATCATTGTCATTTCCAGCCTGCTTAAAAGCCATGAAGCCGTTATAGCTGTGGGAAGTGGACATATTGCGACCCATGAAACCGGGGCTATTGAGGCCACTGGGCACAAAATTATCACTGTGATTAAGAAAGATGGAAAACTTACGTCGGCGGATGTTGAACAGGCGCTGGCAGAGAATGCGCACTTCCCCCATATGGCAAAACCAAGGCTTGTCTATATTTCAAACGCGACGGAAACAGGACGTATCTATACCAAAGCCGAATTGGCGGCTTTATCGAAGACTTGCCGAGATAATAATCTGATATTCTTCTTGGATGGGGCGCGTTTAGGGGCGGCTTTGGCCTCCCATATAAATGACGTGAAGCTGGGTGATTTAGCGAAATTGACAGACGTGTTTTGGATTGGGGGGACGAAAGCCGGCGCTTTGATAGGCGAAGCTATCGTCATTAATAAGCCTGAACTTGCAGAAGACTTTCGCTTCCATATTAAACAACGTGGAGCTTTGTTGGCCAAAGGGCGATTGCTGGGCATTCAGTTTCAGGTTTTATTTGGTGACGCGTTGTTTTTCACGGCGAGTCGCAGCGCCAATGGGTTGGCAGCTAAGCTCTCAAAGGCCATCCTAAAGGCTGGTTATGAGCTGGATAGTGAGACAGAAACCAATCAAATCTTTCCTATTCTTCCCAATCCCTTGATTGAAAAATTAGAATCTGATTTTAAGTTTTATAATTGGCAGGCCTATGACAAAGATCGAACTGTTTTACGGCTTGTGACCTCTTGGGCGACAGATGAGGCGGCGGTAGACCGGTTTATTGCTCAGCTTTGAACTAAACAGTGCCTTGTAAAAGGCGTAAATAGTCCTATTTAACGCTTTATGTTCGCGTGTATTTACGTTAAAGCGCGCCAAATCACGAATTAAGAGATTTCTCATGGCAAATGTTCTGCTTATCGTCCTGCTGATTATCAGCATCGCAATGACCGGCTTGATCCTAATCCAGCAATCCGAAGGCGGCGCGCTGGGTATTGGCGGCGGCGGTGGAGGCGGCGGAGGTGGCCTGATGAGTGGCCGTAGCGCAGCAAACTCTGTTGGCCGTATGACATGGATCCTTGGATCAGCCTTTTTGATCTGTTCACTTATCCTGTCTGTGTTCTTTAACCGCGAAGCAGCCGAAAAAGGCCTGCTCGACAAGGTCGATGACGTTGTCGCAGAACAAGAAGTGGAAAACTTACCAGCTTTATCAGTTGCCCCCTTGACGAGCACTAACGATTCAGTGGAGACAACAGACCCGTTAGCTGACGCAAATGATGTGATCGAATCGGGTGCTTCCGAAGAGACCTCAACAGATACGCCAGCGGAAACAGCTGAGACACCAAAAGACGAATAAGCGTTTTTAGGTTAGCTGTTCGTTTTTACGGGCTGGATATGCCAAGATACATTTTCATAACGGGAGGCGTTGTTTCCTCTCTCGGAAAAGGTTTGGCGTCTGCGTCCCTTGGTGCGTTGCTTCAAGCTCGTGGCTATAAGGTTCGCCTTAGAAAACTTGACCCTTATTTGAACGTCGATCCAGGCACGATGTCGCCTTATCAACACGGCGAAGTTTATGTCACAGATGACGGCGCGGAGACGGATCTCGATCTCGGGCATTATGAGCGCTTTACGGGCGTATCAGCGGCCCAAAGCGATAACATTACCACGGGCCGTATCTACTCTAACATTATCGAAAAAGAACGCCGGGGCGATTATCTCGGCGCAACCGTGCAGGTTATCCCGCACGTGACCAATGAAATTAAGAACTTTGTTCTCTCCGACGCTGGCGATGTTGATTTCGTTTTATGCGAAGTCGGCGGCACTGTTGGCGATATTGAAGGCCTGCCATTCTTCGAAGCTCTAAGACAGCTTTCTCAAGAACTCCCGCGCGATCAGACCTTGTTTATGCATGTCACCCTTCTGCCTTTTATCAATGCCGCTGGCGAGATGAAGACCAAGCCGACACAGCATAGCGTCAAAGAACTTCGTTCTATCGGTATCCAGCCTGATATTCTTCTATGCCGCGCCGATCGCCGCATTCCAGAAAATGAAATCCAGAAGATCGCGCGGTTTTGTAATGTCCGCGAAAGCTCGGTTATTCAAGGACTTGACGCGCGCTCAATCTATGATGTGCCTTTGGCCTACCATGAAGAGGGCCTTGATACAGAAGTTCTAACCCATTTCGGAATTGGTGACGCGCCAGTTGCAGAGCTGTCTACATGGCATGAAATATCCGAAAATCTTCAAAACCCGGACGGGGAAGTCAATATCGCAGTCGTCGGTAAATATACGGTCCTGCCAGACGCCTATAAATCCATCACCGAAGCTTTGGTGCACGGCGGCATAGCGAACCGCGTCAAAGTTAAGATCAAATGGTTAGAGGCCGAAGATTTTGACAATACGGAAGATGTTCAAGCCGTTTTAAAAGATGTCCACGGCATTTTAGTGCCAGGCGGGTTTGGTGAACGCGGCGCTGAAGGTAAAATTAAAGCCGCCCATATCGCGCGCACCGAGGACATCCCATATTTTGGCATATGTTTTGGCATGCAAATGGCTGTTCTTGAAGCAGCCCGTAATCTTGCGGGTATTAAAGACGCCACATCCTCTGAATTTGAAAAGGGCGGTACGCCTCTGGTTGGTCTTATGACCGAATGGACCCGTGGTAATGAACGGGTTGAACGAAATAAAGATACTGATCTTGGCGGAACGATGCGTCTCGGCGCTTATCCCGCCAGCTTGGTTAAAGGCTCACTTGTTGCTAAAGAATATGGCCGCCAAGATATCGAAGAGCGCCATCGTCACCGCTATGAAGTGAATATTGATTATAAAGAGAAACTTGAAGAGGCGGGACTGCTGTTTTCTGGGCTATCGCCTGATGGTGTCTTGCCTGAAATCGTGGAAATTCCAAGCCACCCTTGGTTTATTGGCGTGCAATATCATCCTGAATTAAAATCCAGACCATTTGATCCGCACCCGCTATTTTCAGGATTTATCGGAGCTGCCCTAAAGCAGAGCCGTTTGGTTTAGAAAATAGGGCCGATATCGCGACCCAAAAACTTAATTCCGTGACGGAAATGTACCTTGAAGCGCCACGCAATACCGGAAAACTGACGTTGGTTGAAGATTGTTCTGCGCTTGACTGCTG
>JABABK010000084.1 GCA_014238285.1 Hellea sp.
GCTTTGGAAGCTCCATTGCGTCAAATCTCTGAAAATGCTGGTGTTGACGGTGCCGTTGTTGCGGGCAAAGTTCGCGAAAGCGAAGACAAAGCATTCGGCTTTAACGCACAAACAGAAGAATATGGCGACATGTTCGGCTTTGGTGTGATTGATCCGGCTAAAGTAACCCGTACTGCGTTGGAAGATGCGGCTTCAATCGCTGGTCTATTGATCACAACAGAAGCGATGGTATCCGACAAACCAGCACCTGCTGGCGGTGGCGCTGGTGGCGGCATGCCTGACATGGGCGGAATGGGCGGAATGGGCGGCATGATGTAGTCTTCGGCTACTCATGACTAGCACAGAATTTCAGGCGGCCTTCGGGCCGCCTTTTTTGATGATTAATCCCGTAAAAGAGTGGGCTACTTTAAATTCCATTTTCTGAGTTATTTAAGATCACCTTAGGGTGATCGTTTTATTCTTGCTATTTTTCATAACATCCATAAATTGAATTGAACTAGGGGAGAATAGTGTGGCAACACCATTTTTAAAATGGGCGGGCGGAAAAAGGTGGTTTGTTAAGAACCATGCTGATCTATTTCCCAAAAAAGATAAAATTAACTGCTACTTTGAGCCTTTCCTCGGATCCGGAGCCGTTTTTTTTCACCTCGAACCCAAAGAAGCTGTTTTATCGGACGCCAACCCTCACCTCATTGAGTGCTATCAAGCGATTAAAGATGACTGGAAACTTGTGCTTAGATACTTGCAAGAACATCAAAGGAAGCACGAAAAAGACTATTATTACGAGATTCGAAGTAAAAATTATCATTCTCGTTTCAAACGGGCAGCCAAATTTATTTATCTGAATCGAACCTGCTGGAATGGCCTTTATAGAGAGAACTTAAGGGCATATTCAATGTTCCAATTGGAACTAAGACATCAGTTATTTTAGATTCAGATGATTTTGAAAAAACAGCCAATATCTTAAAATACACAGAACTTCGACATTGTGATTTTTCCGAAACAATTTCACAGGCAAAAGAAGATGATTTTATTTTTATCGATCCACCTTATACTGTCGCCCACAACAATAACGGGTTCGTTAAATACAATCAAAACATTTTCACATGGAAGGACCAAGAACGTCTTTTTGAAATAGCAAGAAAAGCCTCGAAAAGAGGAGTGAAAATAATTATCACCAATGCCGATCATCAAAGCGTCCGACGATTGTATGAAGATACTAGCCACTTAATTCCGCTCCCACGCCAGTCCGTTATTGGAGGTTCAGGAGCAAAAAGAGGAAAAACGTCGGAATTACTAATTTCATTTAGTCCTGCATAGAGGTGGAGGCATTGAGACCCATTTTTTCCGATGATGAATTTAAAGAAATCTGCTTCACACTGGCGGTTACGTTTTTCCCACTTTTAATTTCCGCATTTGTTTCTTTTAGAATAGCTGAAATTAGCTTCTTCAAAGCATTTTTGGGGTATTTTGATAGCGGAGAACTTGGGCTTTATATACTTTCAACATGCGGTGCATTAGCATTTATATTGTTTATTAAGACTCGCTTTCAAGTTTTTGGTGACAATCTTTGGCTGTTTATGATTTGCTTTTTAGCGCCAATTATAGGGGCAGCAACTGTTCTCGGAACAAACCCACAATTCAGCAAAAGCCTGCCGCCTGAACAGCATGCATTTCTTATTATTATTTATTTTCTTTCGCTCTGGGGTTGGTTCAAGGCAATGAAAATAAAAAAAGAAACAGATAAAAAATTGAAGAAAGCAAAGAAAGCAATGAAGGGCGCTAAATATGCCTCAGACGAAGAAGCCGAAGCAGTTAAACAGATAATTGGAGATTAGGATGGACGCTCCATTTATAATTTACGCATTAAAAGTCGATCAACCTATTGGAGAATTTTTTGTCGGTGCAGTAAGCCCAGATGAACTGAAACGTATCAGCTATGTGGATGTTCGGCGTTTCCAAACCGGGCAAGCAGAACCATTAGCGGGCATCCAACGGGAGTTATCAAAATCTCGAGTAAAAAAGATACAAAAATACGTCAATTATGATTATGCTAGTTTTCCTACGTCAATCGTCGTGGCGATTGACGATAGATGTGTTCAAATTGAAGACGTACCTAAAGTTTTTGGATTATATAAAATTGTTGTGTCATCGTATATGGATGATGAAGAACCAAGCAATTCAATTCCTTTAGAAAAAGCAGCCATCATATTAGATGGGCAACATAGGCTTGCCGGTTTAGGAGAATATAAAAAAGATAAACCTTTTGACCTAAACCTCTCCATGTTCATTGGGATTGATATCGCCGATCAAGCTGAAATATTTTCAACTGTTAACCAAGCTCAAACTAAAGTTAACAATAGCTTGGTTTTAGACTTATATGAATATCAAAATAGTAGAAGTACTTATAAATCAAGTCATTTAGTAGCAGTCTCTTTAGATGCCGACACCAAAAGCCCTCTGTTTGAAAAAATTAAACGAATAGGGATTGCTCACCCCGACAGAGAAAAAGGTTCGGAAACGTTATCTCAAGCCACGGTTGTCAGAGGATTACTTAAGCACTACCCGGGTGATCCAGAAGTTGAAAAAAACAAAGGCAAAAGAGGAGAAGCTAGCCAACCCCTTCCTAACGAAACGTGGAAGAAAACAATTTTTGCAAATTTCTATCGGGCCGATGATTCAAGTGCCATATATAAGACTGTTAAAAACTACTTTGCAGCGGTAGCGAAGAAATGGCCATCTGTCTGGCATGATAGTCAAGCTTCTTTTATATTAAATCGAACAAACGGCTACAACGCTTTAATAAGGTTTTTAAAAGACGTATATTTAGAAATATTGTCGGAAGAAGGCCAGCCGCGGGTAGTTAGTATGGAAGAATTCAACGAAATTTTTGATCCTATGTCACTAAAGGCTGCTGATTTCCATTCCGACAACTACAAGCCCGGAAGCTCAGGTTCTTCTCAACTTTATAAAGATTTGATTAAAGCTGCCCCCTTTTAGTGAACCTTGACTCCCACACCCATCTCCCCTACCCACCACTTCTGAAACTAAAGAGGCACGCCATGTATTTCATTGCGCATATGAAGCCCCCGTCTGCGGGTTAAATATCTAAGCCCCGCGCTCCTGCAAAGTAGCGCGATTTTTTCACATACATTATGGAGATACGTCGTGTATCTGCGATTTATTTCGCCGTGGCGTACGCGTTGGTTAAATGTGGACTATGGGATATTTCAAGCAGCCTTTAAGTGTCGAGATGACGAATTGCTGCCTGATTATCTTCTAATTGATCTTATGAACGAGGTCGACTGGTTCAAGAAACATTTGCCATCGCCAAACGAGCGGCATTTTCAATATAGAGGCGGTGATAATATCGGCATTTGCTGGTTCAGGGATGACGCGCAAGCCATGATCCGAAGAGCTCGGCGCATGGTCAATATCATGCGTGCGGGGGATATCTGGATCACGGAATCTTGCACAAACAAACCCGGTCACATCCTTTATCGTGATGATTACCAAATCATCGCAAAACCGGAGAAATCCACCCCGACGAAATGGGGTTAAACAAAACTGTCATCCCGGCCTCCGAGCCGGGACCTTAAATATACTAGCAAGCATTTAAGGTCCCGGATCAAGTCCGGGATGACAATTAATATTATTAAACCAAAGGAGGCTATCATGCCAAAATATATTAAACACAATCCAGACACACCTTGCTTTCGAGGTCACAGCCAAACGCCGTAAAGGCTTCCCATCAGAAACGAGAGTCAAACGCGGTTTTCGCACCATAAAAGGCGGGCAAATAGTTTTAACAGAAAAACTTGGCCGAAACGATCCGTGTCCTTGCGGATCGGCGCGGAGCTTTCAAGAAATGCTGCCTCAAATCCGGGCGATATGACGGCGCCAATCGCGCCGATTACTGGCGTTAGCCCAATTAAAATTGCTAATAACATGCAGGCATTCCGGGCCTGCATCATAAATCACTATAATGATGGCGCGCGTGAAATTCCCAAAATTTCTCATAATCTCGCGTGACCCACCCTATAATTTCTCATAACATCGGCATTTCGTATGCCTTTTCAGACACTGACCTTGCAAAAGTACGTCTCCAATGCGCTTCAGACTTGTAAAGACTAGCAAACTCTTTAAGCGTGCGGCCATGAAAATCCTCGTTAGAAATCTTGCCCGCTCTTCAACCGAAGAAGATCTAAAAGCGTTATTTACGCCTTTTGGAACCGTGCAATATTGCAAGCTGGTGATGGATGAAGTCTCTGGCGCTTCTAAGGGATTTGCCTTTGTGGAAATGCCGAAAGGCGGCGAAGCCAAGCTCGCGATTAAAAGGCTAAACAACACCGAATTTGACGGCGTACATATACGGGTTAAGCGAGCGGAAAATAAACCTGCGACACCACCAGCAGCATCGCCTGCGCCTGAACCATCCGAATAGAACAATTTCCCCATTTGACTTAGCCTGGCAACCCCTATAGGGGCGGGACATAACGGTTTGAGTATGGATTTATTTTCGTATCGGGGGAACGAACCAATCATATAGTTCCTAGCCTGAAAGCTCTCATGATCGACTTTAAATCTCTTAATCTGGCTCCGCCTGTGCATAAAGCGCTTGAACGGCTTGGCTATGAAACACCGACACCAATCCAATCCAAAGCCATTCCCGACGTCCTAAAGGGTCGTGACCTCATGGGCATCGCCCAGACGGGTACAGGCAAGACAGCGGCGTTTGCTCTGCCCACGCTTTCCCACATTGCCAATAACCCCAAAGATCCGCCCAAGCGCGGCACTCGGGTTTTGATCCTAGCGCCAACACGAGAACTCGCGGCGCAGATCGAAGAATCTGTCGCAGAATATGGTGTGTGCCTGCCTTGGCTGCGGACAATGGTTGTTTTTGGCGGCGTACCGATTTCTAAACAGATCAAAAAGCTCGTGCGCGGCAATGACGTTTTAGTGGCGACGCCTGGCCGCCTGATGGACTTGATGAACCGCAAAGATGTGCGCCTGAGTGATGTAGAAATTTTAATTCTCGATGAAGCCGATCAAATGATGGATATGGGCTTTATTCACGATTTGAAAAAGATCATTCCGCATCTGCCTAAAAAACGTCAAACCCTGTTCTTCTCCGCGACCATGACGCCAACCATTAAGAGGCTCGCGGGACAGTTCCTAACGGACCCTATTCAAGTCTCCGTAGCGCCGCCCAACACGACCGCTGAACGCGTTGATCAATCACTCATCTACGTAAACAAAACAGAGAAGCAAGAACTGCTATCACTCACTTTGCTGGATCCCGATATTGAACGGGCTCTGATTTTCACCCGCACTAAGCACGGCGCTGACCGCGTCGTCAAACGTCTGGCACGGGTTGGCCTGGAAGCTGTGGCTATCCATGGCAATAAAAGCCAAAACAAACGCCGCAAAGCCCTTGATCAATTCAAAGCAGGCGAAATCCGGTTTCTGGTCGCGACCGATATTGCCGCGCGCGGTATTGATATTGAAGGCATCACTCACGTCATCAATTTTGAAATTCCCAATGTACCAGAGCAATATGTCCACCGTATCGGCCGAACCGCCAGAGCAGGCCGTGCAGGCCGCGCTATCGCCTTTGTCGACAAAGAAGAGCGCAATTACCTCAAAGACATTCAAAAGCTCCTCAAGGTCACTATTCCTGTTGCGCCCCTGCCCGAAGACTTTTTGAAAAAAGTCAAAGAAATCAACAAACGCGCGCCCCTGCCCAAGCCAGAACAGCCGGAAGGCTATCAGCCCCATCAAGACCCGCGCCGTAAGAAGTATAAAAAGAAGAGACCCAAATCTGCTTCAGAAGAAATGCAGGGCGAAGATGATAGTTCTGATTCCAAAAAAGGCAAAAAACCGTATAAAGGTAAATCTTGGGGCAATAAATCAGGCTCAGGCAAATCTGGCGGCGGAAGATCCGGTGGTGGACGTTCTGATGGCGGAAGACCGACAGACCGAAAAGCCACCGAAGCCAATAGAAAATGGGATAAGCGAGATAAAAAGACAGGGACGTCTGAGCAAGGTTCTGAAGCCCCAAACTCCAGTGAAAAACCTCGGAAATACTCCGCTGAGAAACCGTCTTGGCAATCCCGCGATAAAGCGAAATTCCCTAAGTCAAAAAAGCGGCCACCGCGTTCTGGCAATGATAATACTAATCGACGTGAAGACGGTGCTAAGAGCTCGGCTAGCGGAAAACCATCTCACGGCGGTGGTAAACCTCAACCTAAACAAAAATGGGCTAAGCCCAATAAACCGGGCGGTAGTCACTCTGGCAGCGGCCAAACAGGTTCCAGCAACAAATCATTTAAACGCAAGCCTAGGTCCGGCGGCAATAGTGGCAGGCGTTAAATTTTAAGCGCCTGAGCCTGCAGTAATATCAAGACCTTGGCCAACGTCTATCGCAATGACCCAGATCAAAGCGACCGTAATAATTAGAAGATACATAAAGCCCACACCATAAGATGTCATCAAGGTTTTAAACCAACCACGTTTAAACATGCCTTTGAGGCTAAGCGGAAGATAGACAAGTAAAACTACAAAAATACCCTGAAACACTTGCACGCCAGAAATCATTTTAGACGCCAAAATCCCTGTAAATAATAGGAAAAAGGCAAAGGCGTGAATATAGGTTGCGTGGACCAAGTGATCAAACAGCAATGCTCTCTTTTTATCTCGAATAAAGAATGCCCCCAATAGCATTGTAAATGGCATCATAAAGAACATAAGTCGAGGCAGCCATGTGTTAAAGCTACGAGTCACGATGCTAGGGTTTTTGATAAAATTCATCATCAATTTTGTCCCGTCTTCATTTGTCAAGCGTCTCCCAGCAATTGTCATATTCAGTCCGTCTCCGCCATCCGTCGTGATCGAAGTGTTCAAAGAATCAGGAACGGCCTCATCGGTTGGCTTTATTTCATTTTGAACGGCTTCGAGTATAGGTCCAACGTTTTTCTGGCCAAACGAATTCCCAGCCTTGTTTAATTCTTCTATAGACTTTCCAAGCTCGGCATTTAAATTTTCTCTTTGTTCAGGTGTAAGATTAACCGAACTTTCAGAAAGCCATATCTCCAAAAGGTGCAAGTCACGAGTGGCATTGCGGGCATCTATAGATTTTTGGGTTTCGAAAAAATGAACCTGCCATTTTGTTTGAATATCTGCTTTGACCAAATCTTCATAAGGTTTTTCGATACCCGCCTTGATCTTTGGATCAACATCGACACTGACCAAATGCGTGTTAGTAACCCCCATAAAACCAAACAAAATAATACTCATGGCCAAATAAACCCGAATTGGGGATGACCATAGACTTCGTTTGCCGTCTGAAAACTCACGCGGCACCTTGCCGGGCCGAAATATTAACGTTGCCCAAGTCTTCCAAATACGCGATTCCAGCGAAAAAACGGCTCCGACCAAGTCTAAAATAAGTGAAAATATTGATCGGCGGTAATTGTCATTCTTCTGCCCGCACTCCGAACAGAACAAGCCTTTCATCGGCGCGTCGCAGGCAAAACACTGGCCAGCCTGATTTTCATCTGGCACATCATCAGACGATAGCATGGTTGCCAGCAACGCTGCTTCGGTTGCATCAATACCTTCTATGCTCATAATTACTCCCTATCGCAAATTATGGCATATAAATCCGGCATGGGGAATAGCTGGAATTTCCTCAAAAGTTATGCCAAGAACAGGCATGCTAAAGACCGTAGATCATATCGGTTTACTGACGCGCGATTTTGACCGAGCCGTTCAAGACTATGAGGTGATATTTCGCGCCGCGCCAGCCTGGCAAAGTCAGGATACGCAATTCAAAACCGTTATTTTTCAATCGGGTAATGCCGCGCTGGAAATAATATCCCCTGTCGATGATAGCTCTGCAAAGAACCGGGTCGACGAAATTTTAGGAAACCGGGACAGCGCATTGACTACTTTGGTTTTTGCCGTCGATAATATTGATAAAACCCATCATGTTTTGACCCGGCGTGGATTAAATCCCGGCGATGTATCAGACGGCGAGAGCCAGGATCTATTGTCAAATCAGACCCGGAACTGGCAAATGTTTCGATGCGATGACGCGGCATGCGCGGGCATTAAAACGTTTATCTTGCAACACAAATCCAAACCCCTCACGCCCAATATGAAAAATGGACTGCGGCTCGATCACTTGGTTATCAATACTTCAAATCCAGATCGCTCGATCGCCCATTACGGAGCCAGGCTTGGTATTCGGTTTGCCCTTGACCGAACCATCGATAAATTTGGCGTAAGGTTTTTATTCTTCAAACTCGGCGACTTAGTTCTTGAAATCATTCACAAGCCGGACTCTGAGCATGTTTCAAGTGGAGGTGACCATATCTGGGGGCTAACATGGAAGGTTGAGGACTTGGAGCGCGCACATGAAAGGCTTCGAAACGCAGGCGTCACAGTTTCTGATATTCGAATAGGCCGAAAACCCGGAACAAAAGTCTTTACCGTAAAAAGCCATAGCGCAGGCATTCCGACTTTGTTTTTGGCGCTGATATAAACCGAATAAACCCAACCGAGTTTTATCGAACTTGTTTTAGGTATCAAAATTTGGTATTTTAGTATCGGGAGCGCAATAATGACAAAATCCGACATCGCCGACGGAACAGACCTAGACCGAATAATGACTCGCACAGCGGAAAAGGCTGTATTGTGCGCTTATAGTGATTTCGCTGGCAAGGCCTGGGACCCGCCCGGTGGTTATTATTTCGACACGCGATTGTTTGCCCGAGTGACGGCTTTGGGTCGAAAAAGTCGGGAAAAATTTGGCCTAATTTTTATATCCGATTCCGATCCGACTGACGTTGTCATTGCAATACGCGGAACCCAGACCTTTAAAGAGTGGTATAATGATGCATGGTTCAAAAAAACCGATTTCATTCCTTATCTCAACCGAAAGCATTTTCCTAAAAAAGTAAAAGTATCGGCGGGATTTTTTAGTATTTATTCTGATATCGACGACAAAAGTGTATCTTCCTTACAGTCAGAAATATTCGTCTGGCTTCAGCGCTATTCAAAGGCGCGCAGAGTATTGGTTTGCGGGCATAGCCTAGGGTCGGCGCTTGCCAGCCTATGCACACTGGATCTTGCCAATTATTTCAGAGAATATTCCATCCAAAGCATCACATTCGCGTCACCTCGCGTTGGCGGACAAGTCTGGCAAGACACTTATGAGAAGAAATTTGACCTCAAATCCGTTACAAAGAGAATAGTCAACACCTATGATTTTGTGCCGACTGTACCATTTAAGAAAGTCATGAAATATCATCATATTGGGGATGAGTTCAAATGCGAGTTTTTCGTCCACAAAGAATGGCATAGCAAACATTATGGATCTTATCATTCCATGCCAAACTATGACGAAGTCATATGGAAAGCTGTTGCGAATTCACCGCAAGTTTGGACGGGTCTAGCCGACGATCATGCTCATAAAGGGTGGCAAATAGAAAGTGTCGAACCTGGATCAACAGAATTACCTGATTTTGAAAGTTTTAATATAGATACAGATTTGGAATAGCCTTTACCCGCTTTTTTACCCAAAATTAACCATGAATTCAAAAAAGCCAATTTAGTCATAAACTAGCCATATTTTTTGGGTATGTGATCCTATGTTTAGGAAATATGTCCTTAAGAAACCAGCTGTCCGGCATGCGAGAATAGGCGCGTTCTACGCGACCCTCGTCCCCGTCATCATCGGCATGATTTTGTTGTTGGAACTGGCAAGATGGGGATTAGGAACAGCCAAAGCCATCAATCTTGTCATTGCCGTCAATATGCTATTTGGAGCACCAATCGTCGCTTTGCTCAGCCAAATTGCCATTAGTAAACGACAAAAATTCGATTATTGGGGGATTGTGGAAATCGCCCTGTTACGAGCTACAATTGTCCAGGTAGGATTCGGAGCGCTCTATCTCTTATTTTACACCTTAAAAACGCAAGACATGGCATCATTCACTCAGGTTTTGACCACGAGTATTATCGCCCATCCGGTTTTATGGTTTACCATTACTCTGCCGCTCACACTCATTTGCGCCCTGATATTCAGGTTAAGCGCTATGCGCCGGGTTTATGGATAAAGACCCGCTAGAATCTCATATAAACGACTAATAGATCATGGGTTTTACCCTCGCTTTCTTCCTCTAAATGCCCTATGATTTAAGGGTTAAACTGACTTGATTCGAAGGTCCCATTTTTTATGGCCGAACCCGCCCAAAATACAGACGAAACGCAAGCCGAATATGGCGCCGACAGCATTAAGGTCCTTAAGGGCCTAGACGCGGTGCGTAAACGTCCAGGTATGTATATCGGGGACACGGATGATGGCTCTGGGTTGCACCATATGGTCTATGAAGTTGTCGATAACTCTATCGATGAAGCCCTCGCTGGTCACGCCGACCGCGTATTGGTTACTCTCCATCCAGACGGCTCTTGTTCTGTCCGTGATAATGGCCGCGGCATCCCAGTCGCCATTCACGAAGAAGAAGGTATCTCCGCTGCTGAGGTCATCATGACCCAGCTCCATGCGGGCGGTAAATTTGACCAAAACTCCTATAAGGTTTCTGGCGGCTTGCACGGTGTTGGCGTCTCAGTTGTGAACGCGCTTTCTGTGACCCTTGACCTAACTGTCTGGCGCGGCGGCAAAGAGCATTTCGTGCAGTTCAGCAATGGCGATACGGTTGCACCTCTTAAAGTCGTTGGCGACGCGCCCAATGAAATGCGCGATGGTAAAGAACGGGTCTTGTCGGGTACGGAAGTTCGCTTCCTGCCGTCCGAAGAAACATTCACAATGGTCGAATTTGATCGTGATACACTTGAACGCCGCTTGCGCGAACTGGCTTTTCTCAATTCCGGCGCGCGCATTATTCTAACGGATGAAAGGCCCGCGGATCCAATTATAACTGAACTTTATTATGATGGCGGGATCGTGGCTTTTGTCCAGCATTTGGACGCCAATAAAACGCCCTATTTAGACACTCCAATTTCTATGACCAAGGAAATTAATGGCATCACCGTCGAAGCGGCGATGTGGTGGAATGATAGCTATCATGAAAACGTCAAATGTTTCACCAATAACATCCCGCAGCGTGATGGCGGTACACACTTGGCCGGATTTAGAGGCGCGCTGACTCGGACTATCAATAAATATGCGGCCCAAAGCGGCACGGCTAAAAAAGAGAAAGTCAGCATTTCCGGTGATGATGCCCGCGAAGGCCTGACATGTGTTTTATCGGTTAAAGTCCCTGATCCAAAATTCTCGTCTCAAACCAAAGACAAGCTGGTTTCCTCCGAGGTCCGCCCCGTGGTGGAATCCCTGATGAACGAGAAGCTGTCGGAATGGTTTGAAGAAAACCCCGGACCGGCCAAAAACATCGTCAGCAAAATCGTCGAGGCCGCCGTTGCCCGTGAGGCAGCGC
>JABABK010000085.1 GCA_014238285.1 Hellea sp.
GAGCTTGTCGTCACTGTCCGTGTGCGTATGAGTCCCGACGGTTCAGTCACAGATGTTGGCTTGCATGAACCATCAAAAGTTAGAAATAGTTCTAATCCATTTATGCCGACAGCCGCGCGGCGAGCGGTGAACGCCGTTAAAACCTGCGGACCCTATGATTTTTTACCAGCTGACAAATATTCGAGCTGGAAAGACATGGTACTAAGATTTATTCCTGAGGTATGATTATGACCCGACATATAAAACTATTTATTGCATCTTTTTTGTTTCTACTAAGCGGATTTCAACCCGCTATCGCACAGTTGAACATTGATATTACGCAAGGTAATCTAGACCCGGTTCCGATTGCCATACCTGACTTCCTGTCGGCTGATATGCAGGGGCGAGATATCGGGGCCAAAATCGCCGAAGTTGTCAGGGCCGATCTGGAACGCTCCGGAATTTTTAAATCTCTATCCCCGTCAAGCTTTCTGGAAACTCAGACCAATATTGATTATAAACCAACCTTTGCCGATTGGCGCGTGATCAAAGCCGAAGCCTTGGTATCAGGACGTGTTGTTGTCGAAGATCCAAGCCGTATCCGGGTGGAGTATCGTCTTTGGGATATTACGGCCGGCGAACAGTTGTCGGGCATTCGTTTTGGTACAGCCCCTAATCAGTGGCGCCGAATTGCCCATAAAGTCTCAGATTCAATTTATAAAAAACTCACGGGTGAAGAAGGTTATTTTGATAGCCGTATTGTCTTTGTTGACGAGCAGGGCCCTAAAACTAATCGCCGTAAACGTCTGGCCATTATGGACCAGGACAGTGCCAATACTCAATATTTACAATCTGGTGCTGATATTGTTCTAACACCCAGGTTTTCGCCAAATTCCCAGACTATTACTTATATGTCTTATGAGAATATAGTCCCGCAAGTTTATGTGCTGGACATCGAAACGGGCCGCCGAGAGCTTCTCGGGAATTTCCCTGGGATGACATTCTCGCCGCGGTTTTCTCCAGATGGTAAATCTATGATTTTAAGCCTGATGAAAAAGGGCAATAGCGATCTTTATCTGATGGACCTCACATCGCGCTCAACGTCTCGATTGACGACGTCGCCTTCGATTGATGTGTCGGGAAGTTTTTCGCCTGAGGGCCAGAAAATCGTGTTTAATTCGGACCGCGGCGGTTCTCCGCAGCTTTATGTGATGAGCGCTCGAGGTGGAGACGCTAAACGGATTAGCTTTGGCAAGGGCCGCTATTCTGCGCCGGTTTGGTCACCAAGGGGCGACAAAATTGCCTTTGTTAGAAGCAAGGACGGGAAATTCGCTATAGGTGTTATGAATTCAGATGGCAGCGGCGAACGTATTTTAACCGAAAGCTATCTGGATGAAAGTCCAACATGGTCCCCCAATGGCCGGGTTGTTATATTCAGCCGAGAAACTCGAGGCGCGCGCGGGAAAAGCGAGCTTTGGTCTGTTGATTTGACAGGTCAAAATTTGCGCAAAGTATTAACACCTGGCGGTGCGTCTGATCCAGCTTGGTCTCCACTTTTGCCTTAATTTTGTCTAAATCTGCCTGCAGAAGATGAAAAAAATATAATGAGCCAAAGTAAGGCTTTGTCTTGATTCTCTACCTTTTGTTTGGTGTAGTAGGATTGGGGGAGCCAATAACCCGAAAAGGGAAGAGAGAAAATGAGAGTTAAATTAATTTTATTAGTAAGCGCCGTATCCGTTTTAGCGGCGTGTAAAACAACACCAGAACCTGTTGTTCAAGATCCTGTAGCCGTCAACCAACCAGTGCCAATCCCAGCTCCAGTTGAGCAAGCAGCGCCGGTTCAGATCGTCGAAGCCCCAACGCCAATTCCTTATGCGGGACCAATCGCTGGAAGCTTGGAAGATTTCTTATATAATTCTGGAGGTAATGGTGATGGACGTGTGTTTTTCGCCTATAATCAATATGATTTGTCCAATGATTCCAGAGACGTTCTACGTCGGCAAGCTCAGTGGTTACAGTCCTATCAAAATGTAACGGCTGTGGTTGAAGGCAATGCGGACGAACGCGGAACCCGGGAATATAATCTCGCGCTTGCAGCTAGGCGCGCTGATAGCGTAAAATCATTTCTGGTCAGCCAAGGTGTTGCACCTAGTCGATTGACGACGGTTTCTTATGGCAAGGAACGCCCTATAGACGGCGGCTCCAACGAAGCTTCTTGGGCCAAAAACCGTAACTCGCTGACAAATTTAATGTCAGGTAGCATAGGCTAATTTAATATCGGCTGGAGCCTTTGCATGTCTTAAAAGGCTCCAGCTGACATTACACTGTTGCCGTTAGGTGACTGGAAACCTTTTGTCCTTTAGAAAAAACCTATGCGTAAATTTATTACAGTCTTATTAGTGACGGCCTTTGCGGCGGCGCCTGCCTATGCTCAAAGCAAAAAAGAATTATTCGCGACAGATGTCGCATTGGCAGAGCGGATTGCTCGGCTTGAGAGCCGAATGCTAACGGGTGATCCGGCGGCAGAACAGCTCATGCAGCGCATGGACGCTTTGGAAGCGGAGCAGAGAAGCCTAACCGGAGAGCTTGAACAACTTCGCTATGAACGTGATAACTTAAGAGCAGAAATCGTGGCTCTGGGCGAAGATCTAAAATCTTTTGAGGCACTTGAAGAGCGCTTGAGACTGCATTTAAATGCCGTTGATATGGTGGCTCAGCAACCGTCTGTCGTTCAAAGCCAGCCTGTGACGATCTATGATGGTTCGCCAAATGCTGGTAATGTTGGCACTTATGACCTTAACCAGCCTTCTTCATTGCCTTCTGTGCCGATGACTAAGGAGCTAGAATATCCGGTTGGAAGTTTCCCCGGTCAAGGAAGTCCGCAAGTGACAGCCAATAATCCAGATGTTGATGTTCTACCAGAACTTGGCAAACAGAAACTCTATGAAGGGAATTTCTCCGGCGCGCAGACGGATTTTCAAACCTATCTAGCCGTTATGCCAGATGCGCCTAATGCTGGCGAAGTCAATTACTGGCTCGGCGAAACTTATTTTGTCAAAGGCAGCTATGCCAACGCAGCTGACGCTTATATTGAATCTATGCGTAAAGACGCTCAGGGCATTAAAGCCCCCGAAGCTCTCATTCGCCTTGCCGCATCTTTGCGCGAGCTTGGCAATAAGACCGAAGCCTGTCAGGCGCTCGATAGTTTCCCGGTCCAATACCCGAATGCTGCAGCCAATATTCGTGAAAAAGCTCGCATTGAAGTTTCCCGGACGGGATGCTGATCTCTGATCAACCCGCTGATGCCTTAAACACACTCCCCAAAGCTCGCCTTGCTATTGGATTTTCCGGCGGCGGTGATAGCACAGCGCTGGTGCATCTTTGCGCGGGGCTTAAACGAAAACCTTTAATCCTCATCGTCGATCATGCCTTAAGAGACGGCTCGCGGGCAGAGGCTGAACAGGCGTCTCAATTCGCAGAAAGTCTGGGCCTTCAAACGAAAATTTTAACATGGTCTCATGACGGCGTAACGAGCGGAATTCAGGAAAAGGCTAGGTGTGCGCGCTATCAGTTAATGGGGCAGGCCTGTAGAGACGCAGGAGTTTTGTATTTGCTGACAGCCCATACGAGGGATGATCAGGCTGAAACACTCATGATGCGCTATGATCGCGGGACGGGCTGGCGCGGGGCGGCGGGTATGGCGAAAGCCAGCTCTGGCAAGCTTTGGCCTGAACTTGCTCATGTAAAATTACTGCGGCCGCTGTTAAATGTGAGCCGCGAAAGCTTAAGGGCATATAACCGCAAACATAAGCTTAGCTGGATTGAAGACCCTAGTAATAAGAATACAGATTTTACGAGAATTAGGGCCCGCCAATATTTGTCAGGAAAACCTATTATCGGGGACAGGCTATTAGCGGCATCTCAAGAATTACGACAAGGTTTGGAGGCGGAGAAGAAGCATTTAAAATCAATCGCCGATGAACGGCTTAAAATTGATGATCATGGTTTGATCCGTGTATACGAGACGCTTCCAAGTCGATTATGGGAGTTCATTTTGAGAGCCGCGAGCGGAACTGGCGGGCCTATTGATGCTCAAAAAATTCAAACTTTGACATCGGCGATTGCTAAGCCGGACTTCTCGGGCATGACTTTAGCTGGGGCATATATTGTTCCCGATTTATCGCGGATATGCGTAGGCCCTGATCCCAGTATTTATAAGGGGCGGCATAATAAAATAGCGCTTGAGCCTCAACTATTGGAAGCTGGTAAGCCTGTGATTTGGGATGGCCGATTTAAAATTAGCACAAAACTATCCGGCGCTATCGCCATGACGTCTTTTGAAGCTGAGAAAGCCTATCCCTCTATTCGGGAGCCGGCTGACCAAACGAATCATAGCCTTGTGTTTAATCAGCCGCGTGTGCCTTTTGGCGGCGCAATACCAATCGTCATCAAAGAGGGCGAGATGGTTTCAAATCTGGGTCTTAGGCCTTCTAGGGGCGCGCAAATTACATCTCTCGTGGCGGGCCGACTGCAAGAAATGCTTGAACCTATAAAATAGGACTGAAGAAAATGTATTTTCACAGTCATTGGGGCCTTAACTTTGTTAAGACTGTTCCTATATGGTATAGGGAATAAATCATTGCAGCATGTGGTCTATAGTCGGCATGCGATAACAGGATAAGCAGATGAATAATAATATGCGCAATATGGCAATGTGGGCTTTGGTTATTACCATGTTCATTGTGATGATTTCTATGTCACAAAATTCATTTCAGGCGCCAAGTGAAACGCCGATGAAATATTCTGAACTGGTTGATAAAGTCGAAGCTGGTCAGATTAAAATGGCTGAAATCGATTCAGATCAAGGTTACGTCTCTGGTGAAACGATGGATGGTAAAAAATTCAAGGTCAATTCTGGACGCTATAATGAAGAGCCGCAAAAGCTGTTTGAAGCTAATGATGTCGTATTTGATCATGTAGAGCCAAAAACGACCAGCCCGCTTATGGCGATCCTGTTTAACGCCCTCCCGCTTTTATTGATCATCGGTGTCAGCTTGATGTTTATGCGCTCTATGCAGGGCGGCGGACGCGGCGGCGCTATGAGCTTTGGTAAATCTCGTGCTAAACTTTTGAATGAACCCGCGGGCAAAGTCACATTTGACGATGTAGCCGGTGTTGAAAGCGCCAAAGAAGACCTCAAAGAAGTGGTCGAGTTTTTAGCCGACCCTACAAAATTCACACGCCTTGGCGCAAAAATTCCAACGGGTGCTTTGCTTGTGGGCCCTCCAGGTACTGGTAAAACCCTTCTCGCCCGCGCTGTTGCCGGCGAGGCGGGTGTACCGTTCTTTACAATCTCTGGCTCTGACTTCGTTGAAATGTTTGTCGGTGTCGGCGCCTCTCGTGTCCGCGATATGTTTGCCGATGCCCGTAAGAACGCCCCATGTATTATCTTTATTGATGAAATCGATGCTGTTGGCCGTCACCGGGGTGTTGGCACATCAGGTGGTCATGAAGAACGCGAACAGACTTTAAACCAACTTCTTGTCGAGATGGACGGATTTGATGGCCAAGAAGGTGTCGTTATTATTGCCGCAACCAACCGTCCTGACGTTCTTGATAAAGCTTTGCTACGTCCAGGCCGTTTTGACCGCCAAATCGAAGTGCCATATCCAGATATTGCAGGCCGTGAGAAAATTTTACAGGTTCACATGCGCGGTAAGCCTATGTCTGCAGATGTTGATGTTAAATATGTCGCCAAGGGAACACCTGGTTTTTCCGGTGCTGACCTCGCCAACCTTGTTAACGAAGCTGCTTTATTGGCAGCACGCCGTAATAAGCGTAAAATTGCTATGCGCGAATTCGAAGACGCCCGCGATAAGGTTATGATGGGCGCCGAGCGCCGGACACTGGCCATGAGCGAAGAAGAAAAAGCTATGACCGCCTATCATGAAGCGGGTCACGCCATTGTTGGTCTTAATATGGCCGGATCACTCCCGATCCATAAAGCGACGATTATCCCGCGTGGCCGAGCTCTTGGTATGGTTCAATATATGCCTGAACGAGATCAAATCTCTCAAAGCCGCCAAGAAATGATTGCCCGTATGGCAATGGCTATGGGCGGCCGAGCCGCTGAGGAGATCAAATTTGGCTATGATAAAGTCACATCAGGCGCGTCGTCTGATATTGAACAAGTCACCCGGATCGCGACCGCTATGGTAACAGAGTGGGGCTTATCTGACGCTGTTGGTCCTATCGCTTATAAAAATACGGATAGTAATAGCTTCCA
Source organism: Hellea sp. (assembly GCA_014238285.1). Taxonomy (GTDB): domain Bacteria; phylum Pseudomonadota; class Alphaproteobacteria; order Caulobacterales; family Maricaulaceae; genus JACOMS01. Next base: position 6,266 of record JABABK010000085.1, read on the forward strand.
TCCTGGTATTGGTCGCGGATCTTCAATTTCGCCTGAAACCGCTGCCGTCATCGAGTCCGAGATTAAACGGTTTGTGACCGAGGCTCATGAGACAGCAACCAAGATTTTGAAAAAGAAAAAGAAAGATTGGGTCAGCCTGTCAGAAGCCTTGCTGGAGTATGAGACTTTATCAGGCGACGAGATCAAGGATTTGCTGAAAGATGGTACCAAGCCGCATCGTCCAGATACGTCAGCCAAGCCTAAATTATCGGCGGTTCCGACCACGCGCGGCGGGCCATCTATTGGTAAAGCGCAGCCGGAAAGCTAAACCCTAAAATTAGTTTTTATCTTTTCAGCAGGTAAAATTTCACCTGTGTCTGGATTACCGGGACAAGCCCGGTAATGACGGAGGGAAATTCTAACATACATCTTCCGTCATTACCGCCCTTGTGGCGGTAATCCACGGCGATGTCGGTATTTATATGCGCCAGATCACACCTGATAATCACTTGCTCCAATCAAAATGGAAAGCTACGCTGCTTTGATGATAGCTAGAGCTCAATTTAAACGCCCTCAAGTCATGGGTATTCTCAATGTGACTCCGGATAGTTTTTCCGATGGCGGTAAAGCGGTGACAGTCACGGCGGCCGTGAAAGCCGCCAATAAAATGGTCGCTGCAGGCGCTGATATTATTGACATTGGCGGAGAGAGCACGCGCCCCGGCGCTGATACCGTGTCTGCTGCCGAAGAAATGCGCCGCACCATTCCGCTGATCAAGAAACTCTCGGACAGTTGGAAAAAGAAAAACATCACAGCAAAAATTTCTATTGATACCCGTAAAGCCAAAGTCGCCCAGGCGGCGATTAAAGTCGGGGCTCATATTTGGAATGACGTTTCTGCGCTGACCTATGATGAGAAATCTCTGGATATGGCGGCAAAACTCGGATGTCCGGTTATCCTCATGCACGCACAGGGGTCGCCTGGAAACATGCAAGATAATCCGGCCTATGAAGATGTGCTCGGCGAAATTAAACTCTGGCTCAGCACGCGCGTCGCCGTTGCTATGGCTTCTGGCGTCAAAATGGAAAACATCACGATTGATCCGGGTATTGGCTTTGGCAAGCGCCTCGAAGACAATCTGGCGATCCTCAGGCACTTAGAAGACTTTAAAGACATTGAATGCCCAATATTACTCGGGGCCTCTCGTAAGAGCTATATGGGTAAGATTGATGGGTCCGGTGTGGAGGATCGTCTTGGAGGCTCTGTCGCAACAGCTCTCTGGGGCGCTGATCACGGCGCCGATATCGTTCGTGTCCATGATGTCGCCGAAACGGTACAGGCATTGAGAGTATGGGAAGTCATTAGAGGCCACGGCGATTAGCAGGCGCAATTTAATGTTCGACGTTCATTCAGTTGATTTATCAGATTCAACAACTCAATATAAATTGGTGCAAAATGGCCGATCAATTAATTTTGGTGAAGTATTGCGACTTTGGCAGGATGATCCTGAATTTTGTTTGTGGTATTCTTCTGTATTGGCCGCAAGCAGATTTTCAGCATTTAGGTGGGAAACACCGCCGATATTGAAAGTACGAGTTGACCGAGAATTTGAGTTTGTTCTTGTTGAGGCCAACAGCTTTGTGACGCGGAAGACTAATCCTCGGGCTTTTGAAACGTATTTCTCTGATGATCCTGTAACAGCGTTTCCCAACCTTGGCGGGGACTCGATTATGGTTGTTCCTTCCCCTCAAACATCAGCGGATATTTATGGCCATTTTGGCGCATTTTTGAGAGGCGCAGAAGATGGTCAAATAATTGAATTATGGAAGATGATAGGGGAAGAAATGTCAAAACGAGTTGGAGAAAAGCCAGTTTGGCTTAGTACAGCTGGGTGCGGGGTAGCCTGGCTTCACGTTAGAATAGACTCTCGCCCAAAATATTATCATTATAGACCTTACCGAGAATCATCTTTCTGAGGCAGTTGTTATGCAAAATGAAACTATAGGCCGCGTTCTAATCATCGCAGGCTCTGACTCTGGCGGCGGCGCGGGCATACAGGCGGATATTAAAACCTGCGCGGCATTTGGTGCTTATGCGGCGACGGCTATTACCGCTGTTACCGCTCAAAACACTTTGGGCGTTCAGCAAGTTCAGGCTATGTCGCCTGAGCTGGTGCGCGCGCAAATTCGCAGCGTGCTGGATGATATCGGCGCGGACGTCATTAAAATCGGTATGCTCGCCAATAAGGCTATCATAGAGGCTGTTGCTGACGAGATTGAAGACGAGGATGCCTTTGTCGTACTTGATCCTGTCATGGTCGCCACAAGCGGCGATAAGCTTTTAGAAGACGATGCCGTGGAGGCCATGAAAACACGCTTAATCCCTGTTTGTGATCTCATCACGCCCAATATCCCCGAAGCGCAAATTTTAACGGGGCTTTCCATTGATGATGTTGATGATTTTGGCAAAGCCGGAGAAGCCTTAATTGAAATGGGGGCCTATGCGGCGCTTATAAAAGGCGGTCATATGAAGGGTAATATGGTGATCGATGTTTTAGTCTCCGAAGACGAAAATGCGCTCATGAGCGCGCCGCGGATCAAATCCAAACATACTCACGGCACAGGCTGTACGCTCGCCAGCGCTATTGCCGCCGCCATGGCACTTGGCGCACCTATGGATGAGGCGGTTAATACGGCCCGGGAATATGTCTTTGAAGCCATTCGCTCCGCGCCGGGGCTAGGGCAGGGCAAGGGCCCGCTTAATCATGGACTGGCCATGTCAGAAGATGAAGGCGGTGATGATACGCCTGATGAGGGCGGCAATCCGTTTGCGGTTTTGAAGGGGATGAAGGAGTGATGGGTTAAAAGAGAGTAATAGGTAATTAGCTGAATTCTTTGAACCCTTTTGCCTTAAGACGATTTTGACGTAAGTCATCATTTTTGGAGTGATTTGAGTATAAAGCGAGTGTTCTTAAGCTTTTGGGCCATTCATGGTTTTCTAATTTATCCAAATTCAAAGCGGTTCCGCCAACTCTAAAAGAAGTTAATTTGTTCAAGTGTTTTAGCCCGTTAAGGTGTTCTAGTTTTTTACAGTTATAAAGCGAAAAATCACGTACAGTAGACTTTGAAAAAGAAATTGATTTCAATCGAATTTGATCTTCAATACAAAGAGATTCAAGTTGAGGAAATCTGGAAAACGTTCCAAGGTTGTCAAATCCTCGGACTCTTACGATTTTCAAATGTTCCAATGTTGAGGATTCTACTTCGTTAATGTTTTTTCGCCCACCTAATATGATTTCTAGTCTTTTAAGTTTAGGTAATCGAGAAATGAAATCCAATTTTGTGTTATTTTTAATAGAGCTTAATATGAGTGTTTCTAGGGAAGGGATTTTATCGAGATAAGTAATCCCCTTTGTTTGCGCAGATAATCCGACTTCTTTTAGATTTTTAAATCGTTGTAATGATCGTAGATCAATTTGGTTTTTCTTCGTTTGGCCAAGTCGAATTGAAGTCAGCTCAGTAGAAGAAAGCTTTTCAAAAAACTCATGCCCTTCATGGTTAAGTACCCCAAAGGATATTTTTTTAAGTTTTGTTAACCCGTAAATGCCGTCAATATTATTGATGTTGTCCAAGCAATCAACGAGCAGGGATTCTACATCTGGAAGATACTTTAAAACTGATGCATCAAAAATTTCTCCATAATGTCCAAAAAACCTCACATCGAGCTTTGATCCCATGTGTTTACAAAGTAAGTTCAATGTATCTAACGTTTTGGGATTGTAGCTGTTAGATTTTGAAAACTGTATTGTCGGATAAGTAATAGTATCTAGTGTTTCTGAAAGTTCTTTTAGTTGTAAAAGGTCGGGATCGGAAAATCGTTGGTACTTCATAATATTCTACCACTAGAGTAATCATTGATCTAAATAAACATGTTCTTGGAATCACCCACTAAACCCTCTATAGGCCCCAAATGTCTGAAAAAGAGGCCCATATTCCGCCAAATACATGGCACGCTAGCGTTCTGACCCTGTTTCCAGATGCTTTTCCGGGGATTCTGGGGACATCTATTATTGGAACAGCGCAAAAGAATCGAATTTGGGCGCTAGAAACAGTAGACATACGAAATTTTGCTGCTAATAAGCACCGCAACGTCGATGACACGCCTGCAGGCGGCGGACCAGGTATGGTCATAAAGCCGGATATTGCAGCTGCTGCTATCGATAGTGTGGTCCAAATGGGCCGCCCCATACTCTATATGACCCCGCGCGGGGCGCCGTTGACACAGAAACGTGTCAAAGAACTGGCGACCGGTCCGGGTGTTATAGTGTTTTGCGGGCGGTTTGAAGGCCTTGACGAAAGGGTGATAGAAGCCCGCCAGATGGAAGAGATATCCATAGGCGACTTTGTATTAGCCGGCGGCGAGGTTGCAGCACAGGCCATGCTAGAAGCTTGCGTTAGGCTTTTGCCGGGTGTCCTTGGAGACGCGGCTAGTGCCGAGCAGGAGAGTTTTGAAGACGGTCTTTTAGAGTACCCGCTCTATACCAGACCTAGAGAATGGGAAAACCGGAATATTCCGGAGGTTTTGTTATCAGGTGATCACAAAAAGATCGCTAATTGGCAGCAAGATCAAAAAGAAAAAATAACCAAGGCCCGAAGGCCAGACCTCTATGAGGCTTGGCGGGTAAAAGGAGACGATCATGAACATGATTGAAACTTTGAATAAAGAAGAAGAA
>JABABK010000086.1:0-6903 GCA_014238285.1 Hellea sp.
GGCTCACCACCTTGCTGTTTCAGTTCGCCTGAAAGCAGTTTGATCAGCGTTGACTTACCCGCATTAGGGCGGCCAACAATAGCGATCCGAACAGGTGCATCCGTTCGGTCAATGTCGTCGTTAACAGGTGACAAATCAACTTCACGCAATGCCATATCCATGGCGTCGTTCAGCTCATACATCCCAATATTATGCTCAGCCGCGACTTCGATAGGATCACCTAGGCCGAGCGAATAACCTTCGGTTACTCCGGCGTCGCCTGCGCGGGATTCGCATTTATTGGCGACCAAAACGACTGGCACGCCAGACTTACGAATAAAATCAGCAAATATACGGTCAAGCGGCGTAACCCCAACACGGGCATCATACACAAATAGACAAGCATCAGCCTCGAGCACAGCGAGTTCTGTCTGCGCGCGCATGCGAGCTTCTAGTTTTTCACCTTTAGCATTTTCAAAGCCAGCCGTGTCCATCAGCAAAATACTCTTCCCAAGAAGCGTACCTTTTGCTTCTCTGCGATCCCGAGTCACGCCCGGCGTATCATTGACGATCGCAAGTTTTTTACCCGCGAGACGGTTAAACAAAGTTGATTTACCGACATTAGGCCTGCCGACTATGGCTATTTTCGCGGGGCGAGGACCTTCATCATCTATTTGATCCAGCTCATCTTCTTCCTGATCCGTATCTTCTATATGATCCGTGCCTTCCATGTGATCAAAGTCATCATCAGGCGTTTCTATATCTTGTTCCATATTATCAACGCAGAGCGGTAAGCTTGGCCTTATCGTTTAAAACATAAACGGTTTCATTAGCAATAATCGGCGCAACATAAACAGGATCACCCATTTTATATTCGCGAATAATTTCGCCGTTATATGGATTAATTTCAACTGCAAGTCCGCGAGAAGAAATCGTTAGAAGCCGCTCACCGACCATGACAGGTCCTGCCCATGCAATCCGAGCTTTGCGTTTTTTCTCGTTCTTAAAGGCTTGCAGTTGACGGATCCAGACAACCGAGCCGCTTGTTTTGGACATACAAACAACTTCGCCGCCTGTTGTAACAGTATAAACAAAATCACCCGCTACCCATGGATAGCCAAGAGAACCGGCTGGCTGTGACCAGATACGCTGTCCATTACGAAGATCAAATGCGCTCATAATACCAGACTGCGCGGTTGCGATAACATAGCCATCTGCAATCACGGGGCCAGACGCAATGTCGTTTAAGCTTGAAAGCGGCGTCTGACGTCCAGCTGACGACAAAGCATCTTGCCATAAGACCACACCATTTTGTACGCGAAGCGCTACTAATTCGCCAGATGCGAACGGCGCGATTACAACATCGTCAATGACGGCCGGGCTCGGCGATGTCAGCATGCGCGCACTTTCAATAATACCTTGATAAGTCCAAATAACCTCACCTGTGGCAGAGTTAAGGGCGAATAATTCATTATCATCAGACACAACAAATAATCGGCCATTGGAAACAGTAGGGGATGAGTGCATTGGCGTTGTTAAACGTTTACGCCAGACGGAAGCGCCTGTTTGAGCATCCAAAGCCTCAACCACACCCAAGCCTGACGAGACAAATACTTTACCATCGGCCGCTGCAATACCGCCGCCGACAGATTCTCTGTCTTTACCGCCTGAATCGCCAGCGTTGAACGGATTAGTCACCCGTTCAAAAATACCAGCCTTACCCTCACGGGTTTTACCTTTAAGCTCTACCCTTACCTTATGTTCCCAAATATCAGCACCAGAATTGGCGTCAAACGCAGACACACGGTTTTCGCCGTCCATGACAAAAATACGGCCACCTGCTAGGACAGGAGACGCGACAACACGGCCTTTTCGGCCAGAACCATCGCCCACATCGGTAGACCAAATACGGTCAAGATTTCCGGAAACAGCTGGGCGCTGCATAGCGTGCTGGATATTCCCGCCAGGCTGTGGCCAATCGGCATTGACGTAAACAGGCGGCAACACAACATCCGCTGGCATAATATCCCCAGTCGTCGCCAATGTATCATCTACTGATAAAAGCGAGATACGCTCATTTTCACCCGCGACCACACCCTGTTCTGCCTTTAATTCGGCATCAGTTTTATTAAATGGATTAATCGTATCTGCTACGCCGCCAATCGTCGAGCAAGCCGACAGAAAAAAGACGCAAGCCAAAGAGGCAAGAGCCGTTGAAAATGTTCTATTCATCGGTTTGGGTCTCCATTGGCACAGACTCTTCCAATTCCTTTGGAACGACAGGCTCTACAGTTTCTGATGGCGCTTCCGAGGTTTTGGTTTCCTCGAGGCTCATCATGGAAAGATTTACTTTTGCTCGCGTCTGGACAGTATCCGGAACGCCAGGGATTGTTTCTAAATATGAAAATTGTTTGCGGGCCGTTTGAATATCGCCGGTTTCTTTTGCAGAAAAACCAATAAGCTCACGCGCTAAATACTCATAGGGCTCACCCTTTTCAGATAGAGGCGTCATAAGAGAGATAACATCAGAGTAATTGCCCTGTCCCGCCAAAATATAAGCCGCTTTCATTTGCGCTAATTGACTATGACGCTTGCTTTCAAACGTCGCGGCTGCCCTGTCTAATATTTGAAGGGCGCTTTGAACATTTCCATTATCATACTCAATTTGCGATGCTCTAAGTAATGACAAGCCAGCATATCCATTAGGCGCTGATTCCGATAATTCCTCAAAAGCCGCAATGCTCTTGGCATCATCGCTTTCTGCTAATTCCGCGGCTTGTAAATATGTATATGATGTCTTTTCCGCCTGACTTGCGTCATTGGATTTCTTCCACTCCATATACGAAGCTGCCATAATAATTGCTGCAATAAAGCCCACCAATAATGGGCCATATTTTTTTAGCCAGCGATTATAATCGTCTTTACGAAGTTCTTCTTGAACTTCACTAATGAAATCGACCACTGATATTCCTTAAAATGATCCGATTGACTCGGTACGAATTTGCCGCAAACTATCCGCGATTGCCCCTAATCGCAACACCAAAGGGCATGACGAATTGGTCACTTTTAGCAAACTTGGTTACTTTGAGAACTTATATGTATTTTCTTCGCCTGGAAAAGCCCGTTCTTTAACGTCATTGGCGTAAGTTTCCACCGCTTTATGTATAATATCCTGCATATTTGCGTATTTTTTCACAAACTTTGGGACCCGGTGAAATAGGCCCAGCATATCAGGCGTGACCAATATTTGACCGTCACACCCCGCCGAGGCGCCAATGCCGATAGTTGGTATAGACACTGCCTGCGTGACTTTATCGGCTATTTCAGCGGAAACACCTTCTACAACGACCGCAAACGACCCTGCCTCTGCCGCCGCAATCGCATTTTCAACAATTTCTTCTGCAACCTTCTGCGTCCGTCCACGCGCGCGAAAACCGCCAAGTACGTTCATGGATTGAGGCCTAAGCCCAACATGGCTCATCACCGGAATGCCTCTTTCGACGAGATAGGCTATGGTTTCAGCAGCATAGGACCCGCTTTCAATTTTAACCGCCTGACAGCCTGTCTCTCGCATAACCCGCGCGGCAGAATGAAACGCCCGCTCTGGGCTATCTTCATAATACCCAAAGGGTAGATCAACCACGACCAGAGCCTTATTTGACCCGCGCATAACAGCCTGACCATGCATAATCATCATTTCCAGCGTCACACCCACAGTAGTCGTGAGGCCATGAACGACCATACCGACACTATCGCCGACTAATATCAGATCACAATATTCATCAAGAATAGCGGCGGTGGGCGCATCATAGGCGGTTAGGCAAACAATCGGTTCAGCACTTTTACGGGCCGTAATCTGAGGAGCCGTAATACGGCGAATTTGAGTTTGTGCAGACATAAGCCCTCTTTCGTTTCAAACTTAATATAGGGCCTACGAACAGATTTCGAAGGGTAAATCTACAAATCCGCTAAATTATCTAAGGGAAGCGCAAAAATAGTCTCTGCGCCCGTCCGAATATAGTCTAAATGCGCATGCGCCTCGGGTAAGATAACTTGCGCATGGTAGCGCGCTAGGCTCATCATATTCTCTGCCAGTGGATCACCGTCTTTTAGGCCGTTGCAAGCCGCTTTAATTAAAAACGCACCTGAAATAACGCGCCCTGCTAATTGGAGGTAATTTGTCGCCACAGCCAACACATCTAGTTCATTGGCACTCAATATTGTCTCGGTTGCGGATTGCAATGTGTTGAGACCCTCTTTTAGCGCTGTCTCAGGCGCGCCGTCTACGGTGCCAGCCATAGCCAATATATCGCGTAAATCAGTGATAAGGTCATTCATGGCCTCTCCGCCGTCACGTCTTATTTTACGGCCAACTAGGTCCATGGCCTGAATTCCGTTCGTGCCCTCATAAATAGGGGCAATTCTAGCGTCACGATAATGCTGCGCCGCGCCAGTTTCTTCGATAAATCCCATTCCGCCGTGAATTTGAACGCCGACTGAGGCCACCTCAACGCCGATATCAGAACTATAGGCTTTGGCAATCGGCGTTAGAAGAACGTCTCTGGCATGCGCCTTTTTACGGGTTGTCTCATCTTCAGCAACGCTAGCAATGTCTGAGGCTGCCGCGGTTGCCATGCAAATCGCCCGCGCTCCCATAAGCCGTGTTTTGGAATCTATCAGCATCCGGCGGACATCAGGGTGACCAATAATTGGATCACCTCGATCGCCGTTAATAACCCGCCCTTGGACACGGTCTTTGGAAAAAATTAAGGCGGCTTGATAGGCACGCTCGCCAATTGCAACGCCTTGAACGCCGACAAATAGGCGGGCCTCATTCATCATGGTGAACATACAGGCCAACCCGCGGTTTTCGTCACCGACTAACCAACCTTTTGCGCCCTCAAACTCCATCACACAGGTCGGTGACCCGTGGATACCAAGTTTATGCTCTAGGCTAATCGCCTTGAAACTATTGCGCTCGCCGAGGCTCCCATCCGAATTCACCATATATTTAGGGCATAAAAACAGCGATATACCTTTGGATCCACTGGGCGCATCCGGGAGCCGGGCCAAAACCAGATGAATAATGTTTTCCGCGCAATCATGATCGCCCCATGTGATAAATATCTTCTGACCGGAAATCGAATAAGTCCCGTCAGAATTTGGAACGGCTTTAGAACGGACTGGCCCAAGGTCAGAACCGGCTTGCGGCTCCGTCAAATCCATGGCGCCGCACCATTCGCCCGTGACCATTTTCTCCACATAGATATTTTTTAAGTCTTCTGAAGCGTGAGCTGCAATTGCTTTGACAGCGCTTGCAGTCAACATAGGACATAACCCAAACGCCATATTAGATGCATATATCATCTCATTGACCGCAACGCTAATGACTGATGGTAGACCTGCACCGCCAATCGCTTCTGGCGCTGGCAAACCAAGCCAACCCGCCTCGACAAATGAATGATAGGCTTCTTTGAAACCTGGAGACGCAATGACGTCATCGCCATCAAGTTTTGCAGGATGTAAGTCGCCATTTCTATTGATCGGGGCGAGAATATCTTCCGAAAATGAAGCTGCACCCGAAAGAATATCCGTCACCAATTCTTCATTAACATCGGAAAATGCAGGCTGAGCAATAACACTATCAATACCGGCAGCATATTTCAGCAAAAAATTCATGGCTTTAACGGGCGCGGCATAAGTCATTGAGAACTCCGATAAATAAACATACTAGAAATCACTAATATGAAAAAAGTCGCATATAAACATGCCAAGCGCTGGGCTAGTAGTCAATTCGGCGCAGTCATAAAAAAACGCGCCCTAAAAGGACGCGTTAAAACTTGAATTAAAAAATTCTATTTTTTAAGCATGCCGAGGATCGCGGTAAGAACACCACCACCTACGCCGCCTGATAATACACTGCTGACGATCGCTGGAACGCTCATCGCACCTGCAGTTGGATCACCCAAACCGCCAATGCCCATTTGCTGTGCCACAAATGATAAAATTGCGCCGCCGACGATACCGGTAACACTACGGCCAGTTGTGCCCATAGGTGACTTCATGATGCCACCCGCGACATTACCACCAAGAGCGCCAGACGCTAAACCGATAACTAAAGATACAATATCCATAAATACTTCCCCAAAAATGCCATTTAGGCTTCTGAATAACACTCCTTATGAGTGTCGATGCGTCAAGCTTGCCCCTATTCAAACGGTTAATCAAGTACTAAAAGCGACTAAAGCTTGCAAAGGACTAACAGATGATGAGCCATAAGCCATTAATTTTACTATCTATTTTTACCCTGACACTCGTTTCAGCTTGTGGCGAAAAAAACGTCAAAAAGACGACAAATCCTGAAAAATCAATCGTCACAACTACTAAAACACCTGATAATGCGGTCCCAAAATCCGCAGAACCCATAGTTGTGGCCGCTCCAAAACCTGACCGCGGACAAGTTCTATATAAGCGCTGCGCCACCTGCCATACCCTTGAACAAGGCGGACGCAACAAGGTAGGGCCAAATCTATCCGGCATATTTGGCGCAAAAGCTGGCGCTAAAGATGGCTTTAACTACTCATCTACGATGAAAGCCTCAAACCTGATCTGGACGGACGAAAATTTAATGGGCTACATCCAAAACCCAGCCAAATTTATGCCTGGTAATCGCATGAGTTTTGTTGGTCTGCGCAAAAGTGAAGATTTAGAAGCCTTGATTGAATATATGAAAAAAGAAATGGCAACAGAATAGACCTGTTTCTTTGACAATGGCCTTTAAAAAGCCCACATATCGCTGGAAATCAGGAGATATATGTGTCTGAAAATCCAAGACATATTGGAAAAATATCATTCCATGCGAGTGACCGACATGAAGCCAAAGAAGCTAAGCGTAGATTAATCGCAAAGTATGGTGATCACGAC
>JABABK010000086.1:6913-10675 GCA_014238285.1 Hellea sp.
CTGATAAAAATAAAAAATCATTAAAGATAAAAAATTTACTCACCAAAATAATTGATAACGATCAATTTAAACAAAATAACCTTGTAATTGTTATTGGTGGTGATGGCTTTATGCTACAAACACTGCGCCGATATATGCCCCTGCTTAAACGCGGCCTGCCCGTTTACGGTATGAATAAAGGCACTATCGGGTTCTTGATGAATGAATATAACGAAGACAGCCTCATAGACCGCCTCACTCAGGCTAAGGCCGCAATCGTTACCCCGTTGAAAATGACCGCCGAAGCACGCGGCGGCACCTTCGAGGAACTCGCCTTTAATGAAGTCGCTCTCTTTAGACAAACCCGTCAAGCGGCTCATATTCAAATCAGTGTCGATGGTCGCCAACGTTTAGACCGACTAATCGCCGATGGCATTATGCTTGCGACGCCAGCTGGTTCCACTGCCTACAATCTATCAGCTTACGGTCCAGTTGTTCCCTTGGGCGCTGAGATCCTCGCCCTAACCCCAATAAGTGCCTTTCGGCCACGCCGTTGGCGCGGGGCGCTTTTGCACTCAAAAGCTAAAGTCGTATTTGAAAACCTTGATATCGACAAGAGACCCATTAGCGCGACGGCTGATAATCAAGAGATTAGAAATGTTTCGAAAGTCACGGTGGAGCAGGATAAATCTACATCGATTAACCTGCTTTTTAATGCGGATCATGCTCTGGATGAGAAAATCTTGCGAGAACAGTTTTCGACTTAATCCAAATTTAATTTAGGCCGCTTCTTCTTGAGCAGCATCCAAACGCTCCATCAACCATTTCTGGTCGATCTCCGGAATTTCAAGCGGTAGCGTCAAGATACGCTGCAGCATCAGTGTTTGAAAATATTCAGCATCATATTCTATACCTGAAATTTCCAGGTCGCGATAAATTGCGCACCCTGCGCGAATAATACGGGTGCTAAGGTCATTCATCCCAGCCAAAACGCAGAGTGACTTTAAGCCAAATGGCCCGGCATCGAATAACATCAAGTCCGCCTTATTTGACGAAACGCCAGCCATTGTCGCCAAAGCATATTTCACCACGGACATACGTCCTAATCCGAGCGCGCGAATGATAAGAGATGGCGTCAATCGCCCGTTTTGTATCAAATGTTCAGTGAATTCGCGCATTTCTCGCTCCCGCAAGTCCTCACCTACAAGCTCGATGGTGGCACGTTCCCTCACCTTATTTCCAATATCGACAGCCTTCTGCCCATCAATTTCATAATCTCGATTGAGTATAACAGCCGCTTCTTCGGCAATTTGTGTGATCAATTTTTCCATAATACCGACGGGAAGATCACGACGCGTAATAAACGCCTCTTTGATCAAATCATCATCATGGTAAAATTCCAAAATATCTTCGGCCGTTTTTTCGTCAATAATAGCGCCGTCATTGGCGGCTACTTCGGCGACAGCTTGGCTATCTCCGTAACGTACGATTTCTCTTACAAGATTGCCGCTCACGATTGGGCGCCTTGCGACAGCCGTGACTTTTGCGGCAGCGCGAGACCTTAACACCTCGATGAGATCATCGTCTGTAAAGACAGGCGAACTTTCTAAAACCGGGATTGCGATATTATCAATATCAGTCGCGAGTTTAATAGCGACTGACCTAGGCAGTTCTGGCGAGTTCTTCAGCGTTACTGCCAAAGCTCGCCTTACCATGTCGACCGCATCCTGAGCCATAAACTTAAGCAGATCATGGGCGAAGGTCTTTTCTTTGTCGGACAATTCGGCATTTCTATAGGTCCGGCAAATGCGCAATGCAGCATTGGCGCGCTTCTCTGCATCTGGGTGTCGAACCAAAATCCTGATATCGTCTTCTTTTAAATGTTCTAGAGCAATCTTGCCCATATAAGCCTCCAACCCCTTAAGACTAATAGGTTATGGTAAACGGGCACTTAAAATTTGACACGCTAACGAATCAATAATTGTCTTAGTGTATGAAATTTGTTAGAAACACCTTGGGGGAGGGAAAATTGGGACAAAACGACAAAAAATTCATGGATGAGCTGCTCGAAGCTCGCAATCAAATACTACAAAAATTTGATGAGGAACGGCTAAAAGGCCGCTTAATTGATTTCCCTATGGAACAAAGGGACAGCAAGTATTTGGAAGATGATTTAATCATCCCAAATTTTGCAGAAATGCTCAGAAAATAGAAAAATGGTACCGCCTCTTGGTCTCGAACCAAGGACCTCCGGTTCCACAAACCGGCGCTCTAACCTACTGAGCTAAGGCGGCCCATACATGTAGCGCGCCAGCTATTATACGAAGCTACTCGCCTCTACAAGCCGTATTTTGAACGGATTGAACATTTTACAATAGAATAAACACAAAAACCGGAAATTACTCACCCACTTTTTGTGTTCTTACTAAATTCAATTAAGCGCTTAAGCCTCTAAGAGTTTTTCGGCATAGCAATAGATTGCCATCCTTGGCTACCTAGTTTTTCTTGATACTTGATATAGTTATGAAGATCACGGGCCCGGCGTGAAGGATCCGGGTGTGTCGACATAAATTCTGGCTGACGACTAGTACTCTTCTCAGCCATTTTTTCCCAAAGTTTTACAGACTGATAAGCATCATACCCAGCTTTATGCATGTATTTCGCGCCTAACAAGTCAGACTGACTTTCATGTTTTCTAGAAAACGGCAAAATAACACCAACAGTAAATCCCATACCCAGAGCAGCGCCGATAAGCTGCGTATTGCGATTAGCTTTGTTCATACAGTTATTATACTCGGATTGAGTACGAGCTGTTGTCCGGCATTTTTTGGATAATTGAGATCCTGCTAAAATCGTTCCGCCAGCAACAGCTAATTGCCCGCCCAATTGCTGACTGACACGTTCAGCCGCATGTTTGCCTGTTACATGACCGACTTCGTGCCCCATGATGGCAGCGATTTGGTCATCGGTTTCAGCAAAATCCATCATACCTTTGTAAAAGCCAACGCGGTTGCCCGGCAAAACAAAGGCATTTTTAGTATCGGTATCGAATACAGCATAGTCCCAAGTTTCATCCGCTTTATTCGCCCCGCGAGCTATCCTTGAACCAATTCCCTTTAGTCGTCCCAAATAACGCGGGTCTGTAGAGGTTGGCGTTTTTTGCTTGGCTTCCGCCCAACTAGAGGCAGCCATTTGGCTAAGCTGACTATCGCCGACCAGTAAAAACTGTTTCGCGCCCGTTTCAGCATTTGTCTTGCAACCTGATAAAGCGGGGCCAGCAACGGTGATTGCGCCGCCAGCTGCCAAGGCTTGAACCATGTTTCGGCGACTGAGCATGTCCCGCGTATATTTATCCACGACTTCATTGTGATCGTGATGATGATCATGTGTACACATATAGTCCTCCTACAAATTTGGATTAACTATACGATATTTTATGGAAATGAACAGGGCATGTATGCAGTTGTGATGAAGTGTTTTTACAGCTGCGTATTGGGGTTTCGCTAAAAAACAGCTATGATAGTCGATTAATTGGACCAAAAGTCCAGAATCAAGGTTTGTAGACATGCGGAAATTATTCTTTGGCGCCTTAATATTCATAGTGGTCATTTTGATCGCGGCCATTGCCATACCGTTTCTAATACCAAATTCTGTCTATAAATCCGCGATTGAAGATCAATTGACCCAAGAGCTCGGACGGGATGTGCAGATTGACGGTGAAATTTCCGTATCTCCCTTCCCTATCCTAAAAGCAAAAACAGAACGTGTTACCATAGCAAATGC
>JABABK010000087.1 GCA_014238285.1 Hellea sp.
CTCCCTAAAAAAAACCAAGACAGTAAAACTTGGTATTTTTCGGGAGCCCCCGTCAATAATAAACAAGGGTGGAAAATTTATATTTCCGCTACCCTTTTGACATTTGTGGATACATTGAATGCGGTCGCGCCTGTCTTTGAGCAAAATAACATAAGCTATAAATATGTAGCCTCAGATAAAGTACTTCGAAAACTCAATGCTGGACTTCTCGGCTATTCGCAAGTTGGGAAATTAATCGTTGGCTATCTTGATTCAAATACGCAACCTGAACAATATTCAAAATTGATCACTGATTTGACTATCGCATTAGAGCCTTTTCGTCATACCCACCCGACCATTCCCTTTGCTAAGCCTCTCGGTGGTGGGTTTCCGCTTTATTATAGATATGGGGCATATGAAGGGGACACCATCACTATAGATGGTAAAGAGGTTGAAGATAATCGCTCTGAACCAAGTCATGCTATTCCTGAAAACAAGAACGATATTTTCAATGATTTTCTTCATCCAGTTATTTCTGAAAAACCGATCAATGATTTTTTAACGCGCTTTCCTGTTTTCGAAGCTCTGGCTCAAGGTGGGAAAGGCGGAGTATTTGGGGCATTCGATATTGACCAAGATGATTTCACAGATGTTATCATAAAAATCGGATATAAGAACGGGCAAGTCCTACCCGATGGTCGAGACGGTTATTCCTTACTTCACCGAGAGTATAATTTTTTTCAACGCCTAAAACAACAAAAGTTGGATTCATTGGCACCGAAATTTATTGCTTATGAAAAGTTCATACATAAAAATGCTTTAGTCATGGCCCGAATTCAAGGGAAAAACCTTATGAATACTAGGATAGACGGCGACCTAAATATTGATCATCTCATGCAAGCCCAACACATCATATCCACGCTCCATTCAAGTGGGTTATTTTTGGGAGACGCCAAACTTGCCAATTTCGTATTAGATAAAAACGACAAAGTGTGGGTCATTGATTTTGAATGTGCCGGAGAGCTTGAACACGAAAAACAAGATTTCCTTACGACATTTCATTTTCATAACCCGAACGTTACGCACGCACAAACCAAAGATCATGTCCACTTCCTATATTCCGTTATGTATAATGAAGCGGCCAATTATAGTTTTAGCGAAACCGATCGTCTTATCGACGTTAGTGAGCTAAAAACCAGCTATCAACCAGAAACCGATGTTGAAGCTTGGGCCTTTTCCAAACTTTGTAAATTGTTGAGCTAATACGGGATATCAATTTTTTACCATTTCATAACTCAGACGAACAGTTTACCGATTCATTCTATTTTCAATAAGATCATCCACGACTTCAGGTTCGGCCAAGGTAGATGTATCCCCTAGATTATCAAAGCTGTTCTCTGCGATTTTGCGTAGGATACGGCGCATGATCTTGCCGGAGCGTGTTTTGGGAAGGCCCGGCGCGAACTGGATCAGATCAGGCGTCGCAATTGGGCCGATTTCTTTTCGGACATGTTTGGTCAGGTCTTTGCGAAGCTCGTCAGAAACGTCTGTGCCTGCTGTGACCGTAACATAGGCGTATATGCCCTGTCCTTTGATATCGTGGGGATATCCTACAACAGCGGCTTCAGCCACGGCTTGGTGAGAGACGAGAGCGCTCTCAACTTCGGCCGTGCCCATTCTGTGGCCTGAGACATTTATGACATCATCAACACGGCCGGTGATCCAATAAAAACCATCTGCATCGCGCTTACAGCCATCACCAGTGAAATAATTACCCGGATAGGCGGAGAAGTAAGTCTCGGCAAAGCGCTGATGATCCCCGTAAACGGTTCTCATTTGGCCCGGCCATGAATTCTTGATGATCAGATTACCTTCGGCCTCGCCCTGAAGCTCATTGCCTTCTGCGTCAACAAGAGCTGGCTCTATGCCAAAGAAAGGATGTGACCCTGCGCCCGGCTTCATGGGCGTTGTGCCTGGTAGAGGCACAATCATAGTGCCGCCGGTTTCGGTCTGCCACCATGTGTCTATGATGGGACACCTGCCCTCGCCGACTATATGGAAGTACCATTCCCAAGCTTCTGGATTGATCGGTTCACCGACAGTGCCGAGCAATCGTAGAGACGAGCGGTCCGTGGTTTTTACAGGTCCCTCACCTTCGCGCATCAGCGCGCGTATGGCGGTTGGGGCGGTATAGAACAGGCTGACTTGGTGTTTATCACAGACCTGCCAGAAACGTGACGCATCAGGGTAAGTTGGAACACCTTCAAACATCAGGGTTGTTGCGCCGTTGGCGAGCGGGCCGTAAACAATATAGGTGTGGCCTGTGACCCAGCCCACATCGGCGGAGCACCAAAACACATCTTCTTCTTTGAGATCAAAAACATATTCATGGGTCATGGAGGCCCAGACGAGATAGCCGCCTGTTGTATGCATCACACCTTTAGGTTTTCCGGTAGAGCCAGAGGTATAGAGAATAAACAGAGGATCTTCGGCGCTCATAGGCTCCGGCGGGCATTCATCAGAGACAATTTCTAGGGCCTCGTGATACCACACGTCTCGGCCATCCAGCATATTCACATCACCTGATGTATGGCGAATAACCAGAACCGTCTTCACCGGTTGACCGGCTCTCGCGGCGATATCGCAGGCAGCATCGCAAGCAGCTTTGAGAGGCACTGTTTTAGCACCTCTTTTGCCTTCATCCGCCGTAATGATAAATGTGCTTTCGCAATCGGTAATACGGCCTGCTAGAGCTTCAGGGCTAAAGCCGCCAAAGACGACAGAATGTACCGCGCCGATCCGGGCGCAGGCCAACATGGCAAGCGCTGCTTCAACGATCATGGGCATATAGATCGTAACGCGGTCGCCTTTTTTAACGCCATTTGCTTTCATCACATTAGCAAAGCGGCAGACAGCTTTGTGAAGCTCTTTATAAGTCAGCATATGGCTATCATCGGGATGATTACCTTCAAAGATGATCGCCGTTTTATCACCGCGCGTTTCTAGGTGACGATCAAGGCAATTCTCTGTGACGTTCAAAACCCCGTCTGAATACCACTTCACATGAAGATCAGATTTATCCCAGCTGACATCCTTAACCACCGTATAAGGCGTCATCCAATCCAGCCGCTTACCTTGCTCCCCCCAAAACTCTTCAGGGTTTGCGATAGAGCGATCATACATCGCCTGATAACCCGCAGCGTCCAGATTGGACTTGGCGGCAAACGCGGAAGGGACGGGGTAAACCGGGTTACTATTCTCGGACTGACTCATGATTTGCCTATCTTCATTCTTGGTTGGAAATCTATCAAACAGATTGATAGATTTTTTTACAAAGTAAACCACAAATTATCGCGACGCCGCCATATAGAGCGGCAAATGAATACTGGGCATAGAGCACGCTACCGGTCGCAAACAATACGCCGTACACAGCAAGACTAGCCAAGACAGCTGCGAAAACACCGCGGCGAAGACTTTGCGTATTGGCCGTTGCAATAGATGCTTTAAACTCTTCAAGCTTAGAAGCTTCTGTTGGTTTCGTCAGCATTGTCACAATAATCCAACCAAATGTGGTGATGAATACGCCTAGGGCAAATTTCTGCCAAGTCTCCATGGATTCAGGACCGAAGAATTCAAAATAGAACGCCACAAGCAACGATAAGACCATAGCGCTGATTTCGCTCCAGGCATTAATTCTAAGCCAGAACCATCTTAGGAAAAACAGTAGTCCTGTTCCCGCGCCGACCGCCAATAATAGATGGAAAGCTTGGGTCGCGCTTTGGAGGATCAGCGCCAGGAGTGCCGCTGCAATCATCAATACAGCTGTTATGATACGGGCCACTTTAACTTTGCTCTTCTCGCTCGCGTCTTGATTTACAAAACGGCAGTAAACATCATTCACGACATAGGATGACCCTAGGTTTAACATAGTCGACATAGTCGAGATATAAGCTGCGAAGATTGACGCTACCGCGATTCCCATCAAGCCTTTAGGCAAGAAGGTCATCATGGCAGGATAGGCCAGATCGTGATCGATCAAATCAGGGTCAACATGAGGCAATGCTACTTGGATAGATTCAAAACTTGGGAACACCACAAGAGATGCCAGAGCCACTAATATCCAAGGCCATGGACGCAGGGAATAATGGGCGATATTGAAGAATATAGCCGCGCCTGTCGCATGATTTTCATCTTTTGCAGCCAACATTCTTTGTGCGATATAACCGCCGCCCCCTGGCTCTGATCCAGGATACCAAGCACTCCACCACTGAATTAATAGAGGCACTAAGAATAAAGGCACATATTGATTAGGGTCGCCAAAATCAGGCACAAAGGATGTTTTACCCTCTAGAGCCGGGGAGTCCATCAAAGCGGTTAACCCGCCAACATCGGGATGATTGACAGCATATATCGCAATCGCGACTGCGCCCACCATAGAAAGGATAAACAAGAAGAAGTCGGTGACAAGCACGCCTAATAGACCGCCGGACAAGCTTAAGATTACAACCACTAGACCTGCAATTAAAACAATGACTTCCGCCGGAACGCCAAACAGAACATTGCTATATTTTATCAACGCTAGCGTAACATTGGCCATGACCATGACGTTAAAGAAAATACCTATGTAAACAGCTCGGAACCCCCGCAAGAACGCGGCTGGTTTTCCAGAGTAGCGTTTTTCATAAAACTCAATATCCGTTACAACCCCCATACGTCGCCAAAGCTTGGCATAGATAAATGCCGTCAGCATACCGGTGATCAAAAATGCCCACCAACCCCAATTACCTGCAACACCGTTTTCACGAACTAAGCCAGTGACGAGGTTCGGCGTATCGGCGGCGAAGGTCGTCGCGACCATTGACGTGCCTAAAAGCCACCACGGCATATTGCGGCCACCCAAAAAGAACGACTCGCTATCTTTGGCGGCCTTGGTTCTTAAGGCGATGCCGACGCCAACGATTAATATGAGCACAATGGCAATAATTGCCAAATCCAATGTCGATAAAATCATAACAATTCTCTTCCCCGTCCCTTTTGAATGGGAGTTTTCTATTTACATGTATTGCATACCATTATAATACCACTATAACAAATTTCAATACCATTTTGTATTTTTGGACTGAATTAGTTTTATTGTGTAGACTGCCATTTCGGCGAAAGAAAGAAGTATGGACAAGGCACTTGAAAATATTCTCGTTTGCGATGTTGGCGGCACAAATGTTCGATTTGGAATCGTTAACATAACGAACTCCGGACGAGCTCACGTCTCTCATTTTGTCAAAATCCAAGGCCCAGAACAAGAGTCCTTTGAAATACTGTTGCAAAATTACTTACAAAAAATTCCTGTCAAGCCAAGCCAAGCCAGCCTAGGCTTTGCCGGGCCTAAAACTGGCGGCTCCATCACAATGCATAGTCGCGGCTGGACGATTACTGAACAAGATATTCAAACTCAATTTGGATTTAAAAAAACCCTTATTAATCATGACTTTGCCGCCATGACCCGCGCAATCCCGGTTTTAGCGCCTGAAGACTTTATAATGATATCCGAGGGAAAACCCATTCCCGACCATCCGACGCTCGTTGCAGGTCCTGGTACAGGATTTGGTACGGCTATCCTTTTTAAAACTCGCTCAGGCTGGGAAGTCGTTAGCGGCGAAGGCGGCTATATGGCTTACCCACCGCAAACGCCTGAAGAATATGAGATCGTCGATATTTTGAAGAAGAAACACGCTTTTATTTCTCTTGAATTAATAGCGTCTGGCCGCGGCATGGACGATGTTCATGAAGCAATTTGCGAACGTCACGGCGTGCCTTATGTCAGGCAAGAACCGGCTGTTCTGCTTGAAAAAGCCAGAAATGATGATGTTATTGCGCTGGAATTATGCCGAGTTCGTAGCGCAGCCATAATGGGCGCCATGGGAGATTTGGTTGCCGTACACGGCGCGCGCGGCGGCGCTGTTATTGCCGGCGGCATTGGTGAAAGACTGTTAGAATTTTTAAAACAAGAAAACGCCCTTCAAAGGTTTTATAATAGAGACCGACTGTCATCCTATATTGAAGAAATTCCAATCAAAATTTTGATCAATCCTGAAGCCCCGCTAATCGGCGCGGCCCTACTCTTTCAGGATAAATTCGCATAATGGCCGGGCAAAGATTAGTAGCTCTCGATGTTTTTCGCGGATTGAGTATAGCCGCGATGATTTTGGTCAATAATCCGGGCAGCTGGAACCATGTTTACGCCCCGTTGCGCCATGCAGATTGGAATGGATGTACACCGACCGATCTGATATTTCCATTTTTCTTAATCGCCGTTGGTCTATCCATGGCTTTCTCATTTGGTAAATTTGAAGAACTTCCAAAGCCGAAGGCCAGCCGAACAATCTTAAAACGCGCTGGCCTTATTTTCCTGGTTGGAATATTATTACACGCCTTTCCATTTTACAATCTGGATGTGGGAAATTTTCGCATAATGGGCGTAATGCAGCGTATCGGCATTTGCTTCGCTTTGGCTGGCTTATTGGTTTTATTTACAGGTAAGCGTCTTATTATACCCGTGACCATCATCGTTCTTTTGGGCTATTGGGCAATCTTCGTCGTCTTTGGCGACGAGACGCCCTTTGATAAGAGCAACAACATAGCACGCAATGTTGATCTCGCCCTCATCGGAAAAGCCCATATGTGGAATGGTCTCGGTTTTGCCTTTGATCCCGAAGGTTTACTCGGCAGTGTTTCCGCCACGGCGAATGTGCTGATCGGTTATGGCATGGGGATTTTGGTAAAGAACAAAACTTCCATCAATTCGCTGCTTATAAAACTCTGTTTAATAGGCGCGATATTCATCGGTATTGGGCTTCTCTGGGGGCAATATTTCCCGATTAACAAATCCCTCTGGACAAGCTCTTATGTACTCTACAGTTCGGGCTGTGCGGCGCTGGTCTTGGCACTGATTATTTGGCTCGCAGACGTCATGAAGTTAAACCTAATATTCAAACCGTTTGTGGTTTACGGAACCAATCCCCTCGCCCTTTATGTGTTTGCGTGGATTTTATCAGTCCTACTGGCTAGCGTCATTCAAGCCTCATGGTTTGGCGGGCCCGATACATCTCTGCAAAACTGGATTTTTAGCGGTTTTATAGAACCTGTTTTTGGACCCAAAGCGGGATCTTTGATTTACGCTATAAGTTTTGTCGTGATCAGTTGGCTCGTCGGACTTTGCCTGTACAAGAAAAAAATCTTCATCAAATTGTAATCTGCCTGAAGTGCTTTGAACTAATCTTAGGCGCAACGGCTCACTAAACCTATTGATTGAGTTTTTATCTTATCTCGCCTAACTTCGAACCATGAAGAAAATAAAGTGCATCCCGTTGTTAATTGCCTTATTTTTATTACTAGGCTGCAGTCAGAATGATAACGATTTCAGACTAGGCCTATTATGGGAATCCGATGATCTAAGCGATACTCCGGCCTCTCTAATGGGTATTATTACGGCTGACGACTTGCTGAAAGTTGACACAAAGATGCGCCTTGATTTGACACGACGTAATGGTAAGCTCGGGATCAAACCGATCCAAGAAGTCTCGGAAACAGCGACTTTTGAATACTATCAGATACCACCCAATCACCGTACAGAACATAGTGGAAGGATCAATTTTGGATACGTCTGGGTTAAACCACACGGCAAGAATAAAAAAGAATGGACTAACACTCAATTGTGGGTCAGCTCCACAGCGCTCGCTGAGGGGAAGCTTATATGCCACAATATTGGCGGTGACAATCCGTGGGCATTTTATCTACCAGTTGGCACGTGTGAAGCTCGTGAGTTTGATATTTGTGATGACAGCATACCTAAATTAGGTCTTATCTATTCCGAACACTATGATATTGTGCTATTAAGTACTTCGGCTCGCGCTTTGGACATCTGCGAATAAAGGTACAACTACACACAGAATGTTCGCTTTTACACATTGGCCGTCATCAGGCAAAGTCTTCTTCGCCGTTCTAGATCGCCAGAGACCGCAAATAGTCTTCCATTGGCTCCGTTCGGGCCAAAGCTGTTGCGCGGATTTTCTGGGCAGTTTCAAAAACGGATAAGTCTTCGGTATCTAGATTTAAATCTAGATCAGGATAGTGCTGCATTCCATAAAGGACATAGCGGTAATTTTCATCGGAGAATATTGATGAAGAGCTTCCAGCAAGATCATAAAACTCACATGTTTTATGCTTCCAGACTTCCAACTGATCTTTGAGCCATTCACAATGGTCAACGGTAGCCGGCGCATTTTGCCAAAACGGCGTATCATCCCGATCTGTCAGGCAATAGTGCAAAACAATGAACTGCTTTAAGTCTTGGTAGAATGCGCTCATCAAACGATTGAATGAACGCCGCGCGGCATCTGGACGATCAAGGCTAAGCAAATGCGTGCCCATCAATCCGGCCGCAAGGTTTATGAGATGAAGCCCTGTCGATTCCAGGGGTTCAATAAACCCGCCGGCCAGGCCTGTTGCAATACAATTTCCAACCCACGTCTCTTCGCGGCAGCCTGTACGAAACCGCATATGAACGCATTTGGTGAAGTTTCTATCCGGGCCAACATGTGCTCTTAAGGCTTGTTCTGCTTCCTCTTGGGAAAGATAAGCACTGTCATAAACATAGCCAAATCCCCGGCGGTTATTCAGGTCAATCTTCCAGGCCCAGCCATGATCCATGGCTGTGGCTGTCGTAAACGGAACTGGTATTTCATCGGGCTCGAGCGGGCTTTGCATCGCCACGGCGCGATCACAAGGAAGGGCATCTTTAAATGAAACCCAATTATCTTTCTTGAGAGCTCCGATCAAGACTCCGCGAAACCCGGTGCAATCAATAAAGAAATCCGCGCTATACCGCTCTTCATTCGTCTCAACGCTCTCGATATTACCATCGACCACATTCACATCTGATACCGTGGCTTCTACATAGGTAATCCCCGCTTCAACGCCCTTGCGGCGAAGATAACGGCCGAGCAAAACCGCGTCGATATGATAGCCATAAGGGACGGCACCTTGATATTGATGGGACTGATCATTTTTGGGGCCATGGCCTTTTTCCAGCAAGGCCTGGGATGCGCTGACCCATTCATCATATCGTTTCCCATCTGATGATTTTTGCAGGTTCCATTGCGTCGCCAGGTCTTGCTCGACGCCGAGCTGCATTTGTTCAAAGGGATGAAAATAGCGGTGCATCTTGCCGTTTTCAGGTTTTCGCCAATTATCAAACATAATACCGAGTTTGAAGCTGGCATTGGTTTCACGCACCAGCTCAAATTCATCTAGCCCCATCCCAGCGAAAAAATGCCGGACGCTATGCACTGTAGATTCGCCGACACCGATCACCCCAATATCCGGGCTTTCAATAACGGTAATATCAAAGTTTTTCTTCGAGTGATTAAGAACCCGGTTCAGATAAACAGCCGTCATCCAGCCCGCAGAGCCGCCGCCAACAATAATAAGTTTTTTGAGGTTTGAGTTTTCCAAAACTAATCCATCTTTCAATTAACGTATTTTCAAATGATCTATTAAATCCCGGTGAGGCAATAAACGATCCCCCGCCGCTCGTACAAAATCAGCAAATTCGCGGGCCTGTTTTTGCGCATGCGCGCCCTGCCCGAAACGGTTTGTTTTACTCGACAAATCTGTTCCATATTTCATTCCGTATAGAACATAAGCATAATTAAATTGATTGAAGATATCGAACTTGCGATCAAAGTCATAATCATCTGGTGCCCGAAACTTCCAACGCTCAAGTTTTTCAAGGAGCGTGTCTGGGATATGGGCCGGGTCACGATTATCGCGCCAAAACTTTGTGTCGGTTCGCTCTGTCAAGCAGTAGTGCAGCTTGATAAAATCAATCACGCGATCCCAGCTCTCGCCAACGATGCGGTTAAAGACCTTTCGTGAAGCTTCAAGCTCTCCAACATTTCCTGGAAACATGTCAGCAAGAAAGCGTGACATGGCATCATACATCAATAACCCGGTGGCTTCGAGCGGCTCGACAAACCCCTGCGACAATCCAATAGCGACGCAGTTTTTGTGCCAAAAGATTTCCCGGTAACCAATATTCATTTTAATACGTCTTGGTTGTAAATCCCGCTTGATGTGCTCGGGAACATCATCGAGATACTGCCACAGAACATCCTCGGCCGTTTGGTGGTCCGTATGCAAAGAAGAATACACATATCCTAAGCCCCGGCGAGATTGCAGTGAAATATCCCAGATCCAGCCAGCATCCTTGGCGGTTGCGATCGTGTGACAAGCAATAGGCTGATCTGGCGTTGAATACGGACTCTGAAGAGCAATGGCGTGGTCCGTCAATAACACATCGCCCCTATCCTTAAACGGGACGCCTAATTTACCACCTAAAAGCAAAGACCTAAATCCCGTGCAGTCGACAAAAAAGTCAGCCTCTAGCTGCTCGCCTTTATCCGTAACAACTGCCGCAATATTTCCAGAATCATCCAAAACTACATCGACAATTTTTGCGTTTATATGATTTACGCCAAACTTCTCGCGGGCGTTCTTT
>JABABK010000088.1 GCA_014238285.1 Hellea sp.
ACTTATTTTGGCATAACAATGCCAACGGCACAGCAAAGCGCTGACAATTCTTCCGTAAACAAAACCGAAGACACGCAAATAGCCATGCCGGTCATTGCGGAAAAAGGCATTATGGTTTCGATTCCTAAATCGAAAAAAGACGGTCAGTTTTGGACTCAAGCTCGCGTCGATAATGGCATGATCAATTTCCTCGTTGATACAGGCGCCGGATCAGTGGCCTTAACACCAGAAGATGCCCGAAAAGCAGGCATTAAGCTCCATGAGTTGAAATATGACGTACCTATTAGGACGGCTGGTGGTGACAATGTTGCCGCAATGGTCACGTTGAAGTCTATTTCTGTGGGCCCTGTTACGATTAGAAATGTAAGAGCTCTGGTCGTACCTGAAGGTCTCAGTACTTCTCTCTTGGGAATGACATTTCTGGGTCAACTCCAAAAAGTCGAAGCAACGCCTTATGCGCTTGTTTTACGTCTCTAATTTTTTCTAAAACAGAGACCTACGAACCATATTTAAGGCAATTAAAAGCAAGAAAACCCCAAAGATCATCCTGAGTTTTTCTTGGCTAAGTTTATGCGCTAGGCGTACGCCTAGCGGGACACATAATATGGTCGCGACGGCCATCGTGGCAAAGCCAATAAGATTGACATAGCCAATAGAATACGGCGCCCTTTCAGGGACGCCCCACCCTGAAATCATATATCCAATTGCAGCTGGCAATCCGATGAAAAAGCCAATAGCGGCGGCTGTGCCGATAGCTTGGTGAATTTTACGACCGCAAAGCAACATAAGTGTCACGCCAATTGACCCAAACCCTATGCCCATCAATCCGCAAAATCCGCCCAACACAGCGCCGAACACAGGTGGAGCCGCGCCTTTAGGAATATCACCAGCAATACGCCAATCTGGCCGCCCAAAGATAAATTGAAGCGCCAGCAAGCTCATCATGGCGCCAAAGAACAATGTCAACTGTTGGCCTGTCAGCCATTTGGCAATGAACCATGCCGCTATGAGCGCGCCAAAGCCTATCCAAAGCCCCCAGCTCTGCATTAGATTTTTCGGCCATACCAACTCCCAATCGACAGCGCCTTTTTTGTTGTGGCCACTGGCGGAGCGAATTGATGTTACAGCGATAACAGAAGCAGAGGTGGCTAAGGCCAAATGCATGGTCACGCTTTGATCATATCCAAGCGCGGTGAATGTGTAATATAAGACCGGAACCATAATTGCGCCACCGCCAATTCCGAAAAGCCCTGCAGATACGCCCGCAACACAGCCAGCTACAAACAAAGCCCCGCCCAAATAGATAATTTGCATGTCCATCACGCAGCGCCTTGTAATTCTTGACGCACATTTAATGCCATTTGGACAACCTCGGAAGGCTTATGCCCTTTAGCAATCGACTCACTGAGCGTTCGACGCCACAACCTTGCCCCGGGTAGCCCCGCGTAAAGCCCCATAATGTGACGGATCATAGCTTTAGTGGTTCGATCTTCATCTTCGTGAGCGTGGCAATATTCTATAATACTGCCAGCAATATCATCACGGGTCATGTCGCCATGATCATCATCATAAACCATCCGGTCAACCTCAGATAAAATCCACGGCGTATGATAGGCTGCACGGCCAAACATGAGACCATCCAGGGGCGCGCTTTCATTGAGCGACACATCCAATTCATTCAGTCCGCCATTAAGCTCAATCGCCACATCCGGGAACTGCTCTTTCATTCGCCTGACCAGATCGTAATCCAGCGGCGGCACATCACGGTTCTCTTTGGGGGACAAACCTTTTAGCCAGGCTTTGCGCGCATGAATAATCACGCGTTGACATCCGACCTCTGAAACTTTTTGCATGAATTCTGGTAAGGTCTCCTGCTCCTTTTGTTCATCAACACCTAGACGACATTTAACGGTCACTGGAATAGACACCGCCTTTTGCATGGCCACGAAACACTCTGCGACCAGATCAGGCTCCAGCATTAGGCACGCGCCAAAACTTCCGGATTGGACCCGGTCTGATGGACAACCAATATTGATATTGATCTCATCATAACCATAGCCTTCACCAATTTTGGAGGCTTCGGCGAGTTTAGCCGGATCACTTCCACCAATTTGCAACACAACCGGATGCTCTTCTGAATTATATCCCAGCAAATGATCACGACGCCCATGAATAACAGCGTCCGCAACCACCATCTCTGTATATAGCCAAATGCGCCCAGACAATTGACGGTGAAACCATCGGCAATGCCGGTCTGTCCAATCCATCATAGGCGCAATACTAACTCTAAACTTTTGTTTTTTATACATTTTAAATTACACTACAATGACTTAACAGAGAAACTATTTACCGCAATACCCCGTGATTATCTACACTACTCATTGGGACCGCACGCATAGTGCACACGTTTATGGCAACCATCGTAAAACTCAAGTCCGGAAATTTACTGTGTCCATACAGGACATGCAAACTTGTTTAAGTGATTATTTGGGGTTTTTTGGGATTTTACCCGCAATGTCCTGAACATTGGATTCGAGCCACTTCGCAAAGCTCTGGACCTGATCCTCATTTCCTCGGGAATTAATCGCTAAAAAATATCCGTCAATGGGTTTGACAGACTGCGGGTAGACAATATTGAGCTCTCCATTTGCCAGACTCGGCGCCGCGATAAGGGAATTGGTTAGAGCTACGCCTGCACCTCGCCGCGCAAAATCGACAGCCATTCCATATGAATCAACATATATGTTGCCGTGGACCTCAGACTTGACCCCAACCTTACCCGTCCAATACTTCCATGTATTGGATGTACCTACTGTTTTAATAAATGGATATTGGCGCAAGCTATCCCAATCTAGACCTTCACGAGATGGTTTTACTAATTGCGGTGACGCCACGAGAATCAACTGGTCTGGTTCTAACCTGCGGGCATTTTTTCCGACCTGTTTTTTGGCGCCAAACCTAATTTCGGCATCCGCTGATGTTGATACAAATTCGTCTGGCCAAACCGTCGAAACTATACGAACAGAACTACTCGGATTAACCGTCAAGAATTCATTGAGTTTTGGAACAAGATACCACTGGGCAAAGCTGACGCTTGTCGCAATGGTGATGACATTATCCGGCGAACTGGCCTCAAAGGTATTTGCCACTGAGGCAATATGTGAAATGGCGGTCGATATATCCGGCAGTAAGCGGCGGCCCGCATCCGTTAAGGCAAGCCCGCGGGCTTTACGAAAGAACAAGATCGTATCAAACCTAATTTCTAAAGACCGCACATGCTGACTTATCGCCGACTGAGTGACCCCTAACTCTTCAGCGGCGGCGGTAAAACTTAGATGCCTTGCAGCGCTTTCAAAAGCCCTGAACCAAGTGAGCGGAGGAAGTGATTTCGCCATAAGCCTTAAGTCAGTCATTAGTATTACTAATGGATTAGGGCGTAAAATCTTCATTTGTCAATCCCCTCACAATTTTAGACACTAATCGAAACAAATGGAGACATCAGTGACACCGAATATTCGTAAAATTGTGACCTATGAAGAAGAGATCCTTGTTGAAGGCTTCAAGAAAGTAAAACAGCCTTGGCATATGTTTGCCGTCGCAGCGGTTGTCGCCAATCCTTGGGCTGATCGTTATGTCGAAGACCTCAAACCAGAAATCATGGCCTTTGGCCCAATTCTGGGAGAATTACTAACTGAACGCATGTTAAAACTTGGCGGCGGAGGAGATGCTATTGAAGCGTATGGCAAAGCGGCAATCGTTGGACTCAACGGCGAGATCGAACACGCCTCTGGCCTTATTCACACACTGAGATTTGGTAATCACTACCGCGAAGCTGTTGGCGCAAAAAGCTATCTCGCGTTTACGAATATTCGCGGCGGCGCCAATGCGCCTGTCATGATCCCGCTTATGGACAAAAACGATGCTGGTCGACGCTCTCACTATCTAACTGTACAATTCTCCATAGCAGATGCCCCGAGAGCTGATGAAGTTGTCATTGCGCTAGGCGCAGCGTCTAGCGGCCGGCCACACCACCGGATTGGTGACAGATATCAGGACCTAAAAGACCTTGGGCATGACTTGGACAATCCAGCAGCGGTATAACGCCAAACTTTGAGCGGAGACCAATATGATCAATGATGTAAAAGCTTTAAGACAGGCCTTTGGCGCTTATATAACAGGCGTCACGGTTGTTACGGCTTTAGATGAAAATGGAGTTCCCGTCGGGTTCACGGCGAATTCCTTCACATCAGTATCCCTGGACCCTCCGCTCCTGCTTGTTTGCCCGGCCTTGAAGCTTTCTTGTTATCCCGTGTTTGCCAAGGCCAAACGATTTGCGATCAGCATATTGGCCGAAGGGCAAGAACATGTCTCAAATATTTTCGCCAGTTCCAAAGGCGATCGTTTTGCTCAAGTCGATTGGCACCCCGACCGTCAAGGCGTCCCGATCATCTCAAACAATGCGGTTTCGTTTTCTTGCGCTGTAGAAAATATCGTTGAAGCTGGCGATCATGCCGTCCTAATCGGCAAAATTGATGCGTTCACAGGCTCAAAATCCCGGGGATTAGGGTATATGAGCGGAAATTATTTCAGCCTGGCCCTCGAACAAAAAGTAGAAACACAAAACAAGTCTGGATCGGATACTTACGCGGGCGTCATAACATCTTTTACCGATCAGGTTCTTCTTCAAGAAACCCCTGATGGTTTGGCTTTGCCAAAAGTAAAACTGGAGCAAAGAACCGATAGCGTTCGGCGCTCTCTAATAGATCATTTAAAGTCTGCAAACCTGCAATTTGATTTAGGCGCGGTTTATTCAGTGTTCGAGAACAAACAAGACCAAACAATGTACACTTACTTTCTCGCATCAAATAATGACTTTGACCCTGCTGGTTTAGGAAAATTCGTACCTATTCATACTCTGCATCTTTTGAAGTTTGCTTCATCAACGGAGGCCCAAATTTTATCCCGCTTTGCAAAAGAGCATAGCAGTCGGCACTTTAACCTTTACTTTGGCGATGAAATCACCGGTAATTTACACGACTTGAAAGGAAAATAAACATGGACTTTTCATTATTTGCTCACATGGAACGGCTAACGCCAAATCAATCTCACGAGGTTTTGTATAGCGAGTTTCTCGATCTTTGCACTATGGCAGATGAAGGCGGCATGCGCGCCATCTGGACAGGCGAACATCACGGAATGGAATTCACCATCGCGCCTAACCCGTTCATAACCATTACAGATGTCGCCCGTCATACAAAAAACGTACGCCTAGGAACAGGGACTGTTGTTGCGCCGTTTTGGCACCCTATTAAACTCGCCGGTGAAGCGGCTATGACCGATCTTATCACCCATGGCCGTTTGGAACTTGGCATAGCACGCGGGGCTTATGCCTTTGAATATGAGCGGTTAAACCCTGACCTAGACCCTTGGGTCGCCGGTCAAATGATGCGCGAAACCACGCCGCTGCTACGTAAATTATGGGCCGGTGATTGCGCCCATGATGGCGAGTATTTCCAATTTCCATCCTCCACCTCTGCGCCAAAACCCGTGCAAGACGGCGGACCGCCGATCTGGATTGCCGCCAGAGACCCTAACAGTCATGACTTTGGCGTTGAGAACGGTTTCAACATACAAGTAACACCCCTTTGGAACGGCATCGAAGAAATTGTCGATCTAAAGAATAAGTTTGACGCATCCCGTCAGAAATTTCCAGCAATGACCCCGAAGATTATGCTGCTACACCACACATATGTCGCGGCTAACGAAGACGAAGCGACTGAAGCCGCTAAAACATTGAGCCGGTATTTCTGCTATTTTGGAGCTTGGTTCCAGAACAAACGCCCCGTATCACAAGGGCTCATCAAAGAGCTAAGCCAAGACGAAATCGACGCCAACACAATGATGGCACCAGAAAAATTACGCCGCGACCTTACGGTTGGGACCGCGCAAGAAGTCATCGACAAGATTAAACGCTATGAAGACCTGGGCTATGATGAATTCTCATATTGGATTGATACGGGCATGAGCGCCAAACGCAAGAAAGCCTCTTTGGCACGGTTTATTGACGACGTCATGCCGGCTTTTACGTAAAGACGAGTTGAAAAAGACCTATGGGAAAGAGAAAACACGCTCGATATCTAAGGGATATTTACAAAATGCTGTAACTAACCTTTTCTGATTGAGCTTGGGGTATATCCGAATTCAGCCACAAAGGCTCTGGTCATAGCGCTGGCATTTTCATAGCCGCCTCTAACCGTAATTTCAGCAATGGGTATATCCGTGTTCTCAACAAGCTGCCGAATGGTAGATAAGCGAATACGCCTGTAAATATGGCGCGTCGGTACGCCGTATTCTTGTTTAAAAGCGCGTTCTAATTTCTTTTGGGAACATCCCATTTGATTAGCGAGCATTGGAATGGATAACGGCTTTTCCTGATGCTCTTTCATCAACGCGATTGTTTGTGAGGTGAGAGACGGGGCTTTTTGCGTATTTGCCCCCATGATCTCAGGGGCAATATCCAGACTTGCTGACTTTAAAAAAAGTTCTGATATATCAAACCCCAGTCCGCTGCCAAACTGTTTGGAAATCAAAAACAACATGAGATCAAACGAGGCCATGGCGCCCCCACAAGTGATCATCTTACCATCAACCACATAAGGCTGCCTAACAGCATCAATGTCTAGGAAGGTTTCTTCAAAATTTGTGAGAATGTCCCAATGTACAGTCGCAGTTTTATTCTTTAACAGTCCTGCGCCTGCCATTAGCCAAGCTCCAGTATCAAGCCCAATGACAACGTCGGCGTTTCGAGCCCCTAACCGAATAGCATTATGAGTCTCGACAATGGCCAGCTCTCTATAACCATAGCTTGAAATCACGAATAACATGTCGGCCCTAACAGACGAGTCAAACTTATCATGCGGCATGACGGGAATGCCGCTGGAAGACGTAGCGGGCAGGCCGTCCATAGTCACAAACCGCCAGCTATACAACTTACGACTCACAAATGTATTCGCCGCCCTTAATGGCTCAAGGGTATTGGCGAGGCACAAATTAGAAAACTCATTGAACAGTAATATTTCAATGTTCAGAGTTTTGTCTGACAAGGATGTCCATTTATGCATATATACGTCTATATCAGCACAACATGTACTCAGGCAATCAATATAATGGAAGAATATATAAGGGAAGATATGCCGCTCGAAATCAATAAAAATGTATTCATTACCTGCGCCGTAACGGGATCCGGAAGCACTCAAGATCGATCCCCCCACGTGCCCCGTAGTCCCAAACAAATCGCTGATAGCGCGATCGCAGCTGCCAAAACCGGCGCCGCTATTGTCCATTGCCATGTCCGTGATCCTGAATCAGGCGCGTCTTCTCGTGATCCCAAACTCTACCGGGAATTGACAGAGCGCGTTAGAGACTCTTCAACGGATGTTATTCTTAACCTTACTGCCGGAATGGGCGGTGATCTATATTTTGGGCCAGCCTCAGCGCCTCTACCCCTGCAATCTACAACTGATATGGTGAGCGCAGAAGAACGCATGGAACCCATATTAGATTGCCTTCCAGAAATCTGCACCCTTGATTGCGGCACAATGAATTTTGCCGAGGCTGATTATGTCATGACCAACACGCCTGGCATGCTCCGCGCTATGGGTAAAATGATGACAGATTCTGGGGTTAAACCCGAAATCGAAGCATTTGATACAGGGCACCTATGGCTGGCAAAAGCCCTAGTCAAAGAAGGTATTCTCGATAGTCCTGCTCTTGTTCAGCTTTGCATGGGAATTCCCTGGGGCGCGCCTGATGATCTCAATACGTTCATGGCTATGGTCAATAACATTCCAAACGATTGGAATTGGTCAGCCTTTTCTATTGGTCGCAATGAAATGCCATTCGTTGCGGCGGCGGTGCTAGCTGGCGGTAATGTCCGTGTTGGCCTCGAAGACAATCTCTGGCTCGATAAAGGGGTGCTTGCCACTAATGAAAGCCTCGTGTCTCGCGCGGTGACCATTATCGAAAACATGGGGTCAAACATTATGGGCCCTCAAGCGGTCCGCGATAAACTTGGGCTAACCAAACGAGCACCTGCATGAACCGCTTAGCGGCCATAATTGGCGGCGGCGTCATTGGTGGCGGCTGGGCGGCGCGGTTTTTGCTGATGGGATGGGACGTCAATCTGTTTGATCCCAACCCCGAAACCATGCGCAAAATCAATGAAGTCTTATCAAATGCAAGACGATCCCTACCCGCTCTCTACGAACATAAGTTGCCAAATGAAGGTCAGTTAAATCACGTTCCAACCATTGAAGAGGCCGTCAAAAGCGCAGAATGGATCAGCGAAAGCGTTCCTGAAAGACTAGAACTTAAACAAAAGGTCTTAGGCGAAGTTCAAACCCATTGTAGCCCTGACGCTATCATCGCGTCATCAACATCAGGCTTCAAACCAACTGAACTTCAAGCAAAATCGTCTAGACCAGAACAGATCATCGTCGCTCATCCATTCAATCCTGTTTATCTATGCCCACTAGCAGAACTTGTCGGGAACGCGGCGACCATTAAAAATGCCCAAACCATCCTATCCGGCATTGGTATGTATCCGCTTCATATCCGCAAGGAAATTGACGCTCATATCGCTGATCGACTATTAGAAGCCGTTTGGCGCGAAGGACTTTGGCTCATCAAAGATGGTATTGCGACAACCAAAGAACTCGATGATGCCATCATATATGGCTTTGGTCTGAGATGGGCGCAAATGGGCTTGTTTGAAACCTACCGCGTTGCTGGCGGCGAAGCGGGTATGGCCCATTTCATAACGCAATTTGGGCCTTGCCTGAAATGGCCTTGGACCAAGCTGATGGATGTGCCAGATCTCACAGATGATCTCGTGCAGAAAATTGCGACCCAGTCCGACAAACAATCAGGCCATCATTCGATTCGAGAATTAGAACGTATTCGTGATGACAATCTGGTTGGCATATTACGAAGTCTAAAGGGCCGTGATTGGGCGGCAGGTGCTCTGCTTAATCAGCAAGACAAATTGCTCACGACTGACGATATTGACACCAACAAATTACTCCCGACCATCAACCGAGTTATTCCAATTGATTGGACAGATTATAACGGCCACATGAATGAAGCTCGATATGCGCAGGTTTTTTCAGATGCCGTCGACAAAGTCATGCAATTAGTCGGATGTGATGCTGACTATATTGCAGCAGGTCATAGCTATTTTACCGCAGAACTCAAAATAAACTATTTGAATGAATGTCACGCGGGTGACGGTGTTAATGTCATTTCGCAAATATTGCTCGGCGAGGGTAAAAAGCTACGCGTCTACCATCAAATGCATCATGATGATGGCCGTTTATTAGCAACAGGCGATCATTTTTTACTTCATGTGAGTTTAACGACACGTGCGTCATGTCCGCCTGTTGGCACGGTCGCACAAAAGCTCCCGATCTTCGCGGCAGCACAAGCTAAACTTCCAAATCCGTTAGAAAGCTAAAGCCATGCATTTTGGACTCACTGACGAACAGCGCATGATTATCGAAACAACGCGTTCTTTTGTGGAAAAGGAACTCTTCCCCCATGAGGCAGAGATCGAAGCGACAGGAGTCTTACGCCGCGACCTTGCCGAAGAGATTAGAGCTAAAGCTATTAAGGCCGGGCTTTATGCAGCGAATATTCCCGCCGAGTTTGGCGGAGCTGGGCTCGACACTTTGACTTGGCTTCTCTACGAGAAAGAACTCGGCAAGGCGAGCTATGCCCTGCACTGGAATTGTGTGGCGCGGCCATCGAATATCCTGTGCGCTGGAACGAAAGCCCAGAGAGAAAAATACCTGGAACCTTGCCTACGAGGTGAAAAATCAGACTGCCTCGCCATGACCGAGCCCGGCGCCGGATCAGATCTACGCGGCATGACAGCTAGCGCCAAAAAAGACGGGGATGATTGGGTTTTAAACGGAACCAAGCATTTTATCAGCCATGCTGCCGAAGCCGATTTCACCATTACTTTTATGGCAACTGGAGAAGAAGACACGCCGCGCGGTCAAAAAAAACTCATTACAGCCTTTTTTGTGGATCACGCC
>JABABK010000089.1 GCA_014238285.1 Hellea sp.
AAGGCTATCCAGGGTGAGATGGCGTATATCAGTGCCGTCAATGGTGACTGAGCCTGCTGAAACATCATAAAGCCTCGGGATGAGATTGATGACAGTCGATTTACCGCCGCCGCTTTCTCCGACAAGGGCGATCATTTCGCCGGGCTTGGCTTCGATAGAAAGGCCTTTAAGCGCTTCCGTGCCGTCTTCATATAAAAACCGAACATCGTTTAGAGCAACATGCCCTTGAACTTCTGACAGGGTTTTAGCCCCGTCCATTTCGGTAATGGTCGGCGTTTCGTCGATAACGTCAAAAATTCTGGTTAGGCTTGAAAGTCCTTCTTGGATGACATTGTTTAGCGTGCCGAGGGCGCGCAGTCGGGGAGATAGGACCATAATTCCTGTTAGGACCCCCGCAATTGATCCAGCGCTAGCCATGTCGCCACTGACTTGAAAAACTCCGAAAATCACAACGCCCGCAATGGCGAGGCCGCCGAGAACTTCTAGGATTGGATCAACGCGGGCTTGTTGTGTTACAAGCTTGAGGAATAATTTTATACGTTCATCAAAGCTTTTACCAAGGCGTTCATTCTCGCGCGCTTCAAGGCCATAGCTTTTGATCATACGCGTTCCTGTGAAGCTCTCTTTAAGCTCCGACGTGATGAGACCAATATGTTCTTGAACGTCTTTAGCGCTACCTCGCATGCGTTTTGATATTTCGACAATAGGGAGGAGCGCTAGGATGAAAATTGTCATAACAAGAGTCAGCATCCAGTTTTGCCAGAGCATCGCTGCTATGGTGAAAACAACCGTCAAAAGGTCTTTGATTAAATTAGATAAAACCCTGATGAGCGCATTTGTAATAACTGTTACATCATGGACGAACTTTGAAATTCGGTTGCCCGTGGGTTCTTTGGCGAAGCTGGCGTAATCCGCTCCATGAGAGGCAGAGAGCATGTTTTTTTGCATCTCGCCGACTGCGTTGAGGGCAATGGAATTGGTTAGAATACGCTGGAAGTAGTTTGAGATGCCAGAAATGAACGTGATGCCAAGCAATATAGGTAAAATGGCAAAGGCATATTTTTTAGCATTGGCAACAGCATCGGCATCACTGTCTAAGGCAGTCGCGCCGTCAACGATTTTGGCGACAACGAATGTGTAAGCCGCCGTGGCTAGCGCCAACAAAACCATAAATATGATAGCCGCAAATAACCGTTTCTTCTGCGGCCAGATATAGTCACGCCAGAGGCGAGATATCCTCTGGCGATCTGTTGTTGAAAGAGATTTGCTGGATTTAGCCAATGATGCCGTCTTTATCCGGGTCGATTAGCTCATGAGCATGAAGGATGAAATAGCGCATGTGAGCGTTATCAACCGTGCGCTGGGCCGAAGATTTCCAAGCGGCATGCGCGTCATTGTAATTGCCATAGGCGCCGACGAAGTCGACTTCTTCGAGATTGATAAATTGTGTTTTGTTCGGGTCGATCAGCTCGCCGCCAATGACCAAGTGTAATAGCTGCATATCTTCTTTTCTATCTGACATACGAGTCCCCATAAATCCAAAATCTTTGACCTTATCCTGACTGGTTTTAAACTTGTCGATCACAGGCGTTATGCGTTCTAATAACAAAGCATGAAGGTCGGGGCCAGCACAAATAACGCCAAATTCAGATGTAGATTTGTGGTTATACTGAAAATCTTCCCCGCCCAGATTGGTAATTGTTGCGCCGGCTTCTCTGGCGATGAGTTCTGCCGCCGCTAGATCCCAATCTGATTTGGGCGTAAAAGAGACCGTTGCGTCCCGGTCGCCGCTGGCGACCATGGCGATCCGGTAAGCCATAGAGTTGGCCACGATCGTGTCCATTTTGGGCCAACCGAGACGTCTGAATTTTCGCGGATAACCGACCATGCGGCAATTTTCGACTTTGCCAGGATTGGTCGCGTGAATGGTTTTACCGTTGAGCTGTGCTCCGCCGCCGAGGTTAGCTGTATACATTTCGTTTTTTAGAGGGTTGAAAAGCGCGCCAGCAACGGACTTGCCGCTTTCTATAATAGCAACAGATACGGCAAAATTGGGCGTTCTGTCGATAAAGGCGCGCGTGCCGTCTATGGGATCGACGACAAATGTTCGAGGACAGGCATGACGGGAATAATCGTCCTTGGTTTCTTCGGAGAGCCATCCATAATCAGGCCTAGCGGCCATGAGGGTTTTGGCGAGATAGTCATTGACGGCTATATCAGCATCCGTAACCGGGTGGCCTTTTCCCTTGTCCCAGACTTTGGCGTCATTGGCCTCAAAAGCATCTTTAGCAATTTTCCCAGCGTCTTTGACAGCCTGGGTTATGAGGGCCAAGTCCTCAGCGTAAGAGATGCAGGCAAAGTTATTGGGAGGATTACTCTCCGGCAATGGTCATTCTTTCAATCAATAGACTTGGTGCAACTGTCGAGGCGTCAAATTCCAGATCATTGGCCGGAATAAGTGTGCGGTACATATCAAGTATATTAGCTGCGATCGTAATCTCGGAAACCGGGTGAGCCCGTTGACCCTTTTCAATTCTAAAACCTGCAACACCGACGCTGTAATCACCTGTATTGGGGTTAAGAGAGGGGCCGAACATTTCTGTTACATGTAGGCCATCGCCCATGTCTTTCATGAGAGTGTCTAGCGTTTTCTTACCTGCGAGCATGTAAGTGTTAGATGATGCAATGCCGGGCGGCGAGCCAATGCCTCGCGCGCCGTGACCAGTTGTAGGTAGATCAAGTTGCTTGCCGACAGATGTATTTAAAAGCCATGTTTTTAGCACACCATTTTCGATTAATTTCAGGGGCTTTACGGCAATGCCTTCGCCGTCCCAAGGGCGGGAGCCATGTCCGCGATTGATGAGAGGGTCATCCATTATATTGATATTGGCCGTAAATAGCTGTTCATCCATTTTGTCTTTAAGAAAAGAATTCCCTCGGGCTATCGATGATCCGTTTATGGCGCTGAGCAGGGCAGCGATAAGCGCGCCAGATACACGCTTGTCAAAAATGACAGGCATTTCGCCGGATTGTAATTGCCTGGCTCCAAGACGAGCGATAACGCGCTCACCGGCCGTCTTGCCAATCTCTTCAGGGGTTTTTAAATCTGATAACCAGCGGGTTCCATGGACATCATAATCGCGCTCCATACCTTCACCATCGGTGGCAAATGCCATGCCGGACATGCCGTGTCGTGAAGACCGCCAACCTCTGGAAAATCCGTCTGACGTCATGAAATAAACGGCTGAGCTGGATAGGTTAGCGTTCATGCCTTCGGCTTGGGATACGCCTTTAATATCCAGCGCGGCGTCTTCGATGCGTTTAGCCCGTTTTAACAGTTCTGCTGGAGACAGGTCCGCGTCATCATAAAGCTCCAACTCTGGTACATCCGTGACCAGTTCGTCTTTGTTCGGGAGGCCGCAATAAGGATCTTCGGGTGCAAGGCGCGCCATAGCGACCGCGCGCTCTGCTAGCTTGTCCAGAGACATATTTGATATATCAGAGCTTGAGACGCAGGCCTGTCTTTGACCAATCATGACCCGAAGTCCAATATCGCGACCTTCGCTGTTATCAACTTCTTCCATTTCCCCACCGCGTACCGTGACATGGACCGAACGCCCATGAGTTGCCACCGCATCGGCTTTTTCTGCACCATAAGATTTGGCTTTAGCCATGAGGCTTTCAAGCGCAGGACGAAGAGCGTCCGGATTAATAGGGTCTGACATTTATTGTGCTATCCAGTGAAAGCCTTGAAAAGAAAGTAAGCTCCCATAGTCACAAAGGTCAGCAATGACAAGACGGCGCCGACAGTTCTGCCAGTCCCCAAAGCATTTTCCTGTGCCATGCCATGAGCATGTAGGACGCGGCCAGCCGTAAACCCGCCGCCTAGGGCGTGTAAAAGCCAAGCCGGAGTTCCAGATAGCATGGACATGATTAAAAGGCCAATGAGAGCAAATGGCGTTGTTTCGGTAAAATTGGCGTGAGCGCGAATACGTTGAAGTAAAGCCGGGCTACCACCATCACCCAGATTGATTTTGGTTTTAAGGCGTTGCCCTCCAACTCGGAACATCAGTATAGGTAGAAGCAATAAATTTATGCCTGCATATAGGGCGACGATTTGTATATGTGTCATTGGTGTTTCTCCTAGGTCATGAATAATAAGTAGATGATATAAAGTGCTTGGCCTAGGATAACTAAACCGCTGACCATCATACCGACAGGGCGGCCCGTACCAATGGCTCGTGTCTGCATCATGCCATGGGCATGGAGTAATCTGCCTAGAATAAACGCTCCGCCAAAAATATGCATGAACAATGCAACCCCATTGAGAGCTGCAATGGCCAATAGCCCAATCATGGCCATAGGAGCGGTTTCAGAGAAGTTCCCATGACTACGAATAAGTTTGCGAAGATCGCTGTCATCATTATCGCCGAGGGAAACTTTCTCTTTGCGACGTTTTAGGATAACTCTGGCGGTTAGCCAGAAAAAAATTATGCAGTTTAGGGCGATATAGAGCCCTGCAATTTCAAAATGTTCCATTCTCTCTCTTTCGTTAATTATCCCGCGCCGCGGGCAAGCTAGCGGCTTTTTCAAAAGCTTCAAGGTGTGATTTTGTTGGCTGCGCGCCTTGTACTGCGAATTGCCCTTGGTAAATGAAACTTGGGACGCCTGATATTCCCAAATTTCTGAAAAACATGATCTCTTCACGGACAGCGTTCTTATCATCCTCGCCCGCTAGAAGTTCTGATACTAAGTCTGCATCCATACCAATATCACCCGCGATCCGGCTAAGAACGTCATGATTTCCAACATCTTCTAGATCGTCAAAGAAGGCTTTGAATAAAGCTTCCTTGGCTTTACTGCCAAGGTTTTGACCGCCCGCCCAGCGGACCAGTCTATGGGCATTGAGCGTATTGGGGCGCATAGGAATATCGCTGAACCGAAAGTTGATACCGGCTTCCGGGGCCGCTTGTTCCAAGTGTTCGCGCATGACTTTGAATTTGTCAGAGGGTTCATCGCCAAATTTGGCTTTCATATAATCCCTGTAAGGTAGGCCTTCTTCTGGCACATCTGGATCGAGCATATAAGGACGCCAAGTCACGTCGATCTGATGTTTAGATTGTTTGAC
This sequence comes from Hellea sp., assembly GCA_014238285.1. Lineage (GTDB taxonomy): Bacteria > Pseudomonadota > Alphaproteobacteria > Caulobacterales > Maricaulaceae > JACOMS01. Next base: position 5,129 of record JABABK010000089.1, read on the forward strand.
GGCTTTAAAAAAATATCTCGCGCCGAGCCAGCACCATGGGCAGACAATATCTGAGACGATGTCAACTTGAATGATTGCCGGTCCTTTTTTTTTTGTAGATTTTTTTGTTTTCTTTTTGGCCATTATTTTTTACTCAAATTTTTGCTTAAGTTTTCGGGGGCGAGGGTTAAAAATTTCAAGACGGCATCGGTCTCTGTTTGGGTCAAGCCTCGGGTCAAGCGCTCATTGAAAATGCGATAATCTTCACGGACTTGTTCGCGTTTACTCCAGCCTTCATCTGTTAATTGAACCCGTTTGCGCCGGCCATCCAGGCCGCCGTGAACCCGTTTGACAAGGCCAGCTTGTTCCATACGGTTGATGAGGCCGGTTACGGCGGGGTTGTTACGTCCAATGCCTTCGCCAAGTTCAGATAGTCCACAGCCATCGTGAAACCCCAGATAAGTTAAAACAGAGGCTTGGGATGATCCAATGCCTGAATTATCAGATAGAAATTGGTCAGCTTCCTTGGCCAAGATCGTATGAGCTCTGTCGAACCAGAAAAATAAACGCCGATCTATGGGGCGGGCAATGGCCATAAAAAAGACTCCGTCAGTTGACGAAGCCTTTAGACTGTATTCATTCGCTTGTGAAGCAAATTACGGATCGGATACTCGGACCAGTGGCCATAGGAGTTGTTCGCCTATCGTTGTATCCGGGAGGTTCTCAACGCCTATTAAATCTGGATAACGGCGGGTGATTTTAGCGGTTCCAAATAGGATGTCCCAGAAGAATAAGAGATTGCCAAAATTGCCTTTGTAATTGGTAATGCCGTCATCGGCGTGTCGTCCGTGATGCGCCGAGTGAGTGGAAGGCGTCGAAATAACACGTTCAATAACCCACATGACAGGAGACAGCCATTTGATTTTGTAAAGAGGTTCATCCCACCTGATATCGCTATGAGCTCCGTAAATGACGGTCATTTTGACAATGATATAGCCCGCATAGACCCAACCACCGCCTAGATAAATCAAGATACCTGAAAACCATAAGCCCGGCATGAAAAGATAGTAGAAGGTATTATTGCGATAAACGATCCGGATAGACATGTATTCGGCGTTATGGTGGGGGCGGTGTAAATTATAGAGCCAGGGGATGGTATGGGATAATCTATGCCACCAATATTGTGTCATATCATCAAAAACAAGGAATAGTCCCAAAATGGCCCATATAGGCCATGTCTTAAGCATGCCTTGGGCATCTGGCGCTATTTTATATGCGAGAAACGCGGAGATAATTAAAATCATGGGCTGGGTCATAAACAGCAAGATCGATGTGCTAATGAGATCTACCCACCCGTCGGACGTTTTTTGCTCAGCTTTTTTAAAAAACTGAGTGAATAAAATTTCCATAACAATAAATGTCAGGAAAATGGATAGAATAACGATACTTTCAAGCTTCATGACTTTCTCCTCTGATTCTACATAACAGAGCTCTTGCCTTTTAAATGCTAAATATTTAGCATTTGAGAATGTTAGATAAAATTGATTTTCAGGTTCCCGAGTTTTGGGATGCTTTGCCTGCTGATATTCAAACAAAGCTTGCCGCTGTTGCAATTGTCAAAACCTATAAGGATGGGCAGCTTGTTCATAGCCGAGGTGATGACAAGCCGGGACTTTCTGTTGTGAAATCGGGCGCAGTGAAAGTTGGAACCTACGGTGTTAACGGGGATTTTTTGGCGACAGCAATAATTGGATCCGGGCAGGTCTTTGGTGAGTTTACATTGTTTGCGGGGTTGCCGCGCACTCATGATATTTCGGCTGTTGGACAGGCCGAAGTATATCAGATTCCCCAGGCTCCTTTTATGGCTTTGTTCAAGAAACACAGAGAGATATTGCAGGCATTATTTGTGACCACACTTCACAGATCCCATGCTTTGCTTGAGCGGATGGATGATATGAGGCGCTTACCCCTCTATGTTCAAACTGCGAAACTCATTATCTCAATAGCGGGGCGGGCGGATCGACGCGGAACCATTCAAATGCGCCAAATGGAACTCGCCTATATGTTAGGTGTTTCCAGAGTTTCCATAGGTAAAGCCTTAAAGGCATTAGAACGACAGGGATTTATCCAGCTGGGCTATGGTAATATCAAGGTTCTGGATTTCGCGGCATTAGATCAGTGGCTCGAGAAACTCAGCGCAACTGCGCTTCTCAAGCCTGCTTAGTTGCTATTGGCATTCGCCCTTGTAAAGAACTGTAAAATCTTGACCTCTTGCCATGCAGCTATTGCTAAAAGTCTTTTGGACTGGATAGCAGGGCGCTTTCACACAGATCACTGACTTCGTTGCGCAAACCGGTGCATAATTCATTGGGCAAACCGTACGGTTTGGTGGCGCTGCAATCGGGTCCGGCACATTGCCGTGGCCTGGACGGGAGTGGATAGGCGGCGTGGGCTGCGGACGGTAAGTCGGCGGCACGTAATATCCCGGAGGCGTGCGGTCACGGTTTCGGTTCCAATTGTCATACCGGTTACGATAGGGATTGTTTCTCCAGCCATTTTGATAAGGCTCACGCCATCGCGGTGCAGAATTACAGATCAAGCGACCATATAGGTAATGTCCGCCATAGGCACAGCTCTGTGAGCCATAATTCGGAGGGTTTGGATTATAATATCCAGGCGGCGTTTGATCATATGGAGGGTGATATGTACTTGGCGGTGTAGGCACATAATAGCCGGGCGGTGAATCATAAGGAGGACGCGTCGGCGCGCCTGGAAGATAGTATCCTGGCGGGGAAGATTGGATCACGCATTGTGGTCCGTTTGAAAGGTTTTGGCACACTGTGCCTTGAGAACACCTGACATTGGCGCAGGACAGGCTAGGATAGCTTGATTTTGTGGCTTCAGCGGTTCCAGAGAACATAAGGGCCAAGTTAAAGGCGGCAAAGAAAAAATAGATATAACGCTTCATAGGTCTGCTCCGTATTGTGGCTATAACATCATAGAGCCTCTGAATGAAGCCAGAATGACAGATTTAAGTTGTGTTCATGTTTTAGGAGATTGTTTCAAGCGTCCCCGTGAAGACAAAACATAGATTAATTATTGTCAGATTTGGCGTTAAAGTTTTGCAAGACTTGCCAAGTTCCAGAGGCAAATAATAATCCGATTGTAAGGCATATCCCGGAGCTTACGATCCAAAACTTTATGCTGTTGTCAGGAAAATATGACATCATCAGGGGAGCACAAAAAGCTCTGAGGATAAAAACTGCCGAGATCAAAAATAGTGCTAGACGTAGAAAAGGAAACCGAAATATCAAGCCCGCGCCGGAAAGCGCGAACATGGACATAGCGAATAGAATAAAAGAGATAATAGCGGTTATGATGGTTGGGTACCAATGACCTTGTTCCGCCAAGGTTGCTATTTGCTCGCCGGCTCCGAAAAACCGATACCAGTCAGCGCCGAATAAGATGCAGCCTAAATGTGTCAGAGCAGCCACAAAGACGGCAATCGCTGCAGCTATTAGGAGCTTATTAGGTTTCGGCTTAGCTATCAACATCCGCATCAAGGGCATTTGAAACGATAAACTCACGGCGAGGTTCGACGACATCGCCCATGAGTTTTGTGAATAGCTCATCAGCGGCATCGGCGGCATCCACCCGGACTTGAAGTAAGGAACGCGCATTATCATCGAGCGTGGTTTCCCAAAGCTGATCCGGGTTCATTTCGCCAAGGCCCTTATAGCGCTGGATTTTAAAGCCTTTACGGCCGCCTTCAAAGACGGTTTCAAGCAGCTGTGCTGGACCGTATATTTCAATGGGATCATTGTCTCCGCGGCGGAAACTTGCAACTCCGTCATAGGTCTCGAGTAGGGCAGGGGCCATTTTATGTAAGCGGCGCGCATCGGCGCTGTTTCTAAAACGTGGACGCATAACAACCCGTTCCATGACGCCGCGAACTTCGCGCTGTAATACTAATGAATCGTCACTATCAAATTCACCGGACCAGCCATCTTCGCCTTCATCGGCGATTATGTCGAGACGTTGGGCGGCCGCGTCGATTTCCTTTTGCGTCGTATCAGGACCAAGAGCTCCGGCAATGGCGACTTGAGCGATGACGCTATCAGGGGCCTCGGATTTGAGGCGGTTGATAAGGGTCTGCGCCGCAAGCGCTTCGCGGGCAAGTCGCATTAAATCGGCACCCGCAATAACGCTTCCATTTTGCAACGTCATAGAAGCATCGCCTGAGCCTGCTTCGATCAAATATTCGTCTAGCTCCGATTGGTCTTTAAGATAGCGTGCAGATTTGCCGCGTTCGACCTTATAGAGCGGCGGCTGGGCGATATAGAGATATCCGCGCTCGATGAGTTCCGGCATTTGCCTGAAGAAAAACGTCAGCAGCAAAGTTCGGATATGAGCGCCATCAACATCGGCATCGGTCATGATCACGACTTTATGGTAACGCAGTTTTTCAATGTTGAAATCTTCGCGGCCAATACCCGTGCCCAGCGCCGTAATCATAGTTCCAATTTCTTGGGATGATAACATGCGATCAAAGCGCGCGCGCTCAACATTAAGGATCTTACCTTTAAGCGGCAGGATAGCTTGGTTCTTACGATCACGAGCCTGTTTGGCAGACCCTCCCGCAGAATCTCCCTCCACTATGAATATTTCAGAAAGGGCAGGGTCTTTCTCTTGGCAGTCAGCCAGCTTACCAGGCAGGGATGCAATATCTAGAGCAGATTTTCGGCGGGTTAAATCACGGGCCTTGCGGGCCGCTTCTCTGGCCGCGGCAGCTTCGACAATTTTTTGGACGATTTTCTTGGCATCAACCGGGTTTTCTTCAAACCATTCACTTAATTTTTCGTTTACAAGACTTTCTATAGCTGGACGCACTTCAGATGAAACTAACTTATCTTTAGTTTGGCTACTAAATTTAGGAT
>JABABK010000008.1 GCA_014238285.1 Hellea sp.
TGTCCCTAAAACTTACGGGGTTTGTCATTGTCAAATGTGTCGGCGATGGTCAGGTGGAGTTTGGATGGGCGTTCGTCCGGTTAGTCCTCCTGATATTAAGGGTCCCATTAAAATTTGGAGTTCGTCCAAATTAACTGACCGAGCTTTTTGTGAAAAGTGCGGAAGCGCTATTTGGCATCGCCCACTTAACACTAAGCTTCCAACATTGGGCCAAGGATTGTTCAAAGATCAGGAAGGCTGGGAAATGAATCGCCAAATTTTCACGGATGAACAACCTGACCATTACGGTTTCGGTGACAAAGGCATATCCATGACGGGATGGGGAGCTATTATCTCTTTATTGACAGGAAAGATGCCCAAATAATTATTCCGTCCCTCGTATCATCCCCCACCAATCCCTAAATGGGCCTGTGAAGTTACCCCAAAACGTTCGGTATTCACCCTGTGTTTCCGGCCCGATACCCCAAGGCGTATATTCATCTTTTTCTGGCACATAGAGCGTCCCGAACAGGCGATCCCAAATAGATGTAATTACGGCAAAATTTTTGTCCCAGTGTTGTTCCAGATAGCTATGATGGACATGATGCATGGCCGGGCTGTGAAGCCATTGACACAGCCATTTCGGATAATGCATCGCCACATGGTAATGGCGAAACGAGCCGGTAAACCCAAATAACAATAGGAAAAAACTGATATTCATGATCGTCGCTTCGGTAATATTGCCATTAAATAAATAGGCAAAAATACCGGCCGCAAATCCAAGACTTAGCGCCTGCCCTGCGACCCAGATCGGTCCTGCGATAAAGTGTTCACGGTAACGAGTCATGGGCGTCAGCACTTCGGCCGAGTGGTGAATTTTGTGCATGACCCAGAGCGCTGGTACTTTGTGCATTGTGTAGTGGGTTAGGAAAAACACAAAGTCATAAAATAATAGTGAAACAAGACTATAGAGCAACATCCAGCCATAATTCACAGTCAGAGCCGGACTATCCCCGAATATAGATTGCAGACCGCCTATAACCAAGTTTTCTGACCACACGCCAACTAATGCCAATAGAGCCACACCCCAAAAAGCATGAGAAATTCTGATAATCACATAAAGCCCGATATCCACGCGCGCCGAAATATGTGTGTAAATATCCTTAGGTAAGATGAATTGCCAAAACCCGGCGTTACGTTCTCTGCCATCTTCGCCTTTAGAGCCGTGGCCTTTACGCAGGAGGAATATCAAACTGGCCAAAATGAATGTGAGACCCAAAACACTAGGTGTCAAATCCATAGGGATGTTGTCCTGAAATATATGCCCGCCGCGCTGCACGATATCAGCCAGCGGCCCTGTTATGGCCGGTACATCGTTGATGGCATCTTGTGGCACTAAGTTTCCCCTTTTCGTTCCCGTGCAATTAACGTTAGAAGCAGTCCATGGCAACACAACATGAAATCATCGGCGAAGAATGGTTTGAGCGAGCCTCCGAGCTTGCCGACTGGGCGATGGAGAAACTGGTCAACCGCAAAGATGTCTGGGGCCAGTATTCTGTTTTAACCCCGGCTGAGCGCCGACGCGAAGGCAAATCCTATAAGGCCATGACCCTGCCGAAAAAAGATATGTGCGGCGAAGATATGGTCACCATAGACAAACTGACCCGGCATTTTGCCTCGCGCCATCACCGCAAGCCGCAAATCATCGGTCTGCACGCCAAATCCAAAGATACGGCCAGCAAATGGTTCGGCATCGATATCGACATGCATGATGAAACCAAAACCAACGCAGAAGATCACAATCGCCGAAATCTCAACGCTGCGCTCACCTGGTGGAAAGAGCTGCAGCAAAAAGGCTATGACCCGCTTTTATTCAACACTAATAATTATGGCGGCTATCACATCTGGGTTTTGTTTGATCAGCCCGCTCCAACGATTGATGTATACGCCATGGTCAAAGGTATTGCGGAGACATGGGAAAGGCATAATCTAGACGAAGAACCCGAGACTTTTCCCAAAAAGGTCAAAGAAGATAGTATCGGTTCATGGTTTCGCCTGCCCGGCCTGCATCATACCCGCTATCACTATGTCTCGCTATGGAGCGGGGATGAGTGGCTCGATCAGCCTTGGCTCACGGGTCATGCCGCGATAGATGTCATGTTAGAGGCTAGAGGTGGTCCGCCGCCGCCGCGCGTAGACCTTAATGATCGTGACACAGCGGAACTTCTAACGCGCGGCCGGAAATCATGGGTGTCGATCGCGGCGACAGAGCGCAAGTTCAAACGCACAGGCCGCGCTAAAGTCTGCATTGATCTGGACGGCGTGCTCGCGCTCAGAGTGACCTCAGGCAAAAACACCGATATCGGCCCGCCCATTGACGGCGCGGTGGAATTCACCCGCGAGATCAATGACTATGCCGACATCACTATTTTAACATCACGCATGTCAGGCCTATCCGGCCCCAAGGCCGATGAGATGAAAGCCAAAATAGAGACATGGCTTAGACGACATCAAATCGAATTTGATCAAGTCTGGGACGGCCCCGGCAAACCGCCATCTCATGCCTATATTGACGATAAAGGCGTCGCCTGCCGCCCGGAATATGACGGGCAGAAGGCGTTTATGCAGGCATTGGAGTTTGTTGAGAAGTTGTGTGAGTAAACCTATTCATTGTCATCCCGGCCCCCGAGCCGGGACCTAAAATATTTCCGTATACAATTAAGGTCCCGCATCAAGTGCGGGATGACAAGATTGCAGGCAAGATGATATCCCCCTTCCCTTACCCCTCAATCACCTGATAAAAGAAATCAACTTTCGGGGGAAAGGAACCGCATTGGCCCGTAAATTAGAATTTATATTCGGCAATGAGACGTTCACGGTTGAAATTCATAAAATCGACCGGACGAAAATCTATGGTCGCGTGAAAACCGATACCTTTGACGCTAATGACAAGCCCTGTGATCTCGCGACACTCGCCAGAGACGGCCGAACCATCATCCCCTTTGGCGGCACGGCGAGCGGTTATGTCAACACGGAAGGCCTTTGGATAGACCGCGATGACCTTGTGCCGATCAATAGAGACGGCGATACAATACCCGAAGTGCCGTCTAGCTTTAGCGCGCCGACAAAAATTACTGAAGAAGTCTCAATTGAAGCCTTTCTCGATCATCCAATACGTCTATCTTATCACCTATCCACCGAAGGCATTAACGAGACTCTGGCCAAGAAGCTAAAAGGCGGCGCAATATTCAAATTCCCCTTCTCCTATCGCGGCGGGATTTATTATGACCCGGCTTTTTTAATGATGGATCTGGATGGTGAGCTCTGGATGCTGATCGGCCATACATCCGATATTGAATTTGTCGGCTATGAACAAGCCGCCATTTGCGCCGCCCGCGCCCAGGAGCTCGGCGAAGACGATAGCGGTGAACGCGATAGTTTTGATTTTGATATGTTGTAGATGATGAGCAACAGTATCAAAATTCAACGAATTCCTTACGAAGAACCCCATCTCTTAGAACTTCATTGGACGATTCATGGAGAGGAAACGGCTTCCTATTTCGAACTTTATGACAATGCTAAAATATTAAACAATCTCGCCAATGCCCTTTCCGACTTCCCCAAGCACAGTGCAGACAATTATCTTTACCAACTTGGTTCAGAGAAACCTGAGGATAACTTTTCATATTTTTTTAGCCTAAATATATTCATGCGTAACCATAGAGGGCACGATGCGGGAATGGATGTACGTTTCGTAAACTACCAAGAGCATGCCGATACAAGAACCGTAGACTTCCGTCTTTATACTAATGCTCCTCAACTACGTATCTTAGGCGAATTGTTTGAGAAGTTTTCGAAATTAGAATCAGAAATTTTATTTTGGGATACTCATAATAGTTTTGTGGGATCAGAAGATGAATTTAAATCTGGCAACTGGAAAAACATAAATGCCTAACATTAACCTCTCAGATGCTAAGCTCCGTGATGCCGTCGTCAAAGCCGAGAGTACTCGCAATAACCGAACGGTTTTCTACAAAGGTCCTACTGGCCTCCCCGCCTATACCCGTAAAATCCTCAAAGGCGCGGTGCATCAGGATTACGACTCCATGCTGGAGAAATACGGGACCAATGAAGCGCTCGGCCAAGCGCTCGTTGACGGTGATCCTGAAATCGATTTTGAACGTGACGGCATGTATCTTTGGGATTTGTCTCGCGTCTATATCAACCCCAAGGAAGAGCTAGTTTACCGTATTCGCCAAGAAGAGATCGTCTATAATGTCGATGGTTCGGAACGTGAACGACGTGAACAAAGGCGGCTTGAAGCCAATGTGGATGCTGAAATTCCTCTGACATGGACGGGCAAGATGATCCCCAAGTCCGAAGCCGTCCGTAAATTTGTCTTTAAGACCAAGCTCCAAATCGTACATATCAACGGCCTGACCTATGACTTTCTGTTTGAAATGGCGCGAGAGCTGCACGAATCTGGTTCGTTGATGATCTTAGGCGCAGGCCCCAAAGGCCGCGACCCCCTGATCTTTCGCTCACGCTCTATCCCTTATCGCGGCTTCCTCGAAGGCCGTATTGACGGTGAAAAATATATCCTCCTTTTGCATCTTTCTAATCAGGAAATGAAACGGCCTGAAGAGGCAGCGGACAAAACATGATGTTAACTAGAAAGTCCAATATTGCCCTCCCCCTTGAGGGGGGAGGTGCCGTAGCGAAGCGAAGGCGGTGGGGGTGTTTCTCTCTACGGGCCATAAGCACTTTTTCACTCCCATCGACCTTTTGGTTAACGCCAAAAACCCACTTCCCCCCTCAAGGGGGAAGGCCCATATTAAAGGCAGATCATGGCGCTTTATAACGAAGAGAATATGCGCGCTTTGTTTGGTGGTTACCGCGTCGGGACGGCGGAGGATTTGGATAGTCCGGAGTATCTTCGCATTGTCCGGACACGTCGCCGTCAGCTTGGGCAAATGACGATTGCGCTTGATACAGAAACCGCCAAGCGCCGCATCCCGGATAGTGTCTATCAGATCAGCCGCAAATATGACGGCGAGTTTACCATGCTGATCTACAAAGATGGCCCAGAAGGTACGGAGTGCTGTATCGTCAATCCGGGTAAGACGGTCCGTGCTGGTGCGCCTTTTATGGCCGAGGCCGCGAAGCTTTTGAAAAAGGCCGGCGTTAAGTTCGCGCTCTTTGGCGGGGAGTTTTATGTTCGCCGCACGGATGAGCATAAAAAGAAAGACGGCAAAACCACCCGCGTCCACGACATTGTTCGTATTGGCCGCAAACCGACTAGCGATGAAGAACTTGGCCAACTTTGTTTCGCGGCATTTAATATTTATGATCTCGACGGCACTGACCTGTCCATGACCTATGACCACGCACTAGAGAAAATGCGCGAATTGTTTAAGGGCGGCGACCGAGTTCATCCTGTTGATACAGTTTCGGGTGAAAACGCCAAAGCGGTTTTAAAACAGTTTCAAGAATGGGCGATTGATCAGGGCGAAGAAGGTGTTGTCGCGCGGTCTGAAACTGCTGGCATGTTCAAGGTCAAACCCCGTCACAATATTGACCTTGCCGTCATAGGGTTTACCGAGAGTACAGATGACCGCGAAGGCATGCTGCATGATATGCTGCTCGCCGCCGTGCGCGATGACGGAACCTTTCAAATTGTCAGCCGGGTTGGCGGCGGATTTTCCGATGATCAGCGCCGCGAGATTTTAATCAAGCTCAAAGTACGCGTGGTCGAGTCTGATTTTCACGAAGTCAATTCTGCCCGCGTGGCCTATCAAATGGTGGAGCCGGGCCTCGTCATAGAACTGCAATGCCTTGATATGGTGTCCATGACCTCACGCGGAAACCCGATTGATAAAATGGTGCTGGACTGGAACGTGGATGAAGCCCGGTGGGAAGGCCTGCGCCGCCTCCCGCTTTGCTCGATCATCTCACCGCAATTTGTACGCTTTCGCGATGACAAAACAGCGGATAAAGATGATGTGCGAATCTCGCAATTAACCGACATCGTCAACATCCCCGATATTGACCGCGTCGCCGAAGAGATCAAACTCCCCACATCAGAAATCATCAAACGCTCTGCCGCGCTTAAAACCCTACGCGGCGCACAAATGGTTCGAAAAATCGTGGCGTGGAAAACAAACAAAGATGAGGCTAGCAAAGACTTCCCTGCCTATGTGCTCCAACTCACCGACTTCTCCCCCAACCGCAAAGACCCGCTACAATATGAAATGCGGGTCAGTTCATCGAAAAAGCAGATATTGGAATTTTTCGCTGAGTGGGAAATGAAGTATTTTAAGAAGGGGTGGGAGGTTCAGTGAACGACGTTTTTGAGACTTGTGACTTAATTACTCAAGTTAGAGAGCGTACTATTTCTTGCATAAGTGTTATTCTGCTGGGAATTGGGTTAGTAGTTTTCCCGAAAGTATTCTTGGACATAAGCGATGCCGAAAAGATAATCTTACAGACAGCAGGTTGGGCAGCAATTATATTTTCTAGCTATCATGGTCTTTACCTATTGTTAGAGTTATCGACCAGAAATACAGTTACTTTGCGTCTCAACAATCAAGGAATATTGATCAACTCATCAGTTATCGCATGGAAATCCATTGATTTTATCGAGCAAGATGGAGGCTCAGTTGTCCTTCATTTGCATAGAGAATCTTATGGTAAAATAGATACTAAATCCATTTTGAAAAACATAACTGACGTATATGCAGACGATAAAACCATAAGACTTCCCTTAATCGGATATACTAACTCTGTTAAAGATATTTGGGAGAATTTTGAAAATTTTTTCTGGAATGATAAAGTATAATGAAACTCTTATCCTGGAATATCTTACAAGGCGGCGGGCGGCGGGCCGATGGCATTGCGAAAGTCCTGCTGGACCACGCCCCTGACATCATCACCTTGCAAGAGTTTCGCGATAGCAATGACAAGCGCGGCGGCAAGGATGAGATTATGGAGATCCTGGACAAACTTGGCCATAAATTCGTACATATCCCTGAAACATCAGGCCCACATGAACATACGATTCTAATCAGCTCGCGTTTCGGGTTTGACGCGGGGGCGTTCTTACCAAAATCTATCAGCCCTCTTCCCATGCTCGAAGCCTATTTCAGCAAGGAGGCTCTAGGATTTGAGCTTTCACTGATCGCCGTACATTTCCCGCAGAAAAAAGCGCAAATCCCGCTATTTGAAGCGCTTAAAAATGATAGTGAAAGCCTCCTTAAAATGGACGCGCTTATTATTGGCGATATGAATTGCGGCATTCCTTATATTGATAGTGACAGCAAAACCTTCGTCTCAACCCAATATTATCAAGACCTATTACACGCAGGCTGGATCGATAGTTGGCGGGCTCGACATCCAGAAGCCCGTGAATTTACATGGGTGTCTCCGCGCACCGGCAATCGCTTTCGCTATGATCAGCTATTGGCATCGCCGCGCTTTGACACGCGCATAAAATCAGTACGGTATGACCATACACCGCGCGAAGTCGCTCCTAGGCTATCCGACCATAGTTTGCTCGTTGTAGAGCTTTCCAAATTATAACTGATCGAAACCGAAATTTTCTTCGGCATAGGCGGGTGAAATCCGTCTATTAACGGGAAAAACGATTTTGTCTCAGATGAGACTTTTGCGGGATCAAATCGATATTTAAACTCGCCAGCATTATCCGGTGCAATGAAAGGATAAATATAGAACAGGATATATTTCCGTTCATGAAAACCCAATTTATCCCAATCGCCAGATTCTAAAGCTGTGAAATATTCCTGCGACCATGCACGATCATGCGTCCGCAACAAACACATCACCCTGAAAAGGTTTTGATAAATCGCAGACCTAAAGTCAGTCGGGATCATACGATCATAAATGTGCAATATCTCTTCAAAACGGCCAGTTTGATAGAAATCAGACATGCGTTGTAACTGGCCCATTAACTTGGGCTCCAGTTGTTGTCTAAATAAATCAGTTCCTTTATGTCTCTCCATCATACCTAATATATGGGTATTAATGCGAAAACTTAAAGGTTAGCTCATCAGATGTGCTTAACTGCGATCCGCTTGCGCATGGCAAAAGACACCATTTGACTTCTTTGTTCGCACCAAAGCGCCAGCTTCACACACTTAAAGCTTTGCCAGAATGTCAGGCGGCCAACGTTTCTAAGCTCAGGATGCGCCTTCAAGATACGCGGCAGCTGATAGAACGGGATACGGCTTGACAGGTGATGAACGTGGTGGACGCCGATATTGCCTGTGATCCACATAAGCGGCTTGGGTAGGTCGTAAAAAGAGCTGCCCAGTAAGGCTGCGTTTTCCCGGTCCCATTCGCCATTTCGTGACCAGTGAGTTTCACCGAATTGGTGCTGCACATAAAACAGCCAAACACCAATAGTCGCGCCCGCAACAATAATTGGTGTTTGTATCAGAAGAAATGTTTTCAGGCCGACGCCCCAGATGAGTAGAGCATAAAGAATGATAGCGCCGATATTTGTTGTAATGGTGCTGATCCACGGCATTTTGCGTTTCATATCACCAAGAGGCAAACGGTTAGCGAGAATAAACACATAAGCTGGCCCTACACCGAACATCACCACTGGGTGACGATAAAGGCGGTATTTAAGCTTCTCAAACCTTGGTAGTGCCTCATATTCTTCAACCGTTAGCGTGATAATATCGTCGCCAACGCCGCGCCTGTCCAAATTACCAGAGCCTGCGTGATGAAGAGCATGCTGACGTCGCCAATGATCATAAGGCGTTAGGGTCAAAATACCGATAAAACGCCCAACCCAGTCATTGGCGTTCTTGTGAGAAAACATCGAGCCATGGCCGCAGTCATGCTGGATAATGAAAAGTCTAACGATCAAGCCCCCGCCTGGAATAACGCCGAGCAAAGCCCACCACTGACCATTTGATAACAGCACCCACATCAAAGCCCATAAGGTTAGAAAGGGAATAAGCGTGATGAGGACTTCAAAAATCGCGCGGCCATTTTCAGCGGTGCGATATGGTGCAAGACGGGCGAACCAAGTCTTGGCACTTTGAGACATAGATGACGGCATAGATTCCCTTTTATATTTATGTCTTATAAACATCTAAGCAACTTCTTACCAAATACTAAATGCACCCAATATAGCCCTTTCTATGGTCACTTTTTAGTGAAGCTACCTACCCCAGATTTCATTTTTCATATTTTGGCTGCTTGTTTGCGCGTCAACAATAGCGTATGGCCGAGCCCATGTTTGAAATGGAACTTTTCATATCCGCCTTTGCGATCCTGTTTGTCATTATCGATCCGCCCGGATGCGCGCCTATTTTTGCGACTTTAACCCAAGGGACGAGCCGTAAACATCAAAACACTATGGCCTTCAAATCCGTATTTGTTGGCGCGATCATTTTGTTTGGGTTTGCCTATGCGGGCGAATTTATCTTTTCCAAACTTGGTATAAGCCTTGATGCCTTGCGCATAGCCGGCGGTATCATGCTGTTTATCATTGGCCTAAACATGGTGTTTGAAAAACGTACGGAAAAACGGGAAACCCGGGCTGAAGAAGCCCTTGAAGAAGCGAATACCCCCGAAGACATATCGGTCTTTCCTATGGGCATACCTATGATCGCTGGCCCGGGTACCATGGCGTCTATATTATTGTTAAAATCAAAAACCGAGACGGCCGCCCAAGAACTATCTATCTTGATGGCTCTGGGCGCAGTATTGCTTGTGACCCTTATTTCATTTCTGATCGCGGGACCGCTCTTAAAGTTCATGGGCCGAAGCTTCACAGAGGTTTTAACCCGGGTACTTGGCGTATTACTCGCCACCCTAGCAGCTCAATTCGTTATTGATGGCATCCAGGGCGCCTTGTTCTAATCTCTTCTGACAACTGTATAGAGAGCTGGATTTGGTATTACACCGTCGATTCTTGGTAAATTACCCTGAGCTTGCATTTTGTGCGTCGCGGCTTGAAACGCTGCCATACTTTGCCATTTCGCTATATTGATCAGCTGAAATTTTGCTTCAGGCCCCATAGATTGATGAAGAGCTGTTGAAATATATCCGGGTTGATCTTGCAGAAAATCACGAGCCTTTTCCCACATCACTATTGTCTCATCCATTTTATCGGCCGGAACCTCAAACGGATTGATCAACACGATCTCTTTTTCATCACTCATACTCTCTCCACTAACGATAATAGGACGACATATAGGGCATTCCGTGATGCTCTTTAACAGTCCGGTGGCCTGGTTTATAATAATGATAAAGCGGCTTTACGCCGTCAGGGCAAAAATGCCCCACGAGGCTAAGTCTTGTCTTATCCGGGTGAATTCTCTTATCGCCGCCATGAGCTAGGCCTGCATGCCAAAAGAATACATCCCCCTTTTTAGCATGAAACCGCTCTGGCTCCACCCCGCGCGTCTTGGCTTCATCTAAAATCCATTGATGCCAAGCTGCAAGTTGTTCTGGACCATCCCGCCCTGCATCATAATGTTTAAAACGTCCAGAAAACAAAAATCCTTCCCAATTATGGCTACCGGGAAGATACATTAATTCCCCAGTGCCGACTTCGATATCTTCTAAGGCAACCCAAACGCCGACCAATTTCATGGGCGAATTCATTCGAACAAATGCTGTATCTTGGTGCAAAGGCTGTTCTGAGCCATAATCAAACCGCAGTGTCTGCGTCAAAACAGGTTTTTGCTCAAACGCTAGAGTCAAAAACCGGACAATATCAGGATGGAATAATATCTCTCTTGAAAAATTGGAAAATATATAATCATCGACAATTCGAACGCTACCATATATTTTTGCATTTTCTTTTGTATAGCCAATAGGGGCTGGAACATCATAGCTGGTCATTAACAGGGGTGATGGATTCTGTTCCATAATATTAGTCAGATCTTCTTTATATCGGTCGATCAAATCATGAGGGATCGCTCCCGGCAACATCGCATAGCCTTTATGCCGCCACGTCATCAGTCGTTTAATATCGGATTTCGGTAAATGACGGGTTCGCGCCTTCGCACTTAAGACTTCAGAAAAGTCTTTGCGGTCAGTCCACATGCCGCCAAACTTGGAAACATATTGATCAAGCTCACGCCTTTGTAAGGTATAATCGTCATTGCGGGTCACAGTATTGTAGATGAGTCCGTATAGAAACGGGCTTCGTTCTATCAACCGTTTAATTTTATATAGCATCCCGCGCATAGAGTTTCCCTAAACCAAATAGACGCTTAGGCAAGTAATATCGCCATGAGGTTTTGGGCAATGCTGTGGAAGATGTCGGACTCAGGTCCTTCTCCGCTAGCTATTGGCACGCCGTTATCACCGCTTTCTCGGATGGAAATATGCAGAGGCGCTTGCCCCAATAAAGGTACGTTCAGCTTGTCTGCCTCTGCCTTAACGCCGCCTGTGCCAAAGATATCGTGAGATGATCCGCAGTCAGGACAAATGAAAACACTCATATTTTCAACCAGACCTAAGACTGGAATATCAACCTTGCCAAACATAGCCACGCCCTTGCGTGCATCGGCTAGAGCTAGGTCTTGCGGCGTAGATACAATCACGGCACCGCGAGGTTTTATATCTTGCGCCAGACCGAGTTGTGGGTCCCCGGTCCCGGGCGGCATATCTATAATGAGAACATCCAAATGTCCCCAATCTACATCCCAAAGCATTCTTGAAATCGCGCCCTGCACCATAGGGCCGCGCCAAACAACAGGGCCATCATCGGTGAGAAAGCCAATAGACATGGCTTTGACGCCGTAGCTTTCAAACGGTTTGATCAGGCGGCGGCCTTCGGTTTCTACCGTGACAGCGCGTTTTCCTTTGAGGCCCAAAAGTATGGGTGCAGATGGGCCATGAATATCCGCGTCGAGCAGCCCAACTTTTTTGCCTTGTCTGGCCAACGCCACGGCCAAATTAACGGCGATGGTTGACTTCCCAACACCGCCTTTGGCGCTACTAACGGCAATAACATGGTCAACGAATGCATCGCCTTGATAACCTTCAGGACGGCGCGCTTGATGAGGGTTAGCGCTGCGCTTTTGGCGAGGCGCAATTTCCGGCGCCGCCTTATGCGCGGTCAACATAACAGAAACGCGTTCAACACCGTCCAAATTCTTGAGGGTTTCTTCCACATTAAGACGGACAACTTCAAATGCCTCAGCTTCTTTCGGGTCAATCAATAAAATTGCACGTAAATATCCGTCTTGAAAAGACATGTCACCGAGCCGACCAGCGGCAACGATATCACGCTTACCAGATAGGTCTTGAACCTTAGCTAGAGCCTTTAAAGCTACACTTTCAGAATATGACATATTACTTACAAGCCGATTTTATTTGACCATTTGGCGTAAGGATCAAAGGTGAATGATCTTTGTGCTTTAGCAGATATTGATCATTAGGTAAAAGCGTCACATCAAAGCTTGCCTTAGGCAGAAAACGAAAAAATACGGAGGATGTTTCTTCATCGCTTTGATGCACGCGAAACAGGCGCCCCTCTTTACCCTGGTCTGTGTCCGCGGTGATAACCCAAAAATCTGATGCATATTGACCCGGCGGCGGCGTCCGAATGGGAATGATCGCTGAAATAAAACTAAATCTATCAGGATTTATATTCTGCCCAAGGCCACTTTCATTATCAAAATACCATATGCCGCCAGAGTTTTTATTTTGGTCAAACCCCGTAAGCCATCCCGACTGGGTCGGATAAACAGAGCTAATATACCGACGTTTTAAATAGGAATCAGAAACCTCTTCCTCCAAGGTAAAAAACGGTAACTGACGCACAAAATCTATTGGCGATTTCCCTTTGACCCGACAGGCTTTTATCTGCACCTTATCTGATGATTTAATCGTCCTATAGGTTTTCGCAAACGCCATTATTTTTTCGTGATCTATTTCACCCGCCAAGCTTTGTTTTGCGGCTTGAGCCCAATATCTTATGTCATCAGCCCAGTGCTCGGTCAGGTTTTGAACGGAGCTCATATAGACTGCATCGTTCTGCCTTACGGCGCTACCCAGCGCAAATCTTAGAATATTGATATTCTCTGTTTGATTCAGCGCTTCTAATATTATCCGGTGAGACCCTTCAAGCTGCTGAATTTCAGTGAAGAACTTTTGATAGACAACCGCATCAACTTGCTGGCCATTTTTGATATGCGCCCATAACAAATTTGCCCACTTCGCAGGGTTACCTTTAGCTGCATTCACAAAATTGGTTTCATAAGGATGTAACTGATCATTCTTAGTACTTAGAGCTGCTTTAAAAGCAGACAATACCGTTGGCGTCGTCATTAGTGTTATAGGAGCATTTCCATCCTTATAAGCCTGCCCGCCGAGAATCGCTTCAAGGCCAGCTACACGCCCCATGAGACTCATTTTTGGGTCCTCAGCGAGTTCTTTGGAAAACTGCATATAAAACCCATCAGAGCGGGACTTATGACGATGACGCAGTAATGCGCCGAGGGCCATCGCCGTACCGCCGTCTTTATCCGACAAGCCTCTTAAAGTCTTTAAAAGAGCCTGAAAGGCGGTTTCCTTATCGATGGCAAAAAGCTCCCCATAAGCCGCGATGACACTGTCCGAATTTCCAGACTTTAAAGCTTGTATAAAGATAGGGCGGGTTTTATCAGGTGGAAACACCGCCAGCATTTGAACTAACTCTTGCGTCGGATTTTCAATAACAGCCTTCGCGACCGGGCCATATTCAAAACTGCGGACTTGATAGACTTTACGGTTTTCACGCATTTGGTTCAAAACACTTCGCGCTGCCGTTCGGGCGCGCGGGTCTTCATGGGTCAAGCTTTCAATCATCCGGCCCTGAACATTTGGAGATCCGATTTTGACCATGAGATTAGCAAGTTTCTCTACATTGGAGCCCGGCCACTCTTTTAAAAGCCCCCGAGCGTCTTCTCTAGAAAACCCAAAGCGACCTGCATTGAGGATATCCATAGCGCGGCCTGCAATATCTGCATCCTTATCGCCAATCAGCATGATCAAAAATTCTTTGCCCTCGGCCCCAAAACCTTCAAGCTCCTCAGTCAGCACGTTATAGTCAAATTCGTGCGGCCCGTGATTTTCCATAATCCAGACGCAATGGTCAGCGGATTCACAAACAGGCGCCTCGCCAGCCACAGCGTGGTTCGCCGATAAAGCGAAAGCCATAAGGCTCAATATGCGTATGACTTTTCCCATCCCGCCGCTCTTATGCAATTCTCCGTCACAGTGCCAGACCTAATGCAGGCTCTTGACAGTTACGGTCCCGGCTTTATCCCGATGATCATGATCTATTTGTCTTTAACGGTCTTAAGCGGCCTATTAATCGCTTTGTCTGTGATTGATCTCAAGATGTTTCGCCTGCCAAATGTACTGACCTTTTCCCTTATCGCCTTAGGACTACTGGATGCTTATATGCTTAACGGTCAATTTCAGGATCGATTGATCGGCGCCGCGCTTGGTTACGGGGTCTTTGTCACCATCGAAATGGCGTTTAAAAAGCTACGCGGCAAGGATGGGCTAGGCCGAGGCGATGCTAAATTATTGGCAGCCGGCGGCGCCTGGTGTGGCTGGATGGGACTACCATTTATTGTTTTAATCGGTAGCGGAATGGGATTGATAGCCGCCCTATTTCCGTCAGTTAGAGCCCAAAACCGCATTCCTTTTGGACCGTTTTTAGCCCTTGGAATATTGATTGTATGGCTGGCGTTTAACCTTGAGAAATTTGGCATCCTGCCAGGCCAATAACCGGTATAACTTTCTCCCAATCATCGGCTGATTTAATTGTGATTGATCCGGTTTTATATCGTGTTCCGTGATTAATTTCTTCTGGATCATCCAATTTTAAAGACAGGCGGCCTCCACCTGGTAAAACGAAGTCCTGATGCGGTGGTTGTTCGTAGGAAGAATAACCTTCCGACAGAGTTCGAGTGATCATGATCTCGCCCTCACCCTCGCCATTTCCTGACCACCAGCTCGCCATTGGTTCTTTATACTGGCTGAACAAAATAAACCGCCGAGCATTGTCTTTTGTCCAAACAAATATGGCGCATTCACCTTGGGCCAAATGACGCGCTTCTAATCGGTCCGTTGGTTTTTCTGTTTTAGCTTTGTCCGCGCCCCCGAATATTTCAGGAGTCGACGCGCAACCACATAGAATTAAGCCCATGGCTAAGCTGCTTAAAAATCTTTTTACCATTTACCCTGCTCCCTGAGTTGATAACCGTTTTGCGTTTTGTGAAATCCGAAAAACTGCAAAGCTAGCCCGGCTTCGGGGGCTGTGACTTCAGCCGAAATATCAGTCAAATACGTTCCGGCAAGATCAATTCGAATTTGCGCGATAATATTCGTCTCACGGTCTTGCCCCGTTAAATCTAATACAATCTGTCCGTCTTCACAAGATACGGTGCCTTCTAGCATGGGACCAGCCCAACGTAGCTTATCTGAATTTTGAGCTAAAAAATCGGTCCAAACCGTACCCTTGGCGTACTCACATATCTTCATGAGTTTCATATCAGGGATGTCGACGCGAAAACTCCCATTGACCAGGCCCAGTCTCGGGTCTCGTAGTGCCAAGGCCTGCATCGTCCCGTCACCCTTAAGCGCTCTAAGACCGGATAGGCCAGCTTCTGCTTCAACATAAAGACCCGTTGGACCACCTTTAATGTGAACCGGGTTTTGTCCTTTAATCAAGCGCAAAATAGACGTTGATAAATTTAAGTCTCCGGCATCGGTGCCCGAAACTTGACCATTCCAAACCGTGCCTTTGTAAACGGGCGTTTGCCGGCCAAAATCACCTTTTGGGCCAATCCATGATAAAGGTAATTGCGAGATGACCGCCCCGCTAATTGCAAGGCCCGCGAGTAAGATGAGCCAGCGCTTTTTCATGTCTAAATCTTACTTGACCGAACGGAAAGTCAAAGTCGTGCTGATCTTGCCATTATTCTTACGTGTGATTTGGGCGATTGAGATCGCAGCAGCATATTCACCGGTCATAGAATTCATAAATTTGAGAACCTGACGTGTGTTCGCATCATCAAACCAGACCTTCAAAGATCCGTCATTTTCAGGTTGAACGCGCGAAATAGCGAGCTTATGAGATTTGGCCAAATTAATAACGGCATTTCTATTAAAAGGTTTAGAGCCTGTTTTCGAAGTCTTCCCGCCGCCAAGTTTTGGCAAGTTTGTTTGGACAATTTCAAGGTCACGTAATGCCATCGTTTGCGCTGTCTGCGCACTCGTTTTGGCCTTCATTACGGGCCTAATGGCTAAGAACCACAGAGCTAAAATGAAGACAAGCGCGCCCGCCACCATCAGTAATAATCGTTCACGATCATCGAGGCTTTTCCAATAATTCATGAACCGCCTCCTAGCTTAAACACGCCTTCACCTATGAGCTGTTCATTTTGCTCGCGCACGGCTCCCGATTCAAACTGACCCGAAGACGTTGAAAATATTTGCTCAAGAGATGCGGCGCTATCAAATCCGGGATAAATTAGTTTTATATTCAGCTGATTTTTACGCTCATTAAATCGAACTGTCTCAACGATCACGCCATCAACCCGGGAAACACCGTCAAAAAAATGAGCGCTTAGGGTCAAAAAGTCTGCTTTGACATTACCAGTTTTGCGTAAATCTCGCGCGACTGCCAATGCAGGACTATCAGGCGCAGATTTTCCTGTAGCATCAGAATAAAGTTGAGCCGCTTGAGTCTTAAGTTCTGCCGTTTGTTGGTTCATCGCCCGCGTCTCAGAAGCCTGCCAGCCAAGCCATGCCACGCCGCTAATAGCGAGTAGCGCGGCCAGCCGTGTAAGGGACTGCATGAGCGGCATAGATTTCTGACGGCGTTGATAACCGCCCTGCGCATAATTTAAAGCGCCCTCAAATCCCATTTGCGGCATAAGAGATAACGGATTATCGCCTTCGGTTTCCGCGTCCAATGAGTAACCCATTGTTCCAGGCTGAATAGCCCGATGCCAGGTTGTCATCATACCGTCTGATGGTTTAAAGGCTTCATATTCAGCGGTCAGTCTAGACGGTGCTAAATTAAGCTCATCAAATTTGGCTAGAACAGTTTCGATTTGAGATTGGCTCATCACGCCAATACGTTGATCTTCACCCTCGCCTAGAACAATATGTTGTTCGCTAAGTGAAGCCGCAAGTTTTTCTTCAATAAAAAATCCGGCTGCGGATAGGCGCTCACTCGATTTCATTTCTGGTAGGCTGTGCGGGAAAATACGCATCCAAGTTCCGGGGCAAACAACGATACATTGCCCACTATCAAGCGCCGACAAAGCTTTGCGCTCGTCATCATTACTGGCCCAACCTTGCTGTTCACTGGTCTGGTAATAGGCCCAAGGCTGTTCGAGCTCTTCTGGCACCCATATGATTAAAGGCTCACTCATCTAGCCTGTTCCTCTTCCTCTTGCGCCGCAATATAGATCGGGCGTCTGCCTTCAGTTCCGTAATGGCGATATGTGCGGGTCACTTCCCCGCTGTCAATCCTAAACTCAAGCAGAACCGTTCTTCGGGCTAAGCCAAAATCAATATCAGCCTCCAGCCATAAATGACTTGGGGCGTAAATGATATCTCTAGGGGCTTTAACCGCGTCGATACCTATAGCCGTTAATTCAGCCGCTAAATCCTCTTCAAAGCCACCACCAGGTCGGGCTTGTAATATTTCTGCCGCAAAGTTTTCCTCGTCTTCGCCTATAAGCGCGCCAAGTAACGGCAGATGTTGCGGCCCTAGCGTATTTATATTCACTTCCGGCGTCGTGCGATCCTTATCACCTGCGCAAATAAACGGCGCTATAATCTGCATTATTTCTTCATTCATGCCTCTAACAGCGCGAAGTTCGGAAACCGTTAAAAATGGGGCGTTAGATGTACGATAAGGCGGGTTTAAAGCAAGATAACTATAATCCTCAGCGCCATTGGTCACCATTTGTTGGTCACTATCCTGCCAATCTATAATGGCCGCGATCAAATTACCGGCTTCAAGGTCCGGTATATTCAGAGCAATAAAAAGATTTTTGAGATACTCATCAGCCCTGCTTGGTCCAGCATCATCGCTATCATCAAATTCTTCGTCTTCTTCATTTTCAAAGTCATTCCCGTTATCAGATCTCACACTTTGCAAACTGCTGAGCGGAAAACACTGAGAACCATCCATAATGGTTAAAGTCATAACGCCGCCTTCTAGCGGCAAGGCTGATTGGATAGGGTTTTTAAGTGCCGTATTTTGCTCACTTGGTTTAAGAGATAAAAAATTATCCGTCAGATAGCTCACAGCGAAATCTTCGGCGGCTTTGACATACCAATCGGCTTGGGCATGGGCTTGAATATTCCCAGCTCTTTTAATCGCGATGCGGATATCATCCATCATAGCGACGGCGAGAGCTGACATCAGGCTCATTACCAATAAAGTGGTCAAAAGCACGGCGCCTTTATCGTCTGTCTCAACAGAGGCTCTATTTGATTTTCCCCAAATAATCATAGCCGCAACTCGAATTTTTGCACGAGTTCCAATCCGTCCTCAAATCTTATGGTCAGAACAAATAAATTGACTGGAATGGTTGATTGATCGCTTGGGATATAAAGTTGGCTATAGGAAATACGGTCATCTTCAAAACTAACGCTCGCCGTTTCAATCTCGTCAACAAGAACTCTATCACGAAGCGGTGTACGCGGTGCTGGATTATCCGCTGCATAGCTGCGGCGGATCAGTTTATTATCTTCAAACACATAGGCAACCCGTTGCACACTACCACGTTTTTCAAGTCCGCCCGGATTTTCTCGGCCCGCGCGCGTAAATGATAACAGGGTTTCAACACCGCCTGACAAGGCATATTGTTCGTCGCTACCATAGGGGTCGCGATTAGGCCGTAAAATAATATTCGCCAGATCAGATTTTATCAAAGCTCTTGATGTCTCGATCTCTGCAACGGCGTCAACCGCTTCGCCCAGACGTTCTTTCGTGTTGATAGATGCAAACATGGCCGACATGGCACCTGCCGATAAAATCGCGAAAATGAACATAGCGATGAGCATTTCCACCAAAGTGAAGCCTTTGTCATTGTTATGTTTGCGCGCTTTACTCACTAGGCGGCTCACTGGGCTTTGCTCCGCTGCGATAAGCAACCCGTTTAATCAAAACCTGATCGTTAGTTTTTCCCTTAACTGTCACAGAAATTTCGTAAAAACCCTTCATTTCGGTTTCTATAATATTTTGGGTCCAGACGAATTCCAAACCTCTAGCTTTTTCTTCGCCGTTCTTTTCGCCCTTATTGAGCTCTTTTCGGCGCGCCTCGACCAGAACATTATCCGCGACGATGCCTGCCAGCATTTTAGTCTGTAGACTTGTTACTGTTTTGATGCTTTGCGTATTAAGCTGAATCAAACCCACAATCGCTACGCTGAAAATAACGAGCGATGCTAAAACTTCTATCAATGTGAAGCCGTCATCCCTCATAACTCATCACCCAAGATAACTTTACCATCGCCATTGCTAGAAAACGTAATCGTTTGGTCCGTATCTTCTAGTGACAAAGAAAACACCGTGGATAACCCCATAGGTTCAAACACGACAATAGGAACGGCTTTCTCTTTTGGGATATCAATAGAAATTTCGTCCTTTTTAAAATTCACTTCTAGATCGCCTGCCCATTCGGTTTCGCTAACAACTTTCCACTCACCTTCATCAAAGGTATAAAAAAAGTAGGCATCCTGCGATAGCCCGAAAGCTTGAGGCGTCCCTGATATGATGCTCGTCTGGGCAGCTACCGAAAATTGCTTTGCCATAAAACTGCCCTGCTGCTCGATCATGGGCTTTTCTCTGGGCATGTTTAAAACAACAACGCCTGTCATAAGAGAAATGATGACGAGGACAGCCATCATTTCGATCAGCGTAAAACCCGCTACTTTGTCGATCCGGGTTTTACCCGTTCGAAAAATAGGACGGGAAGCCATGAGAAGTTACTCTTCCCAGCTCGTGATATCAGTTGCCATTTCTTCGCCGCCGGGCTGACCATCAGAACCGTAAGACAGAATGTCATAGGAACCGTTTTCACCAGGATAGCGATAAACATAAGGCCGTCCCCAAGGATCCGTCGGCAAGTTTTTAACATAACCTTCTTTGTTATACCGATCACCGCCCTCGATACCGTTTGGCAACTCTCTAAGGGCTTCCAACCCGAAATCTTCCGGCGGATAGTCCAGCATATCCAAGCGATACATTTCTAAGGCCTGAGACAGACGCTGAATATCTGAATTTGCTTTGATCTCAACGGCCCTGTCCTGATTGCCCGCAACCGTAAAATATACGGCAGAGGATAACAGCATGATGATGAATAGCACCACCATCATTTCGATAAGTGTAAAACCTTCATCGTTTTTGGCATCGTTTCTGTTTTGAATTTCCATAATTGTCTCCACTGTCATAACGCGACCATGTTTAGCATTGGCATATACATGGCTAGGATGATCATTAATACCACAACACTCAGTAATATTATAATCATAGGGTTTAATAAGCTCAGAAAGACAGCTGTGACGCTGTCAAATTCGCTCTCCAAATAGTCGGCAGATTTAGAAAACATCTTGCCAATATCGCCGCTGGACTCACCGCCTGCTACCATTTGGATCACGAGAGGCGGAAAGGTTCCGCTTTGTTTTAGACTCGAACTCATAGGTGAGCCTTCTCTAACTTTTACGGCAGCATCACCCACGGCTTGGCGCATCACCGAATTCCGCAGTGTATGCAGCGCTGTTTCCATCGCTGACAATGCCGGTGTTCCGCTATCAATTAAACCAGACATAGTTCGGGCAAACCGCGCAGCGTTTACACTGCTAATGAGTTTTCCAATAACCGGGATACGCAGTAAAAATCCATGCCATTTGAGCTGAAAAGCTTCATTTTTCTGAGCCTGTCGCCAGCCGAATATGAGCGCCACAATTCCAATGCCGATGAAAATACCATATTTGATAATGATATCAGAAAGCCCAATCACGAACCGGGTTAGCGCTGGAAGCTCCTGACCGAGGCTGGAAAATTGTTCAATAATTTTGGGGACCAAAAAGACCATCAAAAATATGATGACGGCTAAAGCCACGACAGATAAAACAACCGGGTAGGCAATCGCTGCTGTGATTTTATTTCTAATTTGTTGGCCGCTTTCCAAATCAATCGCCTGTCGATCTAAGACCGCTGCAAGTTGGCCCGATGCTTCACCGGAAGCTACCATGGCCACATAAAGTTTCGAGAATGTTCGGGGGTGTGACCGCATCGCATCTGATAGGCGTGTGCCCTCAAGAACGCGCGATCTGACATCCATCAAAATACTCCTCATAGGAGACTTTTCAAATTGTAGCGCGACAACTTTTAGAGCTTCTTCCACAGGTGTCGCCGCATCTATCAAAATCGCAAGTTGCCGTGTTCCTTGTGTTAAATCTTTATGGCGGACCTTTTTGCCAAAACTTACCTGTTTGGAATCTTTGGACTTCACCTGTTTCAGATCAACCGGCGTTAAGCGCCGCGAGCGTAAAATATCGCGGGCTTCTCTTGGATTACTGGCAGCCACGCTACCCGTCAGGCGATTGCCCGACCCGTCAAAAGCAGAGTAATCAAATGTCTCCACCTAAACCTCTACTTCGGTATCGACTTTAGCCCGGCAGACGCGCAGCACTTCTTCGGCTGATGTCAGGCCGGACAAGACATGACGCGCACCGCTTTGCAGTAAATCCTTACGCTCTTTAAAGGCGTGAGCCGACATATCGATTTCGCGGCTACCATCATGGATCATGCCTCGAAGGGTATCATCCATCACCACGACTTCATAAAGACCCAGTCGTCCGATATAGCCAATTTGATGGCATTTTGAACAGCCTTTAGCTTTGAAAAAGCGTAAATCCTTGTGAGGTTTAATACCCAAATCCATCATTTCACGGTCCGTCGGCTTGTAAGCTCCCTTACAGCTCGTACATAATCTACGCACCAGTCTTTGGGCCACGATTGACGTCACAGTCGACGCCAATAAAAATGGTTCAATGCCCATATCGCGAAGACGCGTAATCGCCGCGATCGCAGAATTTGTGTGAACAGTGGATAGCACTAAGTGCCCCGTCAAGGAGGCTTGGACAGCAATATCAGCCGTTTCCGGATCTCGGATTTCGCCGACCATAACCACATCAGGGTCCTGTCGTAAAATAGCTCGAAGGCCTGCCGCAAAACTCATGCCGACCTGATTGTTCACTTGTGTTTGACCAATTCCGTCCAGCGCATATTCGACCGGGTCTTCGACCGTTAGAATATTTCGGCTACCATCATTAAGCGTCGTCAGAGAAGCATAGAGCGAAGTCGTCTTACCAGAACCTGTTGGGCCCGTAACAAGAATGATACCGTTGGGCCTGCGAATAGCGGCCGTAAAAGCATCGAGTTCGCTTTCTTCCATTCCTAAATCAGAGAGGTTCATCAAAGAACTGCTCTTCTCAAGGATACGCATCACGAGCCGTTCGCCATATTGGGAAGGCAGAGTAGACACCCGGACATCGACGGCCCGCTGTCCAAGATTAAGTGAAAATCTTCCATCTTGAGGAATACGTTTCTTGGCGATATCCAATTGGGCCATGACTTTAACGCGGCTAACTAATACTGACGCCAGACGCGGCGATAATGACAAAGTATCCCGAAGCGCACCATCAATACGAAACCTGACGGCTAATCGGTTCTCATAGGGCTCAATGTGAATATCAGAAGCCCGCGTCTTGATGGCTTCTTGCAAAATACCATTAATCAGCTTGATAACAGGCGCATCATCATCGCTATCCAGCAAATCCGATGTTCGCGGTAGATTATCAGCCAACGCATTTAAATCCATATCAGCGCCGAGCGCCGTTTCAGCTGTTTCTGTTAGATCACCCTGGGCGTAAATCTTCGCCATCAAGCCTTCGAATTCGGCCGGTTCCATGGTTTCGCGCTTAACTGGCCTACCGACAACACGACGAGCCTCTAAGAGAGCTTCCAACGTCGTATCCGGCAATGTTGCAAGAACAGCCTTACCTTCATTCAGCATTGCTATAACGCCAAAGCGCCGTGCAAAACTATAGGATAGCCTCGGCAGAGTTATGGGATCGGCTTCACTCATCGCGGATTTACAAACTCTTCGATTTTTGAATAATCACGA
The DNA here is from genome assembly GCA_014238285.1 of Hellea sp. GTDB lineage: Bacteria > Pseudomonadota > Alphaproteobacteria > Caulobacterales > Maricaulaceae > JACOMS01. The sequence continues at coordinate 23,181 of JABABK010000008.1, forward strand.
CCTGATTGTAACATGTCTTGGCGGCGCATATTATCAAGATGTCTTTGGGTAATGGGGTCTGAATCAGCTCGAGACCGGATAATCGTAGGCCGCAAGAAAACCACAAGATTAGTCTTTTTTCGGCTTTTACCTTTTGACCGAAATAAAGTCCCAAGAACAGGAACATCACCCAATACAGGGACTTTTGCTATATTGACCTCTTCATCGTCTTGAATCAATCCACCAAGCACAATGATCTCGCCATCACTGGCTAAAACCGTTGTTTCGATTTCTCGTTTATTTGTAACGAAATCACTGGATACCGAAGTGATAGCGCCGGCAATTGATGAGACTTCTTGTTTGATTTTCATCCGAATAACATCACCTTCGCTAATCTGCGGGTGAACATCTAGTTTAATACCGACTTCTTTACGTTCAAAAGTCTTGAATGCATTTAAACCCGTATTGGTCCCTTGGCTCTCGCCAGTTGTAATCGGAATTTCTTGGCCAACAATAAAACTGGCGGGCTCATTATCTAGGGTCGTAACAAATGGCGTTGAAAGAATATTGGAATCATTGTCATTTTCAATAGCGGTCACAATCACAGAGAAGAAGGCATTGTCATTGACGCTAGCACCGCCAATACCAATTCCGTCAATGCCTGTGATTGAGGATAGCGCAGCCTGCTGCAAAGTATCTGTAACCGTAGCATCGAGTCCTAGCCCTGGGCCCGCTAGAGCGCCCGCCAAATTTAAAAGATTAGGTGCTTGGCGCGAAAAGTTTGTCCCAATAAACGGAACAGCACTCTTTGTGTCTAGTCCTCCCATAGCCCACTGAACACCAAGTTCTTTAGCAGCCGTGTCACTGATTTCAACAATCATGGCTTCGACTAAAACCTGCGGTCTGCGAATATCAAGACGGCGGATAATTTGCTCGAGTGCATCCTGAGCCTCGCCCGATGCGCTGATAACGATTGAATTACTGCCAGCTTCATGAGCAACGCTCGGCGTCGGCTGCCCTTCAAATGTATAGGCAGGTAAAAGTGTCTGAAGAAGTTCAATCAGTTTTTCGCCGTCGGCGAACCGTAGCGGCGTCACACTGACAGCTCCGCGCGGCAGACGACCGACGGCATCCATTTGACTTAGGATCGGCCGTAGACGCGCCACCTCCGATGGCGATCCTTCTAAGATTAGACTATTCGTTCCAGGAATAGAGATCGCTTTATAGGATGGGCGATTGCCGCCTAATGCCTTGAGCGTATCTTCAGCATCTTTTGCTTGGATATTCGTAAAACTAATAGTGTCCGTCACCGTCCCATTGGTATCCATCGCAGCAACAATTTCTCGGGCCTTACGAAGGTTTTCAGGGAAGTCAGTAACGACGATAATATTGCCGCCCGCATTGGCAGTTAAAATGCCTTGTGAATGCATGACAGGTTTTATCAACTTGGCCGCATCGGCCGAGTCTGAATGTTCAAGCTTAATGACCGTTGTCGCGAATTGCCCATTATATCCGGTGTTGGCGACAAATGGGGCGTCCTGAGCTGCGCCCTGCATTAGCGTCACGCGATATTCACCATTAGGACTGCGAACCACCGTATAGCCATGGACCCGCATAACGTTTTTGAAGACTTCAAAAACCTCTGACGGGCTTAAGGATTTCTCGGATGAAATCGTGACATTGCCCTGAACCCGCGGATCAACCAAAAACGTTTTCCCGGTCACAATCGACACATCATTAATAAAGGCTCGTATATCGGCTTGTTGCATCGTGATTTGATGCTCGCCAGCCGCATAAGCCATTGGGACGCTCATTGCTGAAGCCATGCTTAGGGCCAGAATGGAAGTTATAATTTTTTTCATGGTAATTTTACCCGTATTGTCATTTTTCTGCCCCGTCTTGTTACTTGGGCCGTCGTATTACCGCTTAGAACGGCTTCCAACAAAGCTTGTTTTAGATTCACGCCATTTTTGGATAGATCCTTATCGCCGATTTTCGTCAAAAGGTCGCCCGGCTCAAAACCCAACTGCCTGATATCAATTCCCGGTACAGCAGCGATTTTATATCCGATAGTCTTTTTCCTATTCGTGACCTTTTCAAAATCGATCGCATTAAACAAATCCGTCGGTGACATTCCCGCCGGAACGTTAAGCTTCGGATTTGTATTTGAAGCTGCAGACGTTTTTGTGGCCCGAGATTTACTTGATTTCTTCGCAAGACCATTTTCATCCCGTTCAAACGTCAAACGTTCATTTTTACCCTTACGTGATAAAATTATATATTCAGGAAAAATAGATTTGAGCGTAACCCCATCGGTGATTTCATCACCAATTCCGTAGCTATTTTGTTTATTGTTGGCATTTTTGATGGTCACACGGCCATTCTCACCGGAAATCAAACCCATCAGTGTTAGGTTCAAAGTCGTCTCAGGCGCATCCTCGCCCTTATCGATTGGCGCCTCAACAACTAAAGTCTTAGTTTTATTGCGATGAAAGGGATCAAAGTTAAAATCAAGTTTTTTTTCAACGATTTGAGTTTCAACAGCTCCGCTTGAGTTTCCAGCTGTTTGCGACGCTTTCCAAACACTGCTTGGATTTAGCCAAACCATTAAAGCCTTGACCACAAAGAAACAAATTAACGCAAATAAAGCGATTTGAAGCGCCTTTATCGCAGTCCCCATAGATTTGCCCACTATCGTCATAACTTAAAATCTGTCCCTATTATATTCGGTGCCCAATTCTCGCCCAACAACTGTTTCGACGAAAAAGGCTTTTATGGTGCAAAAACTCACTTGTAAACTCAATGTTTACAGGCATTTTCTTGCAATAAACTGACAATCATCGTTAAAGCCTTCGCTAATGCAGGAATGTTACGAAAACATGTAAAATAGTAAACCTTTTATGCCCAAAGACAAAAATAAGCCTGAAATGCCTTCATGGCGCACAATCACGTCCAAAATTATCTATGATAACCCTTGGATAAGCCTAACAGATCACCAAGTCATTACGCCTTCAGGTCAATCCGGCCAATACGGCGTGGTTGCCTTCAAAAACAGAGCTGTCGGCATTGTTCCCTATGAAGATGGATATATATGGCTTGTTGGCCAAACGAGGTTTCCCCTGGGACAATATAGTTGGGAAATCCCGGAAGGCGGTTGTCCGGCGGGCGAAGAACCTGAAGATTGCGCCCATCGAGAACTGCAAGAAGAGACCGGAATATCCGCCGCGCATTTAAAACCGCTTTTTCAAATGCACTTATCCAACTCAGTCACCGATGAATGGGGCATTGTTTATCTGGCAACGGATTTGACACAAGGCGATCCCAATCCCGACCCAACAGAAGATATCAGTGTTCGGAAAATTTCTTTAAATGACTTCTACGCCGAAGTTGAACAGGGCGATATCACGGACTCGCTCACTGTTGGGGCCTGTTATAAACTAATGCTGCTGCAAGCGCGCGGCGAGCTTGATTAAAAATCAAACTTAAAAGTCAAATTGGGCGCGAAAGTTAAACCCGCTGACATTTTCTTCGGTTACGCCGCCGCTAACCAGCGCCGCAAAAGCGGAGTCCAAACCAGATATGCTAGTTCCGAGATTGGCGTTCGTATCAAAATAATTCACGCCAATACGGGTGTGTTTCGTTGGCCACCAGTCTAGACCTGTGATAAAGCTATCAATATTGCCGCCGTCGACTGCGTTGTCTGACAGATCAATCGTATCATACCGCGCGAGTACTGAAACTGCGCCCATGCCGCCATCTGTAATCGGTTTATCGACTTTAGGCCGGTTAAACTTCCCGCCTTTATAGGTTTTCTTGCCGCCAAAAAACGCGCCGGCTTCGATATACATGCCGTCAAAACTTGGATCGCTCGAACAGGCATTACAATTAGCTGCTGTCACGCCGTATTCGCCTGAGGCCCAGAACTGTCCCATAATGCCTGCCGCTTCAACGCCGTAAAACACGTCGTTTTGCGCTAGGCGGCCTGTGCTAATGATCCGGCTTGGAATATGTGAAGGTGTACGCTGACGATACCGAAAATTACTCTGAGAATCCCCTTTCTTACGATAGCGAATAGACGCGCCGAGGTGAACCAGGACGTCATCTTCTTTAACCGGATTATAGGTAGCGCGCGCTGACATGGCGTGACCTTCTTCGGCAGAATCCGCCGAAAGATTATCCCCAAAGACGCCAGCAGAAAATGTGTAATTGCTGCCGCTTGTATTGACCGCCAGACCTAGGCGACGATTAAATTCAAAGGCGTCTGTAAAAGCGGAGCGCTCTAAGGCTGAGATAAAGCGCGAAGACGTTTGCTCATCCAGAGAATTATGGGTTTTAAACTGTCCTAGCTTAACATTCCAGTTACCGCCTGTTGGCGCCCACTGTAGGTAAGCGTCTTCGACATTGATCTCATCACTACTATTTGTGTTGAGTTCGACTTTATACTTTACATCATCGCCATATTTTCCGGAACCGCTCAATCGAAGACGGCGAAGTTCACTCGTGCTCCAATCCGTATTGGCATTGTCCGCATCGACACTGGAATAATCCATCTGAACCCGTCCGCCGACATTGAAGGTCAATTCCTGCGCATAGGTTGTATCAGCGACCATCAAAGCGCCAATGATTGCAAATATGGATGTTCCAAATTTAATGTTCTTCATTTTACTCTCTTACGATAAGAATCAGGCATATCCTAATCCGTTCAAGCTCCGCGGCCTATGGGAAATTTATGTGACAGCTATTTTGTCTTTTTATGACAGTTTCATGACAAAATCGAAGGCTTGCGAATGCCACTACTTTTGGGCATGAGGCTTGCCAAGGATCTATATGCATTTTGATGTGATTATAATAGGCGCTGGCGCCGCAGGCATGATGTGCGCCGCTGTGGCCGGACAAAGGGGCCAAAGCGTGCTTCTGATCGATCATGCCGACAAGCCAGGCGAGAAAATCCGAATTTCTGGCGGTGGTCGGTGTAATTTCACCAATCTCCACTGCGGCCCCAAGAACTTCATTTCCGAGAATGAGCATTTCTGTAAATCAGCTCTGTCCCGATATACGCCTTATGATTTTATCGAAATGGTCGATGCCTATAAAATCTCGTGGCATGAAAAGACATTAGGGCAACTTTTCTGCGATGGTCGCTCCCAAGAGATCATCGATATGCTTCTAAGCGAATGTGACAAGGCAGGCAATGAAATCTGGCTCGGCACTGAAGTTTTGGATGTAAAAAAAGGCGATGACGGCTTCGTTGTTACCACCAACCGCCAAGCTATCAATTGCGATAAAGTTGTAGTTGCCTGCGGCGGGCCATCTATTCCCAAAATGGGCTCAAGCCGATTTGGCTATAAGCTTGCCGAGCAATTCGGGCTTAAAATGATAGAGCCCAAACCGGCCCTCGTCCCGCTCACCTTTACGGACAGCCTCAAAGAACCTCTTAAAACGCTTTCTGGCGTGAGCGTCACAGCTCGAGTTCATAATGAGCGGACCTCATTTGATGAAGATCTCCTCTTTACCCATCGCGGCATGTCGGGTCCTTCGATACTGCAAATCTCTTCTTACTGGGAACCCGGTGAAGCCATCACTATAAACCTGCGGCCCGACACAGATATCCAGACCATGCTCAAAACCGCGCGCACAGATCAACCGCGCCAGCATATCAAAACCAGCCTGTCGCAATATTTACCGCAAAGATTGGTCGATCATATTTGCGCAGGGGTCAAAAAAGAGCGCCTCGCCGATATGAGCGATAAAGAGCTGATCAATATCGCGCTGATGATCAATGAATGGTACGTCAAACCAGCGGGCAGTGAAGGGTTTCGCACGGCCGAAGTCACAAAAGGCGGCGTGGGCACGGACGAGCTTTCCTCAAAATCCATGGAATCTAAAAAAGTTCCAGGCCTATATTTCATTGGCGAGGTCGTTGATGTTACAGGTCATCTCGGCGGCCATAACTTCCAATGGGCCTGGGCCAGCGGACAAGCGGCAGGATTGGCTCTCTAAAACCTATTGTTTTCAACCATTTTGCTATGTAGTCTCTCAAAACGGGCAACCTCCATTACAGAACCACGGGTCTTATGACGAATTTTAAAAATCAGTATGATGCTGTTATTATCGGATGTGGTCCGGCCGGTAGCGCCATGGCATCTTATTTGTCCCTCAATGATATTTCTTGCCTCGTCGTGGATAAATCGAAATTCCCTAGAGAACATGTCGGCGAGTCATTAGTGCCTTCCGCCATGCGAATATTTAGCGAGATCGGTTTTCTGGACAAAATGCACGCCGCGGGCTTCCCGCAAAAAAACGGCGTCGGCTGGACAAGCACCTCGAATGGTCGCGAAAGCAAGTTACATGAATTTGATTTCAAGAGCTTTGGAGTGGATGTGGGCGTTGATATTGACTTTAGCGAACGCAAACAATCCGGTATTGATAGCCCCTATACGTATCATGTAGACCGCGGCAGATTAGACGCCTTGCTCGCAGATCACGCCGCCTCACTCGGCGCTCAAATTGCTTATGAAACCAAAATCACTAATTTCGAATTTTTAGGTGATGGCATGGGTGCCAACCTGAAAATTGACGATCAAGACATTCATTGCAAAGTCGTGGTTGATGCCTCTGGCCGCAACACTGTCCTTGGGCGCAAATTAGGTTTTATGAAAAAAGATCCTGTGTTTAATCAATACGCCATCCATAGCTGGTTTAGCGGATTTGAACGCGGGCCCGATGAAAATCATGAGTTTACATACGTCCATTTCATCCCAGAATCCGACGCTTGGGTTTGGCAGATACCGGTCGCTGATGACATAATGAGTATTGGCGTTGTCTCCCAAATGGCAGATTTCAAACGCCTTGATACAACCAATGAAGAGTTTTTCTGGCAAACAATCGCCAAGCGCCCGGATTTGATGAAGCGCCTGCAAGCCTCAAATCGCGCGCGCGATTTTAAAGTCGAAGCTGATTATTGCTATGCCATGACACAGGTCAGCGGCGATGGCTTCGTCATGATCGGCGATGCGGCACGGTTCGTTGATCCGATTTTCTCAAACGGTGTCAGCATTGCGCTCAACAGCGCCAAGATTGCCGGCAAAGACATTATCAAAGCCCTCAAAAACAATGAGCCCATTACAAAGTCCAGCTTCGCCGAATATGAAAGGCAACTGAAAATCGGTACTAATAACTGGTACCGCTTTATCTCGCTCTATTATCGCCTCAATGTGATTTACATGCACTTTCTATCCGACGAAAGATATCGTCTAGGAACACTCAAACTCCTGCAAGGTGATGTCTATGACGACGAAAATCCATTTGTTCTCGATGAAATGCAAAAACTCGTCTCGACAATCGAGGCTAATCCCGATCATGTCTTTCATAAGTTTTTAGGCAATCTAAGCGCCCATATTCAATCTGATCATATTGCGTAATCTTTCAATCTACTCTCACAAAACTATTTCCAAACCCGAGCCTTTCAGTTACGTTTCACCTCTATGAGAGCTATCGATCTAAACGCAGATATTGGCGAGGCGGATACGCCGGAATGGCGGGCCGTCGAAGCCGCTGTCATGACCCATATCACATCGGCCAATATTGCTTGCGGCGGCCATGCTGGTGATAGCGAAAGCATGGCGCGGACGGTAAAGCTGGCACTTGAGAACGGCGTCAATATCGGCGCTCATCCCGCCTACCCGGATAAAGAAAACTTTGGCCGTAAATCCTTATCGGTCGGCGTGGATATTTCGGCTCGACAGCTCAGGCAAAGTCTAACCTCGCAAATTATATCTCTTGCTGAAATAGCGGCGGATCATGGCCACGCCATTACTTATGTCAAGCCTCACGGCGCGCTTTATAATGACTCTGTTTTTGACCCGAATCTGGCGCTGCTACTCGCCGACGTGGTTGCGAATATCGACCCTAATTTATGGCTGATAGGCGCGCCGGGCTCGGCCCAAGAAAAAGCTGCCAAGGCCCGAGGGCTGACGTATATCAGTGAAGGCTTTATAGATCGGCGCTATACCGATGATGGACATTTACAAAGCCGTAAAGAAGATGGCGCCGTTATAGAAAACCAAACGACCCGCCAAAATCAAGCCGTCGCCCTACTCAATCAAAAACCTGTCACAACGGCAACGGGCGGCAAGCTTAATCTGTCAGTCGATACACTTTGCCTTCACAGTGATAGTGCGGGGGCAGATAAGACGGCCGCCCTTATTCGCAAAGCACTGACAAAACAAAACGCCACGATAAAGGCCTTTATACATGGCTAGCATCAGCGAATACGACATCATCCCTTATGGCGACTCGGCCTTTTTGGTACAATTTGCCACGAAGGTTTATTCCGAAACAGTCACCAATCATATCCACGCACTGATCCATAGCCTGCAAGGCCATGATCATTGGGAAGAAGTTGTGCCGGGTTATAATAGTCTTCTGGCATATTTCTGCCCCGCCAAGTTCAAACCTTATGAAGCCAAAAAGGTTTTGATCAAAGCTCTGAAGAACCCTGTGGCAGCTTCGAAGTCCGTTTCTAAAACCATTGATATTCCCGTCTGTTATGGCGGTGAATTTGGACCTGATATGGAAACGATCATGGAGAGCAGTGGTCTATCACAGCAGAAAATCATCAAACTTCACAGCGAGAAGAGCTACACAGTTTGCATGATGGGTTTCATTCCGGGTTTCACATTCTTATCAGAAGCCCCGCAGTTATTACACCATGCGCGCCGCCCAACTCCGCGTACTATTATTCCAGCTGGATCAGTTGGCATCGCCGGATGGCAGACCGGTATTTACGGTCTTGAAAGCCCTGGCGGTTGGCAGCTTATCGGGCGCACGCCTTTGAACATGTTTGACAAAGATAGAGACGCGCCATTTCTGGTCCATGCAGGCGATGACGTTAAATTTGTCCCGATATCGCCTCTTGAATATGCCAAGATTGAAAAGAGGATTTCATGATTGAAATTCTCCAAACGGGCACACGCATAACCCTCCAAGATGTTGGCCGCCCCGGCCATCGCCATGAAGGCATTCCGCGTAGCGGCGCTGCCGACAAATTAAGTTTTGGCCTTGCCAACTGGATGGTCGGCAATGACTGGAACACACCTGCACTTGAATGCGTTTTAGGCGGGCAGCACTTCAAATTTCATAAGGACATGACCATTGCAATAGCGGGCGCTGAAATGTGGGCACAGGTCAACGGTCAGAACGTCAGTAACTTCACGGCCTTTAAGGTCAAGTCAGGCAATATTTTGACCCTAAGCTTCGCGCGCATTGGATGCCGCGCTTATCTAGCTGTGCCCGGTGGCTTCCAAGGTGATGATTTTCTTGGCAGCATTTCGACCTATCTACCCGCCAGTCTTGGCGGTTATAAGGGCCGCGCGCTGCAAAGTCGGGATCAGCTTGAAACACTTGATATAACGACAACCACCCGTTCAATTCCAAAAGGTTATGCGCCGCAGTTTTCAAATCATATGGTATTTCGCGCCCTCGAAGGCCCAGAGTTTTACGACCTATGCCTCGCCTCGCAAAGAAACCTTTTTATTGATCCCTATGAGGCAACCCAAAATACCAACCGCATGGGCGCGAGGCTAAAGGGTAATAAAGTTGTCCCCAAAGAAGTCACAAACATGATTAGCTCGCCTCTTTTACCCGGCACGTTGCAATGCCCACCAGATGGACAGCCAATTCTGGCGATGACAGATGGCCATTGTACAGGCGGTTATCTGCGAACGCTCCAAATCATTCGGGTAGACCTATGGTTGATGGGACAAATCAAGCCCGGCTCAAAGATCAGTTTTCGCCGGTCTATTGGGGATGACGCCTTTGAAGTTCTCGCGGGCCGTAATGCTTTTTACAGTAGCCTTATGGACGGCTTCTCATTTTAAGGGTATCGGCGCAGCTTGTCTCATAAACCTTACATATTGCTGGATGACCAGCTCGCCGGCAAAGCGCGGTATTATGAAGATCCGATAAAGGTCATCACAGCCTATACGGCGACGCAGCTTGAAATGGCTTTTACAGACATCCAGTCAGAACTAGACCAAGGTCATTATATAGCAGGGTTTGTCAGCTATGAAGCGGGCTATGCTTTAGAGCCGAAACTAACTCCATTATTAGTCGAACCTACCGAAACGCCATTATTGCAAATGGGCGTATTTAAAACCTGGTCAGATCAGTATCCTGAAGCCCCCTGTGAAGCCGCCCCGCAGCTTAACCTCAAACCGGGCTGGCAAGAGAAAGAATATTTATCTCGATTTGAAAAAGTCATCGATTATATCAAAGCGGGCGACGTTTATCAGATCAACCTAACCTTCCCGCTTTTATCACGCTATGAAGGCTCCGCCCTTTGCTTTTATGATACGCTCAGAGCCCGACAACCGGTTCATTATGGCGGTGTGATATCTATTGATGATCGGGAGATCGTATCCTTTTCGCCCGAGTTGTTTTTCAATAAAGAATGCCAAGACATCGACATGCGCCCCATGAAAGGAACTGTTAAGCGACTGCCTAACCGCGAAGCTGATTTGGCCCTACGCGAATCCATGCGCTATGATATTAAATCGCAAGCCGAAAACTTAATGATCGTTGATTTACTTCGCAATGACCTCTCAAAAATAGCTAAGGTCGGTTCTGTTAAAGTTCCTCATTTATTTGCGCTGGAAACCTACCCAACCCTGCATCAAATGACGTCAACAGTGACAGCAAAATTGGATAACCATATCAAAGTTCGTGAACTGTTCACCGGGCTTTTTCCATGCGGCTCCGTCACAGGCGCGCCAAAAATAAGAGCAATGGAAATCATTCACGAACTAGAGGCTGGGCCTCGTGGTCCTTATTGCGGCGCTATCGGGTTTATGGACCCAGATGGCAACGCCTGTTTTAACGTCGCCATCCGTACCGCCATCATTAAAGATAAAAACCTTCGTTATCATGTTGGCAGCGGTGTGGTGCTCGATAGTCACGGAAAATCCGAATATGAAGAATGCCTCTTGAAGGCCAAATTGCTGGCACATAACCCTGATTTAATCGAGACGTTTAGATGGACACCAAGCGAAGGCATTATTCGCAGAGATAAACATATGGCTCGATTGACTGCAAGCGCCGACGCACTTGGTTATGCTTTAGATCAAAGCGAACTCATAAATAGTATCAACGCTATTACATCAATCGTTGATCAGCGTGTACGCCTATCTCTATCCATTGACGGTAATATCCAAATTCAGGCTCAAGATTACAAAGAAATAAATGAACCCGTTTCACTTTCACTGTCTCGTCACGCCCTTAGTCAAAGCGTTCAAGAAACCCGCCACAAACTCAGCGCCCGAGACTTTTACGACGGCGAGCGCAATCGCCTCAAAGCGTTATCCGGTTGCGGCGAGGTTATTTTTGCCAATGAATCTGGCGAAATTTGCGAAGGCAGCTTTACCAATATTTTCATAAAGAAGGACCGAGTGCTACTAACGCCACCCCTCAGCTCCGGCCTCTTACCCGGCGTCCTTCGAGCTGAACTTATTGAAACAGGCAAAGCCATCGAAGAAGTTTTATATCTCGCTGATCTAGCATTAGCGGATGAAGTTTTTGTTGGTAATTCATTGCGAGGCTTGATTCACGCCAAATTCATTAGCTTTCAGCCGCTGTAATTAGCCCATTTAAAATCGCAAATAGGATTGCCGTAGAGCGGTCTAACTCATATATAGGTAGCACAATAATAATAGGAGGATGGCATGGTTGGTAAACTCAGCACATTACAATATTTGGACAAAGCCCTTGGCGGCCTACGCGAATTAGGTCTGTTAAATGGTCAAAGCGATCCTGTCCCGATTGTCACTTTGCTGGACCAAATCATTGACCTTGATAAAGATAAAGTCACCGCCATTGCTCGTACACTTAACCAAGCATCCTATTTCAACGAAGTCGTTCGTGAACAAATCTCCGGCATTAAAGTCGCAGAGCGCTATGAAGGTATTACAACGGCCTTTAACTCAATCCGTGATGACGCCAAGGCTCTTGTTGACCAATATGCTGACGGTAAAGTCAGCACGATGGAACGCATGTCAAACGTCTGGATGAAGATGACACGAGGCTCTATCGCCTCACGTTTTGACAAGATCAAAGACCTTTATATCGACGTCACCGAAGAAACAGCCAATCAGATCGAGCGCGAACAGCTCATCCTAGAAGCCTATATGGATTTTCGCGGCGCTATGAAAAATGCCGAGGTTCTTTCCTTTGATGTCCTCGACAAAGCTGAAGCCGAGCTAGACGCGGCCAAAGAATCCGTGACCTCAGCCGTTGCGACGGTCGATGCCTATACAGGCGACGATAAAACCCACCGAGCTGGTCTGGAACTTGACCGCGATGAAAAACTTCGCGCGCTTCAAACCTCGGACAAGCGCTACCAAGTCGCTAAAGATCTGTCCGATAATTTGACTATTGGTTACAATACATCCGAAGTCGTCATGGCCCGTTTGGTTCAAGTCAAAAATGCCAAAGAGCGTGTTTACGCCCAGAGCATTTCATTCTTTGGAACAAACGAAGTTGTCTTAACGGCGCTCACCGCGACCTTTACGGGCATGCATGGTCTTCACGAAAGCACACAGACATTAGAGGCCATGAAAAGAGGCATGAATGAAAGCCTAGAAGTCCTGGCCGAAGTCGGCGACAAAGTTCAAGAGGCTGCTATCGAAGCGGGATATGGCCCGACCATATCTGCCGCTGCTGTTAAAAAGCTTCTGGACTCAGTGGTTTCCTACCAAGAGCGCAGCTACGAGATCATTGCTGAAATGCGTAAGCTTTCGACGGAGAATTCCAAAGAAATTCGCGTGATTGTCGAAGATGGTAAGCGCCGTCTGGCCAAGCTCGCTGAAAGCGGCGCGGCATCAACTTTGATGCTTGAAAACTAGCCCTACTAAATGGTCAATACGCAAGACATATTGGAGGACGAACTGTCCTCCATCAAAGATGCCAAAATTGCCCAAGGTGGTGAAAAGGGCGATGAAAAGCTCGATGACATCATGTTGGCCATGGATGTCGTTGATACGCTTCGCCATGAACGGGTTATGGTCGAAAAGGAACTCGCAGGTGAAGACCGCCGTGAAGCATTGATCGAACGCCTAAGAGGCATTTATCAAGCTCAAGGCATTGACGTACCTGATGAAGTTCTCATGGACGGGGTCATGGCCCTTGAAGATCAGCGTTTTGTCTATGAGCCACCGACCAAAGGTTTTGGTACTTCGGTGGCTAGGCTTTATGTCAATCGCCGTAAATGGCTACCGTTATTTTACACATTAGGTTTCGTGTTCATTGGTGCTTTCGGGATTAACTATTTCGGGTTTGATCGACCGCAAATGCTTGAGAACAAACGGATTGAAAAGCTACTAGATGTTTCCCTACCGCAAAGCCTTAAAGAGGCTCAAACAAAAGCCCTGTCCACCGCTGGAACGGAAGACATAAAGGCCCGTATCAATGATCTCTACGCCCTTGGAACAACCGCCATTGAAAACAAAAATGTGACGGATGCCAAGAAACACACCTCCTCTCTTGAAGCTCTGTCCCAAGACTTATCGCAACGATACACATTACGAGTCGTTTCTCGACCCGGTGAATATAGTGGCGTCTTTCGCATCAATGAAGACGGCGCAACAGCGGTTCGAAATTATTACCTGATCGTTGAGGGTATTTCGCCATCGGGTGAACGCCTCGAGGTTTTGATCAATAGTGAAGAAGACCAAAAGACACGACGAACGACCGTCTGGGGTGTCCGCGTACCTGAAGCCGAGTTTAACAAAATAGCCGCCGATAAACGCGATGATCAAATCATTCAAAACTCTGTCATCGGTGAGAAGAAACGTGGTTTTTTAGACCCAGAATATTCCGTCCAGACATCTGGCGGGCGGATATTGGATTGGTGATATGAAAAGCGGTCTCCAAACACTTCACGATATAGATGGCGCTATTCTCAAAGCGCGACGCTCCGTTGCGCAAGCGTCTGAGTTTCCCAAACGTACAGCTCAGGCCATGGTTGATATTCGAAGACGTCAAGCACTCGCCTATGACGAAATCGCCAAAGAACGCCTCGGGCTCCTCACCAAAGGCGAAGGCGGCGAACTTGGCTATGTCGACCGTAAGGCCGAAAAGCTCTTGAAGAAGCATCAATCGGAAGAGAAAAAAGCCGCAGGTAAACTCGACAAAGCCGTCGCTAAAATCGAAAAACTGGAAGCTGAAAGACGCGCAGCTGAAAAAGACGTTCAAAAGGCCGTGGATGCCTATGACAAAGCTGCGGCTCTAGCCGAAAAAGAAATCCTCAATGATACGGCCTATATGGCCGCGCTGGATCGCGTAGACACGGCCGAAAGCACCGTGATCCGCGCGACGGAAAAACTAGAGCTTGCTCGCCATGACGAGACAGAAAAGGGTACCCCTTACCGCCAAGATCCGTTTTTCAGCTATTTGCAATCGCGCAATTACGGAACCAAACAAGCCAAAGGTTGGTTCATGACAAAATGGCTGGATAGCTGGGTCGCCTCTATAATTGGCTATCGCAAGACGGCGGAGAATTACAAACGACTTCAAGCCATCCCTGCCCGGCTTGAAAACCATGTCACAGGCCTTGAAAACAAAGTCGAGCAATCACGGGATGATCTCGAAAAACTCGAAGCAGATATTTTGGAACGTAAAGGCGTCACCAAGCTTCACAAAGCATCTCTAAAGACGCAGGAAAAACTTGATAAGATTGATGAAAAAATCGCGACAACCGAAAGAGAATACGGCGAACTTCGAGAAGTGCATAACCAAATATCGACCGGCGAAAAGGGCCCTTACCGAGAAGCTGTGGATATTCTCTCAGATGCGCTAACCCGGGTTAAGTATAATGACTTACGCCGTTTAGCTTCACAGACAACGAGCCGAGATGATGACCTTGCCATTGAGGAAATCAGAGACATGGCAAGAGCCGCAGATGAGCTAGAAGACGACCAAAAGGAAGCTAAAACTCTCGTCCGGAAATATGAACACACTCTCAAAGAACTCGAAGACATTAGACGCCGTTTTAAGTCCAGACGCTATGATGCGCCGTCCTCAATCTTTGAAAGCGACCTTCTTGGTGCATTGCTTATCCGCGTTCTTTCAGGCGCGCTTGATGGCAATAGCCTTTGGCGGCAAATCGAACGGGCACAGCGCACGACCCGGCGCTATTCTGACAGTGACTTTGGCGGCGTTGACTGGACGGAAGGTTTAAGGTTGCCGCGTACCACACGGAGCCGCCGTAGCCCGCGCATCCGAACCTCTATCCCGCGCAGGCCGCGCACCAGTATACCCCGCATGCCGAAAATATCTCGTTCGTCTGGAAGACGCTCCAGTAGCCGGTCAGGCGGTTTTAAAACAGGTGGTGGGTTTTAATTTCATGGTTAATTATCTGTAAATGCCCTAGAAATTTTCGATAGGTATTGCTAGAGAGCAACTTCAAATGGGGGAAATATGGATATTTCGCAAATAATCTCGCTCGTCGGACGATATGCCATGCCTTTTATTGGGGCCCTTGTCGTATTCTGGGTCGGTAAATGGATAGCAAACCGTATCGCTTCTGCTTCAGAACGTACCTTAAACCGTGCACCCAACGCAGATCCTGATCTTTCGCGATTTTTTGCTAGCTTGATAAAATACATCATACTGGTCGCTGCCGTCATGGCCGCTTTGACCGTTCTGGGTATCGATACGTCGTCATTTGCCGCTATCGTTCTGGGGCTTGGCGCTGCCATGGCCTTTGTTCTTCAAGGGTCACTCTCTAATATCGCGGCTGGCGTCATGCTCATGCTTTTTAAGCCCTTCAAACTTGGTGATGAAGTCGAAGTTGGCGACACCAAAGGCGTGGTGACGTCGATTGAACTTACGGCGACCCGGCTAAAGTCTTCTGATAATGTCGAGAAAATCATCTCAAACGGTAATGTTTGGGGCGGAACTATTCGCAACAATACTTCTTTGGGCAAACGTCGCCTCGATATGGTTTTCGGCGTGGATTATAGCGCCGACATTGACCAAACCATTAAAGCTCTGACAGAGACAGCCGCCAACGACCCGCGTGTTCACGCAGACCCGGCGCCATGGGCCAAAGTCGTGAACTTAAATGAAAGCTCGGTTGATCTGGAACTTAGAGCCTGGTGCGATGCCAAAGACTATAAAGGTCTGAAGGTCAGTATTTCTCAGCCGATTAAAGCAGCGCTGGATAAAGCCAGCATAGGCATCCCTTATCCACACGAGATTAAGTTTAAACAAAAAGTCAAATCATCAAAAGCTCGCAATCGACTTGCGCGCCTAACCAAACTTAGAAACAGCTAAAGCCCAATAGGAGTTCAAACATGCAAGATGCAACAACAGCCGAAGTGGTCGAAGAAGCCGCCAAAGGGTCTGGCTTTTCAATAGAAGCCTTTCAATCACCAGAATTTTGGACAGGAATGGGCGAAAAATTTGGCCCACTGGCTATTAATCTTCTCATCGCTTTACTGATCCTATGGATCGGTATGAAAATTGCCCGCAAGATCGGCAATATCGTCAAAAATATCGCAACTCGCTCACCCGCTGTTGATGATACTCTTGGAAACTTTCTAGGATCCATTGCGCGCTATATCATAACTGCTTTCGTTGTCATTGCCGCGATTACAAAGCTCGGTGTTGAGACCGCGTCCCTCGTCGCCATGCTAGGTGCCGCGACCTTGGCCATCGGTCTTGCGCTGCAAGGCACGCTCGGTAATGTCGCAGCCGGCGTTATGCTCATGCTCTTCCGCCCCTATAAGCTAGGCGATTATGTCAATGTGGCTGGCCAGGAAGGCGTCGTCAAAGACATGAATATCTTCACGACTAACCTCGCGACAGTCGACAATGTTGAAGTCATCATCGCCAACGGCGAAGCTTGGGGCTCAACCATTCAGAACTACACATCCCTTGGTGTTCGCCGCGTCGATGTTGATTACGGTATCCACTATGATGATGACATTGATAAAGCCATCAAAATCATCAATACGACAGCCGCCAAACATCCAAACGTTCTAACTAAACCCAGCGAACCATGGGCTAAAGTTGTCACGTTAAATGACAGCTCTGTTGATATCCAAAGCCGAGTTTGGTGTAAGGCCGAGCACTATTGGGATGTGATGTTTGATCTTAAAAAATCAATCAAAGAAGCTTTTGATAAAGATGGCATCACTATTCCATATCCGACCTCTATCGAGCTGGATGGTTAGTATTCTCTCAATTTTGAAATTTTCAATCCCTGCCAATTGGCGGGGCTTTTTTGTGTTTAAATGAATGACTCATTCGCTCGCTTTATAATTCCGCTCATACTGGCGGACGCCAGTATCTCATCACGGCAGCATATTAGAGACCCTGGATCAGGGTCCAGGGTGAGCGGGTCTTAAAAATACTCTTGCAGAACCCGGTCCAATCGCCGCTGAACCAAAGCCGTCAATTTCTGTAAATTATAATGGGATAGAACCGATCGAGCGATTTCTTCGCGGCCCATAAATTCGTCGGCGCAGCGAAGCTCCAGAATAAGAGCTGCCAGTTCCGATAAAGGCACTTCGGAAAAACTTCTCGGGCCAAGAGTCCGCATATTCACACGGTCCTGATCCGCGAGCCTGATGATCCAGCAGCGCGAGTCCGTATCGTCATCAACCTCGGTATCATTTTCCCGGACAATTTTAATGGTGCCCTCTTCGGCGGCTTTGAGGACAGCGCGTTCAAAAAGTGAGCGTACTGATGCCGTAATTTTTAGAAGACCGCCAGCCTTGGCATAGGTTTGAAATAGATGCAGGCCCTGCATGGGACCTTGAGCTTCCAAGATTTCCCCCATACCGTCCATAAACTGTAGATCGCTTGCCCGGCGAGGATCCGCAACGGGCCGTGCCTGCCATTCACTAAAAGGTTTTAGATCAATCGCAATCATTTCATCACCCTAACAATTATTCTACCTATGATTACGGTTAATGAATTATAATTTCGTGAACAAAATCAAAAAATGGGCCCGAAGGCCCAATTAAATTCAGCAAACATCAATTAAAACTAATCTTTCTTACCGAGAGAAACTTCATCGTAAAATTCTTTACCCATTCCATCTCGAGCTTCAGCGACGACATAGGCCCGCACGGCTTCAATGGTTGCCGCGTCATAGACATCCCCAAAATTCGGCATGCCGTTCTCGGCCAGCATACCGCCGCGAACGACCTCTTGCCAAAGCTCAGCATCTTTAGTGACGCCGGAATATCTAAGATTAGGCGTTAAGCCGGACGCGAAAGCTTGATCACCATGACAGACAGTGCAGCTATTGGCATAGGCTTGTTTACCGATTGCCATTGTCGCTTCATCCACTTTCACAGCCTCAGGGAGTTCAAACTCAGTTTGAATTGCCGCTTCTTGAACGGGCAGCTTACCATCTGCGCCGAGTTTAAAAACCAAGACCCGCCCGGAGTTAAAGTCACTACCGCTCGGCATAACCCCGCCAAAACCAAGAACATATGCTCCGCCATAACCAGAGGCCACCGCCACATATTGATCCCCGTCCAGTTCATAAGTTATGGGCGCCGCGCCAATTCCAGATTGCGTGAAATATTTCCAAAGCTGCTCACCGCTTTTCGCGTCATAGGCGGCGAAGTGGGCGTCCGCCGTGCCTTGAAAGACTAGGTTACCTTTGGTCGATAATAGGCCGCCATTCCAAGGTCCTTTATGTTCAAACGCCCAAGCCTTTTCCTGCTTCACGGGGTCCCAAGCTAAAAGCCTACCTTTGATCATGGATTTAAGGGCGCGAAAGGTTGCTTTATCACTGGGCAGTAAAGCAAACGTAAAATCAGTGCCCGTATTCCAGGTGCCCGGCTTGTGTTCATATTTAGTCCGGTCACCATAAACCCACGGGGCTTCTTGCGCTGGAATATAAACCAGACCCGTATCAGGGTTAAATGACATAGGATGCCAGTTATGAGCGCCGAGCGGTCCTGGTAATTGTAGGTAAGGCTCTTTGCCGTAATAGCGCGCCGCCTCAACTTCAATCGGACGACCTGTTTCTGGATCAATACCAGTGGCCCAATTTACGGGCACAAAATTATTAGCCGATATGAACCCGCCCGTTTCGCGGTCAATCACATAGAAGAAGCCATTTTTAGGTGCCTGCATAATGACTTTACGCATCGCCTCATCAATCTCGAGGTCCGCTAGAATCATATGCTGCGTCGCCGTGTAGTCCCACGTCTCGCCGGGAGTTGTTTGATAGTGCCAAACATATTCACCCGTATCAGGACGGACCGCGACCATGGAAGAGAGGAACAAATTATCACCGCCGCCGGGACTACGAATAGACTGGTTCCAAGGGGATCCATTACCAACGCCAAAATAAAGCAGGTCAAGTTTTGGATCATAGGCCATAGCGTCCCAAGCGGTGCCGCCGCCGCCAGCTTCCCAAAACTCGCCGTTCCAGGTTTCAGCGGCCATAGCCATGGTATCGTTTTCAAATCCGTCAGCCGGGTTTCCTGGAACCGTGTAGAAGCGCCAATCAAGCTCACCTGTGGCCGCATCATAAGCGCTAATATAGCCCCGAACGCCAAGCTCCGCGCCGCCATTACCAATAATGACCTTGCCTTTAACCACGCGAGGCGCGCCTGTAATGGTGTAGGGTTTAGACTTATTAATCGTAAGCGTTTCCCACATCACATCGCCTTCTTTGGAGTCGAGCGCAATCAGACGCCCATCAATCGTGGCCGTGATGACCAAATTATCCCAGACCGCGACGCCGCGGTTTACAAGATCGCAACAAGCATTGCTGGCCTGTACCAAATCGATCTCCGGCTCATAGGTCCAAATCACATCGCCTGTTCGGGCGTTGAGGGCATGCACAACATTATAGGTCGATGTCACATACATGAAACCTTCATGGACGATCGGCGTGGCCTCAATACCTCGGCTAGAATTTAAGTCATGAGACCAGGCTAGGCCCAAGTCTTTGACAGTTTCTGTATTGACGCTTTTGAGGGGCGAAAATCTTTGCTCATCATAGGTCCGGCCATATGACATCCAACCGGCTTTATCAGCTTGTATTATCTCAACCCCGGTTGCGTCTTGACCGCGTGGTGTATCTTGTTTCACCTCGACAGTTTTTTGCTCAGCTGGCACACTATCCGTTTTGACAGCATCTTTAGGCTTACAAGCCGAGACAGCCAGTAAAGCCATTCCTGCCGTAATTAAAAACTTCCGCATAGCAGTCTCCCCAGACGCGTTAAATTATGTAATCTTTGGCTCTGTCAATGACCCAAAACATGGCAATTGCGCCAATAGCATAAGTCATGACGAGCTCTGCTCGTTTTTTATGATTGAAGGCTATCTTACCCAAAATCGCAAGGAAAATCAAAAACAGGCCAATGACCACGAACTGTCCAATTTCCACACCGATGTTAAACAGGAGCAGCGCCAAAAGTTCTGTTCCCTTGGGTAGTCCAATATTGGCTAGGGCGGAAGCGAAACCGCAGCCATGAATTAGCCCAATTAAAAATCCGATTAAGTATGGACGTTTGACAGATAAACCGCCTTCGCCGCGATGCTTTCGAACAATCTCGACCGCGAGTAAAACAATGCTCATAGCGATTAATATTTCTACGGGACGTGTGGGCAAACGTAAAAGTCCGAATGCAGCCAAAGCGAGGGTCAAACTATGGGCCAGCGTAAAGGCTGTGGCGACGCCCAAAATTTGCCTTCGAGAAACCAGTAGCACAAGGCCAATGACAAATAATAAATGATCCCAACCGAATAAAATATGCTCGACACCAATTGATAAATATTGAGATGTTCTAGCCGTTGCTGGCCCTGCCAAGTCCAGCGTGGTTTGGGCAGGTTTCAAGACATCACGTCTTATATCTCCTGAGAGAAAATTAATCTCGACAAAGACATCCGTCAGTGTGCGCTCTAGTCCTTCAATCGTGATTTGGCCGCTCATCAAATCGCAACTCACTTGATAGGCTTGGCTTAAAGTGCCAGCGCCGAAAGACCGCTCTCCGGTTTTCACATCGCAGCTCTGGGGAAAAACAGGGCTAATCTTCAGCCGTTTATCCCCAGTAATCGGCTGTTTCCAAACCGCGTCAAAGCTTTGTTCAGCCGTTTGAGTCATTTTCAAATAACCCGGGCGAACTTCATGAGCTGATGCAAAGCCGTAGCTCCATAAGAGCAAAATTATTACCCAGATTGTACGGATCATCACTCCCTTCATCGCTACTTCCATTACTGGACGTCCCCGACTTCAACCTTGTATTTTTTGAGGAGGGCTTCGAGCCTGTCGTGATTAGCGCGCCTAGAGGTTTGGTCTATCCACTTTTTCTCTATGTCTGGACGCGCCTCTTCAAAACTTGGCGCTCGCTGATCTGTTTGCTCATCAATCCGAACAAGGTGCAAGCCGAAGGAAGATTCTATGGGCCCTTGCCAAGATTGATTGGACGGCATGGCAAAAAGTCCTTGCGCAAAATTCCGGCCGAATTTTCGCGACAGAGCAATTTTATCAACCAATGGATACTCCGACTGCTCGATAAATGGATCACCCTGAGACTTCCAATTCGCATCATTCACTGCTGTCAGTATAATCTGCGCATCGGCTTCAATATCATCATGCTGTCCGGGACTAAGATAGATATGCGAAAAAGCGCGCTGTTCCAGGACTAGAAACTCATCATGCCGAGCTTCAAACCATTCCCTTAACTCTTTTTCTCTGGGCAGAGTCGGCGGGGCACTATCCTCGATCATGAAGCGCATTTTTTGCGCCAGACGACGGCGAATGATCGTATCATCTTCATCAAGACCAAGGCGCTGCGCTTCGCGCATCAAGACCTGCTCCTCCACATGAGAAAACAAAAGGCCTTGAATATCTTCATCCGTGGGCTGCCTTTGATTTTCGGAGGCAAAGATCGCCGCTTGACGCTCTATCTCTGCCGCGCTGATTTCAACCGTATAATCGCTTTTAGATACGGAATTTTCCCAGACGCCATGAACCAGAAATAATCCGGCCCCTAAAATTATGAAGTGAACAAGGGGCTCACGTAACCAGTTTGTCATAGAACTTACTTTGTATTATTATTGGGCGCTACTCAGCGTCATACCAGATCGGCGACGTATAGGCCCGTTCTTGTAGCGTTGGCTTTAAATCAGGATTGCGCGGCGCGTTTTCCTTAAGCGCATCCCAAGTTGACCAGCGGCATGTCGGGTTTTCCAAAACGCGAACATAATAGCTGGCAGACTTATCTTTATCAAAATCTGGATCTGTCCAAAGAGTTTTTAGCTCCGGCGCGCCTTTATCTCTGGAAATCGAACAATCCGCGAGATCAACACTTGCCCCGTTACCCGGACAACGATGTGTCGCCGGATCAGGAGAACCGCCATCGGAACAAGAAATATCGTAGAGCATTTCTTTGGGCTGCCCGCCCTCTTGCCAAACTTTGACCATTTGCATCCGGTCCAGTGGCGCGCTGCGCGGATCACGAGCAGCCCAAACGATGAAAGACGGCGCTGTTTCACTGGATGCGAGGCTACCGCCCATTGCGACGCCGCCTGCATAGGCTTTGCTGACCAAATCGCCATCACTAAGCATAGCGGCGTCATAGCCGTAACCGCCAAACATACGGACCTGAATTCTCGGGCCAGAGGTAGCGTAGGTTTCTTTGCGGCGCATGGCATCAAAAATGGCTTCGCGCGTATTCTCTTCGGCCCAAACACCTGCAAGGCCCGATGCGCCCCAAGCAGAGAACCAATACTTCGCCGGATCATCAGGCTCAACACCTTCCCAGCTTTTCTTGCCGCCCGGAGGAATAGACCCGCGAGCTTCTGGCGTTGCGTCTAAAATACCAACTTTCGACCAGTAATCATTTTCATTAAAAGCGCCGCCCGCAACATGTGAATCAGATGCGCCGATCATACCAAATTTATAGGGATTAACACCGGTGTCAGCTTCAACCGCAAGGCCACGCGCCAAAGTCTCACGAACATAACTACCATTGATTTTTGACTTAACGGTTGAGCTTAATAATAATTCATAGATTTCAAAATCCGCCCACTCATCATTAGGAGATAGAGCAGGGTGAGTCTCAGAGGTGCCTTTAACCTGGGTCATCTCGACGATAGGTTCGTTTTTAATACGCTGCGCTGCGTATTCAGCCGTGAGCGAACCGCCATCAAATGTCGTAAGATCAAACATCTCGCCGTCCGACACATTGGAGTTATGGGGAATAGCCATGGAATCATTGCCCGCTGCCCGCTGTACATCCATCCAGTCCCATAAGTCTTCGGGATTAACAGAATCAAGTGTGGCAAAAAGACGATCAGGCGCCGTGCCCCGGAAGATAACATTACGGTGCAAATTACCACCAATGAAACTATTATCCGTCTGCTTGCCCTGGGTCACCGCCGTATATTCATAGGCCGAAAATGTTGTCAGCTTGCCGGGTTCATAATGCTTGTCAGCCGTGGCGATATTGTTCTGCCATGTCGCATCAATTATGCCGCGATCATAAATCTCATCGTAAGGTTCGCCGCTGCGAACAGAGCCTCCCATTTTCCCAAAGGCCGCCGTCACGAGTTCAGGGTCTGTGCCAAACATGCCCTTGGCAATTTCCAGCTTGGACAAGGGATTATCCGGATCATGCATGGCCGGAAGAATGCCCATATAAGCACCGTGATCGGTCGCCGCGACAAAATCGAGCGGATCACCCCAAATGCTAATGTCATAGCCCGCCGGATGGCGAATTGTTTCACCCTTAGCAAAACGATAAACATCATCCGGTGTGTTGCGAACGTTAAAAATATACGCATCAAACGAGTTTTTGGTGTGGATATGAAGGTCGCCGAAATAGGCTGTCTTGTCACGATTGGATGGGATAGCGGGTTCAGCATCTGTCTGGGAAGTAATTTCAGGCTCGTCTTGGACATCTGTCTCTGTTGCAGTTTTTTCCGCGCAACCCCACATTAAAGCCGCGATACTGCTCGCCAAAATAAATCTCTTCACAATATTCCCCTTTTTCTCATTTCCCCGATATATTATCTCTGTGTCCGAACACTAATCTGAAGCCTATTGCTTTGACAAGATCATATTCCGAACAACAAAGTACCCAATCGATAGCTGAATACAATTGAATTAAGCTCTTATATCTGTTACCCAGAGGAACTAATTACTTCAATATTTTGAAACCGCTTACTGAATTAAAACTTGTTCAACCGACGTTGGCCGATGCTATCCACGCAGATTGGATTGACCCGATTCTGGTAGAGTAATAACTCTGCAACTACTTCGGGCAATCCTTATCATTGATGGAACCGTCGGCCATAAGAGTTTGGCAAAATATAGCTTGCTCGACCCGCCGGGCATTATCAAGATTTACATAAGTCAGGTCAGCTCCTGTGAAGTCCGTACCTTTCAATATGGCATCGTCAAGATTTGCATTGACTATATACGTATTTGATAGATTGGCATTTATCAAATTTGCCCCCTTCAGATTAGCGCTCATGAGATTAGCGCCTTCTAATATTGCTCCCTTTAATCCCGCGCGTTCCATATCTGCATCTTGAAGAGAGGCGTTTATTAGTTTCGCCCGCCTTAGATCGGCACCGGGCAGACCTGCGCCAGTCAGATCGGCGTCCGTCAAGTCTGCACCCGTCAAATAGGCATAATCCAAATAGGCATAGGTTAGGTCAGCACCAACCAGATTTGCATCCGTTAAATCCGCATGCCTTAACCCCGCTATATAAAGGTTTGCACCGGTTAATTTGGCTTGGGTCAGGTCTGCATATCTAAAGCCAGCACTTTCTAAATTGGACCCTGATAAGTCTGCACCTATCAAGATCGCGCCGCTAAAATCAGTGTACGCTAGATAAGCATCGTTCAGGCGAGCATTGGTCAGAGTGGCATCACGCATACCCGCAAATAAGGCACTGATGCCGGTTAAGCGGGCATTTGTCAGGTTTGACCGCTCTAACTCGGCAAAAGTCAACCTCGCATTAGACAGATTTACCCTCGCCAAATTTGCGTCATTTAACTTCGCGCCGTTTAGATAACAATTCTGGCAGGATTTCTTCCGAGCATACCATTTGGATGGTTTTTCCAGTTCGGTTACGTTTGTTGCCAATGTTGCGGGACAGTCTCCGTCATGCATAACATCGTCGGGCATTGCCGTGTTACACATTATAGCTCCGTCCAATATGACATCATTCATTTCAGCCATGCTAAAATCCGTGTCTGTCAAATTGGCGTTACTAAGATCAGCCCCGTTCAAGTCGGCATATTGAAAACTGACACCTGTTAAATTAGCACTGGTCATTTTTGCATTGGTTAAGTCCGTGTGTTCCAAGTCGGCATCTGTCATATTAGCGCCTGTTAGGTCCGCTGCCACGAGCGATGAGTAGGTTTTGATACTTAGCCGAAGGTCGCAATTTACACAGGACTTAGTTGTTTCCAACTTATGTAAGGTTTGCTCCCTAGGAATCCCGCAGCTCCCGGTTTTGAGTGTCCCGTCGGACATGACGGTGTTGCAAAATTTTACTTTGCTAAGATCAGTGTTTGTCAAAATAGCGCCAGTCAAATCAACCGAGGTTAAGTTCGCGCCGTCTAAATTCACATTGGATAAAATGGAGCCCTTTAAATTTGCACCGGACAAATCCGCGTTAATCATATTGGCGCCAGTTAAGTTGGCCTTTTCGAAATTCGTTCTGTTGAGCTCTGCTCTTGTAAAATTTGCACCTGTTAAGTCGGCTCCAGAAAAATTTACATCCAGAACGCGTGCGCCGATCATGACCGCATTCTTTAAAACAGCGTTATTGAAATCTGTTTCATATAAAAATGTAAACGATAAGTCTGTGTCCGTTAAGTCGGCACCTTGAAGATTAGTAGCTCTCATACTTGCCTTGAAAAAATCCGTTTCGGACAGATTAGAGCCTTGTAATTGGGCACTCCCAAGGTCTGCGTCGGAGAGATTGGCTCCAGCAAGATTGAGCTCGGTCAGATCCATGCCGCGCAAATCGCATTCGGTGCAACTATGATAATAATCAAGTTTCTCTTTCGCTATGGTCAGGCGATCTTTAGGGACGTTTGTTTGTTGCGCGTTTGAATACCCGCCGACAAACACCATGATAAACATAGAAAACAATAGATGACGCATTAATTCTCCCCGTGTTTAGGCTTATGAGTAAGTGATAGTTGTCATCAGGACAACTGTTATGTGATTGTGGGTTGGCGTGATCCAAGGAGTGATACTTTACCTGACAATCGATTAGATGTTGGTGCCCTGGAGAAGACTCGAACTTCCACTTCCATACAGAAACTAGCACCTGAAGCTAGCGCGTCTACCAATTCCGCCACCAGGGCTGATGACCAGATTGCCTCATTAAAGGCAAGAGCTGCCGTATATGGGACTGACGGAGAATGGTCAATGTAGATTTGGCGAACGAGAATACCTTGGATGCAAACGCACTAATCAATATAAAACACTCATCCTGGACTTGATCCAGGATATCTGCTCACCCGTTACGAGATACTGGCTTTCGCCAGTATGAGCGGCAATCTGAATATCACGAATTGCCGATCGTCCCAAAAATTTGATGCGTCGCTAAATCCCTATATTCCGCCCTTATTCACTTGTTGCGAATCTGCCAAGCGGGTAGGAACGTCCCATGATTGCAGAGCTTGGCCATATTCTTTTAATCACCGCCTTGGTGATTGCTTTCTTGCAGGCGGTTTTACCTCTGTGGGGCGCGGCGAAGAACAATAAAGCCCTTATGGATTTTGCTGGGCGTGCGGCACTCTTGCAATGCGCCGCCATTATCGGCGCTTTCGCGCTTTTAACCACGGCCTTTGTGACATCGGATTTTTCAGTCAAACTGGTCGCTGAGCACTCTCATAGCGCGAAACCTCTTCTATATAAAATCACAGGCGTCTGGGCCAATCATGAAGGCTCCATGCTGCTTTGGGTTTTGATTCTGAGCATATATGGTGCCATGCTGCCCATATTTGGCAAAGCCCTCCCAGATACGCTCAGAGCCAGAGCGCTGGGCATTCAAGGGCTTTTAGGCGTCGGCTTTATCGGATTTACCGTTTTTACATCTAGCCCATTTTTAAGGCTCGAAAATGTGCCTATTGACGGCAATGGTCTAAACCCTCTGCTCCAAGATCCTGGCCTCGCCTTCCACCCACCATTTTTATATCTGGGATATGTCGGGTTTTCACTGGCCTTTTCCCTAGCCTGCGCGGCGCTGATCGAAGGCAAGATCGACGCCATCTGGGCCCGTTGGCTACGGCCTTGGGTCCTGCTCGCTTGGAGTTTCCTCACCGTTGGCATTACTCTGGGCAGTCTTTGGGCGTATTACGAACTTGGTTGGGGCGGGTGGTGGATGTGGGATCCTGTCGAAAATGTATCCTTCATGCCATGGCTTGCAGGTACGGCCCTGCTCCACTCTATATTGGTTTTAGGTACAAGACATAGCCTCCCAAGCTGGACTGTGCTCTTAGCTATATCAACTTTCTCGCTTAGCCTCATTGGGACTTTTGTGGTGCGTTCTGGAGTTCTAATTTCAGTCCATGCCTTTGCAGTAGATCCGGCACGAGGTGTTTATATCTTATCCTTACTCACACTATACACTGGCGCAGCCCTTGGTCTCTACGCTTGGCGGGCAAAGACCCTACAAGCCCATAGCGGCTTTGACCCCGTGTCCAAAAGCGGAGCCCTAGTTCTGAATAACCTGTTGTTAGTTATCGCGACAGCGACTGTCTTTTTAGGGACATTTTATCCTCTATTTATCGACGCGATCTCAGTGGATAAAATTACGGTCGGCGCGCCCTATTTCAACAAGACGTTCACCCCCATCATGGTCATTCTTATTTTAATCATGGGCGTTGGACCGCTGTTAAAGTGGGAGAAGGACAATAGCAAAAACCTTTTGGGTTATGTTAAAAAACTAGCGCCAGTATTTATTATTGCGCTGGTTCTATTTGGCCTGACAGGCGGTTCTTGGGGCGGCGCGCTAGGTCTTGCCTTAGCTGTCTATATAACCGCCGGCACATTGTTTGTCGTTTGGCGACGCCGCAAAGTAATTGGCTCACAACCGGCTGGATTTTTTGGATTTATCCTAGGGCATATGGGCATGGCTGTTACAACAATGGCTATTACCTGTATGAGCGTTTGGAGTGTTGACCAGGCCGCGCGGCTGAATATCGGAGAAAGTCTGAAGATAGGCCAACACACTTTTACCCTCAGTAAAATGGATAGCGACCAGCGTGAAAATTACGAATATCTCGCGGGGACATTTTCGATCTCCAAAAATGGGCAAGAGTTAAAACCCGTTACCGCGGAGCAACGCTATTACCCCGTCCGCAAAATGGTGACGACGGAAGCTGGGTTTAATTTAGGCATCAAAGACACAGTGTTTGCAGCTCTCTCTGAAGGCAATAAAGAAAAAGGTTGGGTTGTCCGCGTCTATTACCAACCCATGGTCATTTGGATTTGGATTGGCGGTATTATGATCGCTCTTGGCGGTTTTGTATCGCTCGCAGATCGACGTTTGCGGTTTAATACAAATAGCGATCAGATATGAATTCCCTAAAACCATATATACCATTGATCGCGTTCGTCATTTTGGTGATCGGTTTTGCCGTTGGCCTTAAACAAGGCGACCTGCGGAAACTGGAATCCACTCTAATCGATCAACCGTTTCCCGACTTTTCCCTGACCACACTGGATGACCTTGGTAGCAATATCACAGAGGCAGAGCTTAAAGGCTCCATCAGCCTGATCAATATTTTCGGGTCTTGGTGTGTTGCCTGTGTTCAAGAACACCCTAACCTCATGCAAATTGCGCAGACAAACCGCATTCGGCTCATCGGAGTGAACTGGCGCGATAGCCGCGTCAAAGGCCGTGCTTGGCTTGATCGCTATGGTGATCCGTACAGCCTGATCCTGTTTGATGATAGCAGCCAGCTCGCCATCGACCTTGGCGTAACCGGCGCGCCCGAGACGTTTTTGGTCGATCACGAAGGGCGCATTCGGTATAAACATGTGGGTATTGTCACTAGGGACGTATGGATGGAAACGCTGTTACCCCTGATAAAATCATTGGAGAGCGGTACATGATCCGGCATTTATTGATCAGTAGTATTTTCGCAATCACGCTCGTATCGGCCCCAACCCTGCTGGCACAAACCAGCGCGGAGTCATCCGTCTCAATTTCCGAAGCCGAGATTGAAAGCCGCGCCAAAGATGTCGGCCGAGCCCTACGCTGCGTAGTCTGTCAAAACCAATCCATCGAAGAATCTGATGCAAGCCTAGCTGAAGACATGCGCATTCTCGTCCGCGCCCGTATTCGTGAAGGCGATAGCAATGAAGCCGTGATGGATTATATGCAAAGCCGCTATGGGGACTTTGTACTCTTAGAACCGCCCGTCCAGAAAAACACCTATATTCTGTGGGCGTTCCCGTTCTTGCTTTTAGTCATGGGATTTCTTTGGTTCGTCAGAGCGGCTCGCAAGCAGACTTAAAACATCATCAGACTACCGAAACTCCCAAATCGTAACATCTCAATAATACGAGCACAAAGTTAGTGAGAAACGACCTTATCTGTTTGTCTATCTAATGTAACATCCGTCACACACTGTTTCTCCAGTGTAGCGTATCGTACTGACATCCAATGCTATTTTAAGGAGTGATGATATGGATATGGTAGAGCGAGCATTTAGAGCGGAGGTCGACTCATTAAACGCTATGAGAGCATCAATGGAAAACGCCATCGCACAAGTCAAAGG
Organism: Hellea sp.; assembly: GCA_014238285.1. Lineage (GTDB taxonomy): Bacteria > Pseudomonadota > Alphaproteobacteria > Caulobacterales > Maricaulaceae > JACOMS01. Next base: position 52,945 of record JABABK010000008.1, read on the forward strand.
CTTTGAAACAATTGAGGGGGGCGTCATGCAGGTTAGATGTCCCGCAGCAGGTAGAATGATTGCGTCAATCGCTGCTGGGCATGTTCCGCAAGAATTAGCTACGCAGTCTTTTATTATTTCGATTGCTGAAGATTCTGGTCATGACGTGGCTTTCGGGTTGGGAAATATGCGTGAGAACACAGCTGTACAACGTCGTGATGTGAACCAACCTATGGTTCTTGGTGAGGAGGTTAGCTGGAACCAAGTTATTGAAACGATGGAGATCGGCAGTGCATACATGGATATGCGGATCAAACGACTCACAGGCTAAGCTTATTTCTCTTTCGAAATCAAACTTGCAGGCATAAAAAAACCGCGCTCCAAGGCGCGGCTTTCTTCAATTACTTTATTTGGATTACTTGCGGATTGGCAGGTAATCGCTGGCTGTGTAACCACCAGAAGAGGTGTAACCGCCATAAGAGCTTGATCCGCTGCTTTGCATACATGATCCATCAGACTGCATGCTTGAGCCGGATGGGCAAGTCGCGATGCTGCCTGTTCCTGTTGATCCAGAGGAGTAGCTTGACCCAGATGAGTAGCCGGAACCAGACTGCATACATGTGCCGTCAGATTGTGATGTTGTTCCCGCTGGGCAATCAACTGTTCCGCCGCTTGAGTGGCTTGACCCTGTATAGCTTGACCCAGATGAATATGACGAGCTACTGCTATATGATGAAGATGACTGCATGCAAGTTCCGTCAGGTTGTGACGTCGTTCCCGCTGGACAATCTACTGTACCGCCAGAAACAGAACCTGATGAATAACTAGAACCGGACGAGTACGTTGAATAAGCAGGCTCTTGGTAAGCAGGCGCTGTATAAGTCGGTGCAGGTGCCGCGTGTCCGCAATTCATATTGCCGATCTGTGAGCAATCAGCATAGACAACGCCTGTAACAGGTGCGTGGTGCTGAGGTGGCATCATTGGCATTGGCGCTGGCGCTGCAATAGAAGCCTCACATCCACCGTTATAACGCGTGTCGGCGCAGGCGGCGCCGCTTTCATAATCATGAACACTGGCATAGCGTCCACTGTCTTGTCCGCTACTTGCGCAAGCAGAAAGAGTGAGGGCCGAAACGCCCAAGGCGGCGATTAAGCCGTTACGGATAGTAATATTGCCCATATTGAGGCTCCCATATTGATACACTAATTGATATACTGTTGAGTTATTCTGCAACATTTATACCAGAAAAGGATGAACTTTCTCTTTACGGCGTTTTTAAGGCAGGACTGAACATAGCAAAGAAAAAACCATCTAAACCACCTTTTTCGCGTAATCGGTGTGGCAAGAGTCTAAAATACCCTTCAGGCGTGATTACTTCCGACCACGTCTTATTGGGCGATTTAATCACTTCAAAATCCTCATATTTCTGCGCGAAATTTCTGGCTTGCTGTTCGCCCTCTTCAGTTTGAAGAGAACAGGTACAGTATATCAGATGTCCGCCCGGACGGATATGGCGCGACGCAGCTGCGAGCAGTCTTTTCTGAACTTTTAGCAGATCAGCCACTTGCCTAAAGGATTTTGAGTGCAAAACATCAGGATGGCGGCGGTAGGTTCCTGTGGCACTACAAGGCGCGTCCAAAAGAACAACATCAAACGGCTCACCTTCATTTTCCCAGTTCATTCCGTCTGCCTCAACAATTTCAGCTTCAAGATTTGTACGGGCTAGGTTTTCTTTTAGGATCGTCAGCCTGTGACCTGATTTATCAAGGGCCGTGACGCTAGCGCCCGCAGCCGCAAACTGTAGTGTCTTGCCGCCTGGGGCCGCGCACAGATCGAGAACGCGCAAGCCCGTTAGATCGCCTTTTACCTCCTGTAGGATTTGAACGGGTAAGCTAGAGGCTAAATCTTGTATCCACCAATCTCCCGTATCATAACCGGGCAATTCGCTGATTTGGCCGGCTTTAGGCAATCTGATGGTTTGGCCAAACATTACTTCGCCGCCTAATTTCTCAGCCCAGCATTCTGGATCGGATTTGACGGTAATGTCCAGCGGCGGCGGTTTCATATATTGTAGCGCCATAGCTCTGGCCGCGCCTGCTCCGAAAGCTTTCTCCCAGCTTTGGTAAATCCAGCGCGGAATATTCTCCCTTGGCGGAATTGCTGCCATTTTAGGGCCGCCTTCTCTTGTGAGGTTCCTAAGGACCGCATTCACAAAACCTGAAAACTTTGTATATTGTTTTTCTTGCTTCACAATCTGGACCATTTCGCTGACGGCGGCATGGTCAGATGTTTTTAAGACCAAAATTTGCGCCGCGCCAAGCCTGAGAGCATTCATGATAAAATCGGGCGGCGTCTGTTTTATATATCCGCCGAGGACTTTATCGATCTGTCCTTTATGGCGAAACACGCTACTGACCAATAGTCTGACAAAGGCGCGATCTCGCACTTCAAGTTTATTATAAAGAGGGTCGCTCGCAATAGACGTTTCTAACTGCTCGCCTTCTAACAAAATTCGTCCGAGCGCTCTGAGTGCCATAAGGCGGGTATTTATTCTTGGAGGAGAGGGGGAGGGAGTCGGTGTGGTCATAACACCCCCTAACAGCACAGTTATGCTTAATAAACTCTCAATCCGTGCTTAATCAAATTTTATGCCTCTTACTGTATCACTTTAACCCATGTTGTTAAATTAACAGCAGGTCAAAATGTTGATTTAGATTTGACGTGACGACCAATCTGAGCTTAGGGACGGCTATGTCCAAAATGACACCAGCCGATACTACGCCCGGGAAGACGCTAACGCCAGAAGCTCAACGAGCTCTCGCCGAAGCCAAAGCCCGGCGCGCAGCCCAACAAGCCCAATTGGAAGCACGTCCTAAAGAAACGGACGGGCCACAGGGGGCTGAACCAACTCGCTATGGCGACTGGGAAAGCGGCGGCATTACTTACGACTTTTAAGGTCGCACCCCGACAAAAAAATAATGAACGCCAAGGGCGTCAGGTAATGGTTGAGGGTGTCTTTTCGCCCATATTTTGGAGAATACGCAAATGCGTCATTTGTTAAAAACAGTGGCTGTCTTAGGCAGTTTAAGTATAAGTTTGGGCGTAACGACCGCTCAAGCTAATGGATGTGGAATGTATCAGGGTCCGGCCTGTCAAACCGATGTCGTCGTTCATCCGGGACAAGCGCCTTATTCAGACGCGATGAATATTTATTCAAGTCAGCCTATGGGTCATCTAAAATCCGTAAACTTTCTACGCTCACCAAGTGTGAATATCATGCGGGTTCACGGCATGGGCCCAACGGCCCAGCTATCAGACGCGCCCAGCGGTTTCACCGGCGGATGCATGCCTGAGTCTACACAATATTGTCGAAGCGGCGGCATGATGCCTGCCCCTAGACCTCAAATGGCCCCAATGCCGAGACCAATGCCTATGCCTGTGATAGCACAGCCAGCACCTGCTCCGCGTATTGTCGCTATCGGCGGCGGTTACGATCCAAGCAAATTTATTCCTCGGACTTACGGGTCTAACGAACTCACACCGGGTATCGCTCATATTCCGACATCTATTGTTGATCGGTCACACGCCAATGCCCATGCCGTCCTAAATAGTGGCATGACACAGCCGCAAGCGCTAGCTTCAGGCGGTACAGTACCACATCCGTCCATGATGGGCGGCCAGCAGGCTAGTTATCAGAGTATGAGCTATCAGGGCGGTTATCAATCCGGCAATGTCATTGGCATGCAGACCCAAACGGTTACCATGCCCCCTCAAAATGCTTATGGCGGATCTGTCAGCGGGAATGGCGGATATTGGGAAAAAGTTTCCGGCCCGACGATGATGGGCGGCATGCAAGCTACTCAAGTTATTTGTAAACGCCAAGCGCAGGCAGTGAATGTTCAGCGTCCGGTTATCGGTGTTCCGACACCAGTTCCAACACCAATGCCAATGGGTTGTTATAACAACATGCCTGAACTGGCTGGTGGTCGTTACTAATAATAGACATAGAAGGCCCGCCTGGCGCGGGTTTTTCTCCTTAGACGTGAATCAAGTTGAATTCATACAATAAACAACCCCAAAATGGGGGCAAATGGTGAAAAGGGCGGCAAAATGAAAAAATCTCTAATTATGAAAACCGCAATCGTACTAGCAGTCAGTAGTGCTTTTGCAACAACGGCCAGCGCAAGCTGTGGAAACGGAAACCTATATTGCAGCGCTTCTTCGCAAGGCAGTAATTATGCTATGTCCTCCCAGTCGAGTTATGGTCATTCGAGCTATGGCCAATCTTCTTATATGCCGTTTACATCTTCGGCGCCAATGAGCGGCCCGATTTCGATTAATGGTCTTGGTGCCAACGAATTTCTTCAACCAACCTCATGCCCTGTGAATGTCAACGGGCTTGAATCAGGCCAAACAGTTCTAGGCTGCTATAACGTTGCCAGACGAACACAGCGCATGTCATATCACTATGCCGCGCCAAGATATGTGCAGGTTGTCCACCCGATTATATATGTCCGCTACGCGGTTCCAACACCTGTCTACACAGTGCCAATTCCAGTGCCTGTTCCTGTCTATCAACCTCGGCCTCAACCCATGCCAATGTGCGGCGTTCCAATGATGCCAAGGCCGCCAATGTACCGTGGATGTGGTTGGTAAAACTAGAATTTAAACAAATAGACTTTAAAGTCCCTTAAGGGGCTTTTATTTTGCCATATCCTCTAGGATTTTTTCAGCAGACGCGCGTGGATCATTGGCCTGCGTGATCGGGCGACCGACGACGATGTGGGAAGCGCCGGCCTTTAAAGCGGCTGACGGTGTGGCGATACGTTTTTGATCGCCGCTATCATGACCCGCGAGACGAACGCCCGGCGTAACCACTAGAAAACTTTTCGGGACCATGGCGCGAATTTTATCAGCTTCAAGCGGGCTAGACACGACGCCGTCCATACCGGCTTCCATGGCTTGACGAACCCGGTGCAGAACGAGTTCTTCGGCGCTGTGGTGGTAACCAATATCAATGAGCGCCTGCTCATCCAGCGACGTCAGCACGGTAACGCCTAGAACTTTGAGACGACCCGATCGGCCTTTAACGGCGGCGCGCATAACATCAGGGCGCGCGTGGACTGTCAGAAGATCAGCGCCAATAGCTGAAATTGATCGCGTGGCTTTTTCGACCGTCGCGTCAATATCGTGAAGTTTGAAATCCAGAAAAACATTTTTACCTTGCGCTGCGAGTTCTTTGCCAAATTCTGAGCCGCCTAGCGGTAAGAGCTGAAGACCGATTTTATACGAGACGACGCTGTCGCCAAGGCGCGCAACCATGGCTCTCGCGTCTTCTATACTGGGAAGGTCCAAAGCTACATATAAACGTGGATCAGATATTTGAGAATTTAGCATATCATCCCTTTCGAATTTTCTCTGAGTTTTTCGCCATCAAGCTCATAGCCATACGTTCTGGCAAGAGCCGCGCCAAAACCGCAATAGACTTATTCACCCGTCCAGGAATGAAGACGGCGCGGTTCATCTCGCAAGCTTCAACGCCCTGCTGCGCGCATTCATCGGCCTCCATCCAAAGGAAGTCGGGGGTTTGGGAGACGCTGGACCTTGTACCGTTGACGTCATGAAATTCGCTATAGGTAAAGCCCGGACACAAGGCGGATACGTGCACGCCGTAAGGGTCTAGTTCAAGATTGAGGCTTTGGGAAAACTTGATCAGGAAGCTTTTGACGGCGCCGTATAAAGTATGACCACGCGATCCCGGAATATGTCCGGCTAGCGAGGCCACATTAATGATCCGGCCAAAGCCTTGTTCCTTCATTTGGCCTGAGACCGCGTGGGCGAGCTCACAGGGGACGCTGAGCATGAGCTGAATAAATTTGGCATGATCTTCCCAAGAACTATCAAGGTAACTACCTGGGTGGCCATAGCCTGCATTATTGACGAGGCCGTCAATGCGAATTTTCTTTTTCTTTATCCGCGACATCAAATCATCGACTGCGCCCGGTTCAAACAAATCAAGCGGAAAGATATGGGACGTAATGCCGAAATCTTTTTTAAGCTCCTGAGCCAGCTCAATCATCGGCTCTTCGCGTCTTGCTGTCATGGCAATATCCCAGCCGCGCGCGGCGTATTCACGGGCAAGCGCCGCGCCAATACCTGCAGAGGCACCGGTAACAAGACAAGTTCTTCGATTAGACATAGATTCGTACCCTTTTGAAGGCCCGCCATAACGCACCTTGAAACACAACACAATAAATCATGGCGCGGAGCCACTTAATCGCCTATCGAAACTATATGCCAGTGATGGAAACCATAGAATTATGGCTGCGCGGGGGGCTGTTTTTATCCCTATTGCTACTGCTTTTACTCGCCGAAAGCCTTTGGCCAAGGCGTGGCCGAGAGCAAAAGCGCCTGACCCGATGGCGAACAAACTTTGGGATTTCTATTCTCAACACCATAGCCATCAAGCTCATGGGACCCATCACAGCGATTGCCTGCGCCGTTTATGCCTCAAGTCAACAATGGGGACTACTTAATCAATTCGGCCTCCCCTATTGGGCGGATTTTATTTTGGCTGTTTTGATTTTAGATCTGATGATTTACGCGCAACATGTGGCCACTCACAAAATCCCCATCCTTTGGAAACTTCATAAAGTCCACCATGCAGATCGAGATTTTGACACCAGTACCGCGCTTAGGTTTCATACCATCGAAATCGTCTTATCAATGCTGTATAAATGCGCCCTAGTTTTCTTGATCGGACCTGCTGCGTTTGCGGTTCTAATTTTTGAAGTCCTGCTCAATAGCAGCGCCATGTTTAACCATGCTAACCTGCGACTACCGCAATGGTTCGACCGAATTTTACGGATTATCGTCGTGACGCCGGATATGCACCGGGTGCATCATTCCGTTCATGCCGATGAGACAAATAGCAATTACGGCTTCTTCCTGCCATGGTGGGATTGGGTATTTAAAACTTACACGCAGCAACCCAAAGACGGACATGCGGACATGACGATTGGCCTGCCCCAATATCAAACCGAACAGCCCGCCAAATTTCTTTGGACGTTAAAACTACCATTTCAGTGAGTTAAACCCTATATAGATGTTAAATAGAGGGAGCGCTTGTGGTTATATTAGTAATTATCATCTTAGTTTTGGCCGGATTTATCATCTGGATTTACAACCGTTTGGTCGCCGCGCGGCAGCTTGTGGAAAATGGTTGGTCCGACATAGACGTACAGCTTAAACGCCGAAGCGACCTCATCCCGCGCATTGTTGATACTGTCAAAGGCTTTGCCAAACATGAGCGCGGCCTGTTCACAGAGCTTACCGAAAAACGAAACCAAGCCATGAACGCCGATGTGCTGTCAGATCGCGCCGCAGCCGAAAACGCCATCAAAGCCCCTCTCTCTCGCCTTATGGCGGTCGCGGAAGATTATCCGGACCTGCGCTCCAATGAGAACTTTCTCGATTTACAGAACGAGCTATCCGACACGGAAAACAAAATCGAATATGCGCGCAGGTTTTATAATGGCGCGGTTCGCCAAATGAATACTCTGGTTCAGAGTTTTCCGGTGAATATTCTGGCCGGCACATTTGGTTTTGGGTCCCAAGAATATTTCGAAATGGACGAGACGGCCAGCATACCCGACACGGATTTTGGACCGTAAGATGACGAAACTCATTCGTATTGTCTTCATCGCATTTTTCGTTTTTGCCTATGGTCTAAGCGCCTCAGCCGAAGAACGCATTCAGTCCTTCTTATCCAAAGTCGACGTGCAAATCGACGGCGACTACATTGTCACCGAAGCCATAACCGTCAACGCCGAAGGCCAGCAGATTCGCCGCGGTATTTTCAGAGATTTGCCGAGATACCAAAATCGCAATGGCGACATAATTCCCGTTCGCTATGACATTTTATCGGTGACACGTAACGGCGAAAAAGAACCTTACGCCATTGAAAAAGATGGCAATGCTTACCGCGTGCGTATCGGTGATGCAGACGAGTACCTGGCCCATAAAGATCACACTTACCGGATCAAGTTCGAGATCAAAGATGAAATTCGGCGCGACACCAACTTTGATGAAGTCTATTGGAATGTCACCGGCAATTATTGGCGCTTTCCTATCGACCATGCCGCGATTGAAGTTCATATGCCAGAGGGCGTAAAGCTGACATCCCAGGATGTTTTTACCGGACATCACCGCGATAAAAAGAAAGACGCCATTTTCACTCAATCCGGCAATATCTATACGTTTAAATCCAGCAAACCATTTGCCTCCGGCGAGGGGATGACGATCTCCCTGCAATATGCCAAGGGCATTATCCTGCCAGAGCAAGCATCTACGCGGCGCTATATCTGGTGGCTGCGAAACGGCGCTTTGATTTTAATGTCATTATCACTGCTCGGGATTGTCGGTTATTATTATCGCAGCTGGAACAAATATGGGCGTGACCCCGCCAAAGACCCGATCTTCGCCCGTTATGAACCCCCGCAAGATTATTCAGCGGCAGCGGCAAGCTATATTTATTACCGCAGTATAAAAGGTCAGAAAGCCTTGGTCGGGACACTCTTGAGCCTTGCCAACAAAAAGCACATATCGATTAAATCTGACAAACGCGAAACGGTCTTAACCCGGCTTGGCCACAACAGCCTTGAACAAAACAAGCCCCTTGATCCGGAAGAAGATTACTTACTGAAAAAACTGTTTCCCAAAAACAGAAAGTCTCCGATTACCTTAAATAAGCGGCCTAATTCCAGCTTCCATGTCAAGAACCAGGCGTTTAAGAGCAAATTGCGGGACGATTTTGGCTCGGCCTATTACCGGGTTAATTTTGGCTATATCTTGATGGGTATCCTGCTATCCATCGCGGCTATTGTTGTGACCATTTCGCAAATTTCAAAGATTTCCAATGCGACGCTGTGGCCGCTCATCATTGGGCTTGTCATTCTCAATATTGTCTTTTTAATTTTAATGCCTGCGCCAACAAAAAAGGGTCAAAAAATCAGAGCCGAAATTGAGGGCTTTCGCCTGTTTATGAAAACAGCCGTAAAACAAAAACTCGACGCCGTAGAAATTGGTAGTGAAGCCCCGCCCCCCATGAGCGTCAAACGCTATGAAACACTCCTGCCCTACGCCATCGCCCTTGGCGTTGAAGAGCCTTGGAGTGAGTATTTTGAAAAAGTCATGCCCGCGGAAGCCAAAGAGTACCAACCCCATTGGGGAGGCTCTTCGCGCGATATAGGCATTAGCCGCATGACGGATAATATGGTCTCTAATATTAGCTCCGGCGTCAGCCGCGCAGCCCCGCAAAGCTCTGGCTCATCCAGCAGCGGCGGAGGCGGAGGGTTCTCCGGCGGCGGAGGCGGAGGCGGAGGCGGCGGGGGCTGGTGATGAAGGATAGCCGAAATGCTTAATCATCTGGCCATTTTTAAAACCTTGCACCCGCTGGTCGGAAGCTGGAACGGTATCAATGAAGACGGTCACCCTGCCTACATCACTTACTCCATGACGGCCAATGATACGGCACTGGTTGAAGACTGGACATTTCATAACGGCATGAATGCGCTGACCATTTATCATATGGACGCGCAGACTTTGATGGCCATGCATTATTGCCCCATAGGCAACCAACCTCGCCTTGATTTAAAGAGACAACGTGGAGATGGAACATTGGAATTTGAATGCACATCAGCGACCCACCTAAAAAGCTTCAAAGACCCCCACGAACATGCTTTTGATATAAAAATCAATCAGGACGGCACGCTTTACCGAAACGAGGCCTATGTCGAAGATAGCGGCGCCCTTGAAAGTAATGGCATTTTATTTCGTAGAATTTCGTAAATATTCAGACGCGGAAAATCTCACCGCATTCCCAATGAGTTTCGGCGAGTGTTATTTTTCTTTGCTTAATTTCGCGCGCTCGCCATTTTGTGTCGAACTTCCATTGTCAATTCTACAGACCGTAGCCGGGCAGCATGGTCATAGAAATTTTTGGCAATGATAATTTCATCTGGCTTTACACGGTCAATAAAGAGCGAAAGTCTTTCAGCGACTTTGTCTACTGTGCCTACTGCGCTGACTTGCAACATTGTTTCCACATGATCAGCGATTTGCGGCGGCACTTCATAATCTTTAACCGGGCGGCGACTTAGGCCGCGGTTATTTGTGACAATGCCGACAAAGGCCTGAACCAGCGTTGAGAAATGATACTCGGCTTCTTCATCTGTGTCTGCTGCAAACACGTTACAAGCCATCATGAAATAGGGCTTATCGTGATGCCGTGAGGGCTTGAAATCGCGGCGATAAATCTCGGCGGCTTGCAATAGATCACCCGGCGCGAAATGGGACGCAAATGCATAAGGCAGGCCTAATTTAGCTGCGAGCTGAGCGCCAAACAAACTTGAGCCCAATATCCAAACAGGAACCTCCGTACCCTCGCCTGGAATAGCTCGCACGCCGCTGAAGGCGCTGTCTTCTGGTTTTGATAAATAATGAATGAGCTCCTCGACATCCGCCGGAAAGCGGTTACCAGCGCGCTCATAGTCTTTACGCATCGCCCGGATCACCCCCCTATCTCCGCCTGGCGCGCGGCCTAGTCCAAGATCGATACGCCCCGGATGTAACGTTGCCAAAGTTCCGAACTGTTCAGCGATTAAAAGAGGCGCATGATTGGGCAGCATAACGCCGCCCGCGCCAAGCCGTATGGTTTTTGTATGGGCGGCAATATGAGCGATCAAGACTGATGTGGCCGAGCTGTCAACACTTTGTATATTATGGTGCTCAGCATACCAGACTCGGTGATATCCTAAAGCTTCGGCCTTTTGCGCGAGTTCGACACTATTTGAAAAACTCTTGGCGGCATCCCCGCCCTCGACAACTTGAGCTAAATCAAGAATGGAAAACGGAATAGATGTAGGCACCTATTTTAAATTCCGAATTTCGCGCTGAGGTAATGGCATCGTAATACCGTGTTTCTTAAGCGTACGCCAAACCACATAGTTCAGGTCCGATGTAAATTTGTTTTCCCCGTCATCGATACCAGAAACCCAAAACTCGATGGCGAATTTAATAGCATATTCGCCAAATTCTCTAAGCTCCAAATCTGGTTCCTCTGGTTCCATCAGAACTTTTGGATTGGCGCAGATCGCCGGAATTAGAATCTCTTCGAGCTTATCAATATCCGTATCATAGCTCACTCCAAAATAAACCTCATAGCGTTGACGCGGGTCTTTGTGGGTCCAGTTTTCATAAGTATTATCCGTAAAGGTCGTATTTGGAACCATGATGTCTTTACCATCCGTGGTCTCAACAATCGTCGAACGCATATTGATCGCCTCCACATATCCTTCCTGGCCATCCGGCAGGACTATGAAGTCGCCCTTACGCACGGAACGATCAAACAGAATAATCAAACCGGAGACAAAATTGGCCGCGATAGGCTGCAAGCCTAGGCCAATACCCAAACCAATTGCGCTCATGATCATAACTAGGCCAGAGAGCGGAATGCCCGCAAAGCTCATCACCAGAACAACAATGATCACAAACAGGATCATCTGGAAGAGTTTAGCGACGACCTCTTTGGTCGAAACATCAAGACCTTCTTGAGAGCGAATAGCGTCTTGGCCTTTACTATTGGATAAATTGCCAAGCCAGAAGAACAACCCGCCAAATATAGCAAGGCGAACTAACGTCATCGCCGTGATAGGCGTCTCGCCCATAGGCACTAATGTTGTGCCTTCCAGCAGACCTATGAAGTCATCAAAATATCCAAACACGCCCAAAAGCGCGAGCGGGATCATGGTGTAAGTCGCAAGCTTACGGAACAAGTCATTTGAGACAAATTCTTTGATCGCCTTATAAAGCAGGAAGACAACCGCAATACCTTGGCACAGCTTGACCAGCCAATCTTCACCAAAACTTGGAACCGCCTTCAAAATTATAGCCGAGAGCGCGAGCAGCGCAACCAACATGACTGCGCGTAGGAAGTTTCGAGAACGATAAACATAATCACGAACGATTTTTAACTTGGCATCTTCGGCCGGAGGGTCACGAAAGAAAAACAGGCGTTTTTGAAGCTGTTTGGCCAAAATGGGCGAGAAAAAGAACGCGAATAAAACCGCGCCGATTTGCGCCAGAAAACTAGGACTTTTCAACCAACCGATTACCTTATTGAGTATTGCCGTACCCTTTGCTTTGAGCGCATCAGGACTCAACGCACCTTTTGGCGCTTCAACGTCATCAGAATTACTCGGTGCAGCGACGTCTGCATCTCTTTGTTGTTTGAGAACAGCCTCTATAACGGCCCGCTCAGCTTCTTCCCGTGCTTTCAAAGCGTCTTGAAGCTCAGGATCCAGCAAATCAACCGCTGACACATCCAAGCCTTCTCTTATAAGTGGATCATTTAAGGCATTATCAACAGCCGGTTCAGTCGCCTCCACGGGTTCACCCGCCTGAACTTCATCTGGAGTTGCCTCCGCGACCTGCGCGAGAGCATTTTGTGCAAAAAGCACATAAACACAGCAGATAAGCCCTATTAAAAGGGTCCGTAATAGGGCTTTGGGCATGTTTCTCTCTTACTTTTTGCGTTTGCTATAAATTCAGCACTATCATTTGTAAATGACTTTGGAGTATAGAGCCCGCCTATCTGGCTTGGGAGACTGACATGAGCACGCCGAAAAAAGTAGTATTAGCTTATTCCGGGGGTCTAGACACCTCGATCATTTTAAAATGGCTGCAAGAAGAAAAAGGCTATGAGGTTGTTACCTTTACCGCTGACCTTGGCCAAGGTGAAGAGTTAGAGCCCGCGCGCCGCAAAGCCGAGGCCGCTGGTGTCAAAGAAATTTTCATTGATGATCTTCGCGAAGAGTTTATACGCGACTTCGTTTTTCCGATGTTCCGGGCCAACGCGCTCTATGAAGGGCTTTACCTACTCGGCACATCTATCGCGCGGCCTTTGATTGCCAAGCGCCAGATTGAAATCGCCAATATGGTCGGCGCAGATGCCGTCTGTCACGGCGCGACCGGCAAAGGCAATGATCAGGTTCGGTTTGAGCTTGGCTATTATGCCCTTGATCCAAATATCAAAGTTATCGCACCTTGGCGCGAATGGGACCTTAATTCCCGGACGAAATTGATCGAATATGCCGAAAAGCACGATATTGAAATCGCGCTGGATAAGCGCGGCGAAGCCCCTTTCTCAGTTGATGCCAACCTGCTCCACACTTCGTCCGAAGGCAAAGCCCTCGAAGACCCGGCCGAAGAAGCGCCTGAATTTGTCTATCAGCGGACAGTCTCGCCAGAAGCTGCGCCTGACAAAGCGACTTATATCGAAGTTGGATTTGAGCGCGGCGACGCTGTTTCAATTGATGGCGTTGATATGAGCCCGGCAACCATCCTGACAAAACTAAACGAGCTTGGCGGCACAAACGGTATTGGCCGTCTTGACCTACTTGAAAACCGCTATGTTGGTATGAAGTCTCGCGGGATTTATGAAACGCCCGGCGGAACAATTCTACTGATGGCACATCGCGGCATGGAGCAAATCACCATGGATAAAGGCGCTATGCACCTCAAGGACGAGTTAATGCCAAAATATGCCGAGCTGCTTTATAATGGTTACTGGTATTCACCGGAGCGCGAAATGCTACAGGCCGCCATTGATAAATCTCAAGAGCTTGTCACCGGTATGGTGCGTCTTAAGCTCTATAAAGGCAATGTCGATATTGTTGGCCGCACATCACCTTACTCGCTTTACTCGCAAGAACACGTTACGTTTGAAGAAGACGACGTTTATGATCAAGCAGACGCTGGCGGGTTCATCAAGATCAACGCTTTGCGTCTGAGACTGCTTAAGGCCCGTGACCTTAAAGCTGGCAAAAACGAATAAACCCAATGTCTCTTGACGTCTGGATTAGCCTGATAGTTCTGTTTGGTGTCGGAGGCCTAACTCCCGGCCCTGCGGTTATGCTCGTTATGGCATCATCGTTTCAATATGGATTTAAGCCAGCCATGTTGCCTGCCTTTGGAGTCGCCAGCGCCAATGTTCTGTGGTTGATATTAGCGGCCACTGGTGTTTCTGCTCTCATCACACAGTCGCCAAATATTTTCCTCGGCATGAAAGCACTTGGGTTTTTAGTGATTCTTTATATGGGATTTTCGGCGATATTTGGCCCGCTTCCAGATTTATCGAGCGATAATCAGGCCGCCCCGGCCAGAGGAAAGTTATTTTCCAAAGGGCTAGGTTTGCAACTTTCAAGCCCCATGCCCGTCGTTTTCTTCGGAGCATTATTGCCAGCCTTTTTTGACGCCACCAAACCGATCTTACCTCAATTCACTATCATGCTAATCACGGTAACGGCCACAGAACTTCTAGGGCTAGCACTTTATGCCTATAGCGGCGGAACAATCAGACGTTTCTTAAGCGACCCCAAACAAGCCCGATGGTTTAATATTATGATCGGTGTTACCATGATCGCAGCCGGGGCCTGGGCGATCATGTCTAACCCGACACATTAGGTTCTAGTCAGGATTTATCCGCAACCTGCGACACATAGCTTAGCGGTCCACATTTTGCTTGCATTCATATATTAGCGTTATATGAGGCCGTCCAAATTGCAAATAAGAGTATTCTCATGGATATGTCCAAAATCCCGGCCGGTGAAAACCCACCTTCCGACATCAATGTTATCATCGAAGTCCCCTTAGGCGGCGAGCCGATAAAATACGAACTGGACAAAGCCAGCGGCGCTATGTTTGTGGACCGCTTTCTTTACACTTCTATGGTCTATCCTTGTAATTACGGTTTTATCCCGCATACTTTATCTGATGATGGCGATCCAACGGATGTGATGGTTTACGGTAATCGCGCGCTCATGCCGGGAGCTGTTGTTCGGGCTCGGCCAATCGGCGTTTTGATGATGGAAGACGAAGCCGGAATCGACGAGAAAATCCTCGCCGTGCCTCATCAAAAATTGACACAGTTTTATAACAAAATTGAATCCTACACCGACATGCCAGAAATCCTGCTCGACCGGATCACTCACTTCTTTGACCACTATAAGGATCTTGAATCCAATAAATGGGTCAAAGTTCTAGGTTGGGAAGATCGTGCCAAAGCCGAGGAATTGATTATGGCAGGCGTAAAGGCTGCTCTTTAATCTTTCTTGTAATTTTATTCGAAGCTTTACTCGAAGTTTTACGGGGCATAATAAATGCCCTAAGTAGCTGATATGACCCTTGACGTTTATGCTATTCTTGGACTTGTGGGAATTTTTGCCTTTGCCGTTTCTGGCGGCATTGCGGCTATCCGGCGGGACATGGATATCCTCGGCGTTGTTTTTGTAGCATTCCTACCTGCTGTCGGCGGAGGAACTCTGCGTGATCTATGTTTGGATGTCCCGGTATTCTGGCTGAGTGATAGTTTGACCCTATGGGTAAGCTTGATCGGCGGTCTTTCGACCTTCTTTTTCTATCACTTTTTGAACCATTTTCGCCTATTGCGCTGGATGGACGCCATAGGGTTGGCTATATTTGCGCCGCTCGGCGCTGCTAAAGCTCTGGAGCTTGGCCATAACGGCTTGGTCGTCATTATCATGGGTGTCTTAACCGCCGTTGCAGGTGGCCTGCTCCGCGATGTTGTATGCCGAAACGACGCGCTTGTCATGAAAGGCGAGATCTACGCGACTGCTGCCATTTTGGGCGGTTTGTCTTTATGGACATTAGTTGCCTTAAATATTCCGCTTAACCTGGCCTTGCCAATTGCCTGTATTATTACATTTACGGCCAGAGCCATTGGCATCATATTCAACTTGGGTTTGCCAAAATTCAATTCAGCCACTTAATCCCGAAGTATAGCTACTAATAGTACACATATAGCTCAGCTTATTTTGCTTGGATTCTCCCTTGATTCTCCCTTGATCTTTGGGCCGCAATCGTTACTTTGCCGCGCATCAACGCGAGGGGAAGCGTATTTCGGGGGAAATACGGCCAAACTCACTAATCGCGAGGGGAAGCGTGCAAATAAGCACGGCCAACTTCAGAAACATTAATAGATCAGGCTCTTTCACAACGGGTCTAATTTTTTGGAGGGAAAAGTGAATCCACTATTTCTTATTATTGCAGCGGGGCTAATCGCCGTGCTTTACGGGATTATAACCCGCGCTAGGCTTATGAAAGCCTCTACAGGTAATGAACGCATGAATGAAATCGCAGGCGCGATTCAAGAAGGCGCGAAAGCCTATCTAGCCAAACAGTATAAAACGATTGCCATGGTTGGCGCCGTTGTTGCTGTCATCCTATTTTTACTCTTTAAAAGCTGGATTGCACCAGTTGGGTTTATCCTAGGCGCTGTTTTATCAGGCGCGGCCGGTTACATTGGTATGCTTGTCTCTGTACAAGCCAATGTCCGGACAACGGAAGCCTCACGTAAAAGTCTTGGCGATGGCCTCAAAGTGGCCTTCAATGCCGGCGCTATTACGGGTATGCTCGTTGCGGGTCTAGCCCTGCTCGGCCTATCCGTTTACTATATGCTCCTAACCAAGGATAATGGTTTTGCCAGCCGCGAAGTCGTTGAAGGATTGATTTCTTTATCTTTAGGCGCGTCTTTGATCTCTGTCTTTGCGCGTCTCGGCGGCGGTATCTTTACAAAAGGTGCTGATGTCGGTGGTGACCTAGTTGGTAAAGTCGAAGCCGGTATCCCGGAAGATGATCCACGTAACCCAGCAACGATTGCTGATAATGTTGGTGACAATGTCGGTGACTGTGCCGGTATGGCCGCTGACCTTTTCGAAACCTATGTGGTGACACTCGCCGCGACTATGGTTTTGGGATCAATTCTTTTTGCAACGAACGAAACATTAATGCTCTACCCAATGGCGGTCGGCGCTGCTTGTATTATTACGTCTATCATTGGTACATTCTTCGTCCGTCTCAGCAAAGGTTCCACCAATGTCATGGGCGCACTTTACAAAGGCCTCGGTGTTACGGGTCTATTGTCAATCGGCGCGATTGCGCTTGTTACCAACTATATGTTTGGGTTTGGCGATATTGCCGGAACAGCTATTAACGGCTTCCCTGCTTTAACGGGTATGGACCTTGTCATTTGTAGCATCATTGGTCTTGTCATCACGGGTCTTATCGTGTGGATCACCGAATATTATACAGGCGTGACTTTCCGCCCTGTAAAATCTATCGCCGCTGCGTCAGAATCTGGCCACGGGACAAATGTTATTCAAGGCCTTGCTGTCTCTATGGAAGCAACGGCTCTACCAGCACTTGTCATCGTCTTTGGTATCATTGCAACCTATAACATTGCAGGCCTTTACGGCATTGCAACGGCAGTGACTGCCATGCTCGGCGTTGCCGGTATGATCGTCGCCCTTGATGCATTTGGTCCTGTGACTGATAATGCAGGCGGAATTGCTGAGATGGCTGAGCTTGAACCTGAAGTTCGCAACACAACTGACGCCCTTGACGCTGTCGGCAACACTACCAAGGCCGTGACCAAAGGTTATGCGATTGGATCTGCTGGTCTTGGCGCATTGGTCTTGTTTGCTGCCTATACGGAAGACATCAAGCACTTTGCCAACACGGCTGTCGAAGGTGATTTCTTCTATCAGATCGTACCATCCTTTGATCTATCGAACCCTTATGTTGTGGTTGGTTTGCTTGTCGGTGGTATGTTGCCATTTTTGTTCGGCGCTTGGGCTATGCAGTCCGTTGGACGAGCAGCGGCATCTATTGTCGAAGAAGTTCGTCGTCAGTTCAAATCTGATCCTGGCATTATGAAAGGCACATCTCGCCCTGACTATGCTAAGGCTGTCGATATCTTAACAAGTGCAGCTATTCGCGAAATGATTAAGCCGTCACTTCTACCGATCCTGACGCCGATCGTTTTATTCTTCGTCGTCAAAGCTATTGCAGGCCCGTCACAGGCTCTTTCAGCCCTTGGCGCCATGTTAATGGGCGTGATCGTTACCGGCCTATATGTTGCCCTGTCTATGACAGCTGGCGGCGGTGCTTGGGACAATGCCAAGAAGTATATCGAAGATGGCCATCACGGCGGTAAGGGGTCAGAAGCCCATAAAGCCTCTATTACTGGCGATACAGTTGGTGACCCGTATAAAGATACAGCTGGTCCAGCTGTGAACCCGATGATTAAGATTACAAATATCATCGCGCTTCTAATGCTCGCTATTCTAGCTCACTAATTGACTTTAAATTCAGTTTTGGAGCCCGCCTTCATGGCGGGTTTTTTTGTGGCTACTAGGCTTTAAGCTTGTAATAAATGATTCAAATATTTATGAGACCAGCTAAGTGAGTATGACGAAATAACAATGAGAGTACAAATTGTGGATAATGCGGCCCCTAATCCAGATAGTAATGAACCTCCAATCGACGAGAACGCGTTAGTCCGAGCCGAACGATTACTCAAAAACTCTCAAAATGCGATTAAGAATTTAACGGCCGAACTAAGTGCTAAAGACGAACAAATTGTCGCCAACATCTCTGAAGTTAAACGGCAAGCAAAAGTTATTAGCGTATTGAGACAAGAACTGGACGTTGCCAGAAACGACGTTGACAATTTCAAAAACTCTACATCATGGAAATTAACCGGTCCGGTCCGTACCACTCGCAACATAATTAAACGTATATTAGGCGGTTAGCTGCGCTCACGGCGATAAGAATTACCAATAGGCCGGAGTCTGATTTCCTGCATTATGGTTCTGCGCAAAAAACCATGTTTCTATAGCATATCGTGTTTGTGTAAATGACTCGTCATATGACGTAGCGTGCAAGTTGAAATGATCAAAGAAAATCGCATCACCTTCTCCAAAATAAGGACGTATAGTCGGCGTATCTTTGTACCATTCGCTAACGGATTTATGTGACACAGACCAATCAAAATATGCTCCATTTGTACCCGTTTCGACAACGTTTTCAAATCTTTTAGGCACAAAATCCATACCTGGACATTCTGTCCCTTTGCCGCATTCTGACAAGGCAACCCATAGATTCAGACTCTTAATATCAGATGGCATAAAGGCACCATCTTGATGCCAATCAGCAGGGTTCTCAAGTGGTGTAACCCGCCGTAAAACCGACTTATTTAGAGATAAGCAAGGTTCATCCTCGAAATAATCTTTCAACAGCGCGCGTAACCCTGTGCGATCAAAAAACCGCGTTAAGTTATGGGTGACTTTAGGCGATAAAAACGTCCAGACGGCTCCAGTTCTCGACATCATAAAGGCATCAAAAGACGTCGAATGACCCTTTATTTGGGAAAATAGATTGAACCAAATATCTTGCCCGGATTTCGTCGCTAACATTTCTTCACGTTTCTCAGGCCTTACAGAATAAAACCTTTCAGCTGACTTTAACGCCTTGTCAATGTTAGCACGAGATCGTTCGCAAAATTTCTGGTCCGCAAAACCGCGTACGATCAGAGCTCCGTGATAGCGTATAGCCCCGGCCAGAACGTCCGAGTTTAATTCACTAGCATCTATGGACGGAAAATCATTAGACAATTCAGGAAATGGATTTTCACACATTGGAGGACAAGGCGTAGCGTTATGCCCGCCTCCTAATTTAACCAACTGCTCACCGGCTTTAAGCCTAAGGTTTCGAAGCTCTATAAGTTGATCATCCCCTTGATCGCGATTATACAAATCAATCATTTCAGAAATAGCCCCACGCCAATTACCATTATTAATTTCACGGCTGACGCTTTCAGGATATATCAACGAATTTTCGGTCATTTTTGAGCTATACAAAACGCACTAACTATTTACAATACAAGTGGTAATTATTATTGCAGTGCTTCTTGGGACACGCTAGGAAATCGCAATGGAAACGACAGACCCAAAAACGATAATAAAATCCCTTGAGCATGATATCAGCGAAAAAGCTGATAAAATAAAAACGCTCGCGGAACGTGTACGTGTGCAGCAACGAAATTTGGATAACATAAATGCCGAACTTATTGGCAAACAAAGTGGTCATTTTAACAAGGGGCCGTATCCCTTTGACGGGATCACATTTGTCATTGCCTATTATAATATCCCAAAGCAAATCATACGAACTTTAATTTCCTGTTCGCCAAAATATCAACGAGCAGCCAAAGACAAGATTGAAGTTATCATTGCTGATAATGGTTCGACCGAACCGCTTCCTGAAGGCCTTCGAGAACGGTTTCCTTTTATATCAAAAATAATTCGCACAGAAGGCCGACCTTCCCCCGTCTTTGCTTTAAATGACGCCATTAAACAGGCCAAGTTTCCGACAATAGCCGTTTTAATCGATGGGGCACATATTTTATCACCCGGCATATTCAATAACGCAAAAGACATTTGTCAGATGCATCCGAGACCTGTTATCAATGTCCCTCAATACTATCTGGGCTTTGTCTCTCAAAACCTTAATCCTGCGCCTAACCCTTGGCTCGGAGAAAAAAGACATCTTGCCCGGATTAATTGGCCAGCAGAAGGCTATAACCTTTTAAACTACGCAATATTTCCGGGTGAAAATCATGACCGTTCTCTTATAGGATCGATCGAAACCAACTGCCTTATAACGACTCGCGAAGTGTTCGAAGACTGCGGTGGATTTGATGAACGTTTTGACGAGCCTGGCGCAGGATTTGCAAATCTTGAAATATTTTCAAGGCTTATTCACCATCCCAAAAATACTTATGTCATTTTCCCGGGTGAAGGCTCCTTCCATCAAGACCACGGCGGAACAACAACCAAAAAATCCCCTGAAGAGCGCGATATACTCGTCGCCCGCTTTCGAGAAAATCATAGTAAAATAACCGGATCAGAATATCTCATAAATGTTAAAAGCCCGATGATGTACGGTATATTGCGGCATTCAGCGGGAAACATAGCCACAATATCAAAAGAATATGGCGTAGCCAAGAACATGCTGCTTAAACAACTGGCTAATATTTATACAGGCCGCGTTCGGGCCGGCATTGAGAAACAACCTCCGCCTATTCTTGTTTCGGGCGGAACGACAAATGAACGCAGGGCCCGTGTCCCATTGGCCGCTCTAGGCATTTTAGAATCAACAGCAACAGCACATGGCGTAGATAAGGCAGAACTGAGTTATCTAAGATTTCTACGCCGACTGCACGCGGTTCGAAAACCTGATCTATACTTTGAAATAGGTGTCGATACTGGCGTGAGTATCGGACTAGCACAAAAACGATCTATTGGTGTTGATCCAGCCTTTACGATTACATCTCCATTAAGTCCTCGAACGCAACTGTTTAAAGAAAAAAGCGATGACTTTTTCAAGGTCAAAGACCGGGCAAAAACTTTATTTAAGACCCCGCTCGATATGAGCTTTATTGACGGCATGCACTTAGCTGAATTTGTCCTGCGTGACTTCATCAATGTTGAAAAATACGCGCACAAAGGCAGTATCATTATGTTTGACGATGTCCTTCCGGAACAAATGGAAATGTCCGAACGGGAAAGACGGTTCGCGGCCTGGACGGGTGACGTTTATAAAATTGCACCTATCCTTCGAAAATACCGCCCTGATCTCGAAGTTCGCGTATTTAACACTTTCATCGGCGCCTATCGTAAAGGATTAGCCGTCGTAAAAAATCTCGATCCGGCCAATACAATTCTAGAAGATAATTATCAGGAAATTGAAAAAGAAATTTTCGATGAAACCTACGCCATTAACAGCATTGCTCACCTCGATGAAATGATGCAAGTTGCCCCCCATAGTGAATTTGAAACATTCATTGCTCTTTGATGTCCGATATGCCCAAAATTTCAATCATCATCATCGCCTTTAACATGGCCCGCGAACTCCCGCGGACAATCCAATCTTTTTCTGTAAAAATGCAACAGTGGATCAATGAAGACGAATACGAAATTATAGTCGTCGACAATGGCTCTTACTTGCCATTTGATGAAGACGCTTGCCAAGAACACGCCAATAACATCTCCTTCATCTATATGGATGATGCAACTGTATCGCCTTGCCCCGCCATCAATAAAGGCATAGCTGCAGCCAAAGGTGACATCATCGGCGTTTGCGTGGATGGCGCTCGAATGGCCTCCCCTGGGCTCTTGCGCATGGTACTTGATGCAAACAAAATTAGCCCAACGGCTGTCATTGGCACTCTATCGTTTCACTTGGGCCGTGAACCACAAATGCAAGCCGTCCATAACGGATATAATCAGTCAGTCGAAGATGAATTGTTAGCCACAGTACCTTGGCAGGATAATGGTTATCATTTGTTTGAAATTTCAGTGCCTGGGCGTTCATCGCGGCATGGATGGTTCGAAATACCGGCAGAAACCAATGCACTATTTATGCAACGCCAAGACTGGGATAGACATGGCGGCTACAATGAGGCTTTTGTGTCTAAAGCTGGCGGGCTTAGCAATCACGACGCCTGGTCCAGAGCCTGCGCATTACCAAACGCGCAAGTCGTAATGCTTTTAGGCGAAGGAACATTCCACCAATTTCACGGCGGCGCCGCGACCAATGCAAAAGTATCCAATTATAAGAATTATCTTGCCGAGTATGAACAAATTCAAAATCATACCTTTAGCCGACCAGAGGGTGAGCCAATCACATATGGCCGACTAAACGGCTGGGCTAAACTTATAGATTGGTCCTCGGAGTAAAGACTATTGCTTATCAGGTACCATAAATTCCATCCCATCAAAGAGTCTCTACCTTTACTCACCTTGCTCTAGTCACATACACGATACTCTTGGCTAATCCTCTCAAGTTCCGGCGTGGCACCTTTACAGCCATATAATTCAATCAGGTTCTCTCCCATAGATTTTGCACCAATCGCCGAAAGGTGGTTTCCGCCCGCATATAGGATTCCCCCGTTTTCGTTCTTGTAATCGCACTCCAAAGCTGATCCACATGCAACTTCCCACATATCGACAAAAACAACATCATATTGCTTGAACAAAGCCCGTAATTCAGGCCTTGAAGACAGGCGGGATAACTTTAAATCAACCGGATAATCGGGGAGTGGTTCACCATTGGGCAATTTCAATAATTTTCTTGATAGTTCAGGATAATTTGGAACATGAGAAAAAAAGACCAACTGTTTTCCAGGAAGAGACCAATATTCCAAAGCAGATCGAATATTCTCCAATTCCAATTTCTGCGCGTTAAATTTACTGGACAGCCAAATCTCTTTTATATCCTCATTTGATTGAATTTTCTGTTTCGCAAATTCTGACAATTCAAAACAAGCGGTAATGAGCAGATTAAAATTAAATCTATCTTGTTCATTTAATATTGGTCGCTCTAATTTAGGCGTAATCGAACATCCACTAGAGGCAAATGATGTGGGCGAATAGCCGATTTGCCTCAACATCATCGCCTTATCAGACCCATGGCTATCCCCAACAATAGCGATACTTGTGAAACTTAAGTTTTTATCCGCGCCCTGCCCGCTTTCACAAGCCCATTTTCCTTGCCATCCAATAGTGGGATAAAAGTCACATAACCCCATCCTTATACCCTCAGATCTACTCGTGCTAGCATTTTTCAATACGGCGCTTATATCAACATATAAATTCAATCGCTTCGGCTTCAGCAAGCCTTGAGTTTGCGAAAATCCAAGTAATCCAAACAGGCACAATCCACAAATAGATAAGAAGAAAACACCTTTTCGATCCACTACGTTAAGCGAAGTATCAATAGCCTGGGAATGTCTTTTCTTCCGAAAAGGCTGCTCAACAAACTTCCAAGTTAAATATGCCAATAATAGTGACAACCCAGAAAGGGTCATCATTAGGTTATCCGAAGGAATGTCTGGCGTTCGAATTCGCGCAAATGCAAATAGCGGCTGATGCCAAAGATAAGCGCTGTAACTAATCAGTCCAATCCATACGAGGGGCTTAACCGATAAAATTTTTTTAACCCAAGTGTTCGCCGTAGAAAACAAAATGATCAGCGCCGTACCTATGACAGGAATCAATGTCAGGCTTGATGGGAAAACCGTATCTCGATCAAACCCTATTAGGGCGTATAAAATTAATCCTAAGCCAGCTAACGAAAAAACATTGGCATAAACTTCGCTCGAAAATATCGGTGACTTTCTATAGAATAAAACAAATGCGCAGCCAGCGCCAAATAACAACTCCCACATCCGGCTCGGCAACATAAAGAAATTTGCCGCAGGGTATCGATAAGCAAGATATATACATAGCAGTAAGCTCGTCAGCGCTATAACCGCCATAAAACTGAATAAAATTTTCTTCCCGAAACGGAATAAGCCCGTCATCAATATTGGGAATATGAGATAATATTGTTCTTCAATGGCCAAACTCCAAGTATGGAGAAGCGGCTTCAACTCAGATGCTTGTGCAAAATAATCACTTTGCGCCCAGAAAAAGAAATTTGACGTAAAAAACGACACCCATATTAAACTTTCCGAAAACTCTTGCCACTGCTCAGGGTCCATCCAGTGCCAAGCCATCGGAATACAGGCGCCCATAACGACGAAGAGAGCTGGCAAAATACGCCGCATCCTATTCTCATAAAATTCGAGAATGGAAAATTTCCCTGCCTCGATTTTATCAAGAATTATATATCCAATAAGGTAGCCACTGATGACAAAGAATATGTCGACACCGACATATCCGCCTTTGAATAAACCAACTCCAGCATGAAATAGAATGACTGGCAAAACAGCCAATGCGCGAAGACCGTCTATTTCTGGCCTGTATTTCAATGCCACTTAAATCCCCAAACACAATATCGAATATGTCGACATCGTAATTTACCTAAACGATTATAGAAAGACTAAATGCAAAAATCTGGAGGTGAGGATGGGATTCGAACCCACGGTACGCTATTAACGTACACACGCTTTCCAAGCGTGCGCCTTAAACCACTCGGCCACCTCACCTTCTCAGGTTATTCCCCCGGTGGTTAATCCGAGAGCAAAGCAAGCGCGTTATATACACCGGGCGGCGAATATCAAGCCCGAACACGCGCCGTTATCGCATCACCAAATGAATAAATTCGCAAAGCAGTGGCCTTGTTTTGCGCGGGTCAATAATATCTTCGATCATAAACTGCTCGGCGGTTCTAAACGGCGAGCTTACATTTTGAAGGCGGGCTTTGATTTCTGCTAGTTCTGCCGCTGGGTCTTCGGATTTTTCCAGTTCTGATCGGTAGGCAACTTCAACGCCGCCGTCGATTGGCAGAGAGCCCCAATCGCCCGATGGCCACGCAAAACGATACTGGAAGCGCGTATGGTCAGACATAGCAGCGCCGGCAATGCCATAAGCTTTGCGAATAATCACAGTCGCCCACGGAATATCAGATTTGTAAATCGCGTTCATGGTCTCAACACCTCGGCGTATGGTGGCAGCCTTTTCGGCTTCAAGACCAATCATGAAACCGGGGTTATCGACCAGATGTATCAAGGGTAGTCCGAACTTGGTTGCAAGCTCGACAAAACGCTTGGCTTTTTCAGCGGTGCTCGCCGTCCATGAACCGCCCAAATATGTTGGATCACTGGCAAGCACGGCGACGGGCCACCCATCCAGCCGCGCAAAGGCCGTGATAGCGGCGCGCCCCCAATGACGGCCCATTTCAAAGACGCTGCCTTTGTCAAAAACAGGGCCTAAAACGCGGCGCATATTATAGACTTTTTTCTTATCCTTGGGGACAACGGATAAAAGGCTCTCATCTTCTCTCGTGACCGGGTCGTTATTGTCAGTTCGGACGAGATCGCCGCCGGCGTAATCTGGCAAGTAAGACAAAAATCTACGGGCCATCGCCATGGCCTCAGCCTCATCCTTAGCTTCATCATCCACCGCGCCGTTGCGGGTGTGGATTTCTGATCCGCCGAGGCTTTCCTTGTCATGATCTTCGCCGAGCGCCGCCACCACAGCGGGGCCAGCTGCGAACAATTGCGATAATCCTTTGACCATGACCGAATAATCACTGGCCACTATCCGCGCTGCGCCTAGCCCGGCCGTTGGCCCAAGAGCCAAAGCCACCACAGGCACAGTGTCTTGGTTTTTAACAGCGTGTTCCCAGGCCGGAACGAAAGGCACATACGTAAATCCCATATCCTCTAGCATTTTCACTGATCCGCCGCCGCCGGTTCCGTCAATCATTCGAATTATCGGTAGCCGTAATTCATGAGCCATTTGCTCGGCCTGCATAAACTTGCGGACGATAGAGGCATCTGCCGCTCCGCCGCGAACGGTAAAGTCATCAGCGGTCGCGACCACAGGGCGTCCCGCAATATTGCCGCGACCAAAAATAAAATTACTGGAAGAGCTTTTGATCAGGTTTCCATCATCATATTTGCCCTTACCAGCGAGCTGCCCGATCTCACGAAAGCTCTTGTCATCTAACAATATATCTAATCGCTCTCTGGCATTTAGTTTGCCTCGGTCCTTCTGGCGCTTGACCTTATCGGCCCCGCCCATTTCAAGCGCCATGTCTCGGCGGCGTTGCAATTCTTCCAATTCAGTTTTCCAGCTCATGGGTTTATTTGGAAATTTGCGCTGGATAAATCAAGGAAAATAAGAAGATGAAGGTCTCTTGCGCCGCAAAAACTTCATGCTAAAGTTAAAGAAAATGGAGGGGACATGGTGGATCACAAGCTTACATTGGGTGTCGAAGAAGAATATCTTTTGGTAGACCCCGAAACCCGAGAAGCTATATCCGACTCCCCTGATGATTTTTTCGACGCCTGCAAAGACGCTTTAGGCGAGAACGTAACGCCTGAATTTTTGCAGTGCCAAATTGAAATTGCGACCCCCATTTGCCAGAATGTTGGCGATGCCCGGCAACACTTAACCCATATGCGCGGTACTCTGGCCAGTATTGCCAAAGATCATGGCATACGTCTCATGGCGGCCTCTACCCATCCCTTCACCCAGTGGCGGCGTCAGAAGCCCACTAAAGGCGAGCGCTACCAAAAACTGGTGGCTGATCTACAAGGCGCGATCCGGCGCATGCTGATCTGCGGCACTCATGTTCACATAGGCATTGAGGAACCGGGTCTTCGCATCGATGTCATGAACCAAATGCGTTATTTCATGCCCCATTTATTGGCGCTCTCAACATCCTCTCCTTTCTGGGAAGGCGATAAGATGGGTATGAAGTCTTACCGCCTCTCCGTTTTTGATGGCATGCCGCGAACGGGCGTCCCTGAAGCCATGGAATCTTTCGGAGAATATGAGCGCCTTGTTGGCACTTTGGTCAAAGCAGGTGTCATCGAAGACGCCAGTAAAATCTGGTGGGACCTTCGCCCCAGTACAAAGTTTCCAACCCTTGAGGCGCGCGTCGCCGATATGTGTACAAACCTAGAGGATACTCTGGCTATTGTCGCCATGTATCAATGCCTGACGCGCATGCTCATTCACCTCAAACAGCGGAATATCAAATGGCGTAATTACCCGTCTCTATTGATTGCCGAGAACCGATGGATGGCACAACGCTTTGGCGTGACCGGAGAGCTGATTGATTTTGGAAAAAATGCCTGTCGTCCCTTTAAAGACATCAATGAAGAAATGATCGGGTTTTTACTCCAACATGCACAAGCCTTGGGATGTGAACGTGAGCTTCTACACACACGGACAATTGTCGAGCGCGGGTCCTCTGCCTGTCGGCAGGTTGCTGTTTATGATGATGCTATTGATTCTGGGAAATCTAAAGAAGACGCACTGATAATGGTGGTGGATCACTTGATTTCTGAAACGGTTAAGGGGCTAGGTTAGCTTTAGAGACTCTAACAGAAATGGAAATTTTTGAGAATTTCGAAATTCATTCTGCAGATAACGACGGAACGTCCTGTTAAGAGCGGTTATGTAAAATTAGAGAAATTTGCTCTGAGAGCCACTTATAATCGACAATCAACGGCCCGACCATAGGCAATCCGCCCTCAGTAAATGTGCCTGCAAGACCTTTTGCCAAGTCATTAATTTGGCCTTCCATTGTACTGGATCTTGTTTTATTTCGTCTTTCATAAGAATTCCAGCGGCGGCGGGCATAACTTGCCATCTCGAAAGCCCTTTTTTCTGAACTAGCGGCAACGGGGCATCCATCATGCCATGCCCAAAGAATTTTTTTGGCCATTTCTGTTTCAAGAGCCAGTATCATAAGCTTACAAGTAAGGCGCGGTGTTTTGTTGTCAACATGTGTGACTAGGAAACCCTAAATCTATTTCTGCCGCAAAAACAAACTTCAGTAATTTTCTTTAAAGCTACACAGCAAGAATTAGTCCTCGGCCCGTACCCATGTTTGCCCCTGACATATTGGCCCGATACAGCCTTTGACTTTCAGGCTACCATCTTCTTTTAATTCCAATTTGGATTTATAAGTTTTGCCGCTTTTGGCATCATAGATTTTACCTGATTTCCATTTATCTTTACGGCGCTCAAACCCCCAAAATACCGCCGAATGCAATAATGGTCTGCTTTGAAGCGCTGGGTCGGGGTTGTTTACATCTATGCTTTCACCGCCTAGCTCTGGATCAAACCACACCAGATTTCCGCATGGCGTTCCGTCGCCGCAATCGCTCACTAATACTTTGGCTTCATTGCCTTTGGTGAACCACGTCCCTTCAATATCCAGAGGTTGCGCCAAGGCTGATTGGCTACCAAACAGGCTGAAACTCACGACATATAATATAATCAATTTTTTAGTCATAGGTTCCCATAACAGATAAAAGCTGTGGCAAAAGTGAACAAGTAGACAGCTTAGCTCTTTACTTGCCCGCGCAAGCCCCTATCTATGCCAAATGTCCGAAGCGTACACTAAGATTACAGCCAAAAAAGATGTGCCCCTATTTGTTTTTGGGGACCACGCATCGCGCCATATTCCTGAAAAATACAATAATCTTGGCCTTAGCGGAGACGATCTTAATCGTCACATCGCCTGGGATATTGGCACAGATGAAGTCGTCATGGGCTTATGCGCGGAATTTGGCTGCGCCGGACAATTGGCAGGTGTTTCTCGACTGATGATCGACCCAAACCGAGGGCTGACTTTAGGGAGTCTCATTCCAGAAGTAAGCGATGGAACGACCATTCCTGGCAACGCTAACTTGTCAGACACTGAATGGCAAAACCGCGTCGATAAATTTTACACGCCCTACCATGAAGCCATGGGACGAGCGCTCGACGTTATGGGGTTTGGCATGGCGATTTCCATTCACAGTTTCACGCCGCAACTCGTTGGCAAGAGCCCAAGGGAGCTTGAGATTGGCCTGTTATTTAAGGACGATGAAATCAGCGCGGCAAAATTTACGAAATCACTGAAAGAGGTGAAGCCAGATTGGCGTATCGCTTATAACGAGCCCTATTCCGCCTTTGATCTTAATCACACTGTCGATGCTAATGTCAGCACCCGCGGCCTTCCGCGTCTGTCTATAGAGGTCAATCAGGCGCTCATTGATAGCAAAGCGAAAGCGCTAGACGTTGCGGCAATCTTGGCACAAGCTCTGCGGCCAATAATCGCTCAAATCAAAGTGGCAGCAGCGTAATAACCTCAGCCCTGTAAAATTTCGGTGATCGCGCGATGTGCTTGGGTAATAGCGGCATTCGTATCAGCAGACGCCGCCGCATCAGAATTGGCGATGTGTATCCGGCCAAATGACGCACGGCCTTTGACCCAAGGCTTATCTGCTTCTGAGGCATAGTCAGGTTCCCAAATTAAATCCGGAGAATAGGAATACCCGTGAGGCCAGCGGTTAACTGTGATGGCGTTTATATCTCTATCAGGCTCAAAATCATAACCGGCGAGCGTGTTGCTTAGCTGGCTTTTCACATGGGCCTCAAAGGTTTCAAACGGCGTTGTCAGAATTCGGCCGCGGCCTTCACGCCACTGCGCCGGGCCTTTAACGTCCGGCACCCACGGCACGTGGCACAGATGTAGAACCATGGGCTGATCTGGTTCCATAGAGCCTTTATAAGTGCCAATGGACACAGGATAGGCGAATTCAACCTGCTTATAAAAACCACCCGGATAATAGATAAAGTCTGTCCCGATGTCAGCAAAACGCTGCCAATCCGGAACAAGGACTTTGGTGTAAACGAGAGGTACTTTCACGCCGTAGGACAAGGCTTGTTTTTGGGCCTCGCCCATATCAGAACAAATATAAGGTATCGCCATATTATAACAGGCCATCACCACATGATTAGCTTTTATTTTATGGGCTTGTCCCTTTCGCACATACGTTATCTCTGCGCCGTCTTTAACGTTTCTAGCATTGACCACTGTACTATTGAGGCGAATGCTGGTGTCCCCGTCCGGTTGATCAAGCTGGCTGTAGTCAGCTTTAGCGATCACCACGTCTTCCATGGTTGAACCGGGTATAGCCTGCGGGATTAGCGCCCTAACCAATAACCGCGCGACTGAAGCATTCCCATCAGGGAAATGGAAAATATACGGATCATCATTGCGATATCCCGTGCGCGGCAAAGTATGGGTTACGCCTGGCATGCCGCCATCATAATTTTGAATAAGCGTCGTCGGTATTTCATCAATTCCGACACACCAAAAACTCATGCCCCAGCGTTTATATATCTGAATGACCTCTTCATCGACCTTGGCATAGTGCCTTAGGAAATCTTCATAACTGGTTTTACGCAGGATTTCGTATTTCTCGTCATAAGTCTTACCCGGCATGTAATCGACTTCTTCAGTTTGCACTCGAATGAAATCTGCTTTGGCTTTGTCGGAGACGGGCATCTTGCTGGCAAATTCTGCCCAAGCCCGCACGCCATAACCCGGCACAAGCTTATCAACACCAAAAGTTTCTTTGTCGAAGAATATGGACTTAGACAGATTATGCCTGTCCCAAAACTCTTGATCAAAATAATCATAGAAACGGTCCAAAACCACGCCGATGTCTTTTAGCAGTTGCCTGGCCGGAGTTGAATAAATGGACGGCGTATCTATGGCTTCTGTCCCGCCATAGCTGAGCCGGGTTTCGCTGCCTATCTCAAATTCATTGCGCTTGGCATGGCCGCCAAAATCATCGTGATTATCAAGGATTAGTATTTTTGCATCAGGCTTTTTTTGACGATAGAAATAGGCCGCAGATAGGCCGCTTAGCCCGCCGCCGACAACGACTAGATCATAGGATTCGCCCACTATTGGATTATCCCATGTCTTGCCAGAAACGGCAGCATGCATGGCTTCCCAAGATCCGTCATGAGACCCGCGCAAACCAGTTTTTGCTGGCGGGTAATAGTCGGGTGAAAGCGCAAACTCATAGGATGTTTCAGAAACGCCGCAAGCACTGAACAACGGGGCCGTCATCGCCGCGCCAATAGCTATTTGAGTGCCGTTTAAAAAATCTCGCCGCGTTATCCTGTCTGTCATATCAAACCCTTTAAGGCATGATAGTTCAATTACATCAACGTGTCAGGTGAGGATTTGGATCGTATTAGGCGTTACGGCTGAGAGCGTTACGCCGATAACCGGGTGATTGCCAATTCTCAACCGCGTCTAGATCAGGCCCACCAGGGCGAACGGGTCTTTCGGGATAACCTCCTAGGCTGATCGTGCGATCATAAAGCGTGAGCGCTGCGGCGAGGCTGACATTGATGCAAAACTTCGTTGGGATTTTGACAATGTACTTACATTTAGCCTGCATCTCTTCGGATATAGAACCCTCCTCAGGCCCTAAAACATAAGCGCAGTTTAAAGGGTGACGAAAACTGGGAAGCTCAACAGCATCATCGGTCAGCTCAATGCCGACGAGTTGGCAACCCTTTGGCAAAACGAATTCATCGGGTGTGTTCCATTCATAAAATGGTAGATGAATAGCTGAACGAGACGTGTCGGTTTGCTTCACTTCCTTAACCGTATGATACGCATCAATTGTAAAAGCAAAACTGGCACCAAATGAATGGGCCGTTCGCAATACGGCTCCAAGGTTATGGCCCTTTGAAATACCTTCAACACCTATGCCAAAATATCCACGCATTAAACTTCTCCAACATGAGAGGCGTATTCATGGGGATTTAACGTCCTGTATAAGGTGTAAGCGGCGACAAAAGCGCTCCCAATTATAATAATTAAAAACTGAGCTTTTGGCGGTAGGTTTTTGCTGGCCATAACGATCAACAAGATCGTCACAACGTTAACGAACAGGTTTAGAAGAACCGCGCCAGCCGACATAAGCCGTGCCCGGATCTCTGGGTCCGCACGTCTTTGCGCCATGGCCTGCATCGGCACCACGTAGAGGCCCCCACATATAGATGCCATAAGCACATCAAAGAACAAACGTTTGGAACCAGGTTGCTCCCAAAAATATTTCACATCTTGGAGCTCACCTGCCGGACCCGCAACCGATGTGGTCGACCCATACAAATAAATATCAAGTGTGAACAAAAACACACCCGTAATGCCCAGTGCCGTCAACCCGATTGACTCTTTGCCCCACTTACCCGTTTTGGCGAGTTTGGAACATAGGAGTGACCCGACTAAAATCCCTATGGTCGAGAACATCAAAATAAAAATTAAAACCATTCGGTCATAACCCATCGTCGTTTTCAGATATTCGGGCAGTGCCAAAATAATCACATTGGCAAAGGCATAAAACCAAGCAATACCAAGCATTGGCCTTAAGACATGGGGTGATTTAAAAGAATATTTAAGCGCACTCCAAGTAGCTGTGACGGGTTCATAATTGATTTTCATATCAGGATTAGGCGCCGGTGCTTCTGGTTGAAACCGCGAAGCGACCCAGCCTAACAATGCGAATACCAATAAAAGCACAGCTATAATTTTTGGCCCGCCATCCATACCGATAACAAATAGTCCTGCCACCATTCCAACCAGAACAAAAACAAACACAAATCCGTTTAAAAGCCCATTACCTGCTATCAATTCATCTTCGGATAGCCATTGAGGTAAGACCGCATTTTTCGTCGGCGAAACAAAGGCCGATTGCGCCCCCATAAAGAAAAGCGACACGGCCAAGACCCAAATATTCATGAACCAGAAGCCAGCGGCAGCTAATAACATGATAAATATTTCAGCTGTCTTGATGCGCTTGAATACAACCGATCGATCGACTTTATCTGCGATCTGTCCGGCAATTGCGCAAACCAGTAAAAAGGGCATCGTAAAAATAAACGCCGCAATAGGCACAAGACTGCCCGCTTGTAGATTTTCTGCAAAAGGGACTTGCCGAGCGACAACCAATATTTCCTGAATAGCCTCGGCGCTTAGAACAAAAGTCAAAAGCCCAATCAATGCGTTTTTGAGTGCATTATCATTGAAAGTTGCCGTTTGGATCAGCGCAAATAGCGGCCAAAACCGACGATCTCTCAATAAAGGTTTCGGCTTTGTACTCACGCGCTTTCCCCGATCTCAGTCTCAGCCTGATCCTCAGTTTCACGGGCTTTGCGCTTTTCCTCGGCCACATGGTTTTCTTTTTGCTTACCAATATTATTGGGATTAAGCGCGCCAAGGTTTTCCATATCAAGTAGCTCTATGGAACGTGTTTCGATACGGTCCTGCAGAAGCGCCATAAACTTATCCTTATCCATGCCCGGCATAATTGGGTCGAGAAATTCCATAGTGGCAGTGCCTGTGTGTTTTTGCCAGTCATTTTGGTTCCAGCGCTGACCAAGATTTGAGGCAACCGGAACAACTGGGCAATCAAAGTCCTTATAGAGATGCCAGACACCTTTGCGGTATCGGTGATGTGTACCGATTTCTGATAAATGTCCTTCCGGGAAAATGAGGATACGGCGGCCTTGCTCGCGCACAATACGGGCGGTTTCGTCAAATTTTTCACGCACAGCCTCACCGCCGCAACTATCAATGACGATCGCGTTCATCTTGGCCAGAATGCGTTTTATGAATAGGAATTTGGTAATGTGATCGCCCGTGACAAATGTTAGATCATCAAATTGTGAAAACACGACAAATCCGTCGCCATAACTTTGATGCTTAGATGCAATGATGACAGGGCCATCGGGCACGCGATCTTGGCCTGTGGCCTGGACTTTGATTCCCGCAATCACCCGCATGGCCCACATCATTAGGCGTGTATAGCGGCGCAACGATCCCATCATGAGCCAGCGGCCCGGAACTAAAGAGAATATCACAGCTACAAAAGCGTAGAGCAATGTCACTACAACAAAGAAAATATTAAACAGTGTAGATCGCATGTTATGCCCCCTCATCATGAACGTTTAGAACAGCTAACACGCGGCGGGTAAATAATTCGGTACGCGCGGCAAGCGGACCTGTGACATATCCAAAGACTTTCGCCTGCGCCGCCTGTAAAACAACGCCGAGGGCCATGGCAGACAAAATGTATGGATCAACGGGATCAATCTCGCCTTTATCCATGGCGGTTTTCAGTAACCGCGCTGATGCCCCGATAGGACTATCATCGGGGCTATCAGCCAGTTTTGGGAAATGATGGAGGTGCAGGATATGATATTGGAACAACTCCCAATCATCATCGGCAATCCGGCAATAATGACGGACAATGAACTTAATTTTCTCATCTAGCGTCTCATGGGCCTCATCGGCGGCTACTATCATTTCAGTCAAGCGGCCGTGAATGGATAACATCATAGATCGCGCAAGTTCTTCTTTGCCGCTAAAATGGCGATAAATCGCGCCTTCGGAAATGCCAGCCGCCCCCGCGATCTGTTTGGTTGATACACCGTCCACACCGTGTTCGGCAAACAGGTGCAGCGCTGCGCGCTCTATCTTGGCTTTGGTCGTGCCATCTTTAGCCGATACGCCGCGTTGGTTCTTAGCGGGATCGCGAGGCCGAGATGATGTTTTAGCTTTTGGCGCGACGTCAGAGCTTTGCGGCTCATTTATGGGCGCATTAACAGGTTTTAGCCCCGCCAACCCTTCAGCCGCTTCAGAAACCTCCGGTATTACTGGGGTTTGGGTTTGATTTCCCGGCTTTTTAGGCTCGGTTTTAATAGTTGTCATAGGGCGTTTCATAAGCACCTCACTTTGTTTGTGAGTACTTACTTACATAAATCAATCATATTTGCAAGTGAATACTCACAATCACTGATAATGTTGCTGCTTTACAACATTTAATTCGAACAAATTACTTTGGAAAATATGGATAAACCAAATCAAACTTAAAGCTAAACACCTCTTCGCCCTCAACTGAACAATTAGTTTCTGTGTGAGTTACATTTTTAGTATCTGATGAAAAATTAAACGTAGAAAATTGAGGGTTAAAAAAATGATTGTCATTCGGCTTTAGTGTAATTTTGTAGTCAGAAACCTTCACATCATCGCTGGTAATACGATCAGGATTGCCAAAAGTACCTATCTTACTGTGTTTACTAATACAGGAAACTTCAATGTCTTCGGTAATATTACTGTAATCAAATTCAAAACCATACCAATTACAACGCTTTTTAACTTCACCAAATACGCAAGTGCCCTGACCTGTAATATACACAGTCTCCGTTTCGACGCATATCCAACCACCATCCTTTTCTGGATGATAAGGACAAACTAAACCAGATTTGAAGTTTTCAATTTCTACAGCGCCTGGAGCCTCAGCTGCGCTACACGCACCTATTAAAATCAAAGAACAAAGTATTATTCTTTTCATATATATATCCCACATAGAGTCTTATCGCTTATATGCGGAATATACCTACATTCACATCATATACAATCCATGCTGAAGTATCTATCTACCGCCGCCTGGTGGTGGACCCCGTCGTTCTTCTCCGCCTTTTCTCCCGCTACCACGCTGTTGCGGGGCGGAAGGGCGTTCAACGATATTAACAAGTTCGGCGAACTGTATTTGCCCATTATTATCTCGATCCGATGTTTGGTGAATTTTTCCCCATGCCGCTATGAATTCTTCGCGGCTAACTTGTTGGTCAAAAGTCGTATCAAAGAAAAATGTCCCCGGCCGAGCATCAACGGAACCAAGTGCGGACGCCCGCCAGTGATTAAGCTCTATCATAGACAAACGTGCATTTTTATCCTGATCCGCTACAATAAACGCCCGCGAGACGCCCTGATCAAACTCCATCTTATCAATGGCGTAGTCGTCATTTCGGTTGAAACTGGCAATTAATAAGCCGCCTCCGCTTAAAGCCGCAATAGGCCCGAGAGCCGATCTAGCTTTACCGCCGCGCGGGCCATCAGTCCCTTTTGGGGGGCCTTTATGTGAACTAGCACAGCCGCTTAGAAAAAGGCCCGCAGCAGCGAGCCCGATAATTGTTTTATGCATGGATAGCAGCCTATTCTTCGGGTCGGCTGTCTTGCTGCTCGCCATCACGCGGCGGCGGACCATTGCGGTCTTTGTGGCCTTCCGGCACACAGACCATGCGAGTTTCATCGCGCCGAGCCGTTTCGCACGTCCCGGTCAGAACACCATGGGGCGTATTGACAGTACAGGCTTGGCTTTGCGTCAGGTTTTCACAGGCTGTGAATGCTTCTGGCGGCGGACCACGCCTTTCGTCGTCGCTCTTTTGGCCCGGCTTGGCATAAGCCAAAGGCGCAGCGGCCATGGTTAAAATAATGCTGGACGCGATGATCCATTGTTTTGTTGTCGTCATGATGGTCTCCTATTTCTTGGTAGACCATAGCGAACAGCGAGCCAAATCATGAGTTACAATGCCGACATCGTTGTACGAAATTGTATCAGAGACGGCTTGTCTGTCGCAAAATGCAATAAATGAGTAAGACCCAAAGCGCCACGAGGGTATGAAATGCATGCCAGCTCATATCCGGGCCAAGCACAGGCGACCTGCGGACAAATATAACGGCCACCAAAATTAGTGATGAAGCGAGGGCCCATAACAGCCGACGTGACAAACTCCCTCTCACATATAGAAACGCTCCAATCACAAGCCCAATACCCCAGAGTAAAAAGAGCGGAACGGCTATTGCAGGGATTATGAATGCGGCAATCAAACTCACAAATATAAGCCCTAATCCTAAGGGTGGTAATCTTCCATTCGTTTTAGCGGTTAAGTTTTGGAACATTTGAACCGTAATCAGAGACAGACCTGCAAGCCCGCCAATTTGGCCCGCAATTCGGTGGATATTTGCAAGCGGCTCAATCTCGCCCATGCCGAACCGATAAACGCCCAGCGCAGCAGCAGCGCCAAAACAAGCCAGTCCGAGAGCGCCTAGGAACTGTTTCTGGCTAAATAACTTTGCGGCTGAATAAAGGACAGCGAAGACAATAAAAGCTTCCGAAATAGCGTAAAGATGAAATTCCATACTTATTCTACCGTTTCAACTAAGTTTGACTGCGCTTGAAAATACTCGCGCTTGATATCTTCTGATGTTTGACGAGATCCATCATGGCTATAACCCGGAGGCGCGAGAATATAAAGCAATCGAGCTTTGAGACTTCGCTTAGACCCAAAGGCATCTTTAAAGATCCCCAAATATTCGTGAATGAATATTTTGAACGGATTAAACGTCTCGAAATCTTTGACCAGACCATAATTTGGATACTCTGTCGGATGTTCAGGTACAAATGTGCCAAACATTTTATCCCAGATAATAAGCGTCCCAGCATAATTGGAATCCAGATATTGCGGGTTCTTACCATGGTGTACTCTGTGATGTGACGGCGTATTAAACACAGCCTCAAACCAGCGCGGGAGCTTGTGAACGCTTTCCGTGTGTAAGAAGAATTGATAAAACGCATTCAAAGCTCCGCAAAACACAACCATCAGCGGATCAAACCCAACCAGCACAAGCGGGATTTTAAGAAAGGTCGTACCTGTAAAATGCTTCGTCCAGCCCTGACGCAGGGCCACAGCCATAGAGAAGCGCTGACTGGAATGATGGATCACATGCATAGCCCACGGCCAACGGCAACGATGAGCAATACGGTGGTGAAGATAATAGCGAAGATCATCTAATACAAAGCAAAGTACTAGCACGCCAATGGTCATTGGAAAGGCGACTATTTGATATTGTTTAGCCCAATAGAGCATGCCGAGCGTGATGAAAGCGGCTGCGCCATTGGTAACCGCGCTAAATAATCCCATGAAAATTGAAACGCTATCATCCGTAGCATGTAGGCTTCCTCGCACCTTCAAATACCGAACAACCATAATCTCAATGAAAATAAAGATAAGATATACAGGTATCGCTACTAATGTGATTTTGGTGGTGATCAATTCTTCTATGGACATAACTTTCTCCCTGACCACAAAATAACTCAGAGATAGTTGAATACAATTGAATTAACCTACTATATTTGTTACTAATCAGAACTAATGATTGATCTACGCCTACTCCAACATTTTGAAGCGGTTTACCGGCTTGAGAGTTTTTCCAAAGCCGCCGATGCCCTTAATTTAACCCATTCCGCTATTACTAAAAGCATCAAATCTCTTGAAGAAAAATGGAATGTGCAGCTTTTCCACCGAACAACTCGAACTGTTGCGCCCACCGAAGCCGCCAAACGCCTCTACCCCATGGCCATAGATTTACTGGAATTTGCCAAAGCCGCTAAACGTGAGACCATACAAGGCGAACATGTCCTCAACATTATTTGCGGTCCAGGTATATTGGAAACTATGCTCCACCCTGCCTTATTAAAGTTCCGAGAAACTTATCCTGCGACCCGGATAAACGCGGTGACAAAACCACCGCTTGAGGCCATAAATGACGTTATTCAAAGGCGCGCACATTTGCTTTTATATCACTCGGCATCTCTGGCAGGACTACCGCAAACAAAAAGACTAAGTGTAAAAAAGCTATTTGACGAGCCTTATTATCTTGTTTGTAGGCAGGGCCACCCCGTCATGAAATCCGACCACACTTTAGATGTCATCCTCAAACATGACTGGGCGATTGCGGGATTTGACCAATCTTTTGCAGCCAACTTGCCTCCGAACATTCGCAGTATATTAGCTCAGCATGATTACCCCAAATATAGATTATTGTCTCAAACTGCCTGCCTCGAACTAGTGAAAAGTTCAAAAATTCTAACAGCCGTTCCAGAACACATCGCTAAAGAGCTCATTGACAATGGTGAATATGACGGCTTTCCGCTCGATGATAATTTTATATTCTCGGTGAGCACCGCGACATTAATCGACAGCGCGAAAGAACCAACAGTGGCTCATTTTGTGGCGTCAGTTATGGATGATCACGGTTAAACTCTTCGCCTTAAACTTTCTCGCTCACTTTAATCGCGGCCCGGCACCCGGCCTGAATAACTCTAGATAATATCCCGTAACCCGGCGCTTCTTTGGCGCCTTGCTCTATGGCGATATCGCGGTGATGAAGCTCGTCTTCTCTGAACTGGATAAACTGATCACGCAGTTCTTTATGCTCTTCTTGTCCTTCAAGCTCAGATATCTGATCCGCGTAATGTTGCTCAATCACGGTCTCAACAGCTTCGGTGCAAGCATGGGCGGCCTTTTCGCCCATGAGCGCCGTAACAACGCCGAGGCCAAAACCGGCGACATTCCAAAACGGCGCCATAGCCGTTGGTCTAACCTCATGTTTATTCAGCAGCCCATCAAAAGCATCGAGATGAATTTGCTCTTCCGCTTCCATTTCAGATAGTTTTCGAGCCGTTTCCTTGGTGTTGGCGTTCTTGCCAAAAACGGCCTGCTGGCCTTTGTAAATGGCAACGGCTCCATATTCGCCGGCGTGATCAACCCGTAGCATTTCTTTTAGCCGAGGTTTTAAACGGCTCTCTTGGATCCCTGTTCGACCAGGAATAGGCGGACGCTTAGTCATTGCGTTTTATCCCTATAAAACTCATCGCTGCACCAAAAGCCGAAATAACGGCATTCCACGCGGCCATAGATAATCCTAGAAAGTGCCATGGTGCTTCAGTGCAAGCTGGCGGACGTAATTTATTTGGATCATCAAACAATGTTGATGGGTCAAAATCTGTAATCAAGCCTCCCGCACCTGAACAGGTTTTCGGGCCTTCCCACCATTTATACTCGACGCCAACATGCCAAAAGGCGAGTCCAAGGCTGACGAGAAAAGCAAGACCTATCAGCATCGCAAAAAAACGAGGGTATTTCTTCCCAATTAAAGACAGGCCAATGGCTAGCACCGCGATAACAAGCACGGCCTTATGGGCGTGACGTTGCCAATAACACATCTGGCACGGAGGATAGCCTAGCCCGTACTGAAAAAACCAAGCGCCGCACAAAAGCCCACCTGAAACCAGAATGGCTAACATCGGAATATTTTTCGCCGTTAAATACTTCATAGGGATAATATAAGCACAGACACGCCAAACTGTCATGCGGCGGATTGCGGCATGGAGAGGATTTAATCCAAGAGGCGCTATCAGGTTTTGTTAAGATTAAATCCTAATCATTTCTTCGCGGCTAAAAACTAAAATACACTCATGGATTGGCTTACCCGATATATTACCAAATTCGCCCTAAAGGAATTTGTCGCCTTGGGCTTTTTTCTAAGCTGCGGCCTAGCAAAAGTCGTTCCTATATTTGACGACGGGAATTACAAAGCCGATGCGGTTCTTTATATGCTTTTGTTTGGATTAGCCTATTTCGCCTGGGATTACGCCCGATAGGCGAAAACTTCCCCTGATTAGATATTAATCGATTTTAACCTTCAGCTAGCGTTAATAAATTTTCATCTATTTTCGCTTATAAACTTGGAAACTGAGTGATTTAACTCTAAAGGGCGGGGGTCCTCGAACATTATATGGAACAGATGAGCCTAGATCTGCCAGAACTCAAATCCCATATTGGGATCAGATTGCGTGAAGCCCGAGAAGCGCAAACCCTTAGTCCTGCCTGTATTGGGCGTGAACTTAAAATTCAACCAAATTACATTGAAGCCATCGAAACCCTAGACCGCGACGCTCTACCATCTATTGGTTATGTCCTGGGATATGTTCGAGCTTATGCTAAATTTGTTGGGCTTGATGCTAAAGCTGCCGTTAAAGATTTCAAATCCGACAGTGAAGTTCCGGAAAATTTAGGCATGCGAGATCGTCCTCATTTTGTCCCGAAAAAACAAATAAGACTGCCCCGCGGATTCTTTGCCGCTGTAACGGTCATGGCCTGTACGGGCGTTCTGGCTTTCTGGTATTCATCGAACACAGACGCTCACTCATCAGCGCTCTCAGCTATGAGCGAAATTGGCAAGTCGAGCGACCAAGTTGTTAAGCCCGCAACCATCGCGGCGGATCGTATGTCGATCCAAGCTATCGCGCCGACATGGGTTGAACTTAAAGATAAAGACGGCAAGGTTATAATTTCTCGAATTTTGACCACTGGCGAGAGCTGGGAAGCCCATCAAGATGACAATATCACGCTGTCCGCCCGTGATAGCGGCGCGCTAGAACTTTATATCGGCAAAGACCTCATGGGTCGTCTCGGCGTCAAGGGCATGCCCATGACCGATATTCCAATGCCCGCAGTTCCGCCTGATTTTATGTCCGATTACGCAAGAGAACTCGCAGGGTTACTGCCGCGCGAAAGAATTGACCTTGAAGCTGAAATGACGCCTTCAAACGAAGTCTCCACCGCACATGAGACAAAAAACGGTCTTTAAACTGACGCAATCCTGTGGCATGGCCCCTTCATGGCTGACAATATCAATCAAATCCGTCCTTGGCGCACTATAGAGCGCCGAAAATCCAGACAAATCATGGTCGGGAAAGTCCCTGTGGGCGGCGACGCGCCTATCGCCGTGCAAACAATGACCAATACGCTCACCCATGATGTCTCTGCCACGGTAGCTCAGGTCAACCGCATGGAAGAAGCCGGCGCAGATATTGTCAGAATTTCCTGCCCTGACCCTGAGAGCAGCTTGGCCCTTAAGGACATCACCAAAGAAATTACAGCGCCCGTCGTGGCCGATATTCACTTCCACTATAAACGCGGCATTGAAGCGGCAGAAAATGGCGCCGCTTGCCTTCGGATTAATCCAGGCAATATTGGCGGACAACACCGCGTTAAAGAAGTCGTTGCCGCCGCCCGCGATCATGGCTGCTCGATCCGTATCGGCGTCAATGGCGGATCGCTTGAAAGAGAGCTTCTTGAAAAATACGGAGAGCCCTGCCCCGAAGCGATGGTCGAAAGCGCGCTCATGCATGCTCGCATGTTAGAAGACGAAAATTTCCAAGACTATAAAATCAGCGTCAAAGCCTCTGATGTTTTTCTAACTGTCGCCGCTTACCACGCCTTAGCCGAAGCAACGGATGCGCCGCTGCATCTTGGCGTGACTGAAGCTGGCGGAACCAGAATCGGCACAGTCAAGTCCTCTATCGGCATGGGTAATTTACTATGGGCTGGCATTGGCGATACTATTCGAGTCTCCCTATCCGCTGATCCCGTCGAAGAAGTTAAGGTCGGATTTGATATGCTCAAATCGCTCGGCATACGAACCCGCGGCGTGAATATTATTTCTTGCCCATCCTGCGCGCGTCAAGGTTTTGACGTCATCGAGACGGTTCAAGTCCTCGAGGAAAAACTCGCTCATGTAACCGAGCCGATTTCACTGTCTATTATTGGTTGCGTCGTCAACGGGCCCGGCGAAGCTGCCTTCACCGACGTTGGGTTTACAGGCGGATCAGCTGGTTATGGCATGATGTACGCCGCTGGCGCTAAAACCGGAAAAACCAATAATGAAGATATGATCAACGATATTATTGCTAAGGTTGAAGCCAAAGCCGCCCTAATCAAAGCTGCTCGAATCGCAGCCGAATAATACATTGAACTTAACCATTGCGTTAATTAATTAACTAGTTTAATAAAGTGGAATGCCTGATACATCAAAGCTCGACGAAACATTTTCAGCCCTGGCCAATCCAACCCGTAGAGCCATAATTGCGCGCCTGGCTTCTGGCGAAGCCACTGTCAATGAACTGGCAGAACCGTTTAATATGAGCCTCCCAGCGATATCTAAACATATCAAAGTCTTGGAACAAGCTGGATTACTAACTCGTCGAACGGACGCTCAATTTCGGCCCTGTTCGCTCAACCCTGAACCGCTCAAAACTTTAGCCTCTTGGACGGAACAATATCGAACGATTTGGGAAGCCCGCTTTGATCGTATGGACGCCTATTTAAAAGATATTAAGGAACCACAAAATGACCAATGAACATGACTGGGTTATGATCGAAAGAGAGTTTGACGCTTCTATTGAAACTGTTTGGAATATGTGGACAGACGCCGATATGTTTAAACAGTGGTACGGACCGATGGGCATGCAAATCCCTGTCGTTGAAATGGATGTAACTGTCGGCGGCGCCCGCAAAATTTGTATGAAGATGGAAACGCCAGATCGGACCATGATCATGTGGTTTTCAGGCGAGTATAAAGAAATCACTCCGCCAACACGCCTCGTCTATACTGAAAGCATGTGCGATGAAGATGGCAATATCATATCGCCGGAATCCATGGGCATGCCGGCAGGCCATCCAGAAGTCACAGAAATTATCGTTGAATTATCTCAAGCTGATGGCAAGACGCAGATGA
>JABABK010000090.1 GCA_014238285.1 Hellea sp.
CGAATAAAATACGATCAATAATTTCGCTAAATTTATGAGTTTCAAATTCTGGTGCGGGCATTCTCGCAAAGCTCGAAAATTCATTGACCATTTGTTCGAGGCTTCCAACTTGTCGTATAATGGTGTCCGTACAGCTTTCAAAAATTTCCGGCTCGGTAAATATCTCATTTGTATATTTTCGTTTCAAGCGCTCTGCTGAAAGCAATATAGGCGT
This sequence comes from Hellea sp., assembly GCA_014238285.1. Classification (GTDB taxonomy): domain Bacteria; phylum Pseudomonadota; class Alphaproteobacteria; order Caulobacterales; family Maricaulaceae; genus JACOMS01. The sequence continues at coordinate 215 of JABABK010000090.1, forward strand.
CAGTGGGTTTTTAATTTCATGAGCAATGCGCCTCGCAACTTCACGCCAAGCGGAGTATCTCTGCGCCGCAATTAAGCGCGTCATGTCATCGAAGGTCAGTACCCAGCCCGTATCATTATCATCGGCCTCATAGCTTGAAATACGCAAATCAAAGTTTCGGATACCGTCTTCTGTGTTGAAGTTGATTTGGTCCCCAGCCCCGCCAGTAACGCTTTCCCTAGCTGATGCAAATACTTCAGCAAATTCAGGTAAAACAAGCTCAATATGCTGACCCAGTAATTCTTGAGAATCTCGGCCAATTAGGTGCTCAGCGGATGCATTTGTTAAAGTGATCCGGCCCTCTTCGGACAAACCAATAACGCCAGCTCGAACGCCCGACAACACGGCTTCAGAAAACTGACGACGCCGTTCTGACAGGCTATGTTCGCGAACAAGGTCATCACGCTGGCTACCCAGTTGGCGCGTCATTCGGTTAAGAGCGCTGCCAAGGTCTGACATTTCGCCCCAATCTCCTTTAACTTTTACGCGCGCGTTTAAATTCCCACCGCGAATTTGTTCAGCGGTCTCGACCATATCTCCAAGCGGGGTAATAATCCGGTTTGCAAGTAAAATTCCAAGTGAAATAGCGGCATATAGGATCAACAAAGCGGATTCGATAAATGTGAGAAGAAAACTCTTCCGAAAAACATCCTGATCAAGATTGTATTTGTCTAGAACTCTCTCAGCTTCTTCAATTCCAGCGATACTAGATAAAACGCCTGCATTAGAATCAAAATTACGACCAATAACTATGAATAATGACTCGTAAGATTCCAATGGTGCTACCACCATCATAGCATCAATGTCATCACGCATTGTCGTAACTAAATGATTCCGATATCTCACAGCATCCAAAAACTCAGGATTCAATACTTGTGGTAATTCTGCACTCAAAACTCTAGCGTATATGTAACCTTCGCGATCAACAATATAAAGAAAATCAACATTTTGACTAATTGCAAACCTCTGAAGGAAAGCTGTAAATGTAATACGATCAGCGAAATATGGGCGATTAACCTCAACTGCCCTTATAACTCGAGGTACATCAAAGTTAAACTTACGTAATTCTTGCTCCTTAAATTCACTCAAAAAACGATCAGCTTGCTCAAGAGTACTACGCACATTATCGCCAAACAAATCATTAAAGTTTTTTGAAATTAATGAGGTTGAAAATCCACCAACGAGGATAGCCGGCATAAGTGCAGCCAAACTAAAAATTAGAACAAATCGTCTGTGCAAAAGTGGAGCCGAACGCCTAAACCGTTTGGCGAATAATATATTCCAAACTCTAACCCCCAAATAAAACCCCAAAAGTATAACGATCGCAAGGTTGGACAGTAATATGGGATAAGCTTGTTCGATCCGCGCTGGGTTATTTGAAATAGCGTATAATGACCCCAACCCAGTCAGGAATATAGCGGCAAAGAAGAAAATTCCAAAAAATGCAGATTGAATGAATTGGGGCGCGCCCGATAGTCTATCGGTCCCCTTAACTGCCTCATCTGTAATCGTCGAATTATTCATTCAATCGCTATTTATGTTGCAAAATTACAACGTAAATACCAAGCTGTTGCAAAAAATCAACTATTTCGTCCATTAATTTATGTCAACGGCTAGTCAATGTTCAATGTTCGAAGCTTTGTCCTTAACGTATTGCGGTGGATACCTAATAAATCCGCGGCTTTAGCCTTATTCCCGCCCGTAAGCCTAAGAGCTTCGATTATCAGCGGCTTTTCAACCCATGACATCGCTTCTTGATGCGGCGTATTTACAGAATCGTCTATATCCACAGCCAATAATCGTCGGCAGGCTATCCCGAGCATGTCCTCAAGCTGTGCCTCATCTTGCGGCGGCCTCTCGCGTATAATGTCTTTGGATAACTCACTACCCACCATATCAGCGGTAATAACATCATCGGAATAAAGTAGGGACAAACGGCGTACTAAGTTTTCTAGTTCCCGTACATTACCGGCCCATTTATGCCGCTGTAAAAGGTCCAGAGCTTCTGTATGGAACCGCCTTGTTGCCCCCCTCGTTTCTTGTGCTAGGAAGAACTCCGCAAGCTCAAATATATCCTCTGAACGTGCACTTAGTTGCGGTAGCCTAATTTCAGCTACATTAACTCTAAACAGAAGATCATCTCTGAAATCACCGGATTTAGAAAGCTCCATAAGATCTTTACGGGTCGCTGATAATATCCGAGGGCGACGATCTGGCGAGATTTGCTCAATCTCTGTCATGAGAGCTAAAAGCGCATCTTGCTGCAGGGATGAGAGGCCAGAAATTTCATCAATATAGATATCTCCGCCATTGACCTTTTGCAGAGTGAGCGAGAGATTAGTGAAATCTGACAACCTTAAGAAGGGTTTATCCTTTCGTGGACCACCATCATGGAGAAGTTTGGCAACCACATCTTTACCCGTGCCTACGGCACCAGAAATGTGGACTGGAAGGTTACCCGATGCAAATCTTGATATGGCGCGATAGATAGGTTGCATAGCCGCGCTACGCCCGATCATAGGCAGCTTACCTAGCTGAGTACTCAGCCGGTTTTTACGAGGATTGACGCTCTGCCCAGCCCGCGCAATCGCCTGAACCACATCTGTGAGTTCAAAAGGTTTAGGGATATATTCGAAGACTTGATGCTGTCCGGACTTAATAGCTGTATTGACCGTATTATTAGCGCTGATAACAACCACAGGAACTCCGGGCCGAGCCTCCATGATATCTGGCAACAAATCAAATACTTCCAACCCGCCCATCATGACATCTGTCAAGATAATATCGCCGATGCCAGACAACGCCCATTTTTTCAAGGTTTCCGGATTATCCGTCGCTTTAACCGTATGCCCAGCGCGTGATAGGGCTTTATTAAGCACAAGGCGAATTGAATCGTCATCTTCGGCAAGTAAGACTTCATATTTCATGATTGTACTCTTTGAGACAGTGGAAGGAGGATGGAAAAAATAGTCTGGCCTGGTTTCGAGCGAACCTCGACTGCCCCGCCGTGAGCTGAGATTATTTTTGATACGAGCGCAAGGCCTAGACCCTGCCCTTGCGGCTTATGGGTGATAAAGGGATGGAATATCTTATCCCGTATATGTTCAGGAATTCCGGTGCCATTATCGATAATACGAATTTCAATCGGCAAACCAACACCCATCGCCCGGTAAGAGGTTTCCAGTTTAATTTCGGGCTTCTCATTGCTTTCGCCCAATGCCTCTGAAGCATTCTTGATCAAATTCATGACAGCCTGTGTCAGGCTATCATCATCTCCTAACGCCATAGGCAAAGACGGATCGTAATTCTCGGTAAAAACAATGCCGCTTGGCAAGCCAGACTGTATGACCTTCCGTGCGTGGCGCAATATTTCGTGAATATTGATCCGCGTAAAGTCACTTGGAGCCACATCACCTAAACGTTCCATGCGATCTGCAAGCCGCCTAATGCGACCGATTTCCGCGCCTATAAGATCAAGCAAAGAGAGCGCCTCTTCGGTCTCAACATCATCACGAAGAAGCTGCGCCGCCCCGTGAATACCAGCGAGAGGGTTTTTTATTTCGTGAGCTAAAAGACGCCCAAGGGAAGATGCTCCATCGCCGAAAACATCATCGATCTGTGTTTGCCTGCCCTGCCGCGTAAAATAAAATCCGACATGACCTTCATGGGCAAAAGTCGACACTTCGCATTTAACTTCATCCTTACCGCGCGGCAAAACGAGTAAATCGTGAATATGGACAGGCATCAAGCTACCCGCAGTTTTTTCCGCCGCATCGGACAAACTTCTAGCATTGGCAAACAAATCTGGCAGCGCCTTGCCTGATAACGTCTTTAACGATGATCCTAACCAAGCTTGTCCGGACTGATTGATCCACAATAAGTTCAATGTGGCGCTATCCAGAAGAATAACCGGCATTGGAATATCATCGGCGATTTGGCTTAGGATACTCATGCCGTAATTTCCAGCGCGCTAAGTTCAAATGTTTTTGCCAGCAGTGCTCTGACCTCACTCGGATCAACGCTTTGACATATTCGTGACTTCAAACCTTCTGCCCCGACCCCAGGAAATCCATCCAAGCTATGCTCCACATATCCGGCCATATGTTTGCGCGCGACCCTGAGCCCTTTACCTTCACCGTAAAAATGCAGCATGTCGTTATAGTGAGATATAGCGATATCAAGTTTGGTTTTGGCGTCAGGTGTTGCGGCAATAGTCCCATCGATCTGTGAGCGAACATCCAAGATACTCCAAGGTCGTCCAACTAGGCTTCTACCTAGCATAACCCCATCGCAATTCGATTGCTCCATAGCTATTTGGGCATCATCCGCTGTTGCAATATCTCCGTTGACGAAAACCGGTATGCTCACAGCTTCTTTTGTTCGAGCCACGGCAGCCCAGTCTGCGTCGCCTTTATAGAACTGGCACCGTGTTCGGCCATGAACCACTAAAAGCTCGATTCCGGCATTTTCTGCCATTTGGGCAATTTCTGGCGCGTTTAATAAATCATCATCCCACCCAAGACGCATTTTCAAAGTCACAGGCTTAGACGTCGCGCCAATTACGGCATGAATAATATCCATGGCGCGTTCTGGGTCTTTCATTAACGCCGATCCTGACAAGCCGGTTGTCACTTTGCGCGCGGGACACCCCATATTGATATCAATGATGTCAGCGCCCGCGGCCTCTGCCATTTGCGCGCCGTTTGCCATCCATTGAGGTTCCCGCCCTACAAGCTGAATAACCAGAGGTCTAATTTCTCCTGCCCCAGCCGCGCGGGCCTTGGTCTCTTTATCACCTTTCATCAGTGTTTCACTGGCGACCATTTCTGAAACCACAAGCCCGGGCCCAAACTTTTGTAAGACGCGCCGAAACGGTAGGTCAGTTATCCCTGACATAGGCGCGGCTAAAACCCGCGATGTGAGGGCATAGTTACCAATGGTAATATCCTGATTCATGCGTTATCTCTAAGCACGCAAATAGCATTTGCACAATATTTCATCACGCCAAGAAAGGTTTTCGTGGTTAAAATCGCACAAATTTTGGTCGCAGCGGGCAAAGGCGCTCGTTTTCAAGGCGAAATACCCAAGCAATACGCTGACCTGGGCGGAAAGCCTGTGCTGCGTCATACGCTCGAAAACCTCAAGTCCGCTTGCCTTGACGCAGATCAATATGTCATTGTTCACGCCGAAGGCGATGAGCGCATTGCTAAGGCAATCGAAGGATTTGACCCAGCGCCCAAATGCGTTACCGGCGGCGCAACCCGCAGCCAATCGGTTCAAGCAGGTATGGCTGCGCTATCAGAGAACGCGCCAGATATCGTGTTCATCCACGACGCGGCCCGTCCTTTTGTTTCGGCCAAAGTCATAACAGCAATGATCGAAAAACTGGAGACAGTTCAAGCGGTCGCACCTGTTCTGTCAGTTGTCGATGCTATAAAGACTTTTGATGATGGAAATTTGGGGGAAGATGTAGAGCGAAACGGCATCAAGCGGATACAAACACCGCAAGGGTTTCACTATAGCGATATTTGGCCCGCTTATCAAAAAATGAGCGGGGACGAGAATTACTCGGATGATATCGCAGTGGCCAGAGCGGCCGATTTGTCAGTTGGAAGTGTTGACGGGGATGAAAAGACCTTCAAGATCACCTATCCAGAGGATTTGGAAAAAGCGAGAAGTCTGTTGAAAGAAGATAATTATTATATAGCGACGGGATCAGGTTTTGACGTCCACCGCACTGAGCCCGGCGATAGCCTATGGCTATGCGGCGTTGAAATTGCCGCTGGTTTTTCCCTAAAAGGACATAGCGACGCCGATGTCGGACTACATGCCCTAACCGATGCCATATACGGCGCTTTAGCTGAAGGTGATATTGGCGATCATTTCCCGCCAACAGACGCCAAATGGAAAGGCACTGAAAGCCATGTTTTCCTGACCCATGCCAAAGATCTGATTTCTGCCCGTGGCGGCAAGCTTCAACATGTCGACATTACGTTGATTTGCGAACGCCCTAAAGTAAAACCACACAGAGATGTCATGAAAGCCAGAATTGCAGAACTCCTTGGTCTTCCAGTGTCCCGTGTCAGTGTAAAAGCCACGACAACAGAGAAACTAGGATTCACAGGACGCGGCGAAGGCATTGCGGCGCAAGCTAGTGCCACGATCAAGCTGCCAAACTGACATGGATGAAGAACTCTACAAACTCGCAAAGACCATCATTAGATCAGCCAAAGCCAAAGGCCTTACCATCGCTACGGCTGAAAGCTGTACAGGTGGATGGATCGCCAAATATCTGACGGATATTCCCGGCTCATCATCGGTTTATAAAGGGAGTATCGTCGCCTATGCTAATGAGGTCAAAGAGAACCTATTAGGTGTATCCAAAGAAACTATGATCGAACATGGCGCCGTCAGTGAACAAACTGCTGCGGAAATGGTAAAGAATTGCGCGCAGGCTTTTAGCGTCGACATAGCTATTTCTGTAACGGGTATTGCGGGTCCCGGCGGAGGCACGGCAGAGAAGCCGGTAGGGCTTGTTTATATGGGATTATATATTGGTGGGGAAATTAAAACCGAAGAATTTCAGTTTGAGGACAATGGCCGAGATGGCGTTAGACGCTCCGCGGTCCACAGCGGATTGCAACAGATCATAAGCTCTATGGGTCAAATACATCCTTAGTTCAGATACACCCAAATTTGGCTCGAGTTCTAAGAAGAATGAATTTTTCGTTCTTTTAGTTCATTTCGCCAATAAAGTTCAGGATCGCCAACTTTTTCAAGTATCTTGTCAGCATGAAGTACGAACAGCCCCATTATATGGTCACCCGTTTTATCAAATTTATCACGCATCAACATTTCAAGCGGAAAAGCTTTAAGTTTCACTTTAACATAAAAATCGACCACAGTAGAGCCGTCTGAAAGTTCATGAAACACCCAACGATTATCCAAATCTCTAACCGCGCCACCATGCCCGGATTTTTTGACAGAAATGCTCTGCTTATTGCGATCAACTGTGACGTTAGATTGGAATTTTTCAGAAATAAATTTGTAACTAATCGTCGCCTGGGCATCAAAAATTTCGACACCAGTCGAAACCTGTTTTCGGTCTCTGACACGTAACGCCGAAATCGGCTTTATGAACTTTGGATATTCTTCCACATCCGCGACCATTTCAAGAAGGTCTGCGGGACGGTGCATAATCCGTTTTCTAAGACGCGTCTCAGCCATGTTAGCGCACGCGTCTCGCCGCCTGTAATTTAGCAAAATCATCATCAGCGTGATAGCTAGAACGGGTTAGCGGGCTAGCAGATACTAAAAGGAAACCCTTGGCTTTTGCGATGGTTTCATAGGCTTTAAATTCTTCAGGCGTCACAAATCGGTCGACCGCTGCATGTTTTCGTGTCGGCTGTAAATACTGGCCGATGGTTAGAAAATCAATCCCGGCAGAGCGCATATCATCCATGATTTGCATGACTTCTTCTTTAGTTTCGCCAAGGCCGACCATGATACCAGATTTTGTGAACTGGTTCGGGTCTTGCTCTTTTACTTTTTCAAGCAAGCGCAAAGAATGATAATAACGCGCGCCCGGACGAATTTTCAGATAAAGACGCGGAACCGTTTCAAGATTGTGGTTAAACACATCTGGTTTAGCCGCAATCACGGTTTCAGCCGCGCCGCCTTTTCGCAAAAAGTCCGGCGTCAGGATTTCAATTGTGGTTTTGGGGGAAGCGGCGCGAATGGCCTGAATAACATCGACAAAATGCTGCGCGCCGCCATCGGCGAGGTCGTCGCGGTCCACTGACGTAATAACGACGTGGCGTAAATTCATTTCGGTAACAGCTAAACCGATTTTAGCCGGTTCGTCTGTATCGACTGGCCCGGGCATGCCGGTTTTAACATTGCAAAATGCGCAGGCCCTTGTGCAGGTATCGCCAAGGATCATGAATGTTGCATGGGCTTTTTCCCAGCACTCGCCAATATTCGGACACGCGGCTTCTTCGCAGACCGTGACCAATCCTTTGTCATGAACGATTTTACGGGTCGCCGCATAACCTTTCGACGTTGGAGCTTTCACCCGTATCCATGCCGGTTTTCGCAGCACTTCACTATCCGGGCGGTTCGCCTTTTCCGGGTGACGGGGACGTTCTACCGCGCCTGCCTGAGACTTTACGTCTGTCTTATCAAATAACACTGCCATGGCCGCTAAATGAGCCTTTATCGGGGCAATTACAATAGTTTTGGCGCGATATTTGCTTGAAATTAACCAGATAATGTTACGGGACAGAAAAAATGAATGGTGAAGACATGTTTTCCAAAGTGACAATTCGTGATGGGCACGATAATTTCTTTACGCCTGTGCGATTACTTTTCGCCTTAATGGTCCTTGTAGGCCATTCATTTGTCGTGACTTTAGGCGATTCATCGCTCGAGCCTAAGATATTCTTTAGTTTCACAGCGAGCTATCTCGCCGTGAACCTATTCTTCATCGCATCCGGATTTTTGGTCACAAAAAGCATGCTTTACCGTGAAGATTTAGTCGAATATGGCTCAGCGCGGTCCCTTCGGATTTATCCGGCCTTAATTGCCCATGTTCTCTTCGTTATGTTCATAATCGGGCCTTTTGTCACGAATTTACCCCTCAGAGAGTTCTTCACGAATCCAGAATTTTGGACACAACCTTTTCAGGTATTGAGTTTTTATGAAACTCATATGGAAATGCCCGGAATATTTGCCACAAACTCCGAGCAAATTGGCTCAGGCGCTCTCTGGACACTTCGCTATGAAGTCTTAGCCTACATCGCCACAGCCATCGCCTTTGCGTTAGGTTTGCTCAAACATAAATGGCTGTTAGTCATGCAGTTTGTGATCTTTGTAATTGCTTGGCCAATCGCGCATTTGACGGGCATTTACGACCAGATACCGGCCACCTTGCAGTCCATCCTACGGTTTGGTTTGGCTTATGGTCTAGGCGCTGCCATTTATGCACTGCAAGATAAGCTGTCCTTCCACATGATAGGCATTTTTATATTAGGCCTGATTACAGGACTGTTTAACGGAACCGTATTTTTTGAGGTCGCAGTCACTCTATGGCTAGCTTATATCGTATTTTGGATGGCTTACGTTAAAATTCCAGCTCTTAACGGGCTTAAAAAACTAAGCGATACATCCTATGGCATTTACATCTATCACTGGGTTATTTTGCAAACTATATTCTATTTCATACCTGGACTAAATGCATGGCAGCTTATGGCGCTAACATTGCCCGTCACAATGGCGCTAGCCTTTGGATCATGGCATATTATTGAAAAGCCCATGCTTAAGAAAAAGATCAGTCTTACAAGAGTTATCAAATCTAGATTAGGCAAAAACCCAGAAGACGTCGCAGCACCAGCTGAATAGGTCAGATATGTAGCGGTCTGTCATAGGCCGCTAACACTGCCTCATGCATCATTTCTGATAGGGTCGGGTGCGGGAATACCGTTTCCATGAGCTCGTGTTCAGTCGTCTCAAGCTGACGGGCTATGGTATAACCCTGAATGAGTTC
>JABABK010000091.1 GCA_014238285.1 Hellea sp.
CAAGCGCTCATCACGTCAAAACCAAGTGATATCAACGTTCGGTCCTTATTCACGAGTAAAGCGTCGAAAACGTCCCCGCCATGAAAAGCCTGAATGACGGGTTCACCTGTTTTTACACTCCAAACCTCCGCAGTCCCATAATCGCTGTAACTAACGATGTATTTTCCGCTTCTGGAGATTTTAACACCGGAGATTGGGGTACTGTGGCTTATCGTAAACTTGGGATCTGATTTACCTGACGCCCAAATTTGCGTCACGCCTTTTCGAGTCCAGCCCAATATTTGACGCCCCTCGTCAAAAAATTTAAAATTTGAAAATTGAAATCCCTCTGGCGATCTAAGTGTCCGCAACGTTTCACCCGTTTTTGCTGACAAAGCACGAACCGAAGCACTTTCCGATTTAAAAGCTTCCTGGACTAATACCTCGTCACGAATAGGATCATACTCAAACTTAAGATCACTATAACCCTCGGTTCGCATTTCAATGTTGTGAGAGACCGTGCCCTGATCATCCAAAATATTCAAAGTAGCTGTTATAGGATTATGCCCAAAGGAAACTGTAACACGGCTATTACGGGCCGATATATTTCGATTATCATTAATGAAGTTTTGAAATATTTGCGCCTCATCAAATTCACCGCTGGGTATGGGCCTAAGCGATTTAGCATCAAACAGAGCTGCAATACGGTCGCGACTCACAAGTGCCAATCGTTTCCCATCATCAACGCTCTTAATTTTCGTAACCTTTGGAAAATCAGTGTAATCAGGTTGTTTAACGATTAACTCTTGGTTCTTATGGGAGAAATAAACATTGGAAGCATCGATATTTATCAGAGCAATGTCGTTCGCAACCGCGACAGGTTTGTTGAAGTTCGGGTGTATCAAAATCGACTTAATCGCAATATTTTCGGCCGATGTTTGAGATATATTTCCAACACCGAGCCGAACGGCGTATTTTTCTATATCAGGGTTTTCAGAATTTTTAAAGCAGTGTGCGGCCGTGAGGACCCAGGCTTCATCAATTAACGTACCGCCGCAAACATGTCTTAATTCCCAAAGCTCCTTATTGGGATAATTTTCTTTGATCCAGCGATCCGTGGCCAATTTTTCAGTATTAACGATTTGGACTTGAAAAGGCGCGGCATGTATCGGAACCTGAACCGCACCAAATCCGCCAATTCCATCGTCCCACCCACAAATAATTGGGACTTCTATTTCTCCCTCACCCTCGCACTGACCTTGAGAGACCGCCTCTTCAAACTCTGCTTGCATCTCTGCATTACGTTCCGCACTAAAATTAATTTTAAACCCTTCTACGTCGGCCACGGTGGGAATTTCCATACGTTTATCAAAAATATCGGCGTTGCCTTCGGGAGCAGGATTTTCGATGGCAGAAACAGTCTCCTTTTCTGTATCGGGAACATCCTCACTTACAATTTGAGCAGGTTTCTCTTTAGACGTCGTTTCGGCGGGTTTATTACAAGAAACGGAGAGCGCTGCGATCAATATGGCAAATACCGTCATCCAAGATTGATGTTTCATACGTGCCCCTTTCGGATATCAACTATCGCAAATGACCGCTTCGTACAAACCAATTTACTTTTACCGTATTGATCCTCAAGCCTCAGGCGATTCCTTGCTTTGATTTTTGGCTTTGGTTTTGCGAGCAACGGCTTTACGGCGACGCAAATTCGCTCGTAGCTTCTCGGCTAACCGGGCTTCCCGCTCTGCTTGTTGCCGGGCTTTCTCTGATTGTTTACTCATGACAGTTCCAAATTAATCAAGATTTATAGGATATGCTCTTAAATGAGGTCTTTTCAAGCCCTATAGCATCAGTTATACGGCGCCAGATTTTCAGGATAGCTTGACCAACAAGCCCAAATGAAAAGCCGCGGTAGCTCAGTGGTAGAGCGCATCATTGGTAATGATGAGGTCGGGAGTTCAATTCTCCCTCGCGGCACCATTTTCCTTATCTATTCCTGCGCACCTGCATACTCATATTTTCGTTTTAGTTCATCCGCTTCATCATGATATATATAGACATTGACCGAGGCACCTTTTTGGATACTTGCATCCATAGGAAATTCCAAAATGGTCTTCGAACCATCCTCAAGCGTCACGAGCGCTTTTAAAGTTTGAGGGCCGACAACTGTATTACTTGGCAATATTGTCTGGATTTGACCATTCATCTGACCGTCTGGCACCCAGACATAATCATGTGGCTTGATCAGTAGTCCTCACATCAGAGCACATGCAACGGCAAGAATAATCCCGCCTATAAGGTAATCTTTTAGTTTGAACATATTTGTCCTCCATAAACGTCCCTCTTATTTAGAGGTGGGGCATTTGGAGGGTTTTTCAAGGTTAAAAATTACATCATTTAAGTGACAGGTAAAAACTCTTCATCCATCAACTCAATCATCTTGTTCATGATACCAAGTTCGCGTTCTCGATCATCTACTAAAAATTCTAAAAACCGAGGTTCTTCGATCCATTCCCTAATGGCAAACACAGTTATTTCAAATGGCTCTCTTGGAAAATTCCCTTCGCCACGAGGCACAAAATCTCTATCAATGTGCCAGTACTTTGAAACACGGTTATCTAATATTTCAAAGCACAATGAGGGGAAGTGCGTCATCGTATTAAATTTTGGTTCCATAATGTAAAAAGAAGTACATTCACCCCTTATCTTCATCGCGTAAACATTGGCTTCATACCCGAGTTTCAGAAAGGGGTTTTTACCTCCATAATCTTTATCTTCATCGGGTCCCCGACTATCGTATGAAGAAGCATATAACCTATGCGAATGTCGATTTAAGCTAAGGTCGTTTGCATTTTTACGAATATACTTAACCCTCATCTATTTAGCACCTTTGTTAGTTAAGATGTTTTGTGTCACGCGTTTTGCGCTTCTATAATATTGTTTCAAGTTCAAGAATTAATCAATTGTTTCCGCCTTCCAAATTTCGTCTCGCGCCCAAATATTCCTGACTGCGCATTTCGATGAGACGGCTGGCCGTGCGTTCAAATTCAAACGAGCCATCGCCTTTGAGATATAATTCGTCTGGCTCTGCCGCTGCGCTCATGATGAGTTTAGTACGGGTTTCATAGAGTGCATCGATCAGAGTGACAAAGCGTTTGGCTTCGTTTCGCATGTGACGGCCCATGACTGGTACTCGTTCGAGAACCAATGTTTGAAAGCTCGAAGCGAGTTTGAGGTAGTCCGCCGCCCCTAAGGGTCTGCCGCATAGCCTATCGAATGTTGTTCGGGCCGTCCCAGCGGCTGTATTCTCTAAGGTCAGTTCGCGCCCCTGCACCATTAAAGTGGTTGGTCTGGATATCGCCATACCGGTCAATCTATGCCAAGCAGATTCAATGGCTATATCTGCGCCATCACCAAGCGGTGAATAAAATACAGGCGCTGCGGACAGCTGCCTTAACCGATGATCAACATCGCCCTCAAAGGCGTGGATGATCAAATACTCAGGCATCATCTGTATAAAGGACTCAAACAAAGCGCGGTTAAGGCCATGCTTATAAAGATCATCGGGTGTCCGGTTGGACGTTGCCACGACCACAATGCCTATGTCCCAAAGCGCTGTAAAAAGCCGAGATAAGATCATGGCATCCGCGATATCAGTGACATGAAATTCATCAAAACACAGGACCTTAGCCTGACTAGCTATAGCCTTTGCCACGGGGGCGATGGGGTCATCCCCTGCCTTTTTGACATAGAATTCAGATTTTTTGCGTTCAGAGGATGATAGGTTTCGCCAGTCAGCGATTCGCTTGTGAACATCCAGCATAAAGGCGTGGAAATGGACCCGCTGTTTTTCTTTGACCTCTACTTCATCAAAAAACCAATCCATTAACATAGATTTGCCGCGCCCTACACCGCCCCAAAGATATAAACCTTTAGGCATGGGTTCAGCACTTTGCCAAAAATGACGTTTCTCTCGAAGCCCGGTAATACGCGATAAAAGCTTATCAAGAGCTATAGCGGCAGCTAGCTGTTCTTCGTCTCGCTGTAAATCGCCCTCTTTAATACGGGCTAAGAGCTGCATCTCTATGGGGCCGCCATCATTCATACTTTCAGCCATAGAGCTTTATACGGATGATCGCCAGAGCCAGTAATCCAAAAGAAAACAAAGCCAGGCCGACTAATAAAGGTCTATTTTTAATGGGCGTCTTCATATTACCTCGCCTAACAGCCCTGCTTTATAGGTCAAGTCGCTTTAATCCTTTAACCTTCCCACCTGTTTCGCTTGGCTTTTGTTCATGTAAGGTTTATGTAAGCCTTACTAAACGTTAATCTAAGTACATCTTCACCCTAGAATGGGGGTTTGGAGTATGGAGTTAACGGGGGGCTTCCGAGGGGGAGCCTAACAAATCAAATTTTTTGGAGGTTCCTATAATGGATCAAACAGCTCAACTTAACCGAATGACCGACGCTATCGCCGGCTTTCTACCGGATCAACTCGACTGGCTCGCTGGTCCCTTAATCGCTTTAATCGTAATCGTTGTTGGTTATTTCATCTCAAAAATTGCCGCTGCTATCGTGTCTGGCGCTATTAACCGTACAGGCCTTGGCCAAAAAGCCAAAACAACGGGCGGCAATATCGGAAAATCACTTTCCAAAGCTGTCTTCTGGGTTCTTTGGTTGGTCTTCATCCTATTAGGTCTTGGTCAGTTCCCAATGGTTGCCGAACAGCTCACACCTGTTAAAGGCATGCTCAACAGCATTTTCGAATATGTTCCAAATATCATTGGTGCTGGTATCGTCCTCGCCGTTGGTACGCTTCTCGCGAAAGTTGTTAAAGAAGCGCTTTCAAGCACTTTAGAAGCTGCTCAAGTTGACCGCATGGCAGGCCGCTTTGGTTTCGCTGGTGCTGCTGAAGAAACTGCCCCTACAAACAACATCGCGCGTTCACTCGGCGGTTTGGCTGGTGCAGTCGTAACATTGTTTGCTGCTATCGCCGCGATCAACACTCTGAAAATCCCTGGAATTTCCGAGCCGATCTCTGGCATGCTCGACATGATCGTATCTTACATTCCGAATATTTTGGGTGCAGCTCTAATCCTTGCTGTTGCAGTATTTATCGGCCGTTTTGTATCGGGCCTTGCTGAGAAAACACTTCCGGCTCTTGGCGTTGATAACTCATTGCAAGCTATTGGCAGCCTAGACGGAACGGGATCGAACGTTGTTCCTTCTAAAATCATTTCAACTGTTGCTTTCGTTGGTATCGTTCTTATGGGCTTAACAGCTGCTATGCGCGCCCTAGGCATCGAAGAACTCACAAGTGTCTTTAATAGCCTATTAGCTGTTGGTGGCCGCGTTGTTCTTGGCGCTATCATCATCGGCGCAGGTCTATTCATCGCTAATTTTGTGTCTCGCATCGTTTCGCAAACATCCGGTGAGCTAGCGGGTACAATCATTAAATATGCCACAATGATCATCGTAACATTTATGGGCCTATCGCAAATGAACCTTGGTGACGATATCGTTGAGACAGCATTCCGTTACACAGTCATGGCCGCAGCGGTTGCTGCTGGTGTTGGCGGCGCGATTGCTTTCGGTCTTGGTGGACGTGACTGGGCTTCTAAGAAGCTTGTTCAGTGGTGGCCAAACAAGACGACTCGCAAGAAGTAAGTCTATTAAGTGCACTTCGCCATTAGGTGAAATGCACCAATTGAAGTTTAAGCCGCCCCTTGAGGGCGGTTTTTTTATGCCCGAATATCACCGATTAATTGAAGAGATCGCCTGTCTGACAAATCTGGCACAGGTAATTCCAGTAGTACCTCGATCCGAGCCCTACACAAATCATATACATCCGAGAAGGCCTTTTGACGTACGGTTAGTGGCTCGATATAGGCTGGGTCCTCTGCGCCCCAATGAACACGAATAGGGCTCTGTCCGGGCCTTGAAGGCCAGATAGAGCATGTCTCTGCCGCCGCGCTCCCGCAAACCGTCACAATGATATTCATAATTGGGGCGTCATGCACGGCAAAAATATCCCAGCTCTTGGAACTCGTGCCATCAATTGAATGCCCTCTACGCTTTAACTCAGCTAGGCCGTCTGAGTGTGGTTTCCCGCTAGGACGGCTGCCAGCCGAAAAGGCATTAAACCGCCCCACTCCCAAGTCTCTTAATATGACTTCAGATAAAATTGAACGCGCTGAATTACCCGTGCAAAGGAATAAGACGTTTATCATTGCCGGGAATAATGAATGACCCATAGATCACCCCATTCCGCTTCCTCGTCTGCTTTGCCTTGCCAGTGCCAGTCCAGGCTGTCTGTTTCAATGTTTTTCCAAATCATGCGGCGATAAGGCCCTTGATCGTTCACACGCTCCATATCTAGCTGAAACGTGCCGTCATCCTGTGGCCCGCCATAAAGAGAAAAGAACCCTCCGCTATCGTCAACCCAGGCCTGTCGCCATAATTTAGCCGGTTTCAGATAAGTCGATACGCTCATGCCTTTAAACTGCATTGTCGGCGCACCGTTAAATTCTTCCTTAATCACGCAATTCCCATAAGGGTTATGAGAGATTAGGTTGGTGCCTCGACCTTGCTTTCCGTCCTGGCCTGTCCAAGAGAGCTCCCAACTGCCCACCCAAAAATCAAGTTCTCGATACTCGGCATCTGCGCAATTGCCTGACAATTCAGTTGGCGAAACATTTTCAGATACCTCAGTAGTCGTTTTTTCGGCACATGCATTTAACACGAGCGCAGCTATAAAAGCCATGAATAAGGATTTCTTTTGCATTCGTTCCGCCTCCAGATTATCACCAAGATAGTGGAAAACCAATAGAGTGCCAATGCACATTGTCGAAGAACTTATAGCGGAACGTGCCTCCCGGCTTATGTCGCGCAAACGGCTATTCGGCCTCATCAAACCCTTACTCTATCGATTATTGGGTTATGATAATGCGGTGATGATCGCTGACGCAATCAAACCAAAAACAGGCCGTGAGGCTTTTGAACTCGTTGCCAACCATGTCAATCCTAACATTATTGTTTCTGGTTTAGACAATGTCCCTGCAAAAGGCCGCTGTATCATAATATCTAACCATCCCACCGGATTGGCAGATGGTATGGCAGTATTTCAAGCTATAAAAAACCGCCGACCAGACCATCTCTATTTAGCCAATGCCGATGCCCTACGTGTCATCCCAGACGGTGAAGATATCATCATTCCTGTTGAGTGGGTTAAGGAAAAACGCAGTATGTCTAAGACTCGCGAAACCCTAGCACGAACTCGAAAGGTTCTATCAGAAGAGCGATGTGTTGTAATTTTTCCGTCGGGACGACTAGCTCGTATGACCTGGCGTGGCCTCCAAGATCAATCTTGGGAAAGCTCAGCCGCTATGCTGGCAAAGAAATATAATGCTCCGATAATACCCCTTCAAATAAAGGCACGAAACTCTTGGGTTTATTATCTTTTTTGCCGTATTAATGGTGAACTTAGGGACATCACCTTGTTTCATGAACTCCTCAATAAAAAGGATCAACTCTTTCGTATGACGTTTGGGAAGGTAATTGACCCTGAAACCCTGCCCAAAAATGCCGATGAAGCGACATCTAAAATTCGTAAGATTGTAGAGAGTTTATAAAGCGCACATTGCCTTATTCACGCCAATGTTCAGGCCTTAGTCCTAAGCCAATAGCGCGAGCTGGAAGGCCTCTTAAAAAACCAAATTTATTAAGGGCCTTAATCGCCAAAGGCACCTTTACTTGAGATGTCGAATTTAGAGCTGGTATTAACACACGATTATGTGCTGCAATCTGAGCCTTCTGGGTCATTTTTGCAGGCCAAAACCGCCTTTTCTGTACCGCCGCTAGGTGAGAGTTTGACAAATCTCCGTCTAAAATAGCTGGCCCTAAAATGCGCGCCGCAGCCACTGCATCCTGAACGGCTAAATTTATACCGACGCCGCCAACGGGCGACATTGCATGGGCCGCATCGCCGATGCATAAAAGCCCCTCACGCCACCATTTTTGCAGTCGGTTAACTTGAACGGTCAGTAATTTAACTTGATCCCAAGATTGAATAGCGCTTGCCGCCTCCTCGAGTGTCGGGGATATATCAGAAATACGCTGCCGAAAGTCTGGTAACCCTTCTGCGCGAATAGTTTCTGCGCCGCCTTTGGGAAATGGCAGCGCACATTGCCAGTAATCCCCACGGTTTATCTGTATCAAAAGCCCTCGCGAACTGACCCGCCCAAAGGACTCATTACTGTCACCTTCTTCACGGGCAAGCCTCATCCAAAATACATCAATAGGCGCGCCTAAGTCCAACACCTTAAGGCCTGAAACACCGCGTAATGTCGATCCTCGCCCATCAGCTGCAATCGTTAAGCCTGCCCGAATTTCAATCTCGCCGTCTTTATCGCTAGCGCTCACACCAACAACTCGGCCATTATCTTGCAGTAAATTCTCTACTTTTGTCGATTGTAACAAGCGAAAGTTTGAAAGCTTACGCGCCGCGTCTGCCAGGCAATCCAAAAAGTCCCATTGCGGCATCATCGCAACATACTTGCACCGAACAGGTAGCTTTTCAAACTCTGCAATCTTGTAATCACGTCCTGCAATCGTAAGCGATACATTTTGCGTTTTTTGATGCGGCCGCAACAATAATTCATCCAGCAAGCCTAAATCATGAAACAATTCGAGCGTTGAAGGATGTACGGTATCACCGCGAAAATCACGTAGGAAATCAGCATGTTTTTCGGCGACAATGACATTGACGCCCTGCCGCGCGAGTAAGTAACCCGTCATAAGTCCGGCTGGGCCACCGCCTGCAATGACGCATTGAGTTTCTAATTTACGAGTATTACTCATCCTCGAAGCCCAATAAAGACTGCCTTGTACGGTTGACGATCACCCGCGTCACATCAGGCCTTGAATAGTGGCCC
>JABABK010000092.1 GCA_014238285.1 Hellea sp.
TTGATGTCTAACCGCGGTCCGTTATCCGGATCCGGGACCCTGTGTGGTGGGTAGTTTGACTGGGGCGGTCGCCTCCCAAAGAGTAACGGAGGCGCGCAATGGTAGGCTCAGGCTGGTCGGAAATCAGCCGATGAGCGCAATGGCACAAGCCTGCCTGACTGTAAGGCCGACGGGCCGAACAGAGACGAAAGTCGGTCATAGTGATCCGGTGGTCCCGCGTGGAAGGGCCATCGCTCAACGGATAAAAGGTACGCCAAAGTTCGTGGGGGAGATAACAGGCTGATGACGCCCCCAAAGCTGATCTAAGAGTCCATATCGACGGCGTTGTTTGGCACCTCGATGTCGGCTCATCGCATCCTGGGGCTGGAGAAGGTCCCAAGGGTATGGCTGTTCGCCATTTAAAGCGGTACGTGAGCTGGGTTTAGAACGTCGTGAGACAGTTCGGTCCCTATCTACCGTGGGAGTAGGAGTTTTGAGAGGATCTGCCCTTAGTACGAGAGGACCGGGGTGGACATTCCTCTGGTGGACCTGTTGTTGCGCCAGCAGCATTGCAGGGTAGCTATGAATGGACGGGATAACCGCTGAAAGCATCTAAGCGGGAAACCCCCCTCAATACTAGAACTCCCTTGAGAATCGTGGAAGACCACCACGTTGATAGGCTGGGTGTGGAAGCATGGTGACATGTGAAGCTAACCAGTACTAATAATTCGAATGGCTTGATTCATTCTAATTCTTGAAACGAGTATTTGTGAAAATACTCACCCATTACATACGGCGCTCATGCGCGTTGATTAATACACTCAATCGCATAAGCAAAAGCATACTAAGACGATTTCTTTACATCCTTCATTTTCAAGCGCGGCAAAGCCGTGAATGAATGTGAAGCGGTTCATTACGCTAACGCGTATTGAACTGATAGATTTTTGCGTTAACCAGGTGGTTATAGCAAGTGGTCCCCACCCGATCCCATTCCGAACTCGGTCGTTAAGCCACTTTGCGCCGATGGTACTTTGTCTTAAGGCACGGGAGAGTAGGTCGCCGCCTGGTTTACTCAAGAATCTAGTGTAGAATACATGCATTATTAAACCTCCATATACTTCAAATATCAAAAAGCCCCGCCAGAAATGGTGGGGCTTTTTTGTGTTTTATGCTCTGTGACACGCTAAAAATGCTGAGTTATGAGAAATCTGAAGGCGTTTCATGTGTGCCACCCAGCTATATTCACAACACACGGAGTAATAGGTACTGATTGTAAGCCTAAAATTGGGGGTTGTAAGTTATTCTGCCTTCCAATATGGTTAATGTAAATTAACTCATTGTGGGAAGTTGATATGTGGATATCTAAATCTGTTTTCGAAAAGTCATTACGTTTTTTAGCCTGCCTGGCCGTAATCATGTGCTCACTGCTGATGTCTACCCCTGCGCAGGCAGCAGATTACGACGTAATACTTGAAGTCTATCAACGTGAAGACGCAAATAAACGGTTAACGCCCCATGGTGAGAGCATCATGGGGGATCATGTCGATCGTCATACGGGCGCTTTGACGTTTCAACACACAGATGTGTCTTTACCCGGGAATTTTGGATTGGATGTTGGCATAGGCCGAAAGTTGACATCAGGCGGGCGTTTCTTTGAAAATAGTAATGAAGAGTTTGGGGACTGGGTGTTGGACATCCCGAGAATATACGTATTGGGGAGTATAGACGGATCCGGGAATACTGACTTTAAAGGCCCGCGATGTAGTCAGCCAGAGAATGTCTTTCATTCTGAGCTCAGCGTAACCACAAATTTCTATAATTTTGATCAAGCGCATGAGGACCTCGCTAATGCAGTCCAACATTATTATTCGGCATCTAATGGGCTTGATCAGGTGAATGCATGGACAAACGTTTTTGAAATACAAAGCAGGGTTGAGGCAATGGAAATCGCAGCCCGGCGTAGGATGGAGCCGCAAAAAATACCTGCTGATAGTGATACGAATGCTTATAGTGGTGATACAGCGAGCATTTGGCCAGTAGAATATTCTAATGGTCTGATTATGGATATTCCACGCATTGGAAAGCAGCAAGTCTTAAGACATCTTGAAGGCTCTGGAGCGGTTAGCCCGTTTCCTTCCAGCGCAAAATATGGAACATCGGGTGGCTGGTATATTACTTGCGGCTCTGCCAGTGATGGAGGAGAGGGTTTTGTTGCAATGGCCCCTAATGGCACGCAGTATAAGTTTAGCGAGTTTAAATGGTCTAGAGGTAACCCTATGCGGTACCGTCCTTTTGGGCCGGGGAATATTAAGTTAGAGCGATCATTAAATACTCTATTGGTGTCGGAAGTTACCGATAAGGTGGGTAATAAAGTCAATTATAATTACGATGGCGCTGGTCGTTTGATCAATATTACATCCAGTGATGGTCGCCAAATTTCTGTGTCATATAAGAATGGAACTGACCTTATAGAAACAGTAACGGCCAATGGCCGTATCTGGCGATATCACTATATAGTATTAAGTGGCAAAAGTTTTCTGTCTCGAGTGATACAGCCAGACGACCTAGTTTGGGAGTTTAGCTTAAGTGGTATGGCGGCAAGACCTGTTCAAGGCCCCAAGTCCTGCACACTACCCGCAGAAACTCTGACGATGGTCCACCCTAACGGTGCCAATGCAATTTACAATTTGAAACATACCAATCATCGTTATGGCTGGGACATGTGGGAAACTCACATGACCGAGGTTTGCAATGGTTTCATTGGACCTAATCAGCAATTTGACTATTATGATTTATATCAAGGCATACAGAAAACCATGTCTGTGGTTAAAAAAACAATTCAGGCCCCTAATACTCCGGATTCAATATGGGAATTTACCTATGAGGAGGATATTGAAAACGAGCGCTATCCAGTCGGCCATGTTTTTGAAGGCCATCCGATAGCAAGCTCTACGGATGACCGGACTAACTGGACAGAAGTTATTAGGCCTGATGGTACAGAAGCAATCTATTATCATTTCTGGACGGATGAACGTTTTGGCGGACAAGTTGATCGTTTGGAAATCTATTCCGGACCGGGCGGCAGTTTGCTTGAAAAACAAAGCAACGAATATATTGTTACTTTGGCATATGGTAAATCTTATATTCCAGATTATTATGCGTATGGCGGCTTCAACTTCTCTCCACCATCTCAAATTTGTGATGCAGGCTGTAAAATGGTTAGTCGAAGTCAAACTACAATTGAGCGGGACGGAGACAGTTTTACGACGGAATTCGAGTATAACAACGACCAAGCAGCGGTTGATTATTCTTATGGGCACCCGACTATAACAAAGGTTTATGGTGATGTAGGAGGGGCTTCGACAGTCCGTGATATCGTGACCAACTACGAACATAATACA
Source organism: Hellea sp. (assembly GCA_014238285.1). Lineage (GTDB taxonomy): Bacteria > Pseudomonadota > Alphaproteobacteria > Caulobacterales > Maricaulaceae > JACOMS01. The sequence goes on from JABABK010000092.1 coordinate 3,381, forward strand.
GCGAATTGGATTATAGGTTTGCCAGAACAAGTCACGGTTAATGGCCGCGATACGGCGACATATTCCTACAATGGTTTAGGTCAGAAGACCTCTCAAAAACGCTACGGCGAACCTTTTGGGAGTTTTACATATGATGATGACGGAACGCCCCTGACGATAACAGATCCATTGTTAAATACGGCAACCTATACCAATTGGAAACGCGGTATTGTGCAAAATATTGAACGACCTGACGGGGAGACCGAAAGTCAGGTCGTGGATGATAATGGCTGGGTGACCAGTTCCACCACAGCGCGCGGCTTCACAACGAGCTATCTACATGATGACATGGGACGCGTGGAAAAAATCATTCCCCCCAAAGAGACACAGGATTGGTATGACACCGATATCTCCTATAGTTTTGGGGATGATATTGTTCAGACGATCACTAAGGGAAGTGCCCAGACGAGCGTGACCTATGATAGTCGGTTCCGGCCCATTTTGGAAAAAGTCGAGGACACCAGCACAGGCTGGGAGTCTTATGTTAAAACAAGCTATGATGCGCTAGGCCGCGTGAGGTTTAAATCTCAGCCTTCAAGCTCGCCTGACCCGAGCCAAGGCACAGACTTTACCTATGACGGTCTTGGACGCCCTTTGACCGAAGACGAGACCGTCACAACGGGCATTATAGAAAAAACCTATGAATATTTGCCTAGCAATGCCACGTCGGTAACTGATGCCGAGGGCAATACGACCACAACCTATAAAAACGGTTTTAATGAAGTCACTTTGATTGTTCAGCCCGAAGATACAACGACGACCATTACCCGAAATGGATGGGGCCAGATGACGCGTGTTCGTCAGCAGGGCGACCATAATGGTATAGCGGTTAACAAGTTTCAGGATTATGGCTATGATGATCAACAGCGCCTATGCCGTCACTATGTCCCATCCGGCGGCGGTTACTCGCTTTATGCTTATGATGCGAGCGGTAATCTGAGCGCCAGCTCGAAAGGCCATGCTTGGGGGACGACCTGTGACACGGGTCCAAATAACGAGAATGACAATCTAATCTCTTATAGCTATGATCCAATGAACCGCCTGACCTTCACCAATTACGCCGATGATGGCACGCCGGACACGGCTCGGGCCTATGATGCTGATGGTAATCTTCAAGTTCTCTATCGTGAAGACGGCAGCGAAGCCGAGATTCCTTGGTATGACGACCCAAAATTTACTCAGTGGATCTATTATTATGATGAGCTTGGCAATGTCATTGGGGAAGTGCTTCATATTGACTGGCGCCAGTTCACTGCCGCCCATGATTATAACCGTGATGGGAGTTTAGCCACGTCTTCGCGCCAATACCGCCATGCGTTTTGGCCCGAAACCCATGAAGGTTTTCGCCACGAGATCACCTATGATCGCGACGGCCTTGGCCGGGGGACGGGTGTATCTTTATCGGGTGATGGCACAGCAGGAACCACTTCTCTGGCTCATAGCGCGGCCTATTACCCTTCAGGTACATTGCAGGCATTATCTTATGGTAACGGTATTGACTTTACGCAGCAGCTGAATAGCCGGCTTATGCCTGAAAAACTAAGAGCGGTTGGCGGGGGCGTTACGGCTTTGGATTTGGAGTATTTCTATAATCCTAGAGGTCTTGTCTCGGATATGAACGATCATACCAATCCAGCCAATGACCGGGACTATCTCTATGACGGGCAAGGCCGATTAACCGATGCGTCCGGCTCTTGGGGCGCGGGCACGTTTAAATATGACTCTCTTGGCAATATCCGCGAGAAGAAACTAGGCGGGCGAACGATCACGCTGCTTTATAACGGATCCAATCAAGTCAGCTGGTCCACGGATACAGGCGGTAGCGCCGCGACGGGCGGCAATACAGGCAGCCGTAGCTTTGACTATGATGACTGGGGCAATGCCATTAAGGTCGGCGGCCTAAATATGGAATATGACGCCTCCGACCGCCCGACGGGATTATCCGGTGATGCCAACGGGACATACCGTTATGATGGCCATGGACGCCGCGTGAAATCCATCACCAAAGACAGCAATAACAAAAATGTCACGCGCTATAACGTTTATGATATATCCGGCTCGCTCGCCTATGTGGCCCAGCTCGCACCGGGCTTTACCGATGATTACGTCACGAACTATGTCAAAATGGATGGCCAGAGCATTGCACGGGTTAAATCCGTGGGCACAAGGCTGAACTATGTGGATGAGCTAACCTACCTGCACCATGATCACCTTGGCAGCGCGGTATCGGGCACCGATGAAGACGGCAATATCGCCTTTACGGAACGATACACGCCTTACGGCATCACGCTGGACAATGACGCCGCCAATGACAATCAAGCGGGCTTTACCGGCCATATCAAAGACACAGATACAGGCCTGAACTATATGCAGGCGCGGTATTATAATCCGGTTATTGGGCGGTTTTTGAGCCATGATCCGATGACCATGATGGACATGGAGCTCGACCCAGGATACTTTAATCGTTATATGTACACGATGAATAATCCGGTGAATGCGACTGATCCAAATGGTGAGCAAGTATTAGTCGAAGCACAGGCACGACCGCTTGGTGAGACCTCGTCAGCAGGTTCTGTTGATGAAGGACAAGATACTAACGGACTTTACGGTCACGGTTCTGTTAAAATTAGTGATTATAATTCGAGTCAGGAGAGCATAACCAGTGCGTTCCCAACTGCTGGGACTGATGGGGGAGCATTTGCTAAAGCAGGTGTAAGTCTAGAAGCAATCAATGTTCCTGTTTCGCAAAGCCCCGATGCATCGAGCCAGACCTATGATGTAGAGGTTCTTCCTATAACATATGCCGAGGCGACCACGATTGTTGATAATTTAGTCCAAGCTACGAACTCTGCAAACATTCCATATGCAGGAACAAGTATAGGCGGGCAAAATTCAAATAACTACCATGGAGAGGCATTTAATGCTCTGACTGGCAGAAATCCTGTTAATCAGAGCGGCATGGCTTTACCCGGAACAAGCGAGAGACTTCCGGAGTTACACCCCGCACCCCAAGCTAATGTAAGTTGTGCGCCATGTTCTGGACGTTAGAGGCCGCGATAATGTTATGATGAGAGTAATTGTTCTGAATAAATTTTATGTTTACGTCTATTTGGCGGTCGTTCTAATCGGTATCGTATCGTGTTCGCCAAGCGATACGGGTTATGTCCAAAGCAAGATAAATGATGTCGTTATCTGTGATCTTGAAATTGCCGATATTAAGTCCATTTTAGGTGTGAACCGGATTGATACAGGCTTAAGTGCCGCTGACTTTGAAAGTTCAATTCCTTTTGATCTTCGAGTATGGAAAAGAACGGATATAAATATTAGTAGGTGTTCATCCAAAACGATATTTCATGCTGATAAAGCGATGCGTATTTATGTTCCAAAAGAAAAATGGGCGAATGGATTTAGTTTTACATACGATCTATATTTCGATGAAAACAATAAATTATTCATAATCGAAGCAAGGCACCTATTTATCGATAGTAAGTGGCCTTAATATTCTGAATTATACCAACCAACCAACCAAGTACTGTGCATGATATAGGGTGCATTGAGCTTGTCGAAATGCACCATTGGCTTGGTTCAATCGGTTACGTTTGGTGGTATGTTTCCACCGTTGGCCGTTGTTTTCTTTGAATGTCGGCGCGTCCTCATCTCTCGATGGTGCATTTCGGGGCTTTGCCGCCTCTATGCACCCTACATCATTTGATTGTGACTCCTCGGCGCTCACCTAAAATCGATTATCAATCGATTTCTTTTCGCATTACGGTGACAGTAACCGAAACTTCAATCTCTCGCGTAACGACTTCCCCGCTGTCTCCAGCATAGACTCAGTGAAATTGAATTCCTCGTGAAGATGCGAGGCGCAAGCATAGCGTAGCGCTGAGAAGAGGGTCGCCAAAATTTGATCTAGGGAATCAAATTTAGATCCTCGACGAAGAAGCTAGACGGAAAGACCCCATGCACCTTTACTACAGCTTCACAGTGGCATTAAAGCAAATTGTATTAATGTAGACACAGAAATTGGGCTAACTTCGCCCATTTTCTGAGGCTTTCGTGAGCTTTACAAAATACAAAATGCTCGAGATATGACTTGTGTAGGATAAGCGGGAGACTTTGAAATTCGGGCGCCAGCTCGGGTGGAGTCAACCTTGAAATACCGCTCCTGTCCTGTTTGATGTCTAACCGCGGTCCGTTATCCGGATCCGGGACCCTGTGTGGTGGGTAGTTTGACTGGGGCGGTCGCCTCCCAAAGAGTAACGGAGGCGCGCGATGGTAGGCTCAGGCTGGTCGGAAATCAGCCGATGGGCGCAATGGCACAAGCCTGCCTGACTGTAAGGCCGACGGGCCGAACAGAGACGAAAGTCGGTCATAGTGATCCGGTGGTCCCGCGTGGAAGGGCCATCGCTCAACGGATAAAAGGTACGCCAAAGTTCGTGGGGGAGATAACAGGCTGATGACGCCCCCAAAGCTGATCTAAGAGTCCATATCGACGGCGTTGTTTGGCACCTCGATGTCGGCTCATCGCATCCTGGGGCTGGAGAAGGTCCCAAGGGTATGGCTGTTCGCCATTTAAAGCGGTACGTGAGCTGGGTTTAGAACGTCGTGAGACAGTTCGGTCCCTATCTACCGTGGGAGTAGGAGTTTTGAGAGGATCTGCCCTTAGTACGAGAGGACCGGGGTGGACATTCCTCTGGTGGACCTGTTGTTGCGCCAGCAGCATTGCAGGGTAGCTATGAATGGACGGGATAACCGCTGAAAGCATCTAAGCGGGAAACCCCCCTCAATACTAGAACTCCCTTGAGAATCGTGGAAGACCACCACGTTGATAGGCTGGGTGTGGAAGCATGGTGACATGTGAAGCTAACCAGTACTAATAATTCGAATGGCTTGATTCATTCTAATTCTTGAAACGAGTATTTGTGAAAATACTCACCCATTACATACGGCGCTCATGCGCGTTGATTAATACACTCAATCGCATAAGCAAAAGCATACTAAGACGATTTCTTTACATCCTTCATTTTCAAGCGCGGCAAAGCCGTGAATGAATGTGAAGCGGTTCATTACGCTAACGCGTATTGAACTGATAGATTTTTGCGTTAACCAGGTGGTTATAGCAAGTGGTCCCCACCCGATCCCATTCCGAACTCGGTCGTTAAGCCACTTTGCGCCGATGGTACTTTGTCTTAAGGCACGGGAGAGT
>JABABK010000093.1 GCA_014238285.1 Hellea sp.
ACACGGTCCATAACGTAAAATTCGGCACCAATAATGCTTTCATCGTCTGTGTAGTAAAGGGTATTGGGAACGCTCGGATAGACCGGCTTTAACGCTGTCATGACCTTGTATTCCCGGTGCATATCATGACCAGATTTGGGACGTGTTCCAAATGGCGGGCGGCGTAACACCAGTGACCGATCGGGATAGGTCACGGCGTAAGTAAGGTTAGAGGCACCGCTAGAAAATTGCTGCACCTCAGGCGTGCCAGACAAGCCATCAATCGCCTGCTTTAGAACGGCATCAATAGCCGTAATGTCAAGTTCTTCGCCTTTGCGGACGTCTACGGCAGGATTTTTCGTGTCCGTCAAATGATGGCCCCTGCATCAACGACCATGCCTTGGCCGGTAAAGTAACTGGCTTCATCGGACACCATATAAAGCACGGCCCCAACCATTTCTTCTGGCTGCGCCATACGTTTAATCGCGAGTGTCTCTTGAATAACCGCTTGTGCCTTAGGGCTATTTTTCAGTGCCGAAGCGAGTTTAGTATCCGTAAACCCAGGCAAGAGCGCATTGACCCGAATGTTCATTGGGCCGTATTCTTTGGCAAACCCCTTGGTCATACTAATGACAGCCGCCTTGGTCATGCCGTAAATTGTTCTTAAAATTCCAGGCTGAATACCATCAATCGAGGCTACATTAACAATGCTGCCGCCGCCATTTTTGAGCATAACGTCGATGCATTTAGAACTTAAATAATACGGCCCCTTCACATTAACATCAAACGTTTTGTCAAACGCCCATTCTTCGGCCAAATGAGCTGGACCCATATAGGGATTGGTCGCGCCATTGTTGATCAAGATATCAATTGTGCCATGTTCAGCGACGATTTCGTCAACGACTGCTTGGTGTGTGTCAGTTTCGCCAAGATGCAACGTTTTTGCAGAGGCGGGAAAACCCTTGGCGCGAATATCGTCAGCAACTTTTTCGCAGGCTTCAAGTTTACGGCTCGTACAAATAACGGTCGCGCCGTGTTCCGCAAGACCATGAGCAATCGCTTCACCAATACCTCGGCTGGCACCCGCAATTAAAGCTACTTTTCCTGTTAAATCAAAACGCGCCATATTCTCTCTTCTACAATTCTCTTTTAGAGTTTCACATCTTTTTGGCTAAGCTTGGCTCGCAAACGTGCCATGCCACTTATGTAACTGTCATAGTCCATAGCTTTAGCTTTAAAGTAATCGCCAACCACTGGGTGGGACAAGACCAAAAACTCATCTTTTTCGATGGATGCCTTCAGAGCATTAGCCACATCAGCCGGTTCCAATAGACCATCTTTATTATTTTCAGCAAACGCCATTCCTTTGGTCATGTTGGTTTTAACATATTGAGGGCACACGGCATGGACTGAAATACCATCGGCTTTATGTTCAATCGCCATCGCTTCAGCGAAGCCTAAAACGGCGTGTTTCGTCGCGCTATAAGACGCGCTGCCGATTTGATTAAGAAGTCCTGCGGCAGATGAGACAATTACGAACCGTCCCTGCCCGCGTGCTTTCCAGCCTGGAACCAATTTTCTCGCAGCGTAAACACTGCCCATGACATTAACCGCCCAACTAGTTTCCCACGCCTGATTAGTGGCACCTGCCGCATTGCCGTCTGGCCCGTCATCGAAACCAACGCCCGCATTTGATATGAATATATCAATAGGTCCAAACTTATCCTCGGCGTCATCAATGAAAGCAATCATCTGCTCTTCATCGCCAACATCACAGCTATAGCCGCGAAAACACTTATTCACGCCGGTATCAGGCGCCTTCAAATCTGATATTGAAACATTCGCGCCGTCGGATAAAAACATATCCGCAAAACCGCGCCCTATACCGCCCAAAGCACCAGCGCCTGTAACCGCAACATGTAGGCCTGTAAAATTTGCATTATTCATGCCAGTTTCTTAAACAGCCAATAAAGTCGGCGCAAGCCTTATATGCAAAAAATTGTATATAAACATCTGACCATAAAAAAGCCCGCCAAAGAGGCGGGCTTTAATGATTTGTATCGAATAGTCTTTATTCGAAAGCGCTTAGTTTTTTCACACGCTTCGCCATCAGGTAATAGAATACAGCGCGGTTCTTAAGGCGTGCCGATTTCATTTCAACACATGTCGCAGCTGCAGCTTTTTCAGACGCTTCTTTACTAAGACCTAGCTTCTTCATGCCGAAGTTTTTAGCGACAGTCGCCATTTCAGATGGATCAGTACAAGCAACCAGTGAAGAATCACGGTTCTTAAGAGATGCACCAAGATATTTTACGATATTATCAATCGTTCCGTTCTTCGCAGATTTATGGAACTTTTTGACACCATCATAATACTTCTGGTTTCCAGCGCCCTTAGCAGCAGCTTTTTTAGCTGGAGCCTTTTTAGCAGGCGCTTTCTTAGTCGTTTTAGCTTTAGCAGCGCCGCCTTTGGCGAGACCTTTAGCTTGTGGCACCCAAGAGTCGCGCTCGATACGACCAGGGAAAGAGTCAATAACACCCTCGACCATTGTCACATCTTTTTTCTTCCAGTTCCCGATCTGACGGAAGTAGTAAATACCTTTACCGTTTAGATCTTTTTCGAACTTAGGACCGATGCCCTTGATGAGTTTCAAATCATCTGGCTTACCATCAGTTGGCCCGTCAGTATAAAGAACCTTAGGCGCAGCAGCTTTCTTAGCTGGTGCCTTTTTCTTGGCAGGTGCTTTCTTAGCAGGAGCCTTTTTGGCTGGAGCTTTCTTGGCAACAGCCTTTTTAGCCGGTGCCTTTTTCTTGGCAGCAGGCTTCTTTTTAGCGGCAGCTTTGGGAGCTTCAGCAAGACGGCCTTCAAGATATTTCACGCGAGCCGCAAGATAACGATTACGCCATTCCAGCGCATATGTATCATCATCAGCATCATCACCAGATCCGCCAGCTAGGCTAGCGGCGCCTGCAACAACAGCAGCGCCAGTACCGGCAGCCGCAAGCTTAGAGCGAAGGCTAGAGACTTCACCATCACTTGAAGATACACGGCCTTCAAGTTCACGGACACGTGCCCGTAGGCCATCAGCTTCAGCACGAAGTGCGCCTTCACCGTCAGCGGTTAGGTCACCTGCGTGACTTTTTCCAAAAAGTTTGGATAAAAGCCAGCCGAGAAATAGCCCGAGAAGCCCCATAAAAAAGAGTGGCCACCACCCAAAACATGTAAAGTAAGATAAAAAGTTACCCATAATCATAATTAATTCCCCTATTCGGATTTTGTAACAACAAAATTGATACGGCGATTGGCAGCACGGCCTTCTGGCGTATCATTTGCAGCAATTGGTTGAGTTTCGCCAAAGCCAGTAGCAGCCAAGCGAGATCTGTCGACGCCGTTATCGGCGAGATAAGCAACAACAGTAGATGCACGTTGTTCACTTAGGAACTGGTTGTAATCATCAGCGCCTTGGTCATCCGTATGTCCCTCGATTGAGACGTGGAAACTTTTGCACTGATTTGCTGCAGATGCGAGCGTATTTAGAAGATCAAAACTTGGAGCTCCACGAATTTCAGCTTTAGCCGACGCAAAGTTAATACGCGCGTCACCTTTTAACTGATCAAATAATGACTGACAAAGTGCAGCAGACTGAACTTCACCGGCATTGACAGCAGCTGTATCAGGCACCGTAATATTAGCCGCCCCGACATAACCTTCAGGAAGGCCCGTCACTAGGGCGTTGATATTGTCACGTACACTCACGTCACCGACGGTACCGCGAAGTAAAGCTTGGCTATCGTCAAGAGAGAACGTGCCAGTATCTAAAGACGCAAGCTGCGGAAGATGAAGACTGATAAGGTCGCCCCAATTTTCATTTGGTGAACCAGCAGCTAAACGCAGTTTTTTACCACGTAGGTTATCTCCGAAAAGAGCTTCGGCTTCACCAACAATACGCTGACGCTCAGCTTTGCTGCGAACGTAACCGGCTAGGTCAACTTTGCCGTCGGCATCTTTAGTGGCTGAAAATGTGTAAGGCGACACAACTTGAACTGTCGGCTTTGGCGCGACTTCAGTTTTAACTTCGGTTTCTACTTTTGGTACAACAACAGCAGTTTCCACAGCGGCCTTGGATTGGCCTTTTTTACATTGATTGCAATCTTTAAAGAACAACCAACCAACTAAAACTGAAATGATCGCGAGGCTTAAAATACCCCAGAACCACTTCCCCATAATTCCCTCCTCGGAAGTTAAATTTATAAATATTGATAACGCATTGCACCCTTAGATGCAATGTGTGAATAGCTACTGTAGATGAACCTAAAATGAAATGTTTATTTACAGGCTAAGTAAAGGTTTCCTTAGCGGCCTCATATTCCTTTTTAAGCTGATCAACAACGTCCTGAACTGAAGGCGCGGAATGTATGCTGCCAACGCCCTGTCCAGATCCCCAAATATCTGTCCAAGCTTTGGCATCCGTATTACCACCGGAGCCAAAATTCATGGACGCTTTCCCGGCTTCAGGCAGGTCATTTGGATCAAGCCCGGCGGCCTCGATACTGGACTTCAAATAATTTCCATGAACGCCAGTGAACAATGATGAGTAAATGATGTCCCCACCTGAGGAGTCTATCAAGCCTTGCTTATAGTCTTCACTCGCATTCGCTTCTTTAGTCGCAACAAAACGTGTGCCCAAATAAGCGAGATCAGCCCCTATCGCTTGCGCGCCTAAAACGGCGCCGCCCGTAGCAATGGAACCTGAACATAGAAGCGGCCCGTCAAAAAACTCTCTGATCTCAGGCAAAAGCGCAAATGGCGACATTTTTCCGGCATGCCCCCCTGCACCAGCACAAACCGCAATAATTCCGTCTGCGCCAATTGATAAGGCTTTCTTGGTGTGACGAATATTGATCACATCGTGAAGGATAATTCCGCCGTAAGAATGGACAGCATCATAAACCATCGGGCTGGCTTGAAGGCTCGTAATAACGATCGGCACTTTATGCTTCACGCAAACCGCCATATCGTGCTCAAGGCGGTTATTAGATCCGTGACAGATTTGATTGACCGCAAAGGGCGCAACTTTCTTATCAGGATTTTCTTTTTGGAACTCTTCAAGCTCTAACTTGATACGAACAATCCACTTCTCAAGCTCTTCAACAGGTCGTGCATTCAAGGCTGGAAATGACCCAATAATTCCGGCCTTACATTGCGCAATCACCAGTTCAGGTCCGGATACAATAAATAAAGGCGCACCTATAACCGGGATTTCAAGATTCTTTAAAATGTCAGGTAAGGACATTGGTTATTCTCCAACGACTTCTTCTGGAGTTTCGCGGTAATCAACATCGGCTTCTGACGCCATCCAGATCATGGTCGCCCAAGCGGCTACATTCTGGGCCACGTCTTCTTTGTTGACTTTATCTAACGTGTCGTCAGGCGTGTGGTGTAAATCAAAATAATCATACCCATCTTGTTGCAGACGAATAGCGGGAACGCCCGCGCGACGCATAGGTATAATATCAGGGCCGCCAGATGTGTCGCCTGCTTCCATTTTTACGCCCAAATGAGCCAATGACTTTTGAATATCTTCCAGCGCGCCGCGGGCTTCACCCTGAACTGTCGTCCGAAGTGCGTAGACTTTACCCGCCCCAAAATCGGATTCGCTCGCTAGTACGTGATTTTTTAAATTGTCTTTATGCTTCTCAGCATAAGCAAAAGCTCCGAGCAGGCCAATTTCTTCCGAACCAAACGCCACCAAACGAATTGTCCGCTTCGGTTTCAAATTCAAATCCTTCAATACTTGAACAGCGCCATATGTAATACCAACGCCTGCCCCATCATCAACGGCGCCAGTGCCCAGATCCCAGCTATCGAGGTGTCCGCCGATGAGAATAATCTCTTCAGGCTTTTCAGAACCGACGATATCTCCGATGACATTTCCAGAGACGACGCTGCCAACAGAGCGTGGTGTTAGCTTCAGTTTCAAACGAAGGTTATCACCGCGTTTTAAAATACGTTCCAGCTGATCAGCATCCGGCGCAGATAGCGCTCCGATTGGGACAGGCTTCACGTCTTCAAGATAACGCATTTGGCCCGTATGCGGAAAGCGATGGCTATCAGTTCCCACAGACCGAATAACAACGGCCAAAGCACCGCGCTTAGACGCTTCGGTTGCGCCGAGCTGACGTTTTTTGTTCGCCGGGCCATAACCTGCGCCATCATGAGCCTTTTCCATACGGCCAGATATAAAGACAATTTTGCCTTCAAGACCATCGACAGGCGCAGCTTCCAGTTCTTCATAAGTCGGGAAATATGCCACATCAGCCTCAACACCCGCTTCCGGCGTTGCAGATGATCCGCCTAGCGCCGTGATATGTAGTTTTTGCGGGAAAGGCGCAATGACTTCAGCTTCTTCATCGCCTCTCACCCAACCAGGCACTTCAAACTCTTCTATATGGACGTTCGATAATCCAAGCTCGGTAAATTTGCGAACAGCCCATTCACGTGCCTTGGCTTCTTCTGGACTGCCGCCGACACGGGCCCCAATTTCCGTGGTCACGGACTCGATGATGTCATAGCCGTGAGTGCCGCCAAGCGCAGTTTGCTGAATGCTTTCGACAGTTGGAGACAAGGACACCTTTACTTTTATGGCCTCAACCGTCTCAGTCGATTGTGGCGTGGAGCTCGTAGAGGTATCACTAGGGGCTTGGCAGGCCATTAAGGATAAAATCGATAGGGAAGACAGTAGAATTTTTTTCATGGCGATCACTTATTTTTTTGATTTAGACAGTTACTCGCAAAGTCATGCCTTAAATTCAATTATAAAATGGCTTTAAATGTCTGGCTGATTGTGGTTCAAACCATCAAACAATAATAGGCGGGAATTATGAAACAGTTTACATCCATGGCAATTACGCTTTCTGCAGCTCTTATCCTAACGGGATGCGGGGAAAAACAAACCGAAACAACCGACACTCCTAAAGTCAAACCTCCTATAGCCTCCGCAGCCGATTTGGGCCGGCGCATCAAAAAGCTAGCCTCTGACGAATTTGAAGGCCGAGCCCCTGGCACAGCAGGCGGTCAAGCTGCGTCGCAATATATTGCTGATGAGATGAAATCCATTGGCCTTGAGCCGATGGGCAATAACGGCACGTATTTTCAATCCGTAGAGCTGACCGAAACGTCCGCTTTGCCGTCATCGACCCTGACCATATCTGGGCCGGACGGAACAATCCTCAAAGGCGACCAAACAACCAATGCGGTTTACTGGACTAAACGCCTTGATCCATCCATTTCTGTCGAAGATAGTGAATTCGTATTTGTCGGGTATGGTATCGTCGCACCGGAATATGGCTGGAATGATTATGAAGGCGTAGATGTTAAAGGTAAAACCGTTGTTATGCTCGTCAATGATCCGGGCTTTGCCACACAAGACGACGCGTTATTTAAAGGTAACTCAATGACCTATTATGGTCGCTGGACTTATAAATATGAAGAGGCTGGCCGTCAGGGCGCAGCAGCGGCTCTTGTCATACACGAAACAGCTCCCGCCAGTTATGGCTGGGATGTTGTTTCAGGAAGCTGGACCGGCGCACAATATGATCTTGTCCGGCCTGATGGCGGCGCAAATCGTACAATGATTGAAGGTTGGCTACATTATGATGCGGCTAAATCTGTCCTTGCCGCTGGTGGTCAAGACATTGAAACCTTAAAAGAAGCTTCGACAACACCTATCTTCGCTCCCATTAAAATGCCGGGTCTCGTTCTGAATGCCCGCCTAAATCAGGCCGTCGAAACTGTGAAATCCCGTAATGTGGCTGGCGGCGTCATAGGCACGAAATATCCTGACGAATATATGCTTTATATGGGTCACTGGGACCACCTCGGTAAAAAAGACGGTATGGAAGGCGATAACATCTGGAACGGCGCCGTTGATAACGCCACTGGCACAGCCGCTATTCTAGAAATCGGACAAGCCTTCGTCGAGCAAGGCATTCCCGAGCGCTCCGCCATCTTTGTCGCCGTTACCGCTGAAGAATCCGGTCTTTTGGGCTCGGCTTATTACGGCGCGGATCCACTAGTCCCCCTAAAGGATACAGTCGCAGGCATCAATATCGACGCAATTCTACCTGTTGGCAGAACCAAAGACATGGTGGTTGTTGGATACGGCGCATCTGAACTGGATGATCGCCTCAAAGCCGTGATTGAGCCACGCGGCATGTATGTGGTCCCAGATCAAAACCCAGCGGCAGGCTATTATTATCGTTCAGATCACATCAGTCTCGCTAAACTTGGCGTGCCAATGCTGTATGCTGATGGCGGCGTAGATCACGAGACACAGGGCAAAGAATACGGAAAAGCTTTTGGCGAAGAATACACAGCCGATCGTTACCACAAACCCGGCGATGAATATGATCATAGTTGGGACTTATCCGGCATTGAACAGACCACTGAAATCCTGTTTGAACTCGGCTATGGTATTGCTAA
>JABABK010000094.1 GCA_014238285.1 Hellea sp.
GCCTTTGCCACCTGAGCCATTACCGCCAGACCCCTTAGAGCCTCCTGTGCCCCATGGACTTTTATTATCAGACATATTGTCTCCGCATTTTTGATTTTACTATATGTGGCGCGCCGACGCCATTATATCAAGTCCTAGCCATGTTTTTTTCACATGGTATTTCACTTACAAACGATCAAAAACTTTAACCGTGAAGTTACAATCATCTCTTGGCCCTGCAATAACTCGCTGCTCAGATGATATTTTCCAAACATCTTGATCAATCTCAGGGAAATATGCATCACCTTCAATTTCGATATCAACTTCTGAAACGTAAAGTCTGTCGCAATAGGTTAAAAGCTCTGCATATAATTTGGCGCCGCCAACAATCATGACTTCATCCACATCAAGCTCTCCGGCAAGCTCAAAGCCTCGACCGATCATATCACGAATGGATTGAAAAACTTCAGCAGGCGGCGAAATGTAGTTTTGGTTTCGTGTTAGAACCAGATTGGGTCTCCCCGGCAAAGCAAATGGTAAGCCTTCCCAGGTCACCCGCCCCATCAATACGGGCTTGCCCAATGTGGTCTTTTTGAAAAACTGTAAATCAGAGTAAAGGTGCCAAGGGAGGCCGCCTTCTATGCCGATGACATTATTTCGAGACCTAGCAACAATGGCCGACAGTTTTGGGTATTTGATCATGACATTGATTACCATTCGTCGCTAGTCCTCGCTCATAGAAAGCGGGCAAGCTTATGTTTTATACTTCGCCCTAATTGTAAATGCCAAGGACCATATATTATTGCAAATCCAGTAGAAAATCACTGCAGATGGCAGTGAATAGACTAAGACACACAAAACCACCGAAATTAAAATGAATTTATTGCGATCAGCCGACAGTAGATTAGGCCTTTGATAAGCGTCAAATATGGCAATTCCTGACATGACAAAAGGTAAAAAATTAACACCCATAGGCAGAAGATGATCTGATCCCATTAAATCATTGAGCGGCCCAAAACTTACGCCTTCCATAGGAGGGTAACTCAAAAACATAAGCATTGCGGCTAACAAAAAGGGAAGTTGAATCATAAAACCTGCGGCAGAAAAAATTGATTTTATGGGATGATAATTATGCTTTTGGTAAAGACGTTCAATACGCCTAAACTGTTTTTCGCCTTTAAAATTTGCTTTTATTTCCATCAACTCAGAACTCATGAGATTGACTTTATCTTTATGGCGTTGCTCAGCCCGTAACCCTAAACGGACTATCGGATATGAAACAATGGCCATAAAGAGCGAAAGCAAAACTATCGACAATCCATAAGACCCGACAATGCTGTAAAACACCTCCAAGACATATGTCATCATCCAAATAAGAGGAGATAGTAAATTCTGAAAAAAATCTAACACAGGATTACTTTAGGCGGGTCCGAGAAAGAAAATTTTACGATGGCCGTGCTTTAGTAACGCCTCGTCCAAAATCTTAAACCTCTTTTTCGCTTCCGTTTCAAAATTTTCTAGAGTGTAGTGTTCATAGCCGATGGTTTTATTGATCAAAAGTTTTTTGACCATATCATCCTCACGCGTGACAAATTCAATGACCAATTTCGCATCAAAGCTACGTAACCAATCCAAAAATATAGCAATAGGTATATTTGCCGAAATTGCAATATGATGGATCAAGGCAAGGCATAAAATAAGCTGTGGCTCAGCACGCTCTCCGAGCGCTTTTCGTTCTTTCCCAGCCCAACCTTGTCCCGGAGATGGATTTGATAAATTCATCACAAGTGGCATGATATTGCCGACCCTATCTGTTTCTTTTTCGCGCAAATAAAGTTGTTCAACAGCATTATGATCACCATCCGCACTGACAACCAATTTACAATACGGTGAAATCAATTTCGAAAAAATACCCGTATTGCAACCAATATCCATGGCCGTTGTCCAATCACCTTCTTTGGCGCATCGCTCAACGAAGTTAATTTTTTTAGTAAATTCTACATCACTATAAGAATGTGTTTTTTCATAATGAGACCAACTCGTATGACTAATACCAAAGTCGAGTTTTTTAATAAGCCGCCGCATCGATTGCACGAGTGCTAGAACTCGGTCTTTCTTTTGCTGCCCTTGACGAACTTTTGCTTCAGCATCATCCCGCTCTTTAGTGGCAATCGATTTTTCAACTTTTGCCGGCAGCACAATATGAGACATCACACCTTTTTTCATCCGCGTCGTCCCCCTAAAAAGTTTCACCGCCTCTACTGGAGCAATACCATCCAAATTAGACCGGAGCAGAGGAAGGTGATCCACATCTAAATGTGCTCTTATCAATAGGGGAATAAGGAACATCATGCTGAATTGACGATAGCCATACCACGGCTGACCATCCGGACGCGGCTCAAAAGAAACAATATCGATAAAAACAGGCTTCGCCCCGATGAATTGCACATTATAAGCTGTAGAATCTTTTAGGGTCCAACCAGACTTCAAAGCTCGTTCAAAGAGACGCAGATGCAATATTGCAGCGTCCCTAAGCATGGAAACCGACCACTCGTAAGGATATGAAATAAATGGCACGGGATCATGTTCCAACACGCCTGCCCAACCCTCTTTAAGAACCTCTTTTGCGTCGTTGTCATTTTCCGGCAGCAAAACAGTACGAATAATATCGCCTTGTGCTTCAGATTTCTTATAAAAGTCCGTTTTGCTCAACGCATTCCAATTAGCTAGAGCGCTTTCACTAATCCCTCGCAAAATGCGGGTCCCTTTTTTGTAAACTCGGTTTTCTACATCTCTAAATGACCCAGAATCAGCTTGCAGTTTAGACATCATCATCGTCATCGAGTGTTGAAAATCCGAGTTTTGATTTTAAAGTGTAAAACCACTTACGAAATGTATAGCCAATCGCAGCAAAAAACCCAAGAATTGCAGTTACCAATACGCCGCCTGATCCAGGATCAATATAAGCATGTGCTTCCCCAGTTATCGCGAGAGATAACAAAACTGCGAGAACGAGAATATCTTTAAAATTCAGTTTAATCATAAAAAAACTCACTCATATATATAGGGTTTAAAAGATTTAATATACTTTTCCGGCCTTTTCATCGGCGGGAGCACCGTTTCGGATAATGCACAATTTACAACAGCACGCCCAACTTCTAAATTCGTAATAAAGTCCTGCATTTGAAGTTTTGCCATGTCAGTTTCACAAACATCACCCGGCCAAACAGCAATATTAATCCCTTTTCGATCCTGAACTACAAATTTTAACGCGTCTTCTCGCGCAGCGTCATCTTTAATTTTATTGGGTTCAAGCCCACGAGAAACATAGGCCCCATGATCACCTGTGATCAAAACTATGGCATCTGGATCCTCGCTGATTATAGCGTCCAATATTCTTTTTAGGTAGTCAGCAGCAGTTTTCGTGCGACTAGAATAAAGCTCTCTATATTCTGAAAGATCTTTCATATTATCATAACGGAATGTCTTACGCGTATGTCCAGGCATATAAATATGCGCAATAGTGAACCAAGGCTGCTTTTCATTTCCGATCGCCGAAATGCGGCTCAAAATTGGCCCCACAAGGTCTTTAGGTGAAGCCATTGAAACATTCATCTGCGAGTCCTTAGGTCTCATCGGCGCTGAAAGAGCCGATATCGAAGGCTCGCAAAAGCCAAGAAGAACACCCTTATTCACATGATCACACGCCAGTCTATCTGGCGTCCCATTATAATAGTGATCGACATAAGGCCCCTTCTCGGCGCCAAAATAGGCATTCTTATAAAGAGCTTGGACCTTATATCCGTTTTCATGCATTAGAGTTGACATAAAAGATTGGCGTTTTCCTGGGTAATATTCCAACCTCTCGTCCCTAGGCAAAGTATCGAAAACCTCCCAATCAAGCGTTAACAAGCTATTCATAGCAGGTTTGGTCGGTGTAAATGCGCTAAAGCTGTTTTTGAAAATTCTTGCTTTGTATTCGTCCAATACATTAATAAACGCGAGATCATCTAAGTCCAAATACTTCTTTGCTAAACTCCGTGGAATCATAGAATCTAATGAGATAAAATATATGTTCCGAGCATTGATTGGCGGAACCCCAATCTTAATATTGACATTTTCAATTGTCGCTTTTCCAGATAAATTGTGTTTTTGCATATAAGAAAACGATAGAAGCAATCCCGAAACCACAGCAAATCCCATAGAGAGTTTGCGGTGGTTCAACACGGCCGTTGACGCTGAATAAGCTATAAAAAACCCAATTCCAGCTAATAAAAATTTAGTAAAACCTGGTAATTCAGCAAACTTTTCCATGTGAAAAACATTTAAAGAAAATACATTTAACGTGAGAATTCCGGCCATAAAAACAGCAAATAAGAAGGCTAGAGCAGACTTTGGTATTTTTAAAATATGAAAAACCCAACGTAACAACCAAAATAAGATAAGTTGAAACGCAATAATGACAATGACATGAATTTTGAAAGCTTTAATCTGATGCCCAGTAAACTCGGAAACAGCGCTATTCATAGCATAATTATGCCAAAAAAGTGATAAAGAAACTATTATCACCGATGCGAAGAAAAACTCCCATACTCCTAGCCCACCGCGGGACAAATTATGAACTTCTTTGGCACTCAATTGCACACCTCACACACTGGTTATCAATATATCCTACAAGTTGATATAGTGGATCAATAAAATAATTAAGTAAAATATAGAGCCTTACTGTACAAGGGTATCCTCTATGAGTTATGTTAACCGTGCTTAATACATAGACCAACATCATGATAAAAATCACGCATCAGGACAAACCAAAAACAAGCTTGCGCTTCGTAAAGTATACGTTGATCTATATCCTGCTGATTCCCTTTATCAATTGGTCGTTCACTTGGGCGCCTATGTGGGAAGTCCTGCCAGGCTGGGCCTTCAATCCTGTTACCATTGTAACAGGCCTTGTTTTAGTAGTTAGGGACTTTGCCCAAAGAGAGATCGGGCATGAAGTTCTCATCGCCATGGGTATTGCCCTCGCTCTCACAGCGATCTTTGCCGGCAAAGAACTGGCACTGGCCAGCGGATTAGCCTTTCTAATTTCAGAACTAGTCGATTGGGCGATGTTTACATTCACGCGTTTGAAGCTTTCAACCCGTGTCCTAGCATCATCCGCGCTCGCGGCTCCGCTCGACACATCTATTTTCTTGTTTTTTGCAGAACGTATCCGGCCCGATCAATTCACCATGCCAAATGTCACCATGTCCATTATTGGAAAGATGTTCGGCGCACTGGTCATTTGGTGGCTGCTTAGGCTTCGGAAGCAGTAGATTCGGTTTCTTTTTTCTTCGCTAATAGAGCGACAGAAATAATCGATATTTCATATAAAAGATAAATTGCTAAGCCCAATACAATCTGCGTCACCGGGTCAGGCGGCGTAACGAATGCCGCAAATAAAGCAATCCCAACGACAGCATAGCGGCGGCCTTTACGCAAGGCATTGGCCGACACGACACCGGCCCGTCCCAATAAAGACAAAATCACTGGCAGTTGAAAAGACAGACCAAAAGCAATGAACAATGTCATGGCAAGTTTTAGATAGTCACTGATGCGCGGCAATAACTCCACATCACTATTGACGGTCATGCCTAAGGCAAAGCTCAATACATATGGAAAAATAAACTTAAAAACCATGGCAGCCCCTAAAGAAAACAGAATAGGGGAAACGATTAGATAAGGTAAAAACGCGCCGCGCTCATTTTTGTAAAGGCCTGGCGCAACAAACCTGTAAACTTGATAGGCCATCACCGGAAACG
The DNA here is from genome assembly GCA_014238285.1 of Hellea sp. GTDB lineage: Bacteria > Pseudomonadota > Alphaproteobacteria > Caulobacterales > Maricaulaceae > JACOMS01. The sequence goes on from JABABK010000094.1 coordinate 5,784, forward strand.
ACAGAATCACGCCTCCAAAAATTGCCAATCGGATTTTTACGAAGAATTGCTCCAAAGGCTGTGTCGCGATCACTTGAGTTTTAATAGGCGCTTTGCCGTCTTTAACCAAATCAACATTTATGGCCGCAACTGCATCATACAAAGGAGACAGCAAAAAAGCCTCAATCCATGGCAAAAATGGAATGACGATTACGCAGCCTATGACAAGACCTAGAATGCTTTTGATTAATCGCGAGCGTAGTTCAGTCAGGTGTTCCAGCAGCGGCGCTTTGCTGTTCTCAACGTCAGAAGCAGCAGTTTCGAGTTTCGGCGTATCGCTCATGAGTCATCTGCTTTTGGGTTATCAAGCGACACACCCTCACGCATTTCATTATCGAGATTACGCATATCTTCTTCGAAAGCTTCATCGGACAAATTGGATAGTTTGCCCATTTCTTTTAACTCTTCAATTTCGCGGCGCAGCTCAGCCATATCAGTCGCTTCGCCCATTTCATCAAAGGCAGATTTAAACTCTTGGCCAAGCGATCTTATCTTTGCCATGAAGCCACCAAGAGACCGCATGAGTTTTGGTAGGTCTTTTGGTCCGACGACGATAATCGCCAACAGAGCCAGTACGAGCATTTCGGCAAATCCGATTTGTGGGATCATGGGTGGCCCCAATCATAAACTAAGACAGAGACGATCAGGCGTCATCTTTCTTTTTGGGTGTTATATCAATCGCGTCATCCACAGCGTCTTTGGCGTCTTCAACTTCATCTTTTAGCCCCTTGCGGAAACTCGTGATGCCTTTGCCCATATCGCCCATTATAGACGAAATTTTACCACGCCCGCCAAACAAAAGCAGGAATAAAGCTAAAACGATTAGGAGCTGCCAAGGACTAGCAAACATATGTCACCTCAAATACTAATACCGCCTAGTAGCCTGCAAGACTGTCAGGTTCAAGGCGCAATCCTGCTATTCCTGTGTTTCCGCGTCATCGCGCTCTTCGTCATCACTGAGAAAGTCTTCGAAAAACTCAGGTTCTTCCTGATCATCGAGCGGATCTTCATCGTCTGTGAGGTCATCCGGCATAATTGGTGCTGGCATTTCAAAATCTTTAGGGAGGCGAGGATCAAGCAATCCTGCCGCTTTCAGATCATCCCTGCCCGGTAAATCAGTGATGGATTCAAGGTTGAAATGGGCCAGAAAGTCATCCGTTGTGCCGTAAGTCACGGGACGGCCTGGTGTACGGCGGCGACCGCGAAGCCTGACCCAGCCCAGCTCCATCAATACATCAATCGTACCTTTAGATACCGCCACGCCTCGAACATCTTCGATTTCAGCGCGGGTCACTGGCTGATGATAAGCAATAATGGCCAGTGTTTCGAGCGCAGCGCGGGATAATTTACGCGGCGATTCACGCACATCAACCAAATGATGCTCAAGGTCCGGTGAGGTTTGAAAGCGCCAACGATTGGCTACATGTGTAAGGTTTACGCCGCGGCCGGAATAGTCTCTGACCAGCCTAGCTAGTAGCGCCGACACATCAGCCTCATCCGGCATGCGTTCCCTAAGGGTTTCAATATCAATGGGTTCTACGGCGGCAAATAACAGCGCTTCAAGGAGGCGTAATTCTTGCTCGATCTCAGTTTTGTTCTTGAGACGTTCAGTCAGACTAACCACATCTGCTTCAATGCCCGCTGCCGCCTTTTCAACACGATTATCACTCATGGTTGTCGCCTTCTATAGATTTATCTGCGTCAGTCCTATTTGAGCCGTCTGTACCGCGGACAAAAATCGGTGTGAAAGTCCCCGTTTGCCGAATTTCTATTTCGCCGAGCTTCGCTAGCTCAAGTCCAGCCACTAACGAGCTTGCCCGAATTGACTGCTTCGGAATGTCTTCAGGTAATTCTTCTCTAATAGGCAAAAGAGAATCCAAAGCGGTCCATTCCGTTATAGAGTTCGTCACGGCACCTAAAGAGCGTCGTAATCGTGTTCTAGCGTCTTCAAGAGACATAACAAGCGGGCTGGGCATTTTTTGGTTTCTTATAACCGCTTTTGAACGGCTAGTACCGTAAGCTTCTAAAATATCAAAAAGCGTCGCTTCCCACAACGGCGTCGTCCGGGACCTAAGACCTTCTGGATTACCTCTAACAAAAACTTGCTGCCCCGCTTTCGGCAGGCGCATTAGTCCTTCAGAGGCTCGGCGCATAGCTTCAAGTCTTTGCAACCGAAACGCTAAATGGGCTGCAAGCTCATCGGCTTCAGGCATGACTGTTTCATCTTCATCCCTTGGCAAAATAAGGCGAGACTTCAAATAAGCCAGCCAGGCGGCCATGACGAGATAATCTGCCGCCAGTTCAATACGAAGATTTTCAGCATTTTTGATGAATGACAAATACTGTTCTGCGAGTTCCAGAATTGAAATACGGGCGATATCGACTTTTTGCTGACGGCCAAGCTCGAGTAATAAATGAAGCGGAC
>JABABK010000095.1 GCA_014238285.1 Hellea sp.
AGCATAAATTTTGCCATATCCGTAGACGTGGATGACAGGGCACCTGCAGGACCAAAATTGGAAATAATTTCGAATTCTTTTGCCTTATAAACGCCCATTTCGCGTTTGTAGCCTATGGCCATATTGGCATTCAGGGGGTCAGGTAGGGGCTCATCAAATGAAGAACTAGTCATTCCGAGAGGGTCCAGAATGCTTTGTTTTATATAACTGTTGAATGGTATGCTAGATACATTTTCTACAATCAGGCCTGCGAGAGCGGTTGAATAGTTTGAATAGGATGAATAGGCGCCAGGTTTATTGATCCGCCGAGGCATATATTTCTCTAGCGACTCCCGAAGTGGCTTTATTAATGCCGGATCAAAGCCAAGCAGGTAGCCAAGAGCGCCCTCTTCAAACCCGGCTGTGTGGGTTAGGAGGTGGATCAAAGTGATAGGTTCAGCGTGCGTGGCCGGTATCTGAAAATTTCTCAAATAAGTATTTACATCGGCATTCAGGTCAAGTTTGCCTTCTTCAACCTGTTGCATAACCGCCGTCCAGGTAAACAGCTTGGAAGTTGAACCCACTCGAAAAAGGGTGGCTTCTGCAGTCACCGGGAGTTGCTTTTCAATATCTGTCGTACCGTAGCCTCTGGCGAAGATCAACTTGCCACCTTTGACGACTGAAACAGTTACCGCAGGGATATCAAGGGCTTTCATCTGGGTATCTATGGCCGCATCAAAAAAAGTGTCCAGGCCTTTCAGGTCGCTCATTGCATCAGGTGTCTTTTTAACATCATTAGCCTGCAAGGCCTGCTCTGTCACTGTGCCTTCTGATGTGGCGTTCACCGCAAAGGCGGCTATCACCATCATTAAACATAAAGAAAACAGTTTTCCCATTTTTAAATACCCTCTCTCTGATAACGATAAGAAATACCGTGACCTATGATAAAACTTACACTAACCTACACCGTATGTTCATCGTACCTACAGTGTAGGTTAGCGTAAGTCAATGGAAAGGTTTTTGACGTAAATGAGTAAACCCCGCCTAAGCCGACGCGGAATCATAAAGGCCGCTATCCAGATTGCTGACGAAAAAGGACTCGCGGATGTTTCGCTGCGTGGTGTTGCCAAATACCTCGGTGTACATGTCACGTCACTGTACAACCATGTGCCAAACAAAGATGCCCTTTTAGATGAGATTATTAATGCACTAGTCATAGAAGCGAAGCTACCAACCGGAAATATCGCGTGGCAAGACTGGGTTCGTCAGTTTGCAAGTGCAATGCGTGAGTTAGCTCACAGGCACCCAGGGGCATTTGAAGCCCTGCACCATGCTCCCGTTCAGGGAGAAGTTGCTGTTGAATCTTTCGAGGCAGCCTTTGCAGCTTTCCGCTCTGATGGTTTTGATGAAGTGTCTACCTATGGTGCGGTGAAAGCAACAGTGATTGCTGTACTCGGCGTCGTATTGGACGATATGGCTCGGATAAAAAGTGGCAGTGAGGAACGAACGGATATCAGTAGCCTGTCAGTAAAAAAGTACCCACATTTCTATCAGATAAGCCGCATAGCAGAGGATGCAGACATCGTAAGTTACCTTTTGAATGCGCTGATGGCGGGACTTATTGCGAACAAAACACAGTAGCATGATATGCGGTCGAGTCCGGTAGAGTGCGAAATCATATCTCTGCCTCCGCTTTCTTTCGTCGTTTCACAATCTCACCAACAGTGTTTTTACTAATCCCAAGATCGCGAGCGATCCAGCGATAGCTCCTCCCATTTTCTACAGCCTGGGGAACTTTTGGGGCAAGGCGGTCTGATTTTGGCCTTTGCCCGGGTTGGCGACCAAGTTTCTTTCCGCGCGCTTTAGCGGCAGCAAGACCAGACTTAACGCGCTCGCTCAGGAGATCACGTTCAAACTGAGCAATTCCTGCCAACAGAGTGGCCATCATACGACCGTGTGGAGTTGTTAGCTCAAACGTCATGCCGCTCATGGCGACAACAGAGACATTCCAAGCTGATAATTTATTCAAAGTATCGAGCAAATCTTGAGTTGACCTCCCCCAACGGGATAACTCGGTGACGAGAACAGCATTAATCATACGAGCTTGGGCTAACTCCATAATCTGTTTTCGAGCCGCGCGGTTATTCTTCGTGCCAGAAGCTATCTCTTTATATATATCTACAAGCTCGAACCCACTTCGTTCAGCAAATGCCGTGAGTTCTGCGACCTGCCGTTCACAAGACTGATCGGACGTGGAGACCCTGGCGTAGATGACGGCTTTTTGTCCCAATTAAACCCCCTTGGTTTTTTACCTTGCAAGTTATTGATTTTACTGGTGTGAATATTGTCCATTTTAGACATTAGACTAACAGGGACAGCTTACTATGCCAAGACGCGATATTTTAACGGTTCGACAAAAATCAGCTTTATTCGACCTGCCGACAGATCAGCCGTCCCTCTTGCATCATTACACACTTGGCGATGATGACCTTGAACACATCAATGAACGCAGGCGAGACGAGAACCGTCTTGGATTTGCCCTACAACTTTGTACATTGCGTTATCCGGGACGGATGCTGGCCCCCGGTGAAAATATCCCAACTGAAGCCTTAGAGTTTATTGGCGCGCAGATTGGATTATCGGGTGAAGCTCTGCTAACCTACGCCGCGCGGCAACAAACCCGCCATGAGCACATGAAAGCCCTGCGTGAAATTTACGGCTATCAGTCTTTCACAGGCCAACCCGCGAGCGACATCAAGATATGGCTGGCTCAACACGCAGAACACGCCACCTCCAATGAGACGCTGGCGCGGGACATGGTTGAGGAGTGTCGGCAAAAATCTGTCATTATCCCTGCCCTTACAACCGTTGAGCGATTGTGCGCCGATGCTTTAGTTGCTGCCGAGCAGCGTATTGAAGCCAGAATAGCAAATCGACTGGATGCAAGCACTTGCGCTAAGCTCGATGCGCTCCTGACCGATAAAATAAATGAGACTCTCACGCGGTTTGTCTGGCTTCGCCAGTTTGATGCGGGAAAAAATTCCGCCGATGTTTCCCGGCTATTGGACCGACTGGACTATTTACACGCCTTTGAAATTTCATACTCAATTTTGAATGGCGTCCCGCCCCACAGGGTTACCCGTCTTAAAAGACAAGGCGAGCGCTATTTTGCGCAGGGGTTACGGGATCTGTCACACGATAGGCGCATGGCAATTCTTGCGATTTGTGCGGTCGAGTGGCAGGCAACGCTTTCTGATTCCATTATAGAAACCCATGACCGAATAGTTGGAAAAACATGGCGCGCTGCACAAAAACTCTGTAGCGACCGGATTGATGATGCCAAGACGGCAGCGACGCAGACCCTCAAGTCATTCTCCAATTTGGGCGCGGCCCTTCCCGAAGCCCATAATGACGCGGCATCGCTGGAGGCCACTATAGAACAGGCAATCGGTTGGGAGGATTTGCTAACTCTCGTAGGCACAGCCGCACAGCTCACAGATACAATGTCTGCTGATCCGTTAGCTCATGTTGGTCAAGGTTATAATCGGTTTCGCCGCTACGCTCCCCGGATGATCCGCACCCTCGATATACAAGGCGCGTCTATAATGGCGCCATTGCTGGGCGCGGCCAAAGCCATAGCCGAAGGGGAATATAAAAAAAACGCTCATCCATTCTTTAGAAAAACCTCAAAATGGCGACGCTTTATTGCTGACCAGGACGACGGCGGTGATCGTCTATGGGAAGTTGCGGTTTGGTTTCATCTGCGCGATGCGTTTAGGTCGGGTGACATATGGCTGGCCCATTCCAAACGATATGCTGACTTGAAACAGGTGTTAGTGCCGACGCAGAGCGTCATCACCAATACCAGCTTGAAAGTGCCTCTGACGCCGGATATCTGGCTTGATAGCCGTAAAGCTCAACTGGAAATCTCGCTCAAACGTCTATCTCAAGCGGCTCGCGCGGGACGTATTCCGGGCGGGTTTATTGAAAATGGTGTGCTGAATATCAAGCGCCTATCTGCCAGTTCACCCAAGGGCAGCGAGGAAACAACCCTCGATCTTTACAAGAGGCTTCCGGAGATTAGAATAACAGACATTCTTATGGATGTGGACGCGGCAACGGGTTTCACGGAAGCGTTTACCCACCTTAGAACAGGCGAGGCCTGCAAGGATAAAATCGGCCTTCTCAATATCTTGCTGGCAGAGGGGATAAATCTTGGTCTCAGTAAAATGGCCGAGGCCACAAATACACATGATTACTGGCAGTTGATGCGTCTCTCACGCTGGCATGTAGAGAGCGAAAACATCAATGCCGCGCTCGCCATAGTGATCGAGGCACAGTCCAAATTGCCAATGGCACAGTATTGGGGCATGGGACAGACCGCCTCCAGTGACGGGCAGTTTTTTCCGAGCAGCCGTCAGGGCGAGGCCATGAATCTCATCAATGCAAAATATGGACGGCAGCCGGGCCTAAAAGCCTATACTCATGTATCCGACCAATACGGCCCCCTTCGCCACGCAAACCATTCCTGCAACGGTGAACGAAGCGCCTTACATTCTGGACGGTCTTTTGATGAATGAAACGGGAAAACGTATTAAAGAACAGTATGCTGATACTGGCGGCTTCACAGATCATGTATTCGGTATCACGTCAATTTTAGGCTATAAATTCATTCCTCGCATCAGGGACTTGCCGTCAAAAAATCTCTATTTATTTGGGTCGCAATACACGCCCAAAAACCTAAAAGGCTTAGATGGGGGACGGCTCAAAGAAAATATGATCGTCACTAACTGGCCCGATGTATTGCGGATGGCCGCGACTATGACAGCCGGAACTATTGCTCCTAGTCAAATTCTGCGCAAACTCGCATCTTATCCACGTCAGAATGATTTGGCCGCCGCCCTGCGAGAAGTTGGCCGCATCGAGCGCACACTGTTCATGCTGGGTTGGGTGCTGGACACGGACATGCAGCGCCGCGCCCAGATTGGCCTGAATAAAGGCGAGTCCCATCACGCCTTAAAAAATGCCCTGCGTATCGGACGGCAAGGTGAAGTCAGAGACCGCACGGCCGAAGGCCAGCACTTTAGAATGGCAGGCCTGAATTTACTGGCCGCTATCATTATATATTGGAATACGAAACGTCTCGGTGAAGCTGTAAAACAGCGTGAAAATGAAGGACTGGACGTCTCAGAAGAGCATTTGGCGCACATTTCTCCGCTGGGGTGGGCGCATATCTTGCTGACGGGCGAATATAAGTGGAATAAAAAGGACGAATAAGGCTTAGGGTGTTATTTCGCCCCCAGCATTAAGCGACCCCTGTCTTGGCCAAAACACTTACTGGCATTTGATTGGAGGCATTATCAAAGTTTAAATGTAATTCACACTATCCTATTTCGGGAAAATGCAGCAAAAACCCCAAATAATAGCAATAAAAATAACGATTTAAGAACTTCACCATTAAAAATGAGTGCCCCAATAAGTAAGAAGGTACAGACCTCTGCATAAGTTCTTTGATAAGTTTGCTATTGTGTTAAAATGTTTTGATGAAGAAAACATTTCAAACGCAGCCTGAGCTGTTTGTGTCAAGTGCGGAGTTAGAGCATCCAGCTTTGCACGTATTAGATGGTGCGGAAGCGGTCCTTGACTGGGGTCGCCTTGAGCTTTTGATGGAAGCGATTTACAGTGCGAAAACGGGTCGCCCGAGCTATCCACTTTTGACACTGCTGCGCAGTTTATTGCTGGGCATCTGGTATCGCTTGTCGGACGAACAGCTTGGAGCTTGTTTGTCGCGTGATTTGTTATTCAGGCGCTTTTGCCGCTTGGAACTTACGGGCAGCATTCCTGATCCGACCACACTTGGTCGCTTCCGTCAGAAGCTGGTTGAGCATGATTTGTGGGAGATATTGCTAGGCGAGGTTAACCGTCAGCTTGAGGCCAAAAACATCATCATGACCGAGGGGCGGATCAACATCATCGATGCGACACCTATTGAAGCCGCCCAGTCTGGTCCAGGAAACAGTAAAGGCCCAGAAAACAGTAAAGGCCCAGAAAACAGCAAGAGCAAACGAGCGAAAGGCGAACCATTACGAGACAAACAAGCTGGATGGCACGTTAAGGCCGACAGCCGAGGGCGGCATATAGCCAATTGCGGTGAATATTGATCCCCTTATTTGGCTATAAGTATTTGTGTCGGTTCGACTTATCAATAAATAATAAGATCATTATTCATTGGTCTCGCTATAAATCCACCTATGGCTACAGCGTTCACACAGGCGTTGATGAAGATGGCTTTATTCACCGCCAAACAGTCACACCAGGCAACGTCCACGACAGCACGAGCATGACACATTGCTGCTCGGCGATGAAACAGCCCTCTACGCTGATGCAGCCTATAGCTCACAAAAGAACCGACAGACGCTCAAGCGTTTTGGCATCAAAGATCAGGTTCAGCGCAAGGGCTACCGCGACCACCCTTTATCAAAATCAGACATGGCTCGCAACGCCGAAATCGCTGTCACCCGCAGCGGCGGCGAGCGGCCCTTTGCCACCTATAAACGGGTATATGGTTTGCAACGGACGCGCTTTATGGGCTTGCAGAAAAATCTCACCTTTTACGGTGTGGCAGCAATCGCAAGCAATATACAGAAAGCTGCTAAATTCCTAATGCTTTACGGACTGCCAGAACCAGCATCCACAGGATAAGTGCGCCTAAAGGCCAAAATAACCCCGAAAATAAAAGAAAAGCCTGCTTCCTAAGGCAATAAATATGCAGAGGTCTCTATAAAATGGTTATATTTTTACATTAGAAAATTATATACTCATCTCATCTATGGATAGGTTTGCTCAAGCATTTCTAAAATTAGGCCAGTTTTCATTTTTTTGTTTATCGCTTGTTTGATTTTGTGCACATATTAATTTGTTATCCTTTAAGAATACAAAGTATTGATAAATGTATTCCTTTGTGTTACAATTTTATATAAATTCGTAACCTTAAGAGAATACAATGACCTTAAAAAATATTGTAAATAAGCAGTATAGAAATATTGTAAACAAGGCAGCGCTGCAAAGCACTGGCCTTGAAGTGCCTAGTGAAGGCTGGCTTGCGACGGTTCGCAAGGCGCTTGGGATGTCTGTTGTGCAGTTGGCGCAACGCCGCGGGGTGACGCGTAATCAAATTTCAAAACTGGAACGTACTGAGCTGGATTGTGCTGTTACGCTTGGCACAATGAAGAAAATGGCTGAGGCGATGGATTGTCGATTTGTTTATGCTGTTGTGCCGCGCGATGATGTGGAAACGTTGATCGATGAGCAGGCACGTAAAAAAGCACTTAAACTTGTGAGTAAGGCGGGGCAGCATATGGCGCTGGAAGCACAAAGCTTGTCAAATGAGCAGATCCGTTTTGAGGTTGACCGTTTGACGCAAGAGCTTAAAGACAAACCACCGACAGATTTTTGGGAAGACTAGCATTGAAACATTTTGATGAACTAGAAGGCGCAACGCCGCTTGACCTTGACAAAATGGAAGGCTTGAAGTTCAAGCACATTACAACGCGTGGGGAGCTAGATCATTTAGAGCAAGCCAATATTCAAGAAGGCTTGCAGTGGTTAGCTCGTCAGAAAACGCCTGATATTTTCACCGAGGATTTTGTGCGCC
>JABABK010000096.1 GCA_014238285.1 Hellea sp.
CTCGTGAGGATTTCCCAGAAAAGCAGATAGGATTGAAGCTAGATCAAACTATTAATATTCCGGCGTGGATCGGGAAAGATGTGATTTTGCAATGGCAAAGCGCGAACGGGCAGGGTCTATTGACTGAGCATAAGATAGGCGAGATTTCATATGTCCGTTAATCAGCGCTATATTGCTATTCTGGCAGGGTTGGCTATTGCGGCGGCTCTAGTGCCAAGCGCAAACGCTATGATTGCTGGCGGCGTATCAGTGGACGTTTCTGACAGCTTCGAGCCTTCGCTATCTCCAAAACAACAGGCGCGGGCGCAAGTGGCTTGGCAGGATGCAAATAATTTTGGCGGTTGGTTTTCAAAAGGCGGGCGCTCTCAGCGTGACGTTATGGCGATTTTTGCCATTGAAAGCCTGTTTAATCCTCAAGCTTTTCGGGAAAACGATAACGGCGAGGGCGATCATGCTTATGGCCTCGGCCAAATGCTCGGAAGTACGGCTGGCGACTTTGGTTACAGCGGGCCAGACCTCAAACACATTCCGAATGCGGTTGATGCGACCATGCGTTATTTAAAATGGTCATGGGATTATCTGGCAAATCGACTTGGTTATAATCCGAGTCTTTCGCAGTGGATTGGCGCTTATAATGCTGGTGTTGGGAATGTCGCCAAGGGCCGCGTTCCGCTTGTCTATGTGGCCAAGCATACAGCCGCTAAAATCATAGTTTAATTGGAGTAGTAAAATGGAAAAAGAAACACTGATTTATATGGCCTTTGCGGTGATTGCGGGCGGCGTTTTGATGTACGGGGCGCAAGCCTTTAAAGCGGAGCGATTAAGGCGCAGATTGTCGCCAGTCATTGACGAAATGATTCTTGATAACCCTCATTTGTTCTCGTGACATCTAGCGCGATCATAAGAAAATCAAAGCGGCCAATTCGGGCCGCTATTGTGCATTGCACTGCAACCCCTCAAGGGCGAAATGTGACAATGAAGGATTTGCATAAATGGCACGTTATTGACAACGGCTGGAACGCGCCGGGCTATCATTTCTTGATCCAGTTAAGCGGACTTATCGAAAAGGGCCGTAATGTTGATTTTAACGGCGCTCACGCCAAGCACGGCGGTTGGAACAAGAACACCATAGGAATAGCTATGGCGGGCGGTCTAGGCCTCTCTAATCGTCCTGAACCAATATATACGCCTGAACAATGGCAGTCGTTAGATTGGCTTCTAGCTCAGCTTAGGGCGCAATACAAAAACATCGACATCTTTGGACATAGGGACACGGGCGCTGACAAAGCTTGCCCGTCCTTTGATGTTCGTCATTATGTAAAAACTGGAAAAGTGAGATTATAAAATGGGAATTGCAATAGGCAGTATTTTAAAAGGCGCAATAGAGCCGTTATCTGACATCGTAAACAAGGCGGTTAAAGATAAAGATTTAGCTCTAAAAATTAATCGTGACATTTTGCAGAAAATGATTGAAGTTGATGTTTCTCACACAAAAGAAGTGGCTTCGATTATTCGGGCCGAGGCTAATTCTGAAAGTTGGCTAACTCGCTCTTGGCGTCCTATTGCAATCTTGTTCTTTGTGTTTTGTATAGGATCTTATTGGTTTGGGTTTGCGCCACCATATTTGGTCGAAAATCCTGACGTAGTGAATGAGGTTTTTGGTATTATCAAGCTTGCGCTCGGCGGTTATGTAATGGGCCGATCTGTTGAAAAGACGGTGAAAACAGTTGCGGAAAACGGCGGCATTAAAAAGGTACTCGGCTAAGTTATGGAAAGTATAATTGTTCAAGAACTAGCTGGCAACGCGCCTATGATGATGCTGTTAGGTTATATCGCTCATAAGCTTGATAAGCGTTTGACTATTTTAGAAACGATCATGAAAAATGATAAAGTCAAAATGAGCAATTAGTCTATTGGTCGGTTAGTCTCTTTTTTAATATCACCGTTGCGCACTTTCTGCCTAAAGGACACTTTTTTCCTGTTTTCATTAAAGTTCTCGTAATTGCGTTTCGCTTTAATCCCAATTATTACAAATAATGTACTGGTTGCAATTTGAACGGATAATCCGAACACTTCAAAAAATAACTCAGATTCAGGGGGGGTGCGCATCCTGAATACCCACGAAACAATTATTGCTGGTGTTAACGCTGTATAAGCAGCGCCAATTATCATCAACATAGTATTAAAATAGTCAGTAAGTTCGAATTTTTTTTCTGCCCATTCAATGTAACTTGTAGTGAACAAGAACATAAAGATCGAGAGTATACCAAGTACTTTAATATCTAAAATACCTGCCGTTAGCATTAAGACATGAGTTAAGAGTAAGAAGCCGTTAACATATATTTCGAAAAATCTTTTATACATTAGCGTAAGTGTATTGCATGCTTTTACATATCATAAAAGATTGAGTAATGTCTATGCAGTAGGCTTTGGCGCAGGCTTTGGTGGCATTTTACTAGGTAAAACATAAATGATTTCCGCAAGTGCCTGAGCAAAATTAAAGGCCCTGCTTGCCTCATCCGCAGTCATGTGAGGATCAGTTTCGTCAGCGTGTCTTGGGCTATTTGCATCCAACCGAACACGGTGAGCCCATTCACTCATGCTTTTGGTAATTATTCCTTGGTCAACTGCCTTGTTTATTCGTTCATAAAGCGAACCTTTTTTTAATCCTTGGTCTTTCAAAATAGAGTCTATGCTAGCTGCAGACATTATAACTGACGCATCAGGTGAGCTCAATGTACGATTAGCTTGAGTTAGATAGTTTGCAGTGCGTTCAGGTATGTGTTCAGACGGCAACCAGAGGCTAGGGAAGACCTTAGCTAAATATGCGCTTTGGTTCATTACTCCTGGAGTGCCTTTGGCTGTCAAGATGCCTGCGCAAGTGGAGCAGACAAAACACATCCAATATTCAGGGGGTTTGCCATCCATTCTCGCGGATTTAGCGCTGCCAGATTGCCAAACCATTGTAAGTCTAGGGTTAGCAACCCCACAATGAGGGCAATTTTTGATAATATTTGGCACATTGCCGATATGAACTTTGGGTAATGACATGGGTAATACTCCTCGAATCATTAGAAAGTCTATACCGTACATTTGCGTTGAGGCGAAAGACTGTAAACACTAGGTTTAGCTTTGGAGAGTTACAACATATGTATAATTTGCCCGATACGCTGACGTGAAAGCCCAAATCTGGCCCCTAAGCGCTTTTGCGTCCATCCACGAACCCAAAGCCGCTTTATAGCTTCGTCACGTTTTCTGACGTGTTCTCGCTGGAATGCTGGCCGCTTAACGGCCTCTATGGCTTTGATTTGCTCTACATTATGGCCGCGCATACGGGCCGAATGATAGTTAATATCAGAAAAACAATCTTTTTTTAAAATAATTTCAACGTATTCAAGAGCGCTGAGTGTTGCATCTTTGTCACGGTTAAAGCGATAATTGCTCTCCGGCAATACTGCGACCTGATAGTCAATAAAATCAGCCATTTGGCGCAAAGTGCTGGCAAATTTCTGGCCGGATATCTTGTCTCTAAAGGTTGGAATAGTTAAGTTCATATTGTCGCTCCCACAATCCTAGGGAGTAATTTTTCAAGCTTAATAAATTGATAGCGAATATGGTTGATAATTTGTTTAATTTTACAGCCGATTTTACCGCCAGTTCGTTGTTTATTATTTCTCATAATAAACATTATGCGCAAGACAGGTGATTTCACAGCTGTTGCTGGAGGTTGTCACAATTAGTGAGAATTCTCAGTCATTAGCCCCTTTTCCGTCATTAATTATGAGAATCTGTCACTATTAATGAGAATAAAATTAGGAATGAATTCCGCAAATATGCTTTTCGAATTAGGAACTGGAGACCCTCGGTAATAAGTTTAAATTATTTGTAGAAAGTCGGTGTCAGAAATTGCGTATAAAGTTTTTGTGCTCTCCTCAACGATATTGACTTTACAATCAGCGGAACGCTCTTAAATATCTGAGCCAATAATGCCTTCGATCGTATCTATCGATTTTACACCCGTATAGCTTACGGGCTTCACTTAAGCTTCCTCCTGTTCTCACATAACGCCTTAGTCCTGCTTGTCGAATATTCTCGAACGTAAGATTTTCCGGTAACGCGGCTATATGTCGATAGAATTTGAGTTGGGCACCCGCTTGGGCTCTAGTGAATGGTTTATCAGCTACAAAAATGCTTCCCTTCCCCTCAGTGCGAATAAATATTTCTGATTCTGAAGTCAGAGAACTCGACAGGATATCTATGTAATTTTGCAAGCTGTTAGCGGCCTCAGATGGCATAGGAATTACTCGTGCTTTTGAATTGGCTAAAATTCTAACAAAACTTTCTCTACCGGTTTTTATAATGTCACAATGACGTACATTTAGGGCTTCGGAAATTTTTACAAAGCAATAGTAAGTCAAGCAAATTAGAGCGTGTTGGCGGGTTCCCTTTAGTTTATCCTTGTCGATAGATCTTAAAAGCATAATGACATCTTTATCGGACACCCATTGGCTTTTCGATTTAAACTCTTGCCCTTTTGATATTTTGAACTTTGATAAGATGCTGGAGTTCAGGTAGCCATTCGCGACAGCAAAATTATAGAGGCTTTTTAGGGCAGCGATCTGGAGATTAATGGATGAACGTTTTACGCCTTTAGAGCGCTTATCTAGATACTTTTGTACCGCGCTTTCTGTACTGTTCCGAATTGAGATACCTTCATGTTCCAGGAACAGTTCGTATTGAGCGAGGCGGCGCTTATAGGTAACTCTCGTTTCCGCACTCTCAAACGACTGTAGAAAGAGTTCAATCAATTCTCGATCTGAAGTAATTAGTCTCACACGGGCATTTGGGCTCGATTGCTCCTCCCCTTCACAACAACAAAAATATATTGAGAAGGGTCGTCACCTTGAAATGGCAATAAGTAATTTTGTAAGCTTCGAATTGCATTGCGATGAACAGGTACAATTCTATTTTTTCCGTTATCAGAGACTATTTTAAGAAATGGATCAGACACAAAAAAGAATTTGTCTGACTAGAACGGGGCGAACTAATCTGACAAGCTTTTTAGGAAGGTGCCAACTAAGTGATTGGCTTCCCGACGTTGGATTTGAAAAAAAGAGGTCTGATGAGGCGATGCGAGGGGTAGATATCCTCACCAGACCTCAGAGGTCACCAACCGATACCTTGATGGTTCGGGTTGGAGGGTGGTGTTTTAAATAGACGTACTAGATCCAGTACCGGTGTTTCTGCCGAGAGTTCATTTATCATCTTGATGATCTCTGGTGTTTTTTGAGCGACAATGACACAATCAGCATTTTCAAGCATAGCTTTTGGATCATCGGTTAATACCGCATCTAAGGCTTCAATAAGATGTTTCAGCTCTGGCTGGGCGTGTTTGATATAATTAAATTGACCTTCAAGTCTTTCATCAGCCACAACACAAGCATCATAAGCCTTCATCGAAATGCCATGCATGGATAAGTGATGCATAACTTGCAAAATTGGACTCTCGCGAAGATCATCAGTGTTGGCTTTAAAGGCGAGTCCTAATATGGCAATGTTTTCGGGCTCAAGAGCGAGCGCCATATCTATTGCTTGCTCAATTTGCACCCAATTGGAAATGCTCAGGCTTTCTACAAGCGGGCAGTTTACGCCCAAATCTCGCGCTAAATGCTGAACGGCACGTACTTCTTTTGGTAGACAGGATCCGCCATAGGCAAATCCAGGTTTGAGGTAATATGGTGATAGATTGAGTTTGGTGTCCCTTACAAATATATCCATGACTTCATGGCTATCGACCGCTATGGGTTTGCAAATCCGGCCAACCTCGTTACCAAAAGTTACTTTGGTTGCATGCCAGACATTGTCTACATATTTCACCATCTCAGCGACTTCGATTGACGTGATGATTGGATTTGAGTCGACTGGTTTGTAAATACCCGCAATCTTGCTGGCTGTCAGTTTGTCGCTCGCACCGATAACAGTTTTGGGCGGCGTATGAAAATCTTCTATCGCTGTGCCTTCCCGTAAAAATTCTGGATTGAAGCATAAACCAAAATCGACTCCCATTGTCTTACCAGACTCGGTTTCAAGGATTTTACGCATTAGGCCTAATGTCGTGCCTGGCGGTACAGAACATCTCATGACGATAACATGGAAGCTCTTTTTCGCCTGAAGTGCCATACCCATTTGGCGCGAAACCGCCATAACAGCAGACATATCGCAGCCACCATCTTCTGCCGTTGGAGTCCCAACTGATACAAAAGTAACATCCGTGTCCCAAACAGCACGCATAAGGCTTCCTGTGACGCTAATTTGTTCGTTCTTGACGCCAGCTGTTAAGAGTTGACCCAGGCCAGGTTCTGAGATTGGACTTTCGCCGCGAGCAATGGTTTTTAGTTTGCGGTTATCAGTATCAACCCCGATAATATCATGGCCAAGATCAGCGAGACATCCCGATGTTACAATTCCGACATAACCCAATCCGCAAATGCTCACACGGGCCTTTTGTTTTTGAACTAGTTGCGGGTAAAATTGTTGATTGGCAAGTTCATGTGACTTTATTTTCGCTCGCATACCTATCTCCTTAGTGAATACTGTTGCGAATAACGTTTCAATCTTTGTGCCAATTTATCGAATTATTTTGCCGTTTAAAAACAATGCCTTAAGTGATTAATTTGGGCTTAAAATTCATGAAATTGCAAAATGGAAAATAAATGATTTTGATTATGAAAACTAAAGAACCCGAACCAATTATGGCTCAGGTTCTTACGGGGAGTGTCCTGATTTTATCGTCGAACCTTACTAAAACTGAAAGTAAATAAAGGCCTGTTGCTCGGCCGCCGTTAGGGCCAGTAGCAGTGCAAACATCGCACCAGTTCCTAAGCTATAGGCTGGTCCAGGTAATCGACCTAAATATTTTGCCGGATGATCCATGCCATTATAGGCGTGGAACAGTGTAGCGATGATCAGCGTAATTGTTAGTATAGGATCCATGTCAATAGTTAGTCCATGACGCGCGACAAACAATCCTTCGACAAAATGGAAACTCTGCGCAAAAGTTTGAGCTCTAAAGAAAATCCAAAGAAAGCTCACAAAACAGAACGTCAGAGCGATCCCAATGCCAGCGCGGATAC
>JABABK010000097.1 GCA_014238285.1 Hellea sp.
GCGAATATGGCCGAAATGGAAGCCGGTGTCACGATATTTGGGCAAGACGAGAAACGCTTGCCAAATACATCGTTCTTCGCTGTGCCGGATGCCAGCTCGATGACCCTCATGATGTCGCTTGATATTGAAGGCGTTTCAGTCAGTCGCGGCATGGCTTGTTCATCGGGTAAAACCGATGCGTCCAAGGCCCTAACCGCCATGGGCCGATTGGACGATGCGCCGCAGGGCGCGATCCGGATTTCTCTGGGATATGACAGCACGATGGAAGAGGCCGAATATTTCTTAAATGCCTGGGCCAAAATCCGCAAAAAAGTCCGCGAACAAATGCCAGAAAACACAATAAGAGCAGCCTCATGAGTAGCAATGACGTGAACATCAAAGACTCTATCGACGCTCAAACCGTTGAAGGCGTTCGCGCGCTAGAAGCGGATAAGTATAAATACGGTTTTGATAGTGATATCGAGCAAGAATTCGCGCCTAAAGGCCTGAACGAAGACATTGTCCGCTTTATATCGGCCAAAAAGGACGAACCAGAATGGCTGCTGGATTGGCGCCTTGAAGCCTATCGCCGTTGGTTGACCCTGAAAGAGCCTGATTGGGCTATGGTTGATTATCCTGAAATTGATTTTCAGGACATGTATTACTACGCCTCGCCCGTTAAAAAAGAGGGTCCGAAGTCACTCGATGAAGTCGATCCAGAAATTCTTGAAATTTATAACAAGTTAGGGATTTCTCTTAAAGAACAGGAAGTCCTCGCAGGCGTTGAAGGCGCGCCGAGAGTGGCGGTTGATGCTGTGTTTGATAGCGTGTCGGTTGTCACAACGTTTAAGGATGAGCTGGCCAAACATGGCGTGATCTTCTGTTCGTTTTCAGAGGCCGTGAAAGATCATCCAGATCTGGTTAGAAAATATATGGGCTCTGTCGTGCCTGTGACCGATAATTACTATGCCACACTCAATAATGCGGTGTTTTCGGACGGATCATTTGTCTATATCCCGCCGGGCGTGCGCTGCCCCATGGAGCTTTCGACCTATTTTCGGATGAACGCGCAGGGGACAGGCCAGTTTGAACGCACGCTGATCATTGCCGATAAAGGCTCTTATGTGTCCTACCTCGAAGGCTGCACCGCGCCAATGCGCGATGAAAACCAGCTACATGCCGCGATCGTTGAAATTATCGTCCATGAAGACGCTGAAGTTAAATACTCCACTGTGCAAAACTGGTGGCCGGGTGACAGCGAAGGCAAGGGCGGGGTCTATAACTTCGTGACCAAACGGGCTGATTGCCGGGGCGCGAACTCCAAAGTTAGCTGGACTCAAGTCGAAACCGGCTCTGCTGTGACATGGAAATATCCGTCTTGCATTCTGCGCGGCGATAATAGCCAAGGCGAGTTCTACTCCATCGCCATCACTAACGGCCATCAACAAGCCGATACAGGCACGAAGATGATCCATTTGGGCAAGAACACCAAATCGCGCGTCATCTCTAAAGGGATTAGCGCCGGTAAATCAAACTCGACCTATAGAGGCCTCGTTAGCGCCCACCGTAAAGCGACAGGCGCGCGGAACTTCACCCAGTGCGATAGTCTTTTAATTGGTAATGATTGCGGCGCCCATACCGTGCCCTATGTCGAAAGCGATACACCGTCGGCGCAGTTTGAGCATGAAGCGACCACTTCGAAACTATCTGATGATCAGTTATTTTATTGTCGTCAACGCGGGCTGTCTGAAGAAGACGCGGTTGCGCTTTTGGTCAATGGGTTTTGCCGTGACGTGTTGCAAAAGCTCCCTATGGAATTTGCGGTTGAAGCGCAGAAATTGGTGGCGATTAGTTTAGAAGGAAGTGTGGGATAAAATTTAAATAATTCCGTCATTACCGCCCTTGTGGCGGTAATCCACACATGGATTGCCGGGATAAACCCGGCAATGACGAGTAAAATAATCAGGAAATAGAAATGCCAAGTAATAAAAAACCAGAAACCAAACGCAAATTAATCTCATCGGGTTCGCCGTTTGAGAAGCAGTTTGGCTACTCCCGTGCTGTGGTGCAGGGCGATTGGATATTTGTGGCCGGATCAACCGGTTATGACGGCGAGGGCAATATGCCCGAGAGCGTGGCGCAACAGGCGAGCAATGCGCTTCGCACGATTAAAGCCGCTATGGAAGCTGGCGGATTTGAATTAGGCCATACAGTCCGCGTTCAATATACCATCTCCGATATGAAATATGCCGATCAACTGACCAAGGTTTTAGGCGCCTATTTCGGCGAAATCCGCCCCGCCGCCACTATGGTCGTGGCCGGCATGATCAAGCCGGAAATGAAGATCGAAATCGAAGTGACTGGGTTTAAGGGTTGAAGTGGTTTAAAAAACAAGATTGGGTCAACAAAACTCTGATCATTTTATGGTCTATGACTATTTTAGGAATTTTGGGATTTGTTGGATTTATCATTTTTGCTTTTTGGACGTGGGAATTACCAAATTGATTGGAATAAAATAATGTTAAAAATCAATGATTTACACGCCGTTGTTGGCGAGGCTCGGAGCCAAATTTTAACAGGGCTTTCACTGAAAGTTCCTGCTGGAGAAGTCCACGCCATCATGGGGCCTAATGGGGCCGGTAAATCGACGCTTTCCTATGTCCTGACGGGCCGGGATGACTATGAGGTAACCGAGGGTACGGTTGAGCTTGGCGGCCAGAACCTACTGGATATGGAGCCGGAAGAGCGCGCTGCATCTGGATTGTTCCTGTCCTTTCAATATCCTTTGGAAATTCCGGGTGTACCGACCATGACATTTCTGAAAACCGCGCTGAATGCCCAGCGTAAAGCCCGCGGCGAAGAAGAAATGGGCGCGCCGGAGTTTCTTAAAAAGGCCCGCGCCCTTGCCAAAGAGCTCAAGATCAAACCTGATATGCTCAAACGTCCGCTTAATGTCGGATTTTCCGGCGGCGAGAAGAAACGTATGGAAATTTTCCAGATGATGATGCTGGAACCAAGCTTCATCGTCATGGACGAGACTGATAGCGGTCTGGATGTTGATGCCTTGCGTATTGTGGCAGACGGTGTGAATTCATTGCGATCACCAGATCGCGGCATGTTGATTATCACGCACTATCAACGTCTTTTGGATTACATCACGCCGGATAAAGTCCATGTTTTGGCAGGTGGTAAAATTGCGGCATCAGGCGATGCGGACTTTGCAAAGCTTTTGGAAAAAGAAGGCTATGACAAATATGCCGCTTAGTTTTCATATTCGCTCACCCCGCTGCAGAGCGGGGTCCACGCTCAAGCCTGTGACCAAGAATCATGGTGCAGTTAGCGTGGCAAGCATGGCTTGGATCCCGGCCTGCGCCGGGATGAGCGGAGGGGTGTGATGACACATAATTTAATTTCGTCATTGCCGGGTTTATCCCGGCAATCCATGGTCGTGGGTTACCGCCACAAGGGCGGTAATGACGGATGGTGGGTGTTATGAACATTATCAATCAACTACCCCACCGCCGCATGGAAGCGTGGAAATGGACGGATGTTAGCCGTGCTGTGCCTGAAGGAATGCCTGGCCTTTCCCTCGCTATGGCGCCGCGCTTTACGCCGCCTGCCGGTATTTCGGTCATGCAAGGTGAGGGCGCTACATCTGATACCGTTATGGGCAAGCTTGCCGCAAACTTTGCCGGGCAAAGCTGGAACTTCCATGTTCCCGCTAATACCCATCCGGCGGATAGCTTACTTATTGAAAACTTAATATCCGGTCATGGCCGCATTACAATCAAGCTTGAGAAGGGCGCGAGCTTAACGGTTGTCGAGCATCACAAAGGCGCGGATAAATCCTTTGCCAATATTGATATGCAAATTCATCTAGCCGAGGGCGCGAAGCTTACCCGTATCCTTGTCCATGATGATCCTGAAACGGCGACGCGAATTTCTACAGCCTCTTTAACGGCCGAAAAAGACACCAAGTTTGAGCAATACGTCCTGTCATTTGGCGGCGCTTTATTTCGCCTTGAAACCCGTCTTTATGGCAAGGGCGAGGGCATAGAGGCCCATATGAACGGTGCTTACCTTCTATCGGGCGACAAACATACGGATATGACTAGTCATACAGAGCTGAGCCATCCGAATTGCCATATACGCCAATCGGTCAAAGGTGTCGTCACAGACAAAGCTAGAGGCGTATTTCAAGGCAAGTTTCATGTCGAGAAAGAGGCGCAACATACGGATGCTGAAATGCGTCATGATGCGTTGATGCTCTCGGACCGCGCTCAGATACGCTCTAAGCCGGAGCTTGAGATTTACGCCGATGATGTCGCTTGCGCCCATGGCAATACCATTGGCGCGCTTGATGAGAGCGCCCTGTTTTATATGCGTCAGCGAGGTATTCCACTGGCGCAGGCCAAAGCATTGTTGACCGAAGCGTTTTTGGCTTCTGTGTTTGATGATATGGCCGATGAAGACATGAAAGCGTCTTTGATGAAGCAGATTAATCAGTGGTTAGAGGCGTCTTATGGCTTCTAATTATAAGACATTTGATGTTGAGGCTATACGCGCTCAGTTTCCGATTCTAACCCGAGAAATCGAAGGCAAGCCTCTTGCTTATCTTGATAATGCAGCGTCAGCGCAAAAACCGCTTGCGGTTATCAATGCGCTTAAAAACCAGATGGAAACGTCCTTTGCCAATGTGCATCGCGGGCTTCACACTATGGCCAATGAAACAACGGCTGCCTATGAAGGCGCGCGGGTTAAGGTCGCGGATTTTCTCGGTGCGCCTAAGACCGATAATATCGTCTTTACGCGCGGCGCAACCGAAGCGCTTAATCTGGTCGCTTATGGCCTGGCCGATGAAATCGAAGTTGGCGACGAGATCATTATCTCTCAAATGGAACACCATTCCAATATCGTGCCGTGGCATTTCCTGCGCGAGCGCAAAGGCGCGGTGATCAAATTTGTACCCGTCTCTGATGATGGCGTGCTTGATCTGGACGCGCTAAAGTCCATGCTATCAGCCAAAACCAAAGTCGTGTCTTTGGTGCATATGTCCAATGTACTTGGCACGGTAAACCCGATCAAAGAGATTGCCCCTTGGGTTAAAAGCACAGGCGCAATCTTTGTGGTCGATGGCACGCAGGCTGCGGTTCATATGCCGATTGACGTGGTTGACCTTGGCGTCGATTTCTTCTGTATGACCGGACATAAGCTTTATGGTCCGACGGGTATTGGCGCGCTTTACGGCACTATGGATATGCTCGAACGTCTTCGTCCGTTTAACGGCGGCGGCGAAATGATCGAAGATGTGTTTGAGACCCACGTTACCTATAATGATCCACCCCATAAATTTGAAGCGGGTACGCCGCCCATATTAGAGGCCATTGGCCTTGGCGCGGCCATAGACTGGTATCGCCAATATGATCCGACCGATATCCATCAACACGAAATGGCGGTTTATTACCACGCCCTTGATGGTCTTCGCGATATCAACACGTTTAAACTCATCGGTGATGCGCCCAATAAAGGCAGTGTTCTGTCGTTTAACCTAGAAGGCGCGCACGCCCATGATGTGGCGCAAATCCTTGATAAATACGGCATTGCCGTGCGGGCAGGGCAGCATTGTACCCAGCCTTTAATGACCCGCCTTGGCATACATTCGACGGCGCGGGCTAGCTTTGGAATTTACAACACACTGGATGAAGCGGACCGCCTGGTTGAAGGCTTAAAAAAAGCATCGCACTTTTTATCTTAAAATATGATACTATATAGTTGGAAGATATGACTGATACGACGACAAATAGACAGCGCCAAGCCGAAGCTATGGCAAATTCGCAAATCCCCGGTTTGGAAAAAGCCGAGGCTGCCGAGCAAGCTGCGCCAAATATCGTGGCTGAGTCTCCAAAACGTGATGTGATTGATCTTTCCGGCGCGCCAGCGGATGCGCCGACCCAGGAAGAGCTAGAGCGTATAACCGCTGATGTTATCGGGCAAATCAAGACAGTCTATGATCCTGAAATCCCGGTCGATATCTATGAATTAGGCCTGATCTATAAGGTCGAGTTAGAAGATGATCGGACGCTCAAGATTGATATGACTTTAACCGCGCCAGGGTGCCCTGTGGCGGGCGAAATGCCGATGTGGGTCCAAGAGGCTTGCGAAGTGATTGCAGGCGTTCGCCGCGTCGAGGTCGCGATGACCTTTGACCCGCCATGGACCATGGACCGGATGAGCGAAGAAGCTAAACTCGAACTGAATATGTTATAACACTTAACACCCTCGTCCTTCGTCA
>JABABK010000098.1 GCA_014238285.1 Hellea sp.
TATCTGATGTAACGTCCTGGTCAACCATTGTAATATTTGCATTGTCGCCAAGCTCTGAAATATCTGCGCCGGGCAAGACACCCGCGAAAACTTTCCAGCCACGTTCGGCCAGAGTTTTGGCTTTAAGCGCGCCCATTCCCATGGCAGCGCCTGTAATAAAGACTGATTTTTGATCGCTCATAATATTCCCATTCATTTTTTCTATGGTTATATCGAAAGACTTTCCGAATGTCATTCGGAAAGTGCTTAAAACCGAATAAACTAAAAGGAATTTTACGATAGTGCCTTGGTTTTAAGGCGAGAAGACCAGAATAGGCTTGCGCAAAGAACCAATAAAGGCATGAGTTGAAAGATATATCGTCCATGGCCAGGGTGCATAAAAATCAAAATAAGAAATGAGGCGATTGCGCCTGTCGCTAATTGCGCAAATAGCCTTGATGATCCTCGTTGTGATATTCCGAGTGAAAAGAGCACTGCACTGGCAAGTAAAAATACATAATATACCGCGTTAAATATGAGGTATAGACTGGCGAACTTATGTGTTGGCCAGATGTTTGCGTCTATAGCAGCGCCGCCGACTGTGTAGGGGCGTTTTACTTGCCATACTCCGTTGCTTTCATGGAATTCCACATTAGCATTTTTGAGTCCGGCAGCCAGGAAATGGTTGGGATTCGCAAACAGATTCATGAAATTACGGCGATAGGCTGATAGTCGCGTCTTTAGTGTTAAGTGACCTCGAATGTCTTTCAAAATCTCAGCTTCTGCTTGGTCCACGGCTAATTTCCAGATATCTTTGTCGGTACTAAGGCGGTTATATCCAAGGCGTCGGCCGGCAAATAATGCGCCGGTAGAGTCTCGTTTGAAGGGGCCGGATATAATGACTTTTGATCCAATAACTTGATTGGGATCGATTAGGTTGTTTTGAACCAAAATGCCTTCGGCATGCACAAATAATCTATGGCTGAAATCTGTGCCTCTCTCGGAACCCCATTCGGAACTGGGCGGGCTTATCGCCCAAATTTTTGTTTGTTGCGTGCGTTTAATTAAGCCAGGGTGGAGCGTAAACTCATTTGTTTTCATGGATGATGCGATAACCCACGGTAGCCAGATTAAGCTAAAGCCAATCATTAAGGCCGCGCCATTTTTGAACGAATTTCTTAAAACGTGTTTAAACAACTTGCTTTGTATAAAGTTATTACAGGCGAGCACCAAAAATATGGCAGGCCCCAATAACAGCAAGTTATTCCTAAAATATAGGAGGGTTGCGCATAGTCCGCCGACGACAACTAGACTTCGAAAAGAGTGCGGATTTTTTACAACTGACCGATAAGTTAAAAGGCAAATAATAACAAGGATATGTCCGGCAATAAGGTCTGACCAAATCCTTGTTGAGAAAAATATGATCATCGGTGAAAGCGCTAAGAATAATGGATATATACACCGTGCTTGGCCCCAGTTTTTAGGTATTAAAATGATCGTAATGCCAGCGAATATAAGCGAGGTGAGGGAGATGAAAGTACGAAAGTCTAGCCATGGGAAAATGGTCTTAATCCCTTCCCCGCCATATAAAAGGATCGAGATGCCGGGCATGAAATGTTGGCCGTAAAGGCCGGATAAATCGCCCTGAATTAATTTTTGTGCCCCAGTATAGTAAGTTAACTCATCGCCCATTAGGGGGAGATTTCTATAAAATAACAAGGTGAAACCTAATTGTATAACGACCAGTACAAGATAGGATAACCAAGCTTTTTTTGACTGGCTAAGGAAGGATCTTTGAATTTTCATAGCGTCGCCATACCTCATTGGCCGCCGTCCATGTAATGAAGGCCACGTTAGAATTCATCAGGTCTTATCTGCGCGTCGGTACCCCCGTCTACATAAATAACACTGCCTTGCATATATTCGGCGGAGTCGGAGAGCATGAACTCGATGACATCGACGACTTCATCCAGCCGTCCGAAGCGGATTTTTGGAATTGGAATAGCGTTGAGACTCTGGCTGATAACCGGGTGGTCTATGACGCCTTGCAGCATAGGCGTTTCTGTTGGGCCGGGAGCGATGACGTTTATGGTGACACCCTTTGCGCCCAAATCAGCGGCGCGCCGACGAACAGCGCGGGTCACGGCGTGTTTGGTTGAGCCGTAAACCAAGGCGGCATGTGAATCGCCAATGATCTCTAAGGTCTTGGACTCATCTCCCTCAAGCATGGCGACTATCATGGGGCTGTTAGGATCGGCCCCTAATTGAGCCGTGTTGGACCCGATAACGACGCAGCGGCCTGACGTGGCTTCTAATGCCGCTTCAAGTCCATCTAGAAGGATTACGGTGCCAAAGTAATTGACCTTCGCCACTAATTGCCCATTTTCTATGTGACCGCCAAGCCCTGCCGCTAGGACGAGGCGATCAATTTTTCCGCCAGAGAGCTCCAAGGCCTGATCAATGGCTGATTGTCGCCCATCATCTGTGCTAAGATCAGCGCAGATTTCAGCATTTCTGAGATCAATCCCAATAACGTTGAATCCTTGCTTTTCGAGGCGCTTCTTTGTTTCTGCGCCAAGGCCTGAAGCGGCACCTGTTACGATGGCTGTTTTCATATAGTGTCCTTTATCAGGTGTGCGGACGTGCTAGACTCTTCCAGCTTGCCGTCGATAATCTTCCGCGGCTCTGATCTTGTATAGATCATCAGCCACTTGCCATTTTGGCGCTCATATTTATCGGTGTAAAACCCAGCGAGAAGGCGAAAGCTGTTATCGTCTGGGTTTATGGTCGCGAAACCAAGGTTCCAGATCGCTTCGGCTTTGTCGCCATTGATCGTGATTTCGGCGTTATGGCCGTGATGGCTATCAATGACCGACGTCGAAACCGCCATTTGGGTGAAGATGCCGATAAGGCCATCCACATCAAATTCTCCTAGGGGAGGGAAATCGATGACGGCGTCTTTAGTAAAACAGGCGCGAATAGCCGGAACGTCTTTGCGGTCACAAGCATTAAGGTAGCGGGCTTTGAGGCGGCGAATGTCGGATTCAGCTTCTAGTTTTGTAATGCGCTCTTCTAGGGTCATTTTAATTGGATATCCGTCCTGAATTACTCTGGGTAATTGATAGCTTGTTTGAAATTAATTGCAATCGGTTGAGTGCTCAGTGCGTAACAAAAATGCAACATCACTACGCAAAAATGGTTAAAATGGGCAAAAATAGTATAAAACGCGCAGTTTTTGCGAAGTATTTTACGTATATTGGATTGCCGGACGCTATTAAATGACTTAATAAAAAGATAATTTCGTATGAAACCGAATATATAAAGGGGAGAATTTTATTATGCGGTCATCCAAATTTCGCAATTTATCGGCTCTAGCCATTTCAACATCTTTTCTGGCCACGTCTGCGCCAGCTTACGCCCAACTCGACGAGATTGTCGTCACGGCGACTAAGAAAGAAGAAAGTCTGCAAGACGTTTCTATGTCTCTGACAGCATTTGATTCAAACGCTCTAGAAACTTTCCGAATTGAGGGGCTCGAAGATATCGCTCAGTTCACGCCGGGTCTTTATACATATCCCGCAGCGGCCAACTCTAACGGTGTTCGGATTGCTCTTCGCGGCGTTGGTACATTTGACCCGCAGCTTGGTCTTGATAGTAAAGTTGCTGTTTATACAGACGGCGTTTATATGGGTAAAGTTGTTGGTTTGGCCTTTGACTCGCCAGATCTAGAACGCGTCGAGGTCCTTAAGGGACCGCAGGGCACGCTGTACGGGCGTAATGCGGTTGCGGGTGCGATCAATCTGATTTCTAAAGCGCCTGATACTGCGGATACATATGGTCACGTAAGTGCAAGTTACGGCAATTATAATGCGCAGACACTTAAAGGCGGGGCGAACATTGCGTTTGATGATTCAGCTGCATTGCGCGTTTCTGGTCAATATGGCGGTAGAGATGGCTGGGTTGAAAACTTAGGTGCGGGCAATGACTATAGTGGTTATGAGCGGTATGGCCTGCGGGCAGCTCTTGGGATTGATCTTTCTCCGGATGTTAATTTGGAGTTGGCAGCCGACTACAACAAGTCGACAAATGAGCCGCATTTTTATCAAGCTTTTGATATTAGTACGCCAACCTCACTATTTGCGGCGGCCGTTTTGGGTGCGACGGATGAACGGCTTGAAGAATTTACATCTAATAGCCCTGTTGGCGATGGCTTTGCAGAGCATAAAGGTCTCAGCGCAACGATAGACTGGGATTTTCATGAAAACCACGATCTCAAAATTTCAGGATCATGGAGAGGTATGGATTCAGAACGTTATGTATCCTTGTTGCCGCAGGTAAATCCACAAATTGTTGAAGGTATCTTGAATGCAGACATTAATCCGGCGCCGGGGCACCAATCAATTGCAGGGTTTGTCGCGCAAATAGAACAAGTTGTGAATTATACGCCAGGTGATCAAGTCCGGAGTGATTTTTCGAACTTCATTCCACGGTCGCCAATTACGGGGCTTTTCCAATCTCCCGACGGTGAACGTTCCCCGACCGTTGACGGGCATTCTCAATATAGTTTTGAGACAACGTCAACCGGTAGCTTTGATGACGGAAAAATTGAGTATACAGCAGGTCTGTATTACTTCAATGAAGATACTTCTACTGGTCGTAGCGGCTTTAACGGTGGCGATGCTCAGGACTATTTGGATGTTCTTGGGGTTGCCTTCGGGTTTGCCGCTCCAGGTGGTGGCTGTATCACGCTTGCAGGTATTCCTGGCTTGCCTGCATTTATTTATGCAAATTGCGCACTTGGCGGCCTGGTTGCAACGGATGCGGCTTCTTCGGCTCAAATAGCTGGAATATATTCCGGTTTGACGAGAGAGGCTTTGCGTGAAGTTCGTTTTTCAACGGGTAATTATTTAGAAATCGACACTAAGGCTTACGCTGCTTACGGCCAAGTTACCTATAACGTCTCCGATGATTTCCGCTTAATCGGCGGTTTGCGTTATTCTGACGAAACCAAGAAGGGCTTCCAACAAAACCATTCACCATTCTTTAGAGATGAGTTTGACTTTTTAGGAAACCCAATCTTGCCGACAAGCGGAAAATTGAGCTTCAGTAGTTTAGATCCTCAAGCCATTGTCGAATATGATGTGAATGATGATTTGATGCTCTATGCTAGCTATTCAGAAGCTTTCAGATCAGGTGGGTTTAATGCAAGTGCATCTCAAGTTCCTGCCGCGGGGCAGCAATTTGCAGAAGATTTCACCTTTGATCCCGAAGAAATTACCTCCTATGAGGCAGGCTTTAAGGGTGAATTTTCGGAAGGAAAATTCCGTTTGAATGCTTCGGCCTTCTATTATGATATTCCAAACCAGCAAGTTACAGTAGGTATTGACCCTGTTATTTCGACGAAGCGTGCCATCGTGAACGTTCCGTCTGAAGTCTACGGATTTGAAGCTGAAACAGCTATTGCTTTGGCAGATGGTCTAACAGCTTCCGGTAGTATGACTTATCTTGACGGTAAGATTGGCGATATTATATCACCTAATGCTTCTATTGGTATTGTGACCCGTGATGGTCTTCAAGGCACGCCAAAACTTAGCTATTTGGCGTCGCTGAGTTATAAGGGTGAACTTGATAATGGTACCGGTATCTTTGCTAATTTGAACTACAGCCATAAAGATAAAGTAGAAACCACATCTTTCCTATACTTAACGAAACAAGATTTGGTCAGCGGCCGTATTGGTATTGATCTTGAAGATTTGACTGGCGTTAAAGGCACGGTGGCACTCTGGGGTCAAAACCTATTTGATGATAAATATACAGTTGATACCTTACCGTTTGAAACATTTGCCAAGCAAGTCCACGTATTCGGAACGCCACGGACTTATGGGGTTAGCCTAGGCCTCGACTTCTAAAGTTGCCTTGATTTAATGATTTTTGGCTGCCTTTGGCAGCCTATTTTTTTTGAGGAAGTTTTTTTGCAACCTTTTGTTTTTCGCCATAGATTGAAATTTTTTATCTTATTCTTGCTGATGACAGCAGCAATTGTCGGGTTGATTGCTAAATCAAAAATTAACTCAATCAAAAACGAACTCGCCAACACTGTCCTGTCTGATATGGAAGGTGAGGGTTTCGCTAAACTTGTTTCCGTTTTGAGCGAAGCCGGAGCTTATGTGGATGAACAAACGAAACCGGGCTCGATTGATCGGGCGCAGGGTTACCGCTATGCACTTCGGCAAATGGCA
>JABABK010000099.1 GCA_014238285.1 Hellea sp.
TATAACGGTCCTAAGGTAGCGAAATTCCTTGTCGGGTAAGTTCCGACCTGCACGAATGGCGTAACGACTTCCCCGCTGTCTCCAGCATAGACTCAGTGAAATTGAAGCTGTTTCTATTACTCCACTTCAAACCTTCGCGATTGACTATGAACGACTCCGCCGTCTGCATCTTCAACAATGACGCTCCAGTAATATTCTTTACCTGATTCCAGATTGCGTTCGCTGACGATGACGCCACTGGAGCCACCTTTATGAATGCCTGCAAGGTAGAACGCCCACAAAATCGCAAGCAGGATTAACAGTGCGATAAAGGCTAGCCATCGATAACGCCTACGGAAAACCACAAATACACATAACAGGAAGATCAAGAAGCCAATGATAGCGACAATTCCGGCAAGCCATAAACCTGCCTTCCAATCAACGGTTATCCCGCCGGGAAGGACGATGGTACCAGGGCCGCCAGCATGCGCAATTTCCGTACATTTATTGAAATTTCGCTCCGTCTCAAATTCCCAAACGCAAAGACGATAGATGAGCCCGTTGGCATTCGCGTCTTCGCTCGTCTCCCATTTAAACTTGACGGGCGGCGATATCGGTGTGTTATCGGTGTAGCGATCTAGCGGAAAAATAAGCTTCGGCGACATTGGCCTTAGATTGAGTGAATACGTTTCACTGGCGACATAAGCTGCCGCAAAGCTTTGTTCGCCGGTAACAGCGACATCAGCGATACAGTTTCGCCGGGCCTTAGGTTCGATGACACTTTCACAAAACCGTTCTGCGTCCTCCAATTCAATTGGCACGGGCGCGGGCGTCCGCGGCGCAATTGTTTCAATAGCTGGACCTTCGCGGAACTCATCAAAGACATCCCAAGGCGGCACATCACATCCAGAAGGCTCGTGCCCCAAAGGCCAAGATGGAATAGTGTAATTTACCGTGGAAATACCTGGTGGATAGTTAAATAGGCTCGTCTCATCACTAACCCGCCACGCATTGCCAAAATTATTGTAGAGAGTGGCATATCTTGCGATTGCGCTCGTAGGCCGGGCCCCCAGCGTCCGGCTGTCTGGAAGAGCCGGGAGCCAATTGCCCGGCGAAATTTCCCCCATTAGGCCCTGACTGGCACGTAGACGGCGGGTGTCGACATGCATATACCACACATTATGATGTGGCCAATGATGGGGCTGCACTGATATTGATCCGCCGCCGGGTGTATCGACATAGATCGCGCCGCTTTTTGGGGTCCGCACACGTACGCCTTGGGAGAGGTTCGTGGTTCCGCCGCCAATCTGAACCAGCTTGCCATCGATCCGCAATTCTAAGCGCGTTTCAGGTTCATCCCCGCGTCCGCTGGGTTGATAGGTGATATGATGGCGCCCGACCTTCATGGCAATCGCCGTATTGATACTAACACAAGACCTCAGATCGGTATGGTCATCATAAATCGTGCCCTGTGTCGTTACGGGCGTTTGACGCGCTTGAAGTTCAAGACCTTGACCTCTTAGAAGTGTATACTCGCCAGCGGCTTGAAAATCGTAATTCACGCCATCGACGGTCGCGATATGCGGGTCGCCGCGCGAATTTGCTCTTGCTGTCGAAGGGTCGCCAGCGACGCCAGTGATCCAACGTCTGATCGTTTCGATATCAGTTTGACTGAGAGTCGGACCTTCACATGGCATAACACCGTCGGGGCAATTCGTTAGGAATGACAGGCCCGACGTGATTACCCTCATAATAGTTGTGTCATCTGGATCTGTTGCCGTGGTCAAACCCGAAAACCTGTTGAATGATTGCGATAACCGATCATCCCCCGTCGCCGGAACTTCAGTTTCTGCCAAATTCAAAGTTCCGCGATTCTTAAAGGGCGGGATGTCGAGTCCACCGTGACATTCAATGCAAGCCTTGTTGATAATACGCTGAACATCCGTGAATTTGGGGATGGTGTAATTATCTGGCAATGTGTGAAGGCTTCCGGCCGGCGCTGGTATTGTGTCGTCGCTGTCCTGATTTAGGTGAGCAATCAACGCCCCGCAGGTCGTTGGTGCGCCGCCCGAGAATTCAGCTATGCCGGGGCGTGCATCTGCGCCGATATCTCTGCCCGTGATGCTGCGTTCGAGATCTCTCGATATGATCCCGTTATAATTGCCAAGGCTGAAGACATCTGCGAAGGTGTAGGTGCGCGATCGACCTCGCACGCCTGTTGACCATTTATCGACAGAGATGCCGAGTGGTTCCAAAAAGTAGCGGTACAATGGCACAAAACCCCTTCGGGCTGCATTCGGAGTTTCGTAATTGAAAGCATCTTCTTCGCGATCAACATAGATGCCTTGTTCATCCAGCTCTGCCACTGTTAGATCCCGCATAACGGTCTCGTCGCCGTCAAATTCCTCCAAAATTATGTCGCCTTCAACTATCTTCAGAGGACGACGAAAAACCTCTTTACGCAACCGCTCATTATCTCGTGCTGTTCCATCAGCAGTGCCAGTCCCATATTCTCTAATCAATCCAAGTTCACTAATTAGGTCACGTGTTATTTTATGGCGTTTGAGATAAATATCGTCCATTCGATCCAGATTACGTTTTTGCAAACCCGCCTTGACCAAAGGCAAGCTTTCCGCTCGCGCCTCGGTATCAGCACGAAGACCTGCGAATCCGCCTGCAATTGACGCGTCGGTATTGTACCGAGCATTAAAAAAATCGAGCCGGCTAATGGCTTGTCCGTCACTACCCGTCACTTGCGCACTCGCCGTATCGTAACGGAAGCACCCTTTTGCGACAGCAAGCGCGAGCGGACGAGGATCAAAAAGATGAGAACCCGTTACATAATGGTGATTGAGAATTTCATCGGCGATACGTTGTTGATTAAGTTCACTGCCGCGAAAGCCACCAAGCATATCAAAAAATACGACGCCCCGGCCTTCATCATTGCCAGGACGGACTGAATGCTGCAAGACAACAAACTGAGAACCACGCGTACCGCCTTGATGGATATCCGTGGCAGTGCCTGACCCGACATTGCCGTCGAACCTATAATTGGTTGTCCTCGTGCCAGCCGGAATCCCCTCAGGTGTTTCATCAAATTTAAAGGTGATTTCGCCGTCATCTGCGCCCCCGCTTTCGTCCCGTGAAATACGATCAACATCACCAATGCCCGTTGGTTGCAGATCAAGCTGTTCAATGAAACGACGAATTTCAGGTTCTTCGCGCCAGGTCCATGGATTGTGTAATTTTCTGAACGCTGCGGCTTCAATCGAGGCCTCGTAAATTCGATCGCGATTAAATGGCGTCATGCCGGCCCAGCTGTCATAAGGGTCCCAGTTGGGCTTGTTTTTGGCCTTAACCCGAAACGGCGTTACCACTCCGATTGGAGTCGAAGTTCCGACCCTTGAGCTAGACGTTGGTGCGGTATCTTTGGGACTCGGCGTTAAGATGTTTTGAGTTGAATGACATTTGGTGCACTTTTGATCGTCAATAAAGACCTGACGGCTGCGTGCTTCAACTGCTGGATCACCTAAAACAATTGAACCCCCATCATTGGTTTCTAAAAAGTTCATCTCGCCGACATTGGCCAGCACGATTTCGTGAAATCGAAAGTTTTTGTCGACTGAATCCCATTGCATGAACTCTACTGCATTAGGGTGGGACGATGGAAAATGCACACTTTCCGTGAGGCCGAAGGTGAAAACAAATTTACCATCAGCACTTGGCAGCAAGAACCGCGGCATGCTGGCGACGCCCGTTTGCAAGCTCTCGGAACGCGTCATCATGATCCAATTTTGTTTGTATTCGTCCGGCAGGACACTCAGGAAGCGCGCTGGCGTATTAATCTGGGTGCGTGCGGCGAGAAAACTATTGAGCATGTCAGGGTCAGCGATCTCTGCGGGTGTCAAATCGCGATCCGATACGGTGCTCAAGTTAAACTTGACCCGAATTGACCGGTCATTCGCCATGTCAACGACGCAACTATTTCCGCTTGTGCTCGCGCAGCCGGGTTCGAATACGAATTCTGTTCCAGGCGTCACGGTCAAAGTAACATTGCCGCTCAGGCCCGTTGCATTGCAGGCTGCGGCGGGCGATCCGGAGCTGCAATTTATGCCAACAGTTGTGTTTGTGACCGTACCCTCGCCGAGACCGGTCGTCATGACACGGAGATCGGCCGCCCATGCTGTGCCGACACCTATCAAAGAGAATATGATCCAAGATAGAAATAGTCTGAGAAGTATATTAATCCCTTGCGCTTGAGATCCTGGTTTAATGGCGTTTTGTTTCGTCAAAGATTGCCCCTGCATCTAGTCAACAAATGGTTCAGCGCATAAATCCGTACAGGTCAAAAAACAGCCGTAAATTGCGCCACAATTTCACGATAGGTTCTGTTTTAATGGGAAGGTTACGGCGATAACAGCATAACAGCGCTATCCAATTCATTCACAATTTAAGCCAACCTAAATGTTTTCCCTCAGCAGAACAACTAACGCGTTTGTAGAGGCAGTATACACTAAATTCGCTAAAACATCAAGAATAGCAAAATTTTAGCGGGTTACGGAGACCGTAACCGAAATTTCTGTCCATGTGGATTGAAGTGTCTACACTTGTAAGTTTCATACTAATCCCGTATTTTTGGATAATCCATAATTGAAACATTAAACCACCGGCTATTTCCTGCCCCATCGTGAGCTTGACAAAGGGACACGAGGATACAGGTGGCGACCTTTGTTCCGAAATTTCAATTTCCGTGAAATGAAATGGCTTTGAAAACTGGTTTCCCGCCACCCTTGGTCAAGCTCACGATGAGGGCGGGCGTGAGCGGAGGTTATTGTGAGTTAAAACCCAATGCCTAAGAATAATATAGACCAATACCCAACAGATCGCATGGCATGTGATTTGTCTTTGCTTATGCGCAGCGTCGGTCTGGGCGGTATTTCGCTTTCGGAGCTAGGGGATAATTATCCGTCCTTCGAGTCCCGGCCTCTCAAAGCATCCTTTGGCGCGCCGCTTCAGGGTGACGCGCCTCGATCTGGATCTCGATTTGCAAAACGGGTTAAACACAGTAATGAACAACGTCGTGATTGGTCCTTTGTGCCGCCGTCCTTCGAGACGCCGCAAGCGGCTCCTCAGGATGAGGTGGCGTTGTGTGAAAACTGGGATGAGATGGGGCAATTACAAAACCGGGCTGAACTTGCGTCCTGTTACCAGCGAGACATAGATCCCATAGAACGGGCGCGGCGGATACGGGCTTTGATGGGCCATCAGGGTTTGAACGTCACGGAGATGGCGCGGGAACTTGGGCGGTCTCGGGCCTATATTCGTAATCATTTGCGGCTGCTGGATTTGCCGACCGTTATTCAGGAGCATGTGGAGCATGGCCGGCTGATGGAGGGTCATGCTCGGGCGATTGCTAAAATGCGAGATCCGGAGGCTATGGCGCGCCTTATTATTCGGCGCCGGCTTTCTGTGCGCGACGCGGAGACTATGGCCCGAAGACTGCGCTATGTCGGCCCAGATGGATTACTGCTGCGCGACACCGCCATTCCTAATACGGTGATGGTGGAGAACCTGATCGAAGATGCTCTTGGCTTTAAGGTCCGGGTCAAAGACCGGGCCGGGCGCGGGCAGATTGTGATTAGCTATAAATCACCAGAGCAGTTTCAGGAGATTGTTGGCCGGCTGGTACGGACGTTTGATGGCTTGGGGCTATAATTAAAACCTCTGTCATCCGCGTCTCCTCATCCTGAGCCTGACGAAGGGTGCGGGATCTCGCTGGTTAGGCATTAAGTCGAGGTTGAGAATCACACCCGAAAACCATTTCGTGAGAGGTCCCGCACCCTTCGTGGTTCGTCAGGCTCACCATGAGGAGGGCTAAGGATGAGGAAAAGCAAATACAGGGCTAATACCGGGCTGATTCTGATACAGGATTGATTTTGCGCTAACAGATTTTGAAACGTCCGAACGCGATCCTGTGTCAAGCACGGGATGAACGTCCTTCGAGACGTAGCGTTGCCGCTCCTCAGGATAAGGGGTGGGTTTTTTGGGTCTGACAGGTTGAATTAGTGTGGAATTTCTACTGTTAGGACCCTAATAATGAGGGGAATAGGCTTGCTGCAAAATAACTTCATTTTGTTTGATATTTATTGCAAAAGGTGTTTGACTTACAAAAACCGTTTCCCTATATAGCGCTCCTCGCAGCAGG
>JABABK010000009.1:0-50947 GCA_014238285.1 Hellea sp.
ATCACCGCCCGCAAGCAGAAAATAGATCCCGGTCGAGGCCGCCCGCACGCCGTCGTTTGCCTT
Organism: Hellea sp.; assembly: GCA_014238285.1. Taxonomy (GTDB): domain Bacteria; phylum Pseudomonadota; class Alphaproteobacteria; order Caulobacterales; family Maricaulaceae; genus JACOMS01. Next base: position 64 of record JABABK010000009.1, read on the forward strand.
GGCCCGGTAAGTCTCGGCATAATAGCCCCCTTCAGGGTGGGGCATTAGATCCAGATGATCAATCCAGTATTGAGGTGTGTGCACTTTAAAAGCCCTTCTTTCATCTAGGTTAGAAAGGTTTGCGCAAGATTGAAAGGCTTCGTATTATAGCGTTGGAAACGCGATGAACTTATCTAAACTTCTCAAGCTTCCATAATTGACCGGAAACATTCTGGCATTTATCCATAAATGAATTACCTTTTTGAGCGCCCGATTTCAAATTACTTTCAAGACATTCATCGTCTCCACGAAACATAGACTTCATCCGAAAGTGATTGCCTTCTGGTACAAGCTTCCAAAATTGACCGGATACATTCTGGCACTTATCCATAAAGGCTGAGCCGTTCATATATCCGCTATCGCGCTTATTGCTTTCAAAGCATTCATCCTCACCCCGAAAGACTGTTCTGAGTTTATAATAGTTATTTTCTTGTGGCTCAAATTTCCATAATTGACCGGAATAAGGCTCGCACCTACTCATAAAGGCAGCGCCCTGCATACCGCCCGTCCGCTCATTGCCTTCCAAACATTCCTCTTCGCCGCGAAACATGGATTTCAAAATATAGGTCCCATTGGGCTCAACAAGTTTTGCCGGCTCAGGTTTAGGTTTAGGTTTGGGCTGCGATACAGGCGCTGGTGCACAAAGCGTATGACCCAATTCCCGCGTGTCATTATTTTTAATTTCGCAGTTGTAACCGCTCCCCGAAATAGACGATTGTCCCGACAAGCGGGCGATATCCCAAGTGTTTATCTGGTTGCATAGCTCAGCCTTATTGGCTTGTGCCTCTTGCAAAGAAACGCCCTCCCAACCCGAAGGGCATGTAGCGCCTTCGACCTTGCGGACTTCATCTGCCGCCGCGGTCATTGCAAATGTCAATGAAAGCACAGGCAGTGCGAGCGTTGAACATAGTAATTTTGTGATTGAGTTTTTCATAATCGGCCCCGTTCTGAAAAAAGTTATGTTTCACGATTAAGGGTTTTTCTACATGCGGTCAAACAACCTAGCGTAAAACAAACATTTATGCGGAGTTTCGGAACCGCCCGCACAAAAAGACTCACAGGTAGCGAGGTCGAATCAACAGATGAATTTTGGCAAAGAACGGTTTCGACGAGCGAGACTTTGAATTGGCATTTGGGTTGTGATACTAGGCTAACATCTTATTTGATAGGGTGACGCATTTATGAAAAACTTACTCATCCTCGTCGGCAGTTCACTTGTTTTGGCCGCTTGTACGCCGAAGGGCAAAGTTGATCCTAATGATAACACACTGGCGAATATTACGGTAACTTTGATAGAAAACGGCCAAGCCTCAATCATCAGCACGAGTAATCCCGAAAAGACTCAAGCGGCGCGGTCTTGCCCGGCGGGCACAACACAGCGCTCCGCCTCCTCCATATCATCTGTCGCCAATTTAGACGCGCTCGACGTTTATATTTTTGACGGCAATTATCCGGTCTCGTTTTCTATCACATCCTCCGATAAAGGCGGCGGCATTGGCCGGATGGAGGCTAACCTGCTATCCGATGATCCCAGCGGAACGGCGATTACAAACCTCACGCCAGCTTCCGTCGAGCTGACCTATAGAGCACCGCAAAATATCAGCGACCCTAATAAATCAGGCGGCCATTATGGTATTAATCAGCCACATGATCCTGCTAACCTAAAGGTCAGCGATTCGATATCATTTGACTTTAACCCAACACCGCAAAATCGCTTCATCTGGCTCAATGTGTCTGCCTATGACCTCAACGGAAACTACGCCAATCGCCAATTAATTCTTGGCCGTCAAACGGATTTCTGTGAGTAGGTTTAATTCGTACTTAGTATCTCAATCGCAATACTATTATCCAACATTTCTAATCCTCGAAAGCTGAAATCTTTGTTCCGCATTGTTAATGTTTATTTCTCTCCAATATCGGATTAAATCTTCAACAGAAATCTCTCCTCTCTTTCCAAGCTTAATATCGAAGTTAAAGATATTTTCCATATTGGCTTTAAAATCAAAAATTAATCGATCAAATTCCCAAAAAGGAATTTCCAAATGCTCTACGGTTCCTAATTTATCTACATAAACCAATTTAAGAGAGTTTTCGTTTTCACCTACAATTTTGAAACTAAAAATAACTTGGTCACTACCTGGAAATAAAAAGAATTCTTCACCCCCTTGTATTAAAGTATCAACATACGTCCGAACACTTGCCCCTTGATTTACAGTAAAATATTCTCTGAAAACTGTTCGATAAGAAATATCAGAATACTTTTTTTTCCGCGGAAGGTTTCTGGCAACTAACCGAAAACCATATGCTGGCAAATACCAAAGTTGTAGCTCACCCTCTTTAGAGGTTAAAATACGAAGCCACAAATATTGTAAAATCGGAAAAGCAAAAAAAGCAACTAAAGCAATTAACTGAGAAATTACTAATTCTCTCATTGGTTTTATGGAGCGCCAGAAAGTGAATTCAATATATATGCGAGACCCCTGAGTTCATTATTTCTTCGAATTTCCTTAAAATGAACATGAACACTGACTTCTTTTCCAAGTAAAGTCTTTGCCCACTTTTCAATTTCTTGCGCACTTATTCCTCTAGAGATTTTACCTTTCACTGTATTGTCATCAATCAACATTTCAAAAGAATGTTCATATGACATCGCTCCTGTAAGTTTTCCAACTAGTTCCTTTTGCCCTTCCTCATAAGATATTGAACTTGCACGGCTTAATCCTAGTTTTATTTGTGGTTCATAAATCGACTTATCTAGTTTTTCGTTTACCAACCGTACTCGGGCCTCATTGTCATCTAGAACTTGAAAAAAACTCTCAATACTATCAACTACTCTCTGATCACAAGATTTCAGTAATTCCTGTAATTCTTCATCATCCGCATCAACAAACGCTTCGATAAGTTCGAGAGAGGTATCAACAGAACTTTTGAGGCCAGTATCAAATAGATAGCTTTGTTCATCCAATTCCTCAAAAACAAACCCGAATGAACCCCTTGTTATATCAGTAATATGAAGCTTCGAGAGTTCCTTTTTTGGCACTTTTCCCCTCGACCCTAAGGGCCCAAGTGTTTCAGCCATAACCTTTGAAACTAAGTCCTGAAAAATTTCAATTATTTCAGATGCAAAATTACTTTCAATTCCCTTATTAGAAATTACTGGCTTTCCGCCAAAATAAATTGCCGCCGAAGCCAATTCTGATCCTGCAAATTCTGCCAATCGGGCTACTTTTCCTTTCAGCTCATTCAACCGGGATTCAAGGCCCAAACGTGCAAGAGCGTCATTCTTGTCAACATTCGAAATCAGTTTTTCAATAGCTGTCAGATCAGCCATCGATCTTTCATATTCTAGTTTCTTCTTGACGCTAGACATAGGTAGCTCCTAGGGACGCCAACATTTTGCGCGCGGCCAAATCATCATTTGGCGTATTTGTTTGCACCTTTAACATGCCTTTCCAAAGATCATCATTTCTACGATGTGAAAAAAGGTTAAGCCAATATGATGACTGCTCTATTAACGGCTCGCCTGGTATAGAATAATCAACAAAATATGGGTCAACCTTAAAAGTCGTCTTCGAAGAAATAGGGTCAAAAACATTTAGGTTATTATTTATCACAGTTGGTCTTTGCGCACTTTTATTTTCATGGAAAACTACGATATCTATATCTCTCGGTGTTTTGTCTTCAACGAATGACCCATCCAACCATTGAAAACCACTAACGAACCCTAATTTTTGCAACTCAGCTCTATGATCCAACCATCCCTCTAGTATTTCACATCTCACTTTTGATGAGCCAAAAGTTTGTACTACTTCGAAGCTTTTGGTTTCGTATGGGCTTTGATCACCTGTTACGGGATTACCCAAATAGGGCGGTAGAACACCAGAAAGTGTGAATTTAGGTATCGCCATTGTAAAAATATAGCGATAAAAACGAAAATTCCAACCTTTTAGTTGAACTTTATACTCTAATCAATCGTCTCACGGGTAGACCCATCCGTAGACAAGTATATCTTCCCGCCCAAACCCTTAAACTTCTCGCTCATCTCATCCATGCCCTTTTTGGCCGATAGCCCAAGCGCCGTCTTCTCATTATCCGATAGTCCATCCGCATAATCCCTGACATCCTGTGTGATTTTCATGCTGCAGAATTTCGGCCCGCACATGGAGCAGAAATGCGCGGTTTTGTGGGCGTCCTTAGGCAATGTTTGGTCATGATAGTCTTTGGCGGTTTCGGGGTCGAGGGACAGGTTGAACTGGTCTTCCCAGCGGAACTCGAATCTTGCGCGCGATAAAGCGTCATCGCGCATTTGCGCGGCCGGGTGACCTTTGGCCAGGTCTGCGGCGTGGGCGGCGAGTTTATAGGTGATGACGCCGACTTTGACATCATCGCGGTCGGGCAGGCCGAGATGCTCTTTGGGGGTGACATAACAAAGCATAGATGTACCGAACCAACCGATCATGGCCGCGCCAATACCAGAGGTGATATGGTCATATCCGGGCGCAATATCTGTCGTCAAAGGCCCGAGCGTATAGAACGGCGCTTCGCCGCATTCTCTGAGCTGTTTTTCCATATTCACTTTGATCTTGTGCATGGGCACATGGCCGGGGCCTTCGATCATGACTTGGCAACCTTTTTGCCACGCGATTTGGGTTAGCTCACCGAGAGTTTCTAGCTCGGCAAATTGCGCCGCGTCATTGGCGTCAGCAATCGCGCCAGGGCGCAGGCCATCGCCGAGGCTAAAGCTGACATCATATTTGCGCATGATATCGCAAATTTCGTCAAAATGAGTATACAGGAAGCTTTCCTTATGGTGAGAGAGCATCCATTTGGCCATGATAGAGCCGCCGCGCGAGACAATCCCGCAAACGCGGTTGGCGGTCAGGTGGATATAGGCCAGACGCACGCCCGCATGGATGGTGAAATAATCCACGCCCTGCTCGGCTTGCTCAATCAAAGTGTCGCGGTAAATTTCCCAGGTCAGGTCTTCGGCGGTGCCGTTGACTTTTTCTAGCGCCTGATAAATCGGAACCGTCCCAATAGGCACGGGTGAATTACGGATGATCCATTCGCGGGTATTGTGGATGTTACGGCCGGTCGAGAGATCCATGACATTATCCGCGCCCCAACGTGTGGCCCAGACCATTTTATCGACTTCTTCTTCGACCGAAGAAGTGACCGCGCTATTGCCGATATTGGCATTGATTTTGACGAGGAAGTTGCGGCCGATGATTTGAGGTTCTAGCTCTGCATGGTTGATATTGGACGGGATGATCGCCCGGCCGCGCGCGATTTCAGCTCTAACGAATTCTGGGGTGACAAATTCCGGCATTTCCGCTCCGAAACTTTCCCCTGCATCAACGCGGTCCTGCGCGCCGTCCAGCATAGACTGGCGGCCAATGTTTTCTCGCTCGGCCACATAGATCATTTCCTTGGTGATGATACCGGCTTTGGCGAATTCATACTGGGTGACTTTATGGTCGGGAAGACCTCGTAAAGGGTTGTTCTTGACGGGAAACTCACGGGCCAAATGCTTGCCCTTGGCACCGCCATTATCTTCGGGCCTTACGTCACGGCCTTCATATTCTTCTACGCCCCCGCGCTCGAGAACCCAAGCTGTGCGGTGGCGCTCTAATCCCTTTTCCACATCAATGGTCACGCTCGGATCGGAATAAGGCCCGGAGGTATCATAAACAGGCACATCAGGTTCATTAGCCGTCGGGTGCAAAGCAATCACTCTACGAGGCACACGAATATCCGGCGCGGTGGCAGGATTGGTGTAATCCTTGGTCGAGGCCGGTAGCGAGCCTGTGGTAACGGTGGGCGTTTTAAACTCCGCTTGGTCGGCCATTTTATTCATGATGATTCTTCCTTAGATAAAGGTTTTGATAATTTGAGATTCATTGAGATATTTTTGAACCATGTGCTTTGCTAAGTACTCGCACAAGATGTTGCTGAGACGTGTAAGCATTTTTTAGAAATGGTAAAGCCGCGGATTTAATAATCCCGCTTTTTACAGGTGTTATTTTCAACCAAGACTCCAAGGTTTGCTTTACCATGCTTATTTTCGTGGCGTCATAAATATTTGCAAATTTCATTGTATCGTCAAGCCGAATGAGTCTTTCATTTGTCAAAGCGAAGCCGCTGAATGTTATTTTTCGGACCGTCCAACTTTTGTATTTTTCAGGAACAATCCACGCATTGACCATCACCAAACTGGGTAACCCATACAGCATAACCATAAACCAATTTACTGGCTGATAAGTAAGGCATACAATACTGAATGAAAGCGCGATGGGGCTTACAAGTTTCGACATTTTTATCTGCTGTTGCATAAATTTCTCACGAGACCTCGAACAAGTTTTTTCTGCCCATAAAAGCTCTTCACCTGGCATCAATTCAGGCTCAATGATATGTCGAATATCTGGATCAATCATATCCCCACACTCCGCTCATCCCGTACTTGATACGGGACCCAGTTTTCCCGCTGCTGATCCAGCCGCGCAGCTTTCGCAGACTGGTTCCCCGCCTTCGCGTGGATGAGCGGGGTATAGGGTGTGTCTTGACTGGTCACATTAACGCTCGTCATTGCCAGACTTATACCGACAACCCACATCGCCATCCTTCGTCAGGCTCAGGATGAGGAGGGTGGTAATGACGCATAGAGATTGATGTCTATTTTCAATCATCCAGGCTTCGCCCAAATTGTGAAATTTCCGTCACGGCTTGACCATCCGCGCCAAGCTTAACCACGGTAAAGCGGTCATACTCGGTTTCAGGCATGAGCTTGATCTCTTCGCCGCTTAATAACGCCGCCAGATCAGGGGTGGTGTTAGAATGCCCCACGACGAGATGTATGCCGGGCACGGTGCGTAATGCCTTAGCAAAGCCTTCAAGGTCTCTGGCGTTATAAACTTCCACATCTATATCAAGAACATTTGCCAGCGGCATCGCCGTTTGTAACGTGCGCACATAATTGGACGAATGAATATGGGTGATCCCTTTATCTACGAGCATGTCAGACAGGGTTAGCGCGCGTATCCGCCCGGCATCGGTCAAGTCCGGATTCTCGCCCTTTTGCTTTTCGGCGTGGCGGACTAGATAAATGGTGTGGGTATAGGAGGTGGTAGCAGGATGGGTTGTTGTGTCAGGTGATTGTTTGCACGCAGACATCAGCAATATCATACAAGCTAGTAATACGAACACTAGTCCCTTCAACCATCTCCGCTCATCTCGCTGCAGAGCGGGATCCACGCCATGTTGGGATATTGAGTCTTTCGAATATGGAATTAGCTCGCCCTGAGCTTGGGTCCCGCTCTGCAGCGAGATGAGCGGAGTTTTGAAAAGGCTCATTCTTTGGTCTCCTGATTAAGGTCGAGTTCTTTTTGTAATTTTTTAGTGAGGCCTAGCGAGACAATTCTATAAGAGCTTTTAACATAGTCTTTAAGGTCATCATCGGATACAGATTCATCACTCACGCGCTGTATCCACTTCATACCGCGCGAAGCCAGATAAGGCGCAGGCCGACAGCCGGGCGTATCCCTTAGCATTTCAAAAGCAATCTCGGAACATTTGAACGAAACCGAATAAGCAGGCTCGCGCTTATTGACACCAGACACACTATAAATTTTGCCACCAATTTTCCATACATCACTATTGCCCCACTGCACCACATGAGTGCTGTGAGGTAGCGACGCACAAAAAGCGTTATATGTATCGCGGTCCAGCAATTTGACGTTCCGTCCTTCCGCCCGTGCTAACGGGATCAAGTTATAAGGGTTCTTCTCAGGCCAATCTAATACAAAAGGGCCGCCCCTCGGATGGCGCGCATTATGCTGGGTTAATTAGGTTTACACAAGAGGCAAGACTTCGAAAACTGCGCTAGTAATCACCCTATTTTTTGCGCAGTAGTTTCATGGCTGGGCGCTCGATCAAACGGTAGGACATGGCCGATGCTATAACCGACAGAATGATCACAAGGGCGATATAGAGAATATTATCAAGCGCGCCATCTGCCCCCAATCTTAAAGCGCTGGGCAAGTGTTCAGCCAGACTGCCCCATATACGGCCTATCGCCAAAATAACTATGAAGTGAATTAAATAGAGGGAGTAAGACCAGTCTCCTAATTTTACTAGAAAGTTTGGCACTTTCATGCGTCCCTGTTGCTCAAGCCAAGCAAAGCCTAGAATAATTGCCGCGCTTGGGAGACCAAAGACGAGGACACGTTTCCAGAGAAATACGCCATCACCCCCCCTTATGCCAACCGTAAGCGCGGCAGCAAGACATAGTACGCCACATCCTAAAACCACACCGCCTAATTTGGCGGGACCTTTTAAGAACCACATCGCTGCAAAAGCTCCAAGAATGAATTCCAAATTGAGCGGTGACGTGAATAGCTGCCACATGTTGTCAGCATAGTTTGACGGCATTTGTATCCATGACGCACCTGCAATCACTACAGCCCAAACGCCGAGCCAAATGGGTAAAAGACTGCGCGTAAACAAAAGTCCTCCGGCAAAAAGGGCATAGAAGAGCACTTCATGAATTAAGGTCCAGCCCAAACCCAAGCCAGGCACTTTGGGCTGTGGCCATAAAAACCAAGACTTAATCGTATAGGGCAGTATTTGGGCGCCAATCGCTCGATCCGGCGCTGCGATTTGTCCGTAACTGACCCAAAAATAAGCCATCATTATTATTGAGACAACCCACCAGAGCGGATAGATTCGGGTGATCCTTGCTTTCAAAAACCTGCCTGCATTTTGTAAAGACGGCGCCACTTCCGTCGTCACATAGACCATGATAAAGCCGGAAATGACAAAAAACATATCGACACCAGCGTAACCTTGTGTCCAAAATTTACCCGTGGAATGTGCCATGAACGCCCCTGTTTCATGTCCGTATTGCGCGCCAATATGGAAAATCAGAACCAGAAACGCCGCTATGCCGCGAAGGGCCTGTATCGAAAATAGCTTTGTAGGACGGGTTTGCATAAAGTTTTATTAGACAGAAATAATTATCTGACAACACCTATAATTGGGCCCATGGGCATGCCGGGATCATTTCGGCCTGATGACGGATCAAACATCCGGGAGACCACACCATCGAGATAGAGAGCATTGGGCGCGTTTAGGTCATCTCTAAACAGGCGAGCAAACGTATGAAAGTTGACGGGTTCTTCGCTAATAGCAAAATAAACAGACTCCCCATCGGCGCTGACACCAACGCCATTACGCCGTTTTTTTGACGTGGAATTTACGCGGAACTTCGGATGCAAATCGCCGTCTATCACCAGCATAGGTCCGGACTGCGTTGCTGATACAATATCCAAATCTTTTAGGGCAAAGGTTTTCGTTTCCATAACACCGATTGCGTCCTTTCCAATATAGAAAACACCATTGGGCAAAAGGCCAAAATTATCATTATTGGCTTTGGTTTGCAGGGATTGACGTTGATCCCCATTTTCTAGGTAATACCCAACCGGTTTGCGGTCCGCGTGATACATGCCGCCATTCATGGCAAATCCGAGTGTCTGATTTTCTGATTTAAGATGCTCAGCCAAAGTTTTAAAATTTCCAAATGGAGCCTCTCCACCGCCGCCCCAAAACAAGCGAATATCTTCACTGGCATCAAACGTACAAACCGTAAACTCAGCGCCGTCGAAATCCTTGGACGCGCAATTTTTATGTCCAGTCGTTCCAATAATCCGCGTCTCGCCTCTAACGGAGAAATAATCCGCGCCGGATGCTTTTAAATCAGCTGGGACTTTAAGGGGAACGTGAATGCCAACAGACTCCTCTACATTCATAAATTTCAGAATATCTTGACCATAAGGATAGAGAAAAATCCAGTAGGGCGGAAAAGCCAGATTGGTGGTCTGGTCCTGCCAATACTCTTGATAAGACACATAATGGGACGGATTAATATCGGCGTCTCCCATATGCGCGATCGTTACGCCGTCATTGAGTTTGACGCGGTAAACTAGGTTTTCCACATCAGCTCGCTGCGGCCAACCACTATGGGGAATACGCACGGCGCTAGCCTCTATATCGCCGATCACAAAACTCTGAGGCGCGCCGCCAAATTCCAACGCCATAGATGTTATTCGTAGTAGGAAATCATCGCTCCAACCCTTCGCGCTTTGCATCATATCTAGGCCCTGTTCTGGTAGAACAAGACGAGTCTCAGCTCTCGCCGCCATAAAACTATTCATGGCATCTGCCGAGAAATGGTCCCGGTGGGCGTGACTGATAAAAACGGCATCCACACCGTCAAAAGGCGGCGTTCCGGCCATAATAGCCTCGCGATCTTTTTGGGATACCTCAGGATAAGTTCCGAACCCTGTCAACGGCAGAGGGTCAAACAAAACTTTGATATCCTCCGCGGTCACCATAACGGCTTCATTGGCGATATAGCGCGCTTCACCTTGACCGTCATGAGCATTAGATAAGCTTGTGCCTGAAACGAAAAATAGAAGGCTTATAATGAGGCGTAACATTAACTAGGAATAAGCTTTGAATTTATTGTGAATTTCGGAGCGCCGCAATCCGGTCATCCAGCGGCGGATGGGTCGCCATTAAGCCGCTTAGTTTTTTACTAGATATACCAAAAGCCGAAAGGCTTTCGGGTAGCGCGTCATCGCCGCCTGAAGGTACAGGATTTTTAAGCCGTTCCAAAGCGCGCGCCATAGCATCCGTTGTTGTTAGGTTTGCGCCGGCTTCATCGGCGCGAAATTCGCGGCGGCGAGAAAACCACATCACGATCATGGATGCCAAAAATCCAAACAGAGCCTGAAACACCCATGAGGTCAATCGGTAGCCGACCATGCCCATTGCCCTATTCCTGGATGCGCCTGCAATAGCGCTAGCGGCAATCCGTGAAAAGAACAAAACGAAGGTATTGGTTATACCCTGAATCATCGTCAGGGTAATCATGTCTCCATTGGCCACATGTCCGATTTCATGGGCTAGAACCGCATCAACTTCATCGCGGGGGAAATTATTGAGAAGCCCTGTACTGACGGCCACCAAGGATTTGTTCTTATTCCAACCTGTGGCAAAGGCATTGGGCTGGGGCGAATTAAAAATGCCGATCTCCGGCATGCCAATGCCTGATTTTTCAGCAAAGCCTTGAACACTTTCAAAAAGCCAACGCTCTGTGTCATTGCTAGGCGTTTCAATAAGCTGCGTCCCGCTAGAGCGTTTCGCCATAGTCTTGGATAGAAAGAGAGAGACAAGCGAGCCGCCAAATCCGAAAACGGCGCAAAAGAAAAGCATGCCCATAGTGCTGCCTTGATCGAGTCCTAAAAGGCTCATGATGACACCCGCCACCATTAAAACGGCAAAGTTAGTCGCCAGCATTAGTCCAACACGCATCATAGCTTTTCTCCAATAAGTCCCATCGGAGATATTAGGGCAATCAAACGCTCGGCGCAATCGCGCGACGCACTTGCTAGACTTTCATTTCAGTCCTAAAGACAAAACCCGTCGCCTTCATCATCGGGAAGTTTTTCAATGAACGCCAAAACATCGGCTTTGGTTGTGCCTTGATGATCAAAGTGACGAGAGAATTGCTTTACCACATCGACATGATTTGTATCTGGGTAAATATTGACGTTAGCAACATCGCGCCCGGCAAGAGCTTGGCCAAGTATCGATGCATTTTCAGGACGCACCGATGTGTCGGCTTCTCCGTTAATCAATAAGATAGGCGGCAATTCACGATCCGCAAGCTGAAGCGCTCCATCATTACCAGAAAAACGATCTGGGAAAATTGAAATCGTCGGTTCTTTCTCTGCCGGGAGCCCGCCAGTCGGACTCGCGAGGCTAACAATGCCTTTAACGGAATGGCACATAGAAATTCCGGCCTTATCGAGATGACCTGGCCGAAAGCCCATCATCAGAGCATTATAAGCGCCAGCAGAATGACCGATTAAAACCATATATCGGTTTGGGTGTTTTTTATGCACGGCCGCAATAGCATTTGCCGTATCATCCAAAAACGCCGGGAATTTCACTTCCGGAAAAAACCGGTAATTTGGCAGGGCAACATCATAGCCTTCTGAGGTCAGGCCTTCAGCGACAAATTTATACATTTTCTTGTCGCCTCGTGTCCAGCCACCGCCATGAACGAATACCAGTAAGGGCTTAGCATCGTCGCCGTTAGCCGCCTCATAAAAGTCAAATCGGTGACGGTCATGATCACCGTAAACAATGTCTTTCTCGACCGTGAAGGATTTAGACGGCGTAATCGCATTTATGAGCGCCGCCCCTCCACTTTCAGTCCGCAACATGAAGAATATTACAATGCCCATCAGCAAAAGTAAAAATAAGATAAGTTTCAACATTTGGCGCATTCGCTCCCCCTTAGGTTCACAAGAAGTTTAGATATTTTCGGCTAAATTTAAAGGACTTTTTCTAGCAACAAGAACTGCCTTGTGACGGGTCCGTTGTAAGCTTAGGAGCGCCCTGCTTGGTTTCCTGAGGATCACGGCGACGAACCCCACAATCAGAGGCTGGCCACTCAATCCGATCCGTTACGACAACTGATGGTTCAATCGGAATAAACATATCGGCGTAAGGCTCTTTTTGCATCAGATTGAAAGTCTTTTCACACACGGCTGAGCGTTCACCGCGCGCGAATACATGTCCATCATCATCCTGCACATTGCGCCACGGGCCTTTATAAATAAGTGCCTGATTTTTCTCAAGGCACTCACCTTGCTTGCCTTTATAGGCCAAGTAAGTTGCCGAGCGATATTCAATGCCCTCAACTATTTGCCAAGGTTCAAGCTCTAACTTATCAACGGTGATGCCGTGAAAACCAGCGTCTTCGAGGGCGACAACAAAATCAGTTTCCGTCAGCGCGCCAGAAATACAGCCTGACCATAGACGAGCATCATTTTTCAGCTCTTCCGGACTATCTTCATCAGAGACAATATCAGAGACAGCGACACGGCCGCCAACTTTAAGCACTCGGAACATTTCAGAAAACAGCTGTTTCTTTTTAGAATCCGACACGAGGTTTAAAACACAATTAGAGACGATCACATCCACGCTATTATCCGGGATCATGGTCATTTCAGATTTAAGGCGCAAAATCTCCGCTTCCATATTTTCAAGATCAGACGCAGACTTTACTGGGTTTTTCGCAAGCCACTTATTCAAATCGTCATGATCAAGCATAAGGTCTTCAATATGGCCACGGCGAAATTCAACATTGGCGTAACCAACAGCGTCCGCGATCACAGGCGCGTTTTCCCGGGCCAAATCCAGCATCTCATCGGTCATATCGACGCCGATGACTTTGCCTTTTGCGCCGACAATTTGGGAGGCTATAAAGCAAATTTTTCCGCCGCCTGAACCAAGGTCCAAGACAACTTCGCCTTCGCGCACATAGCGAGATGGATCACCGCAACCATAGTCACGGTCCAGGACTTCTTGCGGAATGATCTTAAGGTATTGCGGGTCGTAATCGATCGGGCAGCACAAAGCGGCCTCGACAGCCTGCGCGCCAGCCCCGTAACGATCCTGAACACTATCGCGAACATCAGCATTGGTGCTGTGAAAATCTAAATCATCCATAGTCAATCTTTCTTAATTTCACGCAATTTAACAAATAGGCTTGTCTTATCAAGTCACTGGTTTGACAAGTGACAGTTTTGTGATGAAGTCTATTATTTCATAGTGTTTTGCTTTTTAACCCATAAAATATTCCGGCTTTTACCAAAATGATGAGCTTCTACACTTTCCATATCATAGCCTAGAGTCTCAAGTAAGGTTACTGCCTCATCAATCATGACCTGATCTCTTTTGGGTAATAACAGCCCCGCTGCGATCACAGGGCAGTCGCCTTGAACCTTGCTTGTCGCGTCTCTCAAGTCGAATATTTTTGGCTGACTAGAAAACCCGCTTTGCTCAAAATTAAGAATACGATTCGTCGCAAACTTAAAAAATTCTGCAGGTTTTGATGGACGGTAATAGGCAAGTATTTCAGAACTTTCACAAACAATTCCATAGCTCGCGATCAGATCATGCAAGTCTCCCAGCTTTTCTTTATTCTTTAAATACTCTCCAAGGAATAAAACGGGCATTACCGCTGTCACCCATGGCAGGTACTTCATAAACTTATGCTCTATATTTGCACAATGGTCCGCCAAAATGAAAAGGATTGCGGGCATAATCACAATGAAAGCCCGCTCTTTGACCATATCGACCCAGGCAAGGTGGATTGTAAAGCCAATGCAAACGGTCAAAATTGCAGCATAGAGCAAAGTCCGATAGACGGGCTCTTTGCCTCGCACAGCAGCGATTAATCCGCCAAACCCTAAAAATGTGAATAATGGATTTGAGCCAAATGTCTTTACAATCAAACCCCGTAAAAACTGATGAGCCGCCGTTTGAAAGTCTGCCCAAAAAGAAGCATCAGTCGCCATTGACTCTGGGTTCATACGAGGAAGGCTATAATTGAGCCACAACGCTAATGGCAAAAGACTAAGACAGGACATAACCCCCATAACCGCAAAACGAAAAAATGATCCCTGCCTCAAATGAGTTAGCCCGATAACCAGTCCAAGACTAGCAACCCAAAGCGCTGAAAAATAATGTGTCAAAGATAAAAGCGCCCCAGCGATCAACCATATCACCCATACGCTTTTACTTGGTTTATTCTCTAGAAGTTTCGGTGTCAAAAAAACCGTTATCGAAGCAAGAACAAAATTTAATACATAAGGCCTGATCTCTGTGGCGAAATATATCACCCACCAAGACCCCAGGCTCATGAGCATAAAAACCCATACAGTTCTTTTTTTATCGGCAGGCGTTAAACGATTGATAACTGCGCCGCCGACCAAAAGAAATAGCAATGATAAAAACTTTTGCGCGACGGGGTGCGCGAAGACATGTGTCCAAAGCCAAAGTAAAAAATGATAGGCAGGCGGGTGCACAGCATGCCCCCATCGTAAATCAACAAGATAAGCTAGGCTCTTGGTCACATCCCCATGATACATCGTAAAATATTCATCGCGCCAAAGAGGTTTAAAAACCATGGCGACAAACATAATGATGACAGGCACACACGTGGCTAGCGCCAACTTTTTAATGTCAATACGATCTGATTGATCCATGGCATAATACCTAGGTTTAGAAAAATAGCTGATAGGCTAGAAAAAACTGTCAATCAATATAGATATTATCAAATATCAACCCAACAATATGGAACCTTAGATGAAAAAACTATCGGATAAAGTATTCGTCGCAGGCCAAATCAACCTAGAAGACTTCGATGCTATAACTGACCTTGGTATTAAAACCATTATCAATAACCGTCCCGACGACGAAGCGCGCCATCAACCCAAAACGGCTGAATTGGCAGAGGCAGCAAAAGCTCACAACATTTCTTTTCATGACATACCAATTGCGGGTGGGTTTTCCCTTGGACAGATCAAAGCCTGCCGCGAAATCTTAGACAATATCGAAGCACCGACCCTAATGTTTTGTGCCTCCGGTACACGCTCTTCCCTGCTTTGGGCTTTGGTGCAGGTCGATAATATAAGCACAGAAGACATTTTAGCTGCGACCGCATCTGCTGGTTATGATTTTCGCGCTTATGCAACAATGCTCGAAAGCGCACGCCAGACTTAACCTCTCTATCAACATAATTGCGTTTGCGACGTGAATTAAGAATTTATTTTCTACACATTTGCTCTAATCAATTGGAAACAGTTTTTGAAGAGAGCCAGCCCATGTCCTTTGGTACACATTCCTATGTTCCTGATCCGCGCAATAAAGATGTTCTGATCAACCTCAATGGTGAGCTTGTCCCGCGCGAATTAGCAACGGTCTCTGTCTTTGACGCTGGATTTATGATGGGCGACGGGGTCTGGGAAGGTCTTCGCGTGCATCATGGCAAAATCGCGTTCTGGCCCGAACATGCGGCGCGGCTAAAAACTGGCCTTATGGCGCTTGATATGGATCTGGGCATTTCTTTTGAAGCGCTTTATCAACGCATTATGGAAACCCTCAAAGCCAATAATATGAGCGACGGTGTTCATATTCGTCTTATGGTCACGCGCGGCCCGAAATCGACGCCGTATCAAGACCCCCGCGTTGCCATAGGCCTCGCCACGATCGTTATCGCCGCTGAATATAAACGGGCCGATCCACAGACAGCTATCAATGCTTCGCGGCTCTATACGGTTCATGTCCGCAGAGGCCGCCCCGACGTTCAAGACCCGGGCCTGAACTCGCACTCAAAAATCAACTGCATTACCGCCTGTATTCAGGCCATCAAAGCCGGCGCAGATGAAGCGCTCATGCTCGACCCGCAAGGCTTTGTCGCGACGTGTAACTCGACACATTTTTTCATCGTCCGAAATGGCGAAGTTTGGACATCCTCCGGTGATTATTGTCTCGGCGG
Organism: Hellea sp.; assembly: GCA_014238285.1. Taxonomy (GTDB): domain Bacteria; phylum Pseudomonadota; class Alphaproteobacteria; order Caulobacterales; family Maricaulaceae; genus JACOMS01. Next base: position 16,514 of record JABABK010000009.1, read on the forward strand.
GATTACGCGCCTCAAAGTGATCGAGCTATGCAAGGCCAACAATATTCCAATCTTTGAAAAGAACTTCCGGCTTATGGATTGCTACAGCGCTGACGAGTCGTTCACCACAGGTACATTTGCAGGCTTGGCGCCCGTCGGCGAAATCGATGGGCGTATGATTGGCAATGGCAAACGCGGTCCGCTGACCGAGCGCATGCAAAACATTTATCTGGATATGATCAAGAGGTCATAACCCATGGCGCTCCCGAATGGCCAAAAACATAAAGTCATCTGTATGTGGTCAGGCCCGCGCAATCTCTCGACCGCTATGATGCGATCTTTCGAGAACCGCGTCGATACCGTAGTCTGGGATGAGCCTTTTTTTGCGCCGTGGCTCTTTGCAACCGGCAAGGACCATCCCGGCCGCAAAGAGACTTTAGAGCGCCATGAAATCAACCCTACAAAAATAGCGCAAGAATGCCTCGTGGCTCCATCCGGCGGCGAAAGTTTCTACCTACAAAAACATATGCCGCATCATATGGAAAATGACTTCCCGCTGGAATGGACAAAGCACTGCCAACATTTCTTTTTGCTCCGTCGTCCAGACGCCGTCATTGCGTCTTACGCTAAAGGTCGAACCGAATTCGTCATCGAGGACATTGGCTTTTTACAACAAATCAAACTCTATGATAAACTAGTCGCTGAGGGCCATAATGTGCCCATCATTGATAGCGATGATATATTGGCCAATCCAGAAGCCATGCTGATCGCGCTTTGCAAGACGCTGAATATGCCCTTCGACCCTGCCATGCTTAACTGGCCCGCAGGCCCGCGCGATACTGACGGCGCATGGGCGCCCTATTGGTATAAGTCGGTTGAATCCTCAACGGGTTTTACAGGACGTCGCCAAGAGCCGCCTGTTGTGCCAAAGCTCTATCAGGAAATGGCAGAGCAATGCCGTCCGGCTTATGATGCTCTTTTAGCCTTAAGTATTAAGCATTAAACTGAAACGACGTGACCTCAATCACGGGTAGCGACTAAGGCAATGTGCTATGATCTTCATAAAGAGGTGCGCTATGTCTAAACTAATTACATCAATTTTCATTTGTTCAGTTTTGTCACTGTCAAGCTGTACAACCCAGCATATTTACAACATGCCAGACGCCGCGCCCGAAGGTGATTTCAAATATATAAAGGCCAAAGCGGAAACGTTTAAAGGCGGAAAAAATCTTCAAAACTTTGATTGCGACAGCAACAAAATCAAAACGATTCAGATTGACCAAAATCTTGGGCAAACACTTTTTACCGTCATTACGCTTGGCACAGTTTGGACGCTGGATGTCACATATGAATGTGCGAAAGTCGAATCCGAAGACGGTGAAATGTAGGAGATAGTTATGGCCAACGATGAATTTCTGACATTTAAAGCGACACGTCGATATAAAAACTATCACGGCACAGTTGACGAAAACATTGCGGGTGTATGGACTATAAACAATTCCAACCCCAGCCGCTCATCTTTGGGTCGAATGAAAGAAACCGCGGCCCGTATTCAAACCCTTATTCGCCACGCAACTGATAAGAAAAAGCGCCTGAGAGCCATTGGCCGGAAATGGTCCTTTTCAGAATTACCATTGGCCGATGATGGCTGGATATTACAAACAGACCGCCTGAATTACACTTTCCGTGTAACCACTAATAGCAATTTAGATATCAATTACATCGGTGACGCCTCCGAGCTTTATCTGGCGCAATGCGGCACCGAACTTTCCGAGATTAACCGAAAGCTAGAGACAAAGACCCGTCAACGCGCCCTGCGAACATCAGGCGCCAGTAACGGCCAAACCATTGCAGGCGCTATTGGAACCGGAACCCACGGCTCGGCGATTGACGTCGGGGCGCTGCAAAGCCAGGTTTGCGGCATCCAATTATTGACCGGCGCAAGAAATCTGTGGTTGGAAGACCCTGCCGACCCCATTGTCAATTCTGGCTTTGCCAATAAAATCGGTGCCGAGCTCGTTCGCGACACACAATTGTTTCATGCAGCCTTAGTGAGCCTTGGCGCCCTAGGCATTGTCCACTCTGTCATGATTAGAACGACAGGACGTTACCTTTTGGAATCCTTCCGGCGGCCGATGCGATATAGTGAAGTTAAAAAGGCGATTAACACGCTAGACTTCACGGGTCTCGCATTACCAATCCCGGACAGAAAGCCATATTTTTTCCAAGTCGTGATTGATCCTACCAAGGGTAAAGACAAAGCCTATGTCACAACGCGGTATAAGGCCCTATGCCCGCCGAGTTACGCCCCTGATTACGAAACAAAATCTGGGCATCTCATGCATAACGATTTACCTGGCCTAGCCGCAAAGTTCATTGATCACATTGGCCCGCTCGCGCCCCTGATAGTGTCAGAGATTTTAGGGTCTTATCAAAAAGCCAAAGAATTCACTGGCACACCTGGCGAGACTTATGACCGAACATCTGGCAAAAAGGGCGTTCTGGGCGCGGCTATTGCTGTTCCCATAGGCCATGCCAGTCAAGCCGTTGATCTTTGCACAGAGGCGATTAACGAAAAGTTTGGACCGCTCGGCGTTGCCTTGAGGTTCGTGCAAAAATCAAACGGTTATCTGTCTTTTACACAGTATGATCCGTGCTGCGTGATTGACATAGATGGGCTTGATTCCAAAGCCGCGCGTGATGTTTTGAAACGAATCTACAAAAAATTTGACGCCGCTGGCATGCCCTATTCCCAGCACTGGGGGAAAGTTCACGGCATGACAAAGGCCCGTGTCAAAAATAGTTACGGCCATAAAATTGATCATTGGAACGATGCCAGGGATGAACTTCTCCCAAGCGATGATGAAAAATTCGTCTTTACCAATAAATTGCTGACGTCAATCGGGATTGTTTGACACTAACAAAAACTATTGCGCCCGTAAAATTTCTCAATTAAAGGCCATTTGTTGGTTAAGGGAACGACGTGAAAATCGTCGGCTGTACCCGCAGCTGTAAATCGGCGAGCAACCTGACACATGCCACTGAAGAAATTCGGGAAGGCGTCAGGGCGCAATCGAGCCGAGGAGCCAGAAAACCTGCCAACGCGTCGACAGCGCATGGAGCGGGAGTTCTTTGATGCATGGAAGACCGTCTCATATAATGAGCGGCAACTCCAATGACGACATTAATTTGTTTCGCAGACCATAACAATTTGGGCTGCATAATTTTGGAGTCGTTATGAAACGTCTTTTATTAAGTGCTGCGATCAGCGCAATCATCTCTGGCGCCCTACTCACGACAAGCAGCCATGCCTTATCTTACTCACAAACCGACGATGAATATCGCGCTCTTTGCAGATTACACTTGAGCCAGGATGAACAAGAAGAGTTCCTAATTAATTATGAATGTTCTGACGAGCACCAAGATGAAGTTATCTCTGTGGGCCAACAGATCGGTACAAGCAATATAGACAATATATCCAGCCCGGTTTCCGTACTCACATCTACAGATATCGAAAACCGCAATCAAAACTATGTGAGCGAACTTTTACGCGCCCTACCCGGCGTATCGGTCAATCGTTCTGGCCCCGGCGGCGCGCTAACACAAATTCGTATGCGCGGCTCCGAAGCCAGCCATGTCCTTGTCATTATTGACGGTGTTGAAATGGCTAACCCGACCGCGGGTGAATTTGACTTCTCTGGCATACGTGCCTCCAACATTGTTAAAATCGAAGTCCTACGCGGCGAACAATCTGCGCTGTACGGATCAGACGCTGTCGGCGGCGTAATCAATATTATCACCAATGCAGGCACGCGTCAGAAATTTTGGCAAGCCAATGTCGAAGCTGGTAGCTTTGGCACATATTCCGGTCAGTTTAACGGCGCTGTGCCGATTGGCGATGCCACGCTAACACTTGGCGTCGGCGGACTAACAACAAACGGCTATGATATATCAGGTCTTTCCGGCGAGAAAGATGGCAGCAAAAGCCGCTCTTATGATTTTGGTCTCAACAATGTGAATGCGGGCGGGATCAATATCTCTGCAAAATACACGAATTCACATCTTGATACTGAATTTGACGAAGACAGCGATTTTAACGGGCGTCTAGATAATACGGATGCCTATTCACTGATCGATACCGAATCGGCGCGCATTACGGGTCAGTTTGAACTCGGCAGTCTTGAAAACGTCATCACTCTATCAGGTCATAATATCCAAACCGATAGCCGGGGTGGTTTTGCCTCAATATCAGATGGCACGCGCCGCAAAGCTAGCTGGGCCATAAAAGAAACATTTGGCGAGCACGCCATTACTGTTTTGGGTGAAGCTGAAACGGAATCCTATGAAATCACGCCAAGCTTCGCGTTTCAGGCTACTAAACCTTCAAACACCAACAAAGCTTTAGCCGGTGATTACCGCTATACAGGCGATGCTATCAGCTTCACAGCATCAGCGCGGCACGACTTTAATGGCCGCTTTGACGACGCCTTCACTTGGAAACTCGGCGGGACTTACGTCTTTGATAGCTTTGGTGGCCGTGTCCGCGCCTCTGTTGGTACGGGCGTTAAAAACCCGTCTCTGATTGAGCTGTTTGGGTTTTATCCCGAAAGCAATTTCATGGGCAATCCAGACCTAACACCGGAAGAAAGCTTTGGCTTTAACGTTGGGTATACCCACGACTTCGATCTTGCTGGGGGCGACTTAGAACTATCCGCTGATTACTTCCATGCTGATCTAGAAGATGAAATCTTCACAGACTTCTCATCCTTTCCGTTTCTGGCCCGTAACCGCGCCACAGACAGCAAGCGCGAAGGCGTCGAGCTCTCGGCCGATTGGAATAATGGCGGCGACGTATCATTTTACGGATCAGCAACATTCCTGGACGCCAAAGAAAACGGCGTTGAAGAAATTCGCCGTCCTGAATTCCTCGCCAGCATGACAGCGACCTGGAACGCTATGGAAGACTTATCTTTTACGGGCAGCATTGATCACACAGGCTCACAGCTCGACACTGACTTTGCAACATTTAGCCCGGTCAAGCTGGATGCCTTTACCCTTGTGGGATTGAACGCAGCCTATAATGTAAATGACGTAGTTACTTTAACTCTTAGAGGCGAAAATATACTTGACGAAGATTATCAAGAAGTCGTTGGATATGCTTCCCAAGGTCGCGGCGTGTTTGCTGGCCTTAACGTTCGCTTCGATTAGCGCACAGGCTAAGCCACCAGAAAGTATCGCTAGTACGTCATTGTGCGGCGATGCCTATTTACTAGCGCTGGCCCCTGAAAGGGTCAGCGCCTTATCTTGGCAAAGCCGGGATGCCCTCTCTCGAGCGCCAGACTCACTAAAAGCTCTGCCCCAAGCCTGGGATGATACAGAACGCCTTTTATCTCTGAAAGCTGACTATATTTTATTTGGTCCCGGCGAGGGGTCTAAGGTCCAAGAATACCTCTCCAAGACAAACACTGAGTTTTCAAACCTAATATGGGGGGAGGGTTTTGATTCTGTTTTTTCAAATATCAAAAACCTAGGCGAAGCCATTGGCACGCCCGATGATAGCCGCCGTTTAGTTCGGTCAATCAAAGACAGACTTGAGAGGCTTGAGAAGCACACAAACCTTGAGAAACCCAAAATTCTCTATCTATCCCGCTCTGGCGGATCAGCGGGTCCGGGTACATTGGTTGACGCCGCAATCACAGCCGCTGGCGGGCAAAACATTTTGACCAAGTCCGGATGGTTTACCCCGGACACGGAATTTCTCATCAGCTTAAATCCAGACCTAATCATCACCTCTTATTTTGATGATGGCTATGAGAGCGTGAACGCGGTTCCTCTTCGCAACAAAACCGTTCAAAAGTTTATGTCGCGATATGATAGACTGGATGTTCCGGGTCACGTCTGGCCCTGCGCCGGGCCGCATTTGATTGAAGCGGCCGAAATGATCCATGATAAGATTCTAACCCTGAAATCAGAGCCAACGCCATGAGACTGATCCTGCTGATTTTGGCCGCTATTGCCTGTATCTTGCTTTCTTTATTTCTCGGTAGCGCGCCTCTTTCATTGACGGATGTTAGTGCCGCCCTTTCAGGAAATGGCAGTGAGCTTAATCAACAAATCATTTGGGAGCTACGCCTACCGCGCGCCTTATTAGCTATATTTATCGGCGCAGGTCTCGGTGCGTCAGGCGCAGCGCTTCAGGGTTACACGCGCAATGAACTCGCCGCGCCCGGCATTTTAGGCTTCTCTGCCTGCGCCGCCCTTGGCGCGGTTGTGGCGCTTTATTTTGGACTGCCTCATCTGGTTACGCCGGCGGCGTTAATCGGCGCAGGCATTGGCGCCACACTCATCCTTGGCATTGCAGGCCTGAAAAAAAGTGCAGGCGTTCTTATCCTGGCAGGTGTCGGCGTAGGGGCGCTCGCAACCGCGATAACGGGCCTTGTCATGAATTTCGCGCCCAATCCTTGGGCCCTATCAGAAATCGTTTACTGGATGATGGGGTCATTACGCCACGCCGATATGAGCGGATTATTCATCTGCGCGCCGCTTACGCTTTTAGGTATTGGCTGTCTTTGGTTTATCGGACCTGATTTAAAATCTCTAAGTCTGGGTGAGTTAACAGCCCAAAGCCTCGGTGTGTCGATTGGCAAAGTCCAAGCCTTACTCGTTACAGGCGTCGCGCTTTGTGTGGGTAGCGGCGTTGCCATAGCGGGCGCTATCGGCTTTGTCGGCCTATTTGTACCCCATATCACCCGCATGATATTCGGCCCTGATCCAGCCAGGCTCATCACACGGTCTGCCATAGCCGGCGGCATATTTCTCTTGCTTGCCGATATGGTCACTCGGGCATGGTCTGGTCCTGGCACTACGCTCTATTTGGGCATATTAACCTCACTTATCGGCGTTCCGTTCTTCCTTTGGCTTGTCGTCAGGGAGGTCAGAACATGATCCGGCTCAGCGCAAAAAACCTCTCATCGGGCTATGGCGATAAAGAGATCATTTCAAACATATCGCTTGATGCCAAACCCGGCTCCCTCATCGTGTTGGTCGGTCCTAATGGCAGCGGCAAATCAACCTTGATCAAAACGCTCGCGGGCTTACTCCCCGCCAAGCAAGGCGATGTTTTAATCGATGATCAACCTCTACAAAATCTGGACTTACGAGTTCGCGCCAAGCAAATCGCCTATCTGGCCCAAGACCGCCAAGCTATGCCAAGCATGAATGTTCGGCAAATATTAGAACTTGGCCGCGCGCCTTATCGTGGACGGCTCGGCCAGATAAGCCATATGGGCGAGGTCGCGATCATGCAGGCCATCAACTATGCGGACCTGAAAAACTTTTTACATAGGCCATTTTCTCAACTTTCCGGCGGCGAACAAGCGCGTGTTCTTATGGGCAGGGCTTTGGCGGTGGATGCGCCTATACTGCTCGCTGATGAACCCATCGCCGCCCTTGATCCTTATTATCAACTCGCCATGATGGAAATTTTAAAAGCGGAAACCTCTCGCGGCAAAACCGTTATTACGGCGCTCCATGATTTATCTCTAACGGAAAAATACGCCGACGAAATATGGGTCATGGATAAAGGAAAAGTGGTTTTTAATGATGTCAATAACAACGGACTCCCGGCAGAATTAGTCGAGCAGGTTTTTAAAATCCATATGATTGACGGGCGTATAAGCCCTATTAAAGTCGGGAGCGTTTAATCGCCATAGGTTTTGGCCTCAAGCTCTCTCAATTTGGCCTCAAACTGTTTTAAAACGGCTTCTTCTTGGCCATCCAAATAGTATGAATAATAAAAGCCGTGAATGATGTCTTGCTGAATTTTGCGCGGATCATCCTCGGCAATCGGCATGGGCAATCCCGCAACCCATTTTGATAATTTTTCGTCCAACTCTTTGACCAAGTCTGGATGTTGATCCGCCAAATTATCAGTTTCAGGCGCATCTTTACTCAAATCAAACAAATAAGTTTTATCCCCGAACTTTAAAAGCTTCCAGTCGTCTTTTCGGATGGCCGCCTGGGTCACAGATTGCCAATAAAGCGCCTCATGAGGTGCCGTATCTTTTTCACCGGTTAAAAAAGGCATTAAATTTCGGCCTGGTAATTCAGCGTTTGGCTTCACGCCTGCAATTTCAGTGGCCGTCGCCGCAACATCTAGGCTGATGACCGGTTTATCAAAAATGGTTCCGGGGATAATATTGTCTTTCCAATAGACAATAAAAGGCACACGGATACCGCCTTCTGTCAGCATGCCTTTTTCTCCGTTTAAAGGATCATTGAGAGAACCGTTCCAGCCATGGCGCGATTTTGCTTTGTCCGCCTTGGTGATTTTATAGGGCGCGCCATTATCACTGATAACAAAAATCAATGTGTTTTCTTCGAGCCCCTGCTCGCGAAGGGTTTTCACAATAGACCCAACACCATCATCGACTGCTGACATCATCGCGAGCGCATGACGCCGACGGTCTGGCATTTCCCCTGGAAAGCGTTTGAGATATTTTGGCGCCGCGTCCATAGGCGAATGCGGCGCGCGCGGCGCCCAATAAAAGAAGAAAGGCTGATCCGCATTTTTCTCAATAAAAGTCGACGCAAATTTCGCGCCAGTATCAATGTGATACCCGCCCTCTTGGCGCTTAGGCTCAAACTCGTTGCCATTTAGGTCCATATTCCAATAACCTTTCCTGCCCTGAGTTTTAAATATCGTTTGAAAACCGTGATCCATAATTTCAGCGTCAGGTCCCAAATGCCACTTTCCGGCCATGCCAGTTTGATAGCCTGCCTCTAGCAATGTCTCGGCGATTGTCTGTGAATTCCTAAAATTTTCCGCAATCACAGGATTTTTGAAGTCCCCATTGATCCGAAATCCAATTTTATTTTGATATTGTCCGGTCAATAGCCCCAAGCGCGACGGCGAACATTGCGGCGCGGTGACATAGCCATTCGTCATCAAAGCCCCGCCGCGGGCAAGCGCGTCAATATTGGGGGTTTTAATATCATCCAGTACGCCATGAATACCCACATCGCCATAGCCCTGATCGTCCGTATAAATCACGATAATATTGGGACGTTTCGCGGTAGATTCGGGCGCTGCCTCAAGGGTTAGGTCAGGCGAGGCTCCCTTTTCACACCCCGCGCTGAAAACGCCCACAAACAGCAAAATCATCAACCATCTTAACATGGGAAAGCTATAAGAATGGGCGCGGGCCAACACAAGACAAAGCTTATTGAAATAATTTACATAACTGTCTTGCAAATCACATTGTCTCGCCATATATGGTGCACCTCTTCGCGATACTCAGCGAGGAACTTGGTGACGCGGGGTGGAGCAGCCCGGTAGCTCGTCAGGCTCATAACCTGAAGGTCGTAGGTTCAAATCCTACCCCCGCAACCAATAAAAATAACCCGCCGCTGGCGGGTATTTTTATTCCAGAGGGTCAAGTCGATTTGCAAAGCAAAATTTTTGATCCTGTGAATCGAAAATAGACGCTGACATTGCGGCAGCAATGTTTCCCGAAGGCTCGACACAGGCAGTATAGCTTCACATCGTTCGTCAGAATTGTTTCACTGGATCAATTCTTTCTCACCCCCGCAACTTTCAAAGTATGGAGCTGGTTGGCGTAGCGAAATATTTCGCTGACCGCTCTATGTCACCTACAGTGCGACGAGCACCCTACTGGGTAACGCTTCAATTTAATCTGCCAGAGCTTTGATGGCCGCCATGACTTTTTTAGCTTCATCACCAACCACGCACCACTGCCGCGAGCCGGAAACAAATGAGAAAATTCCTCTGATCTGAAGGTTATTTTAAGTCTTTTGATACATTTTGCCTTAAAGATACGAGGGGCCGAGCAGGAGGCGTTTTATGAACTCAAAATCACCAAGGTTATTTGCCCTTTCTACTCTGATTGTCTTGGGGGCTTGCACAGGGGAAAATCAGTCCACACCGACATATTCGCCTCCAACAGCTTCCGAACTGAAAGAGCCGTACAAAGATATGCGCATTTTTCATATACAATATGCTCTGGCAACCTGGAACAATTACGCGAATGAAACAATGGATAGAGCGACCATCTATGGCGCTATACTTTCAGGCAACACAAGCATCACCAAGAAAAAGACATCATCTGATCTAGATTTCAGTTTTTTGGGAGGTAAACGGCTAAACGAGATCGTCGACAGGAATAAGAATGTTGGCCGGGTCAATCCCATTTCATGCCAATGGATGCCAATCAATCATAAGTCCTTGGTAAAAGGTTATACGGCAACTCAAGCCAAGAGTAATAAATACGGATACTATTGCCAGTTGGAAATTATCAGCCGCTGCAACAAGAAAATCTCACGAAACGGCTATGCCGTTAATGATGGGACGCGCTGGGTTTATTTACCTGAAAAAAATAAGGATGATTTTACTCTAAAAAACCCTTTGGGACAAACCCAACCAAACTGGAAAAAGAAAACCCCATGTAAAATGTGAAGTCGCGGCAGCGACTATCGACGAAGGAGAATTTGATAAAAATTATGTCCAATGGACATAATTTAGGATTATTCCGAGAAGCCATGCTTTAAGGCTCTGTTTCAGCCAAGGTTTTCGACACCAAAAGATGGTGTATTTCACCCTCATGCTGAGCTTGTCGAAGGACGCTCTATGTCATCAACCGCGCGACGACGCACCCTAGTGGGTAACGCATCAATTTAATCTGCCCGAGCTTTGATGGCCGCCTCGGCCTTTTTAGCTTCATCACCAACCACTCGTACTCCCTTAATAACGCCGCCGTCCTGAACCAGTGTAATAGTATCTGAAGTAATGTTTTCCACATATAAACAAGATCCCATAATAATGGCCCGGCCGGTTTTTAACGGTGTTGGATCAGTGCACGATTTGATGGCTCCATAACCATATGGCGTAGGATATTTTGGGGGAATTTCGTCAAACATGTACACGTAGACATCATCTAAATACATATATCTGTCAATTGTATCGAGTCGCCATACATGAAACTGAACGTCCTCCACAGTCGGCTCGGCAATTGTTAACGGCTTAGCCGCCGAATGAAGCTCTACTGCTAGCGGCTTAGGAGTAGGGTTTTCTGGCCACCTAATCATATAACCATCTGCCCAGACAATATCATCATCATAATTTTCAGCGGGAATCATCCCTGTCTGATAAAAATTACCGGAAAACACGCCGTCTTTCCCGGGGCTGCGAATTAGCACGACCGCACTGCTCAATACATTCTCATTAACGTAATACTCATACTCATGTCCCCAGCCATCCGTTTTGGGTATATCTTCCATATAAACAGCCCTGCCTAACGGATGCAACAGTTTGACCATTTGCCCATAGGATAGCTTTTTATAGTCTTTGCCGCTGGTGGGTATATGGCCCCTTGCAAACCCAAGTGTACTTTTTGAAGCCTCAAATTCTCCAAGCATATCAGTTGGGTTACCACTGACCGCATCGGTCAGCCAGCTCATCAAGGCATCTCCTAAACTAGACACATCCGCAGCGGTTTGTTTCTGAGCTGCATTGTCGCGGTTCTGAATGGCATCAGCTTCTGTCTTCGCCTTATCAGCCAGAGAGCCCGCATCATCTTTGGCTTCATAGGCGTCAATCATGGCCTGTATCTTTTGGGCGTCCTCGCCTGTCATACGTGTGTAATTGATCTCATTCGGGTCGCTGATCGTCGCAACATTATTTTCTATTTTTAATATATCCCCGCAGCTACCATTGCTTAACAGATAGGCCTTGCCGTTTGCATTTTCCGTGCGATCTGCGCAAGAATTAAAAAATGTTGCGCCCAATGTTCCCTGAACCTTTCCATCATATATTCCATATAATTTCTCGTCGGTAAGACTATAAATAATTCCATCGGGTGCCTGCCATATATGAAACATAAAGTCTTTTACTGTCGAGTCGTCTACGGTTAGCGGCGTAGCCTCTGAATGAAGCTCTACATCATTTTTGTCCGTGACGCGGTTGGCTGCCTCGAAAAGGAATGTGGCATCACGACGGTCCATACTGCCAGAGCTGGCATCGACAGGGTCAAGTCTAAGCCGGAAACCTGCATGGCGCAGATATTCGCCAGGATGAGCAGCCGATTCAAAACTAGCAAAACTTGGGTCGGAATTTTCAAGCGGCGTTCTGGCGAAGAACATCGCCCTGTCGGGAAGGTCTCCCGGTGAAGAAAAGGCAGCATACCCGGCAAGTTTGTCTTCCGTCGTCAGATATGCGTTAGACCCCTCCCGTCTAAACGCGACCTTACCGGAGCCGAGTTGAACGATTTCAAATGCGTGCGCCCCCTCGGTAACAATACCGACTGCGTCACCTGTGAGGCCGATAAAGTGATCGGGCGTCGTGCCCGACCCTCGGGTTTCGTTAAAAACAGAATAGGCGAGAATATGAGTCGTCTCCGCCGGCAAGCTCTTGGCCTTAGCAACACTTGGCTGGTCCACAGTAACACTAGGCTGGGTCGAGACGTCAGCTACATCGACTGCGCTTGATAATTCATCCGTGCCTGTCTCAGGCGCTTCAGAGCACCCGCTCAGCGTTAATGCCATGGCGACTGTTATTCCTGATAGGCCTATTAAGCTCTTCCGCCATGTTTTTGAACGAATTGGTTGTTGCATAGCTTTCATTTTTATCCCCTAATTTACTTTTATAATTGACGCTGGACGTTATTTTAAAAAACTTCAAAGTCAAGTTTGAGCTCTGGATTCACGATGGTTTGCACAGCCCGACATGAGATTAGATTGAGCTAAAGTTGCAGTGGTTGAAAACTACAGCCTCCCGCTTCTGGAAACGATTGTATGAGAGAGAATTCTTAATAATGGACCGGGTTTTGTGTTTTATGGGTTAGCAATTCGGCTTACGTCTTTGTAATCCAGATGAAATACTTCCGTAACACGCCGCGTTGCAATTAGATGAGAATTCTAATTGAGAGACAAATCATGAAATTAGCAAAGTACTTCTTAACATCGATTATAGCGACGTCATTTGTGAGCGCGGCTCATGGCCAAGACTCCGGCTCTTACGGTGCCATTGGTGTAACGTCTTATGAATTGGACACTTATGGGCTAGATGCTAAATTCGGTTACAATTTCAACAAGTATTTCGGAATAGAAGCGCAAGGCGTCTTAGGACTGACTACAAATTCTTCGCGCTTATGCTCGTCTCCAAGCTGTGCAACAATTAAAGAAAAAGTTGATCATACGATTGGAGCGTTCGCTATAGCGCGCCTCCCTCTGAATGAAGAATTCGAGGTTTTTGCACGTGGCGGTATCCACAATACAAAATATAGTTATGACATTAACAACCTAAATAATACTATGCTTGAAAGTACTAAAACAGGTGTCGCCGCAGGGGGTGGGTTGCAGTATAATTTAAATTCTAACAACGCCATTCGAGCTGAATATACATACCTAGACAAAAGTAATCTTGATACCGTTTCCGTAGGATATGTCCGCAAATTTTAGATACTAAATTGGACTTACCCTATTCAGTGACCGCGAGTCGTCTCAATCAAAATTCTAAGGTCCGTCAGGATGTCCATCATCATATAGAATGACGAAGTTAGTCTGGACTAATAACGTCTTGGGAGAAATTGCGACATGTGAAAAGCAGCGATTACCCAATATAATCGATTTTAGTGATGTTCCGAACAACTATGCAATGAGGCTTCATTTCAATCCATCTTTCCAAATCGCTATCAGATTTTTGTTGATTTAGCTGATCTGAACCCGTGACGAGCTTGTCGTGACTTGTTGGATTGTACCTGTTATGATTTTGCAAACTCGGGGACGCAATGAATAATATTCTCTCAGAACTAAGACGCCGAAACATCTTTCGGGTTGCCGGAGTCTATGTGGTCGTCGGCTGGATCGTTATGCAGGTGATCTCCGTTATGACACCGGCGCTAAAGCTGCCCGATTGGGTCGATAGCTTTTTTGCCGTATTTATTATTGCCGGATTTCCGATCGCCCTAGTTCTGGCATGGGCATTTGAAATGACTCCTGAAGGGGTGAGACGCACTGAAACTCTGAGCTCAGACGGTAGTATTGCGGCGCCCTCTAGGCGCAAGTTTGATCTTGTCATCATGACGGGGTTAATTCTGGTCGCGGCATTGGTAATTGGCAAGTTCGCCTTTAATCCACCAACGACAAACAACCCGGCTCAATCCACATTCACCGAAATTCCAGGCAGCTCAATCGCCGTCCTCCCGTTCGAAAATTTTTCCACTGATGCTGATCAGGACTATTTTGCCAGCGGGATTTCGGAGGAGCTTTTAAATGCATTGGCGAAAATAGAGGGACTCAAAGTTTCGTCGCGCACCTCGGCCTTTGCCTTTAAAGGTCAGGAAAAACCTATTGCTGAAATCGCCGAAGCGCTGAATGTGACCCATGTCCTAGAGGGCTCTGTGCGCAAGTCTGGCAATACGCTACGGATTACGGCGCAGCTTATTGATGCGAAAACCGATGTGCATTTGTGGTCTGAAACATATGACCGCGCCCTAACCACCGATAATATATTTGAAATCCAGGACGAGATCACAGCGGCGATTGTCGGTGAGCTGCGAGGACAAATGAACTTTGTTGTCCCGCAGGATGATACGCTTCGCGCAAACTCGGTCGAAGCTTATGAACTTTATTTGCGCGCCCGAGACAATATGGAAAAACGCAGGCGGGAGCCGATGCAATCGGCTATTAAAGACTTTGAACAAGTTATTGAGCTGGATCCCAACTTTGTGCCCGCCCATGCAGGACTTGCCGAGAATTACCTGCTGATGATTTACTATGCGGGATTGGATCATGAAGAAGCTATTGCTCTGGCAAAACCTCTTGTCAGCAAGGCATTGGAATTATCGCCAAATTCGGCCGAGGCTTTGGCGGTTGCCTCCTATCTGGCAGGAAGGGAAGGAGAGACAGAAAAAGCACTGGAGTTGGCGGAAAAAGCGGTTGCCGCTAACTCCAATTATGCGCTTGCCTATCATAGAAAAGGCTTAGCACATTATACTTTAGGGCAACTAGATAGCGCGCTAGCCGAGTACGAAAAAGCCCTCGAGCTTGACCCGCTCTCAGCCATCTTACGCTCAGAGATAACATCCATTCATTTTGATTTGGGAAATATTGCTAAGGCCCGAGAGATTGCACTGGATAATATTCGCTGGAATCCAGACAGCCAATTTGGTCATATAGGTCTCGGGGAAATAAGTTTCCTGGAAGGTGATTATTCTACCGCCCATCAAAATTTTAAGGACGCGCAAGCGCGCGACCCAGCGCAAAGATTAAGGCAGTTGGATGTTTTTTATATTTATCTAAATACTGGGCTCATCAATCGCGCGCGGGAAATGGCGGTATCTCCTTATCAAGAGGTAATGATTCATCTAGCGACAGGAGAACTGCAAAAGGCCAAGGATTTAGTCGACGCGATTTCAGACCCTGCCGACAAAATTAGGTTGGCTTATTACCAAAGGGACTACGCGAAAGCCCTAGAAATTTCGGAACCATTCTTAGGATTTATTTATCCAGAAGGAAAGCCGATCACGAATTCTGAACAGGCGGTCGTGGCGGCTAGATATGCATTTGCCTTCCAGCGGGTTGGTGATCCGAGAGCTGAAAAGTTTACAAAATTAGTTGACGAATTTATCGGGGATCGGCAACCCGAAGACCTAAGGTTCCAGATAGACTTGACTGTGGGCGCGGCTCTACAAATCATCAAGGATAATCTCGAAGGGGCTTATGAGTGGTTCGAGGAGGGGTTTAAGACAGGCGCAACTTCAAAATTGAACCTTGAAGAACCGATATTCGACCCTATCCGCGAAACAGCTGAGTTTAAGGTGATTGTCGCCCGCAATGACAAAATTCTTGCCCAGCACCGCGCCGCCATCGAAGAGCAGCTCGCCAATCCCGACCCAAAATGGGTGATGCCATCAACCGAAACGAAGGAAGACGAATAGACAAGTTTTTCGTTTCGGCATCTGGGAATTCAGAATATGTGAAAATCAGCGATTACGCCAATTTTCGCTAAACTATCCCATATTGCGAAAAAACCTTCTGTACGAGGCTTAAATCGGGAAAGTCACGCAAGGAAATTTACACATTTTTTTACACATGTTGGCATTTAATCCAATTTATATCAATAAAGGAACGTCCGCAATGTGACATGTGAAAATCAGTGGGGAGGCAATTTGCGGCTTATTTGCACAACTGGAGTAAAACGCTTTGTGCGACGCTTATATCAAGAATTTGACACCCGACAAATTACACACTTTTTTACACACTTTCGCGTATCTGTTGATTTACTACAATAAAATCAATAGCTTACAATATCGCCCGTTCGGCTCATAACCTGAAGGTCGTAGGTTCAAATCCTACCCCCGCAACCAACCGAAGCATTAGGCCCGAACGGGCCTAATTTTTTGTCTGGATGACAAAAAATAGTGGAGGTTCCGAACAGGTATGCTGTGAGGCTCTATTTCAACCGACATTCATTAAATTAATAATGGAACGGGGTTTGTGTTTCATGGGTCAGCATCTGCGCCGATGGTTCTCAAAATCGGATGCCAAATCCTAGTATTATCCATCCGCAATAATTTTCATAGCCTGTGCACGACGACTGATTTTTACCATCACGTTCAGGAACATAGTTTTATCTTCATCAGACAGGCCATATAAAAGTTGCGCCTCTAGTTTTTTAAATTCTCGATTGACCGTTTCCGTAAACTGTTTCGCCAATTTGGTTCCAGCATCCGTCAGTTTGAGTCTATGGCTGCGTTTGTCCTTATCCCGGTTTTGACGCTTGATCTTACCGTCGTTCTCTAACTTATAAACTGCTCTCGAAACTGTTGACGGATTTATTCTTAACAGTTCTGCGACCTGGAACGGACTGATTGGAACCGTAAAGAAATACACGCAAACCAGGACCTGCAATTCTCTGAGTTTCAATCCATTAAGCTCGCTCAATTGCGGGAGGACTAAATCTCGAATAATAAAGTTGTAATCCGACGCAATTTTTTCCGCATAGCTTAAAAAAGTCGTATCTGCGTAATCTACGGCCTCGTAACGTAAGGCCTCACTTGCAAGTCCTTCAATGGAAATAGAATCTGCCATAATTCACCGTTTATGCGAAAATGCTGTCAATCTTCTTAATTTGATAACCATAATTGCAGTTTTTTGTCATTTCACCACTTCTAAAAATCCGGTAGCCTTTCGCGATATCAATGTATTTTAAATGAAGAACTTGCAAAAACACCTATTCTGCTTGCACGTGCAACGATATGATTGCAACTTCTAACTCATTGTATATATTGCATTATTTATGGTAACTTAATTCAAAGGATTTAGTCAACATTCAACCTGACGGGAGGAACCAGTCTTAAGAAGTTCTCGATTAAAACTTGGGCAAATGCATTTAATATTGCGCCTTCGGATATTCCTAAGAAAACGCTGAACGACCGCTGATCCGCTAAGTCAGAAATGAAATTCGAGGCTTAAATGAGTAATAACCTTTCATTGCCAAAATTAAATGTGCAGCAAATTCTTATTGTGGAAGATGATCCCATAAACCAGCAACTATTCGAGATGGTTTTCTCCAAGACATCCGTCGCTATTTACATTGTTCGTAATTCCCAACTCGCGTTAGAATATTTGAAGAAAAACTCTCCAGACTTCATTATACTGGATATCGTATTGCCCGATAGAAATGGTCGGGACTTAGCAAATATAATCAGACAAATACCTGGATTTGCAACAATTCCAATTCTGGCGGTCAGTGCACTCGCTACCCTAGAAAATAAAGAATTGTGTCTCGCGGCTGGTATGAACGGCTTTATGGCCAAGCCTTTTTCGATCTACGAATTGTTGAACAGCATTAATTACCTTAGCGAGGTCGATAACCGTGAATCAGCTAAAGCAGCATTAAAGTCAATGCAAAACATCCCAAATTGGCTAAAAGATGATTGCTTAGCAAAGATATCAACCCACAGATTGTTGGCGGAGCTTTCTATGGTACACTAGGATGAGATACGACGGCGGCACTATTCGCCTAGAATTTATTTATGTCACCTTTGAATGCCAAAAGAGTTCGTGTTTCCGCTAGCTAATGTCCGCTTTGAAAAGGCTTGGCATGGCTATTGATGGATTGTGAATACGCCCTTAATCTCGCGGCTATGCCTAAACATTTTACCGGCAACAAAACCCAATATGCTCTTGATGAATCAATTCCGTATCTGGATCATCCCTGTAGGCCTCTATACACACGCCCGAAAAACCTTATGCTCTCCAAAACCTGATCCTTGTCCAGTCGAGAAGCCGAGGAGATTGCCATTGATGCCATGCGATTGATGTCCTCCGTATGAGGCGGAAAGTCAGTCTGATTGCTGCCCGTTCGAGGAAGAAAATGCTATGACCAACCGATTTGTTTACAGATTGAGCCAGTTTGTAATCATAGCAGCGATATTGAGCGCTTGCAATGCCTCCGAGAACTCTGGTTCAATGGCCGTGTCAGACAACAGCAAGGCAAGCTGGACCGTAATTAGCGACAAAACATACGGCGGTGCTGAGAATGATTACTTTACTGATATTCTTCCTTTACCCGACGGCGGCTTCATTGCGACCGGCTCGTCGGACTCATTTGAGGATTCCAACGGCAATGGTTGGGTCATTCGTGCCGATGCAGATGGCGCCGTAAAATGGGAGAATTCTTTCGCAGGTGCAGGCGGAGACGTTGATATACTCTACCGAGTTTTGCCCATGCCCAATGGTGATGTTGTCGTGACAGGAATCGCTATTCGCAAGATAGTAGGGAACCATGACCTCTGGGCAATCCGCATTGATGGGGATGGGGAGGTTATTTGGGAGAAGTTTTTTGGCGATATGAAAGTCCAGCAGGATTTTTCAGATGCCTTGGTCCTGTCAAACGGAAACTTGGTCCTGATTGGTACAACTGAGGCCGGAACCTGGCAACAAGCTGATTGTCTCGTTGTAGTCATTGATCCTGATGGCAACACACTTTGGACGAATACATTTGGCGATGGGGATATGAACAGGAGTTTTTTCCTTAGAGAGATTGAGGCCGCAGGCGTGGAGTTTTGGATTCATACAAGAGATTCGGTGGATATAAATACGTACAGCCAATGGGTCATACAGTTCGACAGCGAAGGAAACCAAACACTCAAAGAGGATCAATCAAACGAATTTAAAGGCGATATCCGCGACATGAAACCTCTTTCTAACGGTGACGCCGTCGCTGCTGGATATGTTGTGGTTGAGGACGAGAATGCAGGCGGAGAGCTAGAATCGGTTCCTGCCGTTTTGCGATTTGACAAAAATCTCAATCAAATTTGGCAACAACTTTATAGGTTGGAAAAAACTCATAAGTGGGAAAAAAGTCATGAGCTAGACGCAATTCTCCCTCTTGGCGGTGATCGATATCTGATTGCGGGTTCTGTTACAGGGACAATTCCAGCCGAGACCAATGGGTCTACATTTTATGACGATTTGCGGTTCATGGAAATTGGTGGAGACGGCAGGGTCATGGCTGAACTTTCGCTAGGAGGTGCAGGCAAAGAGAAAGCCCATGGCCTCAAGAAAATGAAAAACGGGGACGTCCTGCTTTTTGGTCAAACGAGTTCAAAAGGTAGCGGAAAGTCCGATGGTCAAGTCATTAGGCTGCGAAGAACACATTGACTTTGGAGAAAGTAATAGCTGCCCTTGCCCAGGAGAATTAGGTGATGAAACATGTAGTTGTTATGGGGTGCGTTCTGGCCCTAAGTTTGTTCGCTTGTGACGAAGCAGACAGACCTACCAGTGTAAAACAGGCTGAAGACACACAAACACTGCCCTACATGGTCTTGACCCAAAAAGACTACACAGCGCTTACAGGGTGTGATGTTTCATACAGGTACGAATTAATTCAAGGGGTTCTTGACTACCTGGTGTTTTTTGAGGGTAAGGACAGGGAAAACCTTGCATATGTGCAGCGCGAAGCCATCCCCCTTTTCAACGATTTGATAAAAAACGGCAGCGATAGAATGGCGGATGCAGCCTGTTTACCGGACTCTTTGCGCCGCATGGGTGAGGAGATTGGTCTTTTGGTCTCGATCCATAAAGCAGAGCTAGATAATTCTAGTACGGATGGCTTTGATCTCGGTGCTAATCCTGTACGCTTTGACCCGGACGCAGGGGGCTTTCCTGATGAGCAAAACATAGCATATGCGGTTCAGTCGCGCCGTGAGTATATGAACAGCACTGGGTGTCTGATCTCGCCCTCCAGTTACGGCGCGTTTCAGGCGGCTTTTCGTGGATTCTTCTTTGACAGTGATCACCCGGAAAAAGCGCGTATCGAGATGGCTGCGTTTCTGAATGACGTCAGGGATAGCCGCCCTCTGCCCGATGGCAGTATTAACCCGCAATGCCTCACACCGGGGCTTCTCAAACTTGGTCAGGACATGGGTGTGCTGAGCGAGAGTGGAAAATTTGTCTCGGCGGATGAGTAAAAGTGCTGCGCTGTTCAAGCGGCAATAGTTGAGCGACCAGACCTTGCCTGATCAAAGCGTCAGCAATGACACTTTCTCTGTGTCGCCATCAGAACCAATCAGAGTGATGGATTGACCATCCTGTGAGAATTCGACACTCACCCCTCCATGATACTCCCACTGGATATACATAGATGTCTCAGCAATGAGCTTCCCAGTGCTCTCTTTCACCTGAACCTCGATGGTCATGTCGCCTTCATTGTTGCCCGTGTTTCGGAAATCCACAGTTCTTTGAAATGCTTTGCGACCGGTTTCAGAGTGAGAGGCGGTTTCTTCCCACTTCGTTGGGGCCTCCTTATAATCTTCACGCTCCATACGATGGCTTCCAATCAAAAATTCGGTTCACGAAACTGGTTGAAGGTTTGCAACCGTTGTGATGTTTCGTAAGCGGTGTATCATGCTTTAAAGTTCTCTGGCAAGAGATCGTCGATCTGGCTTTGTTTGTGGTTTGGGCGATAGCTGTGAGGACACCTGCGATTTAGGCATGGGGCTCAATATTATTGAGTTTCTGCAGCCAATAATCCGATTATCTTCGATAAAGATTGTTCCAAGAAGCTATGCTGTGAGAGTTTGTTTTAATTAATCGTTCAAGTGAGCCAAGCAATCCCTCTTTCCTCCCGAGCAATAAGTGTCTAACATTAAATACGCATTTACGGGAGTTTTCAATGAAACGTATCTTACCTTTTATATTATTAATCGGAGGGATTATCCTCTTCGCTTTGGCCTTCATGTTTTACCAAAAATCAGAAAGCATAAAGCGCGAGACAGACACGCTGCGTGAGCTAACTATGCCGCCTCCAAACCCCATTGAAGACGAGGTATATGAGCCGACGCCGGAACCTGCTTATGACCCAGCGGATCTTGATCAAACCCCGCCCGGTATTGCGCCTTTCATTACCACGTCAGTTTGCATTGTGCATTGGGGCAATCATTTGCGCCAATATTGCGACGGTGGCGACAGTGCCGAACTGGAAATTGTTGAAGGTGGGTATGATCAGGCAGAAACCATGCGAACTTTAAAAATGTGCCTCAATGACCTCGTGCAGCGCTGGGAAACCTATAAGACAGATGACCGCCCCATGGACAGCCCCGCTCTGCTCAATGAAAGCAACCGCAAGGCAATAGCCTGCGGTATGACACAAACCTATGGGAACAATCCGATTTTCAATGACAGCTCTATCTATTATATGGTCAAGGAACATAAGGAGAGCGGTAATATTTCAAGGCTGGAAAACCGGTAGAGATGTGAACAAACATAGAGACAGGCAACTCAGTCCTGAAATGGCAGCGGAAAGTCCCCGGTCCAGTGAATTGAATATAATTTGTTACACGATTTCACATATTGAGTTATAGAGTGAATCCACGAGGTGTCACATAATGGATTTGCGAACTAGAATCAGAGTGTTTTCTTTTTTGGCGCTGCTATTTTGCTTTTTTTCAATAACCTATAGCGCTAGCGCTCAGGAAAACCCAGGCGACATCAATATTGCCGTCAACTTCCGGCACCCCGATGGCGCGTGGAACAAAAATATTCGTGCCGGACAGCGGGTTTTGGACCAAATGGTACAAAACAAAGGCCCGGATGAAGTCCTTAGTAATTTCAGCTGGGACCAACTAAATGAAACTGCGTCCTGGGCCAGTGCCAACATCAAATGCGGGGATGAACTTGGCTTTAGGGAACGCCTCGATTTAGTTGAAAAATCTATGACCGTGCTGACCACCCAAGAGGCAAAACTTGCGAAGTTGCGCAAGGCCATAAATATTGAGCTACAGACAGGTTTGGCGGAATGGGACGTCCTGCTCAAAGATGCCGACACAATCGAATTTTTAGGCCACGCTTTAGGCATGAAGGGGGTCGGTTTCGCGGGGAGATCGATTTTTCTACATTTGGGCGGCAAGATCGGCGAGAATCTCCTCGGGCATATGATGACGGGCGCTGGCAAAGCACTGGGGCCGATCACGACAGCAATCGGCGTGCACGATGTTTATTTGGCGGCATCACAACAAGTCGATATGCAACTCCTAAGCCCTCAACTTCTCGAAATGACTGAAACTGTTGCCTTTCTCGACGTGCTATTGTGGAATTACGATCAGGCAATCAATGCTCACGAAAGAATAATCGACGCATTGATGACCGAGAATGACAACTATCAAGACGGGGTTTGCAAAGTTGCTGATGATCTGTTTCCAGGCCGTTTGTTGTCGGCCTTTTATCCCAAAGTCATCGTCAGCGGCGGCACTAAGGCAGGAATCCAACTAACAATAAGCGGAGAATTTGACTACCCGATCACTGCGGTATTGCAGCCAAGGTCATGTCCGTTCAACGTCAAATGCGGGACAGAAAAACGTTCGATCAGTGCCAAACCGAATGACGGGCGAATTTATGTAAAAGACGTGTTGTGGTGTGTTGGTGTTTCCAGCCCTTGGGCAATGGACTACGAAATTCTTCTGGAAGATTCTTCTGGCTATGTGTCCAATTCAATTGCGGTCGAGACAAGGTGCTTGGTACGCTGAAAAGTGTATTGCTTGCCTGAGTTTTCAGTTGGGCATTTATTGTTGTAAATTCTAGCCACCAGCAGTGGGTTAGCATCTGCTGATTTCCCAAATTCTCAATGTGTGGTTTGTGGTTGCTTAATTCAGCCAGTACCTTAACTTGATTACATCTGTATGGGGGGAAATATGAGATCTTTTTTAAGAGCACCGTCCCGATCTTTAGACGGTTAAGCGTTGGCTTGGTCAGCATGAGTAGCTTACTTTTTGTTGGTGCTCAAAATGCTGCCGCCGAACAGATGGCAACACTGACGATAGTCGATGTTAAATGCATCAGTACATCATCAGCTACCGATGGTGCAACGGACGTGCTATTTGGAGCGCTCGCCGCCGCTGGCGCTGCAGCGGCAACTGTGGCTTCGGGAGGCACGGCAGCATTGGTAACCACTGGCGCGTTGGCATCAACTGCGGGTACTGCAGGTGGAGGTGCATCGATGACGAAGGTAATACCCGGAAGCGACGACGATTTGGCCATCAGAGTTCATGGAGGCGGCATCAATGTACTTCCAGGTCTTTGGTGGGATATAGAGGGCCGCTCCATCGGCTCACAAGAAACGTTGCAAGTCAATCAATCCTGGGATTTCGATCTGGATATCGGGACTAGGATTACACTTTTTGACTATGACGTTGTGAGCGCTAGCGATGAATTGGGGTTTGTCGACCTTAACTCAAACACAGTATCCTTGCCGTACCGTCAACAAGTAACGGTTGCTAATCACGATGAAGGTAGCATGTACTTAGTGAATATTATAATAGAAGCAAAATAAACAAATCAGCCGGTAATGGAGCGTCGCAGTGCCATTTCCAGTGTTCGGCAACGAGTCAATATCGCTGAATTACCGGCATCTGAAATTAAAGTTGGGCGCTAGAGCCAATTCCGGTTTGGTCCGGATAATAAACGGGACTCAATTATGAATATACAAAAACTGTTAATGGGCGCGGTTATTACCAGCGTCTTCTGTCTGGGAGCCAATGTGAGCGCTCAAGACGCCGTAAATGTTGAACTTGAGACCGCGATTACACTGGCGGAAACAGGGGATGGCGAAGCACAATATAATCTCGGCAAAATGTACCTCTATGGCATGGGCGGAAATGAAGATTACGCGAAGGAGGCGCTTAAATGGTTTGGGCTGGCTGCAAAACAGAGCTATCGGCCAGCGGATATGACCGATGGTCAGGCCCTTAAGGCACAATATAACCTCGGCAAAAACTACCTCTATGGCGAAGGTGTAGAGGAGGATTACGCGGAGGCGATGAAATGGTTTGGGCTGGCTGATGAAATGGGCTCTGAGGCGGCTTCTATATTTGTTCAACAAGACCGTATGATGGTTGAAAGTGAAGAAAATGCAGCGAACGAGGATGCGCAGACGCAATATCTTTTGGGCAAAAAATTTTCCGAGAAGGGTTTTGACATTGGTGAAGTGATGGGTGCTGAGAAAGCCCTAAAATGGCTAAAGGCGGCCGCGGAGCAGGGCCATACCGAAGCGCAATTCACGCTGGCCGGCTTTTATAAAACCGTTATATCAGATTCTGGTGAATCGTTCCACTGGGTGGAGCGGGCGGCTCAAGGGGGTCATGTGCAGGCGAAAGTGATCTTCGCTAGCGTCAAGGCTTGCCTTATTACGTATGAACTTAACCAATGTATGCAATGATTGAGTGGTGAGGTATCCACTGAAATGGGCAAACTGGGTTTTTCTAAATGAAGACCTTAACCAAGGCGTATCCTGGAAGTATTGCAAACAGGTGGCGTTAAGGCTTTGGTTGTCAATGCTCTGCATTTGGCCCTTGATTATAGCCATCATTGTTCTTTTATTTCCAAAAAATTATATGGAGATACTGCCGGTCGTATTTCTACCCCTTATAATCCTCGCTATAGGGCTGAATGTGATAATTATTGCCCGAATGTGCTTCTTGGTATTCAAGTGGATATTGAAGCGGGTAATGATTAAGTCTGATGCCGACGAAAAGAGCCCTTGAGAGCATCCCTGCCGACTCAGACACTACCGGATTGCTCGATCACGAAACACCGACCGAACCGTTCAAAATGACGGTGACATAATGTACTATTATGAGCAACTTGCACAAAAAGGCGATGCCGATGCACAGAATACTTTGGGTGTTTATCATTCCTACGACTGGGGCCCGGTTACCGAGGACAGCATAAGAACTTATGCTTGGATTTCATTAGCAGCGGCGCAAGGGCACACACTCGCGGCAGAAAATAAATTGTTACTGGAAACAAAAATGAGTTCGGAAGTGGTTTCGCGTCAGCGAAAATTTTCAATCCTGTGAATTGAAATCCGAGTCTTCCGAATTGGGAACTGCTATATTGACGCGCGCAAACTCCATTTTATTGAACTGTACCCACTTATCGTCCCGTTTTATCATGTCCGTCACAGTCAGCGTGCCGTTACTGTTGAGCTGGTATTTGGTTGACCCTTGTTTTGCACCTGAAATTCCCCAATCCGCAATAATTGCGTTGCCCTCGGCTCGCGCCTTTATCGGATGCAAGTCACCCGAACTGTCAGCCCAAAAAGCGTCATACCTACCATCAGCCAACAATCTATAGTGAGCTGTGCCCTGGAACATCAATGATTGAGTTTTTTCTTTCACCATATTGATACTGTAGTCTAAACGGTGGAACTTGCCGCCCAATGTAAGAGATAGGGACAATGTAGACGAGGCAGATTGTCCAAACGCCGGGCTCCCCGATCGCCATTCACCTTCAAGATCTTCCAGAGATATCGAAGATTGTGCACATGCAGTCATCGTCGTGAGTAGCGATACCACAAATGCAAAAGTTATAATTTTTAATCGATGACAAACCGCAAGAATGTTCATTTTTGGGTTTCCTTTCATATGCTATATTCGTTGATTTCTATCTGGCTATATCAATTACATTGTATGCTCGTTTTCACATGTGGGGCAAATAGTAATTGCTCCAACTTCTTCTCTTGGAAAATTACAGTGAGTCTTAAATCGATCGTGCCAAGCCATGGGGCATTTCACCCGCACCCTGAATCCGTCGAAGGGCATTCAATGACACCTTACGAGGCGCCGTACTTGGTACGATGTGGTTTATGCGCCGTACTTAGTATAGTATTGGGATGCACAGTACTTGATATAGAGTGAAAATATGACCTATAGAATGAACATTGGTAGAATTTTTCTTGGCTTAACATTGAGTCTCGGGTTTTCAGCCGCCGTTCATGCCTCTCCAAAACCGGACTACGCGCAGTCCATTAACTGGGCAGCCTTACCGGAGACAGTGGATCAAGCGGATTTAACCCCGTCTGGAATCAAGGATCAGCAAACAATAAGTAACATTGATATTTTCTTTGTTCACCCTACAACTTATTTGCTTGGCAAAGCCTTGAACGCAGACATGTCTGATAGCCGAGTAAATGAGCTAACCGATACTAAATCTATTCGTAATCAGGCCAGTATTTTTAATGGCGCTGGAGGCGTATTTGCGCCGCGCTATCGTCAAGGCAAAGCCTATGCTTATACCCATCACGACGATGATAGTTTTAACGCAAGGGAGCTTGCCTATTCAGACGTATTATCGGCCTTTGATTATTATATTCAGCATCGCCAAAATGGCCGCCCTTTTATTATTGCCGGGCATAGCCAAGGATCCCATCACGCCATGCGGCTTTTAGAAGAGAGAATTTCACATAAGCCCTTAAAATCTTCTTTAGTCGCCGCTTACCTCGTCGGTGTTCCCATGCCGATGGATAAGTTTGAGCGTACACTCACAGATATGTCCTTGTGCGATAGGCCGGGAGAGACAGGCTGTATCATCAGCTGGAATACGGTCAGCGGTGATGGTGACAAATCCCGTTTCTTGGACATTTGGCACCATTATCCAACAGGGTGGGAGCGCAATAACGACAAGGCTCTGGCCTGCGTTAATCCCATAAGTTGGAGCTCTAATGGCGCGCTAGCCACTTCCCAATCGGGCCGCAGAGCTATATCCGGCAAAACCCGCGGTAAACTCAGGCGCGTCTATGGTACTCAGCGCGGGCAATGTGTGAACGGTCTTTTGGAAATTTCAAAACCGAGGTCATGGTCTCTAAGACCGTCAAAATGGGACGGCGGAAATTATCATGTGTTTGATTACTCGCTCTTTCACTTTGACATTCGCGATAATCTTAAAGCTCAGATTAACTAAATATTATTTTACTTCAAAACACTGTGCCGCGTTAATCACGCGCGACTTTTCTATGGGATGCCTTCACCATTGCGGCGCATGATATCTACAAAAAACAGGGCATCCGAATGCCCTTGATTGGCAGCACGGCTGAACCATTTGAAAGCCTCTTTGTTACTTTGCTCAACGATTTCTCCGTTACGGTACATAAGCCCCAAATTGTATTGGGCATACATATCACCATCTTCCGCGATCTGACTATAGTCTTTCACCGCTGCCGCATCGCCCTCAGGCCCACCCAAGCTGATGCCATAGCTATCTTTTAGAACAAACCGAGCTCTCAAATGACCCGTTTCAGCAGCCTGTTTGTACCAATCGGTCGCCATTGCGTCATTCTGAGAAACGCCAAAGCCGCCTACATACAGAGTCGCCAAATGATATTGAGCTTGGGCATGATTCTGTTGGGCAGCTTTTCGAAACCACTGGGCCGCCTTCATGTAATCCTTAGCAATGATGTCATTAGCAGTATAGATTTCCCCCAACGCGTATTGAGCCTGCGCGTTGTCCTGTTCGGCGGCCCTTCGAATCCATGTCACGGCCTTTGCTTTGCGGTGCCATTTTACAGCCTCAGCATCATGTTCAGGCAGGCCTTTGCCGCTGGCGTACATAATCCCTAATCCCAACTGCGCCTCTGCAAGACCCTGCTCGGCGGCTTTACGGTACCATTTTACAGCCTCAATAGGTTGCTCTGGAACACCGCTACCGTTTTCGTACATAAACCCTAAAAGATACTGCCCCGCAGCATTTCCTTGCTCGGCGGCCTTGAGGAACCATCTCACAGCTTCCGTATCATTTTTGGGTACACCTTCGCCGAGAACGTATAATGCCCCCAACCGAGCCTGCGCGGCCGCATTCCCTGCGTCTGATTCTTGCCTTATTACACCTATATCTTGCGCAATTGCTCCCATGGAAAACCCAGACATAATAATGAAAATGATGAAACTGCGTCTCATGACGATAAGCATTGGTTTTCCTAACATTAATCCTTTGGGGTTCCTGATTATGAGAAAATCCTAGGGTTTGCAATTGCGTGTGTCACAACGCGGTTAAATTTAATACTAACGATTACAGACGATCGAAATCAAACAATGGCTATTGATGGATTGTGAAGACGCCTTTAATCTCCCGCTATGCCAAAACAAATTACCAACAACAAAATCCAATATGCTCTTGATGAACACATTCCGCTGCAACCCCTTCGGATTAGTGAAGGCTGGTGCATGGATTATAACAATGGCCTTTATGAAATTGACGTAGACCCCGAGCTTCTTCACCCAGACGACTATTGGCATATTTTCAAAGAAGACATGTTGACCCTAACCCATTCTAGGCGAGATCGACTGATCGATATCGGGTTTTATCCTGAGGGTGATCTCGAAGACGGAAACTATGGCTTGGTCCTACATGAGGGTGACCATGCCGGAAGAGTAATCGCCAAGCTATACACACGAAACCGAACTCAATTGGTCGCGACTATCGAAGAGTGGATGCAGAACGTTACCGATGGTAAGCTATAAATATGAGAGGTCGAATTAGTCGCGGCGTTAGACTATTTTTACTTCTTCCAGAAGCCAGCGTTTATGCGGTCACGATAGCGCAACCAAACAAAGCATTTTGTACGATCTCATTCAGCCCAATACCGTAGATTGCTATTCCGTATTTACTCGCGAACCAGATCATATCACAGGGCTTTACAGCTCTATTTATATGTCCGTGCTAAACTAATTGCACGGAAAGGGCCGGTTGCGACCTTATAGGCCAATGTTCTATGATGAACAGAACCGAATTGTCCTATTGGACCGGGTTCAGTATTTGGTGGTGGATCAGGGTTATACTGCATACCTCCAACCCATATGGAATCACTGACCGGACGAGCTACAGTCATTAAGCTGCTTATTTTACCAAAACGATTACGTGGATCAGTCGCAGGCCCAATTGGCTGTAGCTGGGCATTAAGATTTTGTAAAAGACCACGACGTCGGTTATCCGCCGTAATCACCGACACTTCACCCGTCTCAGCGTTCGCGTCCAGATCAAGAGTTCTAACTGTCCAGCGCGCGCTCCTTGCAGAAATGCCGCCCTCACTATTGGTCGCGATAATATGTGTTTGTCTATTTAAGGTTCCAATCGATACTACGCCTCCATTTCGAAGCGGAGCTAACCATCCTGGGCGTCCATTTGGGGTAAACCCGGGAACGGTAGCAATAACTTGTCCATCCCGGCCAATTTTTGACAGACGCACCTGCCGCAAGGGAGGTTGTGATACGACAACAGCCCAAAGTCCCTCACCATTTAGGTCTGCTGTCATAGAAGATGGCCGAAAATCCGGGAACCGATCAACAATCTGCAATGTATTCAAATCGATAACATAAGTCGTATTTACAATCCGCGCCCAAAGCGTACGGGATTGGGCATTCACGGCTATCGTACTGGCTTCATGGTTCGTTATGCCGGGCAAAGCGATAACCTCCCGGGCACCCTCTGCCGTTATTCGCTCAAGAAAACCATCGCCTATAGCCGCGGAATAACCTGACAGATATAAATCTCCCGTTTGCGCGTCAAGAGCAATTCGGCGCCCATCAATAAGAAGGCCGCCATTGCCAACATTTGGCATTCGCGGAATCGACGGCAAAACAAATACGCCCGGAACACGCTGCCCCTGTCCACTTGCATTCACGCGGCAGAACTTTATACGCAAACGATAATTAGCACTTGGACCTGCTGATCCCAAGCTACCAGCCACCCATACTCCATCACTTTGAGGCTGTTCAGCCGCTCCAATAACATTGAATGAGCCAGTAACGTTACGAAAGAAAGCGATGATTTTCCCGGCCGGTGCTGGATTTTTATCAAATAACCCTTCTGCAGATAGTTTGAATATATAAAAGCCGGGAATACGTGGAAAGGTATTTGTTGTAACGGAAAACCAACCGTCTCCTTCCGGTAGCATTTCAAATTCCCAATGTATGCTAGAGCCACAGCGGTCTTTTTCAATTTGCAAACCCATTATGGCCTGCCCGATACCGATACCGATCGTATCAAGATCGCCATCATCCCGCGGCCAAGCTATTCCTGGAAAAGGTTGCCCATCACGGGTCAAACGTCCTCGTATTGTAACAGAGCTATTTTCCGTATATTCAGGTTCAATTTCGATCTCAAGGCGAACCCGTTGCCCATAAGGGTCCATACCAAAATCTATAGTGTCAGGCTGTCTAAAAAATTCAAGTATTTCTGACATGACATCGCCCTCGTATCGATAAATAATAACGAGATCATATCATATTTTCACCTCTACTACAACTGGCGCCCGGAGCGCTTATCTCAATCTATTGATGTATCTTGCGATTCTAGAAGGGCCGTAGATATTCCGTCTAACATCGCCAATCATTCCCTTAGAGGTATATTTCCACGCACTATCATAATAGTCATTCGCCAATTTATATAATGCGGCTTCTACCGCCTTGCCATAGACGCGGGCCGTTCCCTTAATTGGAATGTCCTCAAAAACTTTACGGCCGGCATCAACCGAACGCACACAAGCCATAACATCATATTGGCTTTCCGCTGAATGATCACATGGTCGACAGTAACCGACATTTCTGGCGCGCTTAGACGTTTGTCGGTCGGGAAATTAATCAACAGCCATTTTTCAAGGCACCCCGGTCAAAGGAACGGCATTCATACGGCAAATCCCACAGCTCATTTCTACTTTCTCCAGAATCCAGCATTTATGCGATCGCGATAGCCCTTTACCACTATGTCATCCCAGGTTTGCCTATTCGCTTGCAAACCGGAAGATTTTTCAGTCAGAGCGTTGATGCTAATTTCGAGTATGGCTTTATCATCACCCCATATAAGCGGGTGTAAATATGCTGCGCCATCGTTGATATTATCGAGTTTGCGACGGTATATTGTATAGTTATGCGTACAGGCGCTTGCCAAATATTTATCCGATTTTTCACTTTGAATATTGGATACACATTCATCAACGGACATTCCGAAAGACCAATAATCGGCACTATCCACAAGTAAAGCCAACCAAGTCTTGCGCATTGCTGACAAGGCTTGCTCTGCCTGCTCATGATCGTGTTCGGCCGCAAATCTCAATGCTGAATCAGCCATTGTGTAATGTTCTGAATAGTCCTTGCTGTCCTTATCAATGGCGCTGAGTGTTATCATCGCCATCAAATATGACAGGTCAGTTTTTTCTGATGTGTTAGGATTGCTAGCAAAGCCCGCTTTAATGGCATCATTCAGTCTTTTTAATTCATAACGGCTAAGATCAGGTTTGTTTTGCCATGTCAGTTTTGCAAGCAAAACGGCCGAACTCGACCATCCCAGCATAGCAGACTCCGCAAGAAGGGCGCGGGCTTGTTGCATCGCTTGCACATCATCAGGGTTTTCAGGATGTATAGCTTGCGGCAATAAACACAAATTGGCATAGGTGTGCATGGCTGGCGGGTATTTTTCCTCAGCCGCATCTTGATATAATTGACAAGCTATCTTTAGGCTTTGTTTGGTTTTAAAATTGGTACTCTCGTCACCGTATAGGCTGTCATAAGGCCCGCCATAACCATTTTGATAAATCCAAGCCACATTATGACGAAAAGGGGCAGACCCTTTCATGATCGTCTTGGATTCCAGTGTTGAATAAGCCTGAGCATCGCCGGCCTTGGCTTGATCACCAAGAGCATTCGCCTCCGCTCTCATGCTCGCCCATTTTGGATCAAGTTTATGGGCGTAAGCTATGCTGGTAGACAGGCTAGTGAGCAGAGTACATAAAACAATAAATCTCAATTTCAATATAACTCTCATCAAAAATGTCTTTCCAATATTGTCACCACACAATTTGATTTGAGCGTAACCTGAATGCGAAAAAATGTCACTATCCATGACCAGTGCCCCTAAACGTCTACCTGTTTCTGATATGAAGTTGGAGTCAAGTTATTGAAATATCAACAAAAATATTCAAGGTTAGCGTTAATTTCGCAATTTCTTCAACGTCAGTTTTCAATCTGGCGCTTCAATAACTCGTTTAATTAATCATGTAATAACTCTCGGACGATATAAAAATCCTCCGCGAGCACAATATGACAAAGCCCCAACACAAGATTAGTCATGAGAATATCGAGCTGCTGGAAAAGCTGATTGAAAGCATTCCCGTGGCCATTATAATTTTCAAACATGACATGTTTTTTGCCTGTAATCAGGCCTATTTGGATTACATCGATCCCAAAATCGTACCGTTGTGCAAACCCGGCCTTTCCTTATTTGATTTTCTCGAAAAGATTTACATTCAGATGGACGGCGTTGAAACCGATGACTCCGTCATGGATGAACTTCACAAAACAGACAAAGCCGCCTGGCTCCAAGAACGATTAAAAGACTACCGGAAAAACAATACATATGAAGTATTGGATCACGATGGATGGTGGCGGATAATTGATCGATATTACGCCAGCAATAATACTTATGTCGGCATTCGCATTGACATTCGGGAGCTAAAAGAAGCCGAGCGCAAAGCGGGCGCGGCTGATGTCGCAAAGTCGCAATTTTTAGCCAATATGAGCCATGAAATCAGGACGCCTATGAACGGTATTCTAGGTATGGCTGAAATGCTTGGTCGTTGTGATTTACCAATGAGACAAAAAGAATATGTAGAGATTATTACAAGATCCGGAAATGCACTTATGGGCATTCTAAATGACATATTAGATTTTTCCAAAATTGAAGCCGGGCATTTGCAGCTTGTCCATGCGCCTTTCGAGCTTCGCAGTAACGTTGAAGACGTCACAGCTTTGATGGTAACGCGCTTAGTAGATGCAAAGGTTGATTTGCTATTACGGGTACAACCGGATTTACCCATCACATATTTTGGCGATGCTGGACGGCTGAGGCAGATTTTAAATAATTTGATAAGTAATGCCGTCAAATTCACAGAACAAGGTCATGTGTTTGTTGATATAAGCGGCACTGTTGAAGCGGGCCTCGCGCGTCTGACCTTTTCAGTCAAGGATACTGGCATTGGTATTCCGGAAGACAAAATATCAACTATTTTTGATAAATTCAGTCAAGCCGACTCGTCAACAACTCGGGTCCATGGTGGCACTGGTCTTGGATTGAACATTGCCCGTGAAATTGTCCATCTTATGGGCGGAGACATCAAGCTGCATAGTCAAATTGGCAAGGGTACGCGGCTCAGTTTTTCCATAGATATGCCAACTACGTCCGACCAAGCTGTAAGCGACATAACTAACAAAAACATCCCGGGCGCAAAAATACTAATCATCGACAATAGTTCAATTCACCGCGATATATTGACGGAACAGCTTAACTATTGGAGCTGCAAAACCGTGGCAGTAGGTTCGGCTGTGCAAGCTTCCGAAGTTCTCAAACTAGCCATGAAGAAAAGAATCTCATTCGATTTGATTATCGCCGATTATTCAATACCCGGTCTCAATGTCGAAGGCTTAATTCGGACGATAACAACTAACCCACTTTTCCAAACAGCATCGATCATAGGGCTATCCGCCCGTGATGAAAGCGTCTTACAATTTGATAACCTTAGCGCAATTCAATCGGTGCCGTCCAAACATCTGCGAACCTCCTTGCTAAGACGTACCATTAATGAGGCCTTTCAAAACAGACCACTGAGCCGTCCGTTAAAATCAACAAAACCCGCAGAGGGCACGCTAGGTTTGCCAGAAAACACAGATACCCATGTGGATGTATTAGTCGCGGAAGACAATGACGTGAATCAAACCTATGCGCGCTTCGTATTGGAAGACATAGGCCTCAGCTATAAAATTGTGGCCAACGGACAACAGGTCGTCGCGGCTTGGAAGCGGCTATCTCCAAAGGTGATATTAATGGACATTTCAATGCCAGTGCAAAACGGCTTTGAAGCCACGGTACAAATTCGCAAATTAGAAACAGAGAACAATTTGCCTCGCACGCCCATCATCGCGGTCACCGCCCACTCGCTCAAAGAAGATGAACAAAAATGCCTCGACAGCGGCATGGACGGATATTTATGCAAGCCCATGGGCGTTAAACAATTGCGCGATTGTCTCGAAACATGGAGCATCATCCAATCTCCACGCCAACAAAAACAAAATCAGCGCTAAACCTTTTGGTTAATTTATCATTTTACAATAGCAA
>JABABK010000009.1:50957-93312 GCA_014238285.1 Hellea sp.
ATTCTTGGCCTATACACATCGATAAACGATAAGAGGTTATTATGAAAAAATGGATTAGGCGCATTGCAATTGGCGTTCCCGCATTGCTCGTTACAGGCGCAGTTGGCGCATATGTTTGGTTTTGGGGCGCGCCTGTTGGCATGACCAATTACATCAATAAAAAGACAGTCCCTTTTATGATCGAAAGCCCGGAAATGCTGACTTATGTCGGGCTTGATAACACACCGCTTGACTTTCACAGCGGGAAACTCGCTGATTACACGGAAGCGACTTGGGACAAATCGACTAAGCGGGCCAAAGATATGTTAACTGGCCTAAACGAGCGCGGGCCTGAAGGGCTAAAAGGCCAAGACAGACTCTCTTATGAAATTACGAAGTGGTTTTTAGAGGATCAGCTTTCAGGTGAAGAATATCGCTATTCCAGCTACCCGATCAGTCAACTTTCAGGCCCACATGTCAACCTACCAAGCTTCTTAACTGACACCCACGCAATTGTTTCCATGAAAAGTGCGGAGCGTTATGTTTCTCGCATCACAGAATTTGGACGTGTGCTGGACGAAACTTATGACAATGTGGCAACACATGCCAAACATGGGGTGATTGCGCCTGATTTCATTATTGAGAAAACTATTAACGGCATGGAGAGCTTCATTGAAGGCGGTGTCGATGAAAACCCTTTAATCACAACTTTACCCGATCGCCTGGATGAAGTTGAAAAACTCAGCGACACAGATAAAGCTGACATTATTGAGCAAACGAAAGCTTTGGTCGGTGATCTCATTATTCCGGGTTATGAAAAACTCATAGCACAACAAAAAAATCTACTCAGCCAAACAAATTCCGATGCCGGTATTTGGCGCATACCCAATGGCGATAAACTTTACGCCATCGCGCTGCGATCCAACACTACAACAGACTTCACGCCGGATGATGTTCACAATACAGGCTTGTCCGAAGTTGCCCGTATAGAGAAAGCCATGGACAACATCTTGCAAGCTGAAGGCCTTATGGACGGCACGGTCAGCGAACGCGTTCAGATTTTAATGAAAGATCCGAACCAAATTTTCCCTAACACGGATGAAGGCCGCGAAGAGATGTTGGCATATCTTGTCGACCTCAACACCGAAGTCATGTCCAAAGTAGGCGATTATTTTGTGACGCTTCCGTCTCAGGAACTTGAGATTAAACGCGTTCCAGAATTTTCACAAGACAGCGCTCCCGGCGGATATTATCAGGGACCTTCTACATTTGGGGAAAAGCGTCCAGGACGGTTTTATATCAACCTGAAAGACACAGCAGATAATCCGAAATGGACATTGCCGACATTACTTTATCATGAAGCTGCCCCAGGCCATCACTTCCAAATTTCCCTTTCGCAAGGGATTAAAGGCGTGCCATTCCTTCGTAAGATGAGCCCTTTTACAGCCTATACGGAAGGCTGGGCGCTTTACGCTGAAAAAGTCGCCGCCGAAGATATGGGCATGTATGATGACAATCCACTCGGTGATCTAGGCCGCTTGCAAGCTGAACAATTCCGCGCTGTCAGATTGGTCGTTGATACGGGCCTTCACCATAAACGTTGGAGCCGCGAAAAAGCGATTGATTATATGGTCAGTAAAACTGGCATGACCGAAGCCGAGGTCACGCGCGAGATTGAACGCTATATTGTTTGGCCGGGTCAAGCGACCGCCTATAAAACGGGGCAGCTGGCCATTGTTCGCATGCGCGACAAGGCCGAAGCCGCGCTTGGTAGCAATTTTAATCTACGGGAATTCAACGAAATGATCCTAGAGGACGGCGCTATGCCGCTTGGCATTCTAGATAAAAAAGTTGATAGCTGGATAGAAGCTCAAGGTTAAACGGTTAGGACAGATTGGTTCAATCCCGATCCGGATAATCAAGGATAATTATCCGGACGGCGGCCCTTTGGTTAATGAAACAGTTAGAGATTACGAATAATAATTCGTGAGCCACTCAAACTAATCATTAATTCTATTATGCTAATTGCTGCTCCAATAGGAGATTTTATGTCAGACGATACTAAGGCAAAGCCATTTGCGACCGCAAGCTCAGGTAAATCACCCGAAGAAATCGCTTTTGAATTGGTCAATAAACTTAAAGGACAAGGGGTTTGGGGTGAGCGCAATATAAGCGCCATTCTAGATATGTATGCAGAGTGCCTTGACGCAACAAAAGGTCTTCGAATTTATGACGGTCAGAGCCGAATTGAAGCGCCTATCAAAAAGGCCGCGGGCCTCCAAACCCCCGCGGAGCCTATAGCTCAAGCGGCACCTCAAATGGTTCAGCCTACTGCACCGCAAAATGTTCAAGCTCAAATTGCTCAGGCTCAAGCTCAGCAGGCCGCGCAAGCCCAAATTCAAGCCCAGGCGCAGGCGGCGCATCAACAACAACAAGCTCACATACCGCAACAAACTACTCAGCCCGCGGCTCAGCCTGTACATGCACAACAAGCTCACCTGCAGCAGGCCTTTAAGCAAGGCTAATAATGTTATGCGCGGTCTGCCTGCATGACGAGTTTCTTATAGTCTCGTAGGTCGCCATCATAGCGTTTGGCCTTACCATTATTGACAAGCCAAAGCCGGTCAGCCGTTGCCTCTGCCAGGTAAACATCATGGGTAATGAGCAGCACGGCCCCTGGAAAATCATTGAGCGCATAAATCAGCGCTTCACGGCTATCAATATCAAGGTGAGATGTCGGCTCGTCCAGGATCAGAACATGAGGCAGATCAATCGCCATTAGGCCCAATAATAAACGTACTTTTTCGCCGCCAGATAGTTTTTCCACATTGGTTTCGACCTTTTCATATGGGAAACCCATTTGAGCTGCCGCGCCGCGCGCCTTACTTTCTGGTGTGTTTTTGGGAAGCTTTTGCCTGACATGATCAAGAACCGTTTCGCCTTGAGTTAATTCATCAAGCTGGTCCTGTGAAAAGTATCCGATGCGAAGTGAAGGTGAGGCTTTTCGCTTGCCTGTCATCAGGGGCAGGCGCTGAGCAATAGATTTAACCAAAGTCGTCTTACCTTGACCGTTGGCACCTACAATGGCGATCCGATCATCGGGATCAAAGCGCAAATTTACATCAGACAGAATCATCGCATCGTCGCCGTAACCAAGGTCTGCATCTTCCAGCTCAAGCATAGGCGGGGCTAATTTACCTTTAGGGGCCGGGAAACTAAACGGCGTCGTCCGTTCAGCAATCGGGATCGCAATTTTCTGCATTTTTTCAAGCATTTTAACCCGGGACTGTGCTTGACGGGCTTTGGACGCTTTGGCTTTGAATCGATCCACAAAAGCCTGCAAATGAACCCGCTCTGCATCCTGCTTGGATTTTTGAGCCGTGAGCTGCGCAGCTTTAGCGGCGCGTAAGGTCATCCAATCATCATATCCACCCGGCGTTATCATAAGCTGTTGATGCTCCAGCGCAAGCGTATGGGTCACAGAGCGGTTAAGCATCTCTCGGTCATGACTAACCATAATAACCGTATGCGGGTATTTCCGAAGATAGCCTTCAAGCCAAGCAGCACCCTCAAGATCAAGATAGTTCGTTGGCTCATCCAGTAATAAAACATCGGGCTCGGACACCAATACGCCGGCAATAGCGGCGCGCATGCGCCAACCGCCCGAAAACTCTTTGGTGGCCCGGTGAAATTCATTTTGTTTAAAGCCCAGGCCTGACAATACGATGGCGGCGCGCGTATCGGCATTCCACGCATCCATATCGGTTAGGCGTTCATAAATTTCGCCAATGCGATCTGGATCGGTCGCTGTTTCAACTTCCTGCATAAGGGAGTGGCGCTCGGTATCAGCAGCCAGAACCACTTCCATGATTGTTTCGTCAGTTGCAGCCACTTCTTGAGCCACCCAGCCCAGGCGAGCATTTTTGTTCATTTTAATAGAAGCATCAGATGCCGGGCTTTCGATCTCTTCACGGATCAAACGCAACAAGGTCGATTTCCCCGTACCATTGCGTCCAATAAGACCAACTTTCCAGCCAGACGCAATAAATGCGGAAGCATTGCGAAAAAGTGGGCGGCCCTGAACCGCGTAATCAAGATCAGTGATAGTGAGCATGGGCGCTCTCTAAGCCCTCTTTCCAAAAAGGCAAGAGGCGAAATTAAATGAGCGGCAAAGTCAGCTGTTTAGGTCACAGCGCACTCACGATTAACTCTTTGTTACCCATAAATACAATCATTAGCTTTATAATTGACGTGTTATAAAGAAGTGCGGGGGCCCGATTTGGCCCAGTAATGAGTAAATTTGACGTAGAAAATTTGTCAGAAGACAAGATGCGAAGAATACTTCACGGTTTAGAAATCGCGAAGACGCCTATTGTCATGTTTGATAACGGCAAAGTCATTTACGCCAATACGACATGGCGGACTGCCTCCAAACACATGTATGCGAATATGAGAAAAGGTCTCTCAATTGAAGAAGCACTCTTAAAGGAGATAAAAACAGTTCTCCCCGAAATGACCGCGGGGCAACAAAAAATAAGAGCCAAAAAGTTCTCAAAAGCGATTTATGCTGGCAAGGAGGTCGAGTATTCCAGACGCGATGGGAGAATGTTCAAGGGGTTTTACACAGCTGACGGAACTGGGCTAATATCCAGCTTTTCCTTTGATTTTACCGAGTTACGTCAAAAACGTCTAGAAGCCAAAGAAACTAAAAAACTCCTAGAAACAACTCTAGACGGGCTCAAACATGGGGTACTCCTGAATGATCTAAACGGAGTTGTTATATATGCGAATGAAAGTTTTTTAACGCTCACAAAACAATTCGGTATCAAGGTAGAGCGCGGAATGCTCAATCAGGGCCTAACGAGCCAATTGCCGAAGCACTTTCAAACCCAAATTACTGAGCAAGGCTCGCCTACAGATTTTGAATATGTCCAACGCATTCCTGATGGCCGCTCCCTCATGGTTGAGGGTCGATTTCTGAAAGGTACAGGTACGCTTTTTTCAATCGTGGATATCACTGAACTCCAAGGTGCAATCGAAAACGCGAAAGCTGCCGACAAAGCCAAAACCACATTCCTCGCTAATATGAGTCACGAAATTAGAACCCCCATGAATGGGGTGTTGGGTATGGCTCAAATCCTAGAACAGATGGACATTAATGACGATCAAAGAAACTGCACTCGGATCATAAAAGAATCTTCCCAAATGCTTCTTAAGATCATCAATGATATTCTAGATATATCCAAATTGGACGCGGATAAGATAGAGCTAGAATTAGGTCCATTTGATCTCGCTGAAACCGTAAAGGACGCCCTTGATATCATTCGTCCCGAAACCACAGCAAAGGGCCTGGAGCTTCTTCTGGACGCACCCCTTGATATTTCCCGAACCTATTACGGGGATGCAGGCCGTATCCGTCAAATAATTTTAAACCTATTAGGAAATGCCGTCAAATTCACAGCTAATGGG
Source organism: Hellea sp. (assembly GCA_014238285.1). Classification (GTDB taxonomy): domain Bacteria; phylum Pseudomonadota; class Alphaproteobacteria; order Caulobacterales; family Maricaulaceae; genus JACOMS01. Next base: position 56,406 of record JABABK010000009.1, read on the forward strand.
TTCATTAAAGTTTCTGTTAGAAACGAAATGGCTTCAGATAATACGGAATTTATCTCAATCGAAGTTCAGGACACAGGCGTCGGCATTACCAATGACAAAATAGACGTCATCTTTGAGCGGTTTGAGCAAAGCGATAACTCAACGACCCGGCAATATGGCGGCACTGGCCTTGGTTTAGCCATAACAAAAAAACTTGTAACGTTAATGGACGGGGACATCAGTGTGTCATCAAAATTTGGACACGGCTCAACATTTCGAATGTCTCTACCACTTAATAAGATAGAAAGTAACGACCTTCATTTGAAAACACAGGCCTTCCAATCGTTTCAAGCTATGCCTGTGCTTGTTATTGACGATCTTCCTGTCAATCATCTGGTTTTTGAAAATCAATTAAAGCCGCTTAAGGTTAAACCCTATTTTGTCCATAGCGGTGAGCAGGGCATAAAATTCCTTCAAGAAGCGGCAAGTCAAAACATAAAAATACCGCTTGTTATTTGCGATTTTGTTATGCCAACCATGTCTGGGTTAGAGTTTGTCAAAGCCCTTAGAAGCTATCCGAACATTTCAGAAACCCCCGTCATCATTATTTCATCCGCCAATATATTGAGTCAAAGAAAAAAGCTGATCGCTCTACGGGTCAACCACATCCATGAAAAACCATGCTCAACACCAGACCTGTTAAAAAGCGTTTCGGCTATACTCTCCAGATCTGGCCCATTGCAAGAACATGGCAAGAAAACAACGGCCGCTACAAAACTTACCGCGCCTAAGACTAAACTCATCCTTGTAGCTGATGACGATCCGGTCAATCAGGAAGTCTTCAAAGGTTTATTGGAACTTTCAAATTATCAAGCCGTCGTCGTGGACAATGGCTTGAAGGCGGTCAAAGCCTATTCCGAGCAAAGATTTGATTTGGTTTTAATGGACATATCTATGCCCGTTCTAAATGGCATGGAAGCCACTAAACGTATCCGAACATATGAAAGTAATATAGGGCTCTCCCACACACCAATCGTCGCTATCACGGCCCATGCGCTACTTGGTGATAAGGAAAGGTTTATTGAAAGCGGTATGGATGACTATATCGCCAAACCTGTCCTTCGAAAAGACTTCGACATTATTGTTGAAAAATGGATATCGAAAAAATCATGGAAAATCCCGGCTATGACCGGGCTTAAAAAATAGCATCGGATCTCATTCATAGAAGGTTCAATGGAAATCTGTATGAAAGAGTGACTAAAGTATAGGAGCATATCATGATATCAAGTCTACCCCTACAGCGTAGCTTCATAGCCCTTGCCACAGGCGCTTTTCTATTATCAGCTTGTACAACTATTCCCAATTCCAGCACATTAGTTAAAGGCATTGATCCGGCGGCTTTACAAACGACAGACGCCGCCACAAAAACTCAGCGAACAGCCGTAGATCCTGTTTGTACAAAATTTTACTCTAACGCCATCGACTATGCGCAGGCAGCCAGTAAACCGAATTCAACCAATAGATTCTTAGCTTCAACAGGTATTAGCGTCCTCGCAGCCGTCGCCACAAACGGCCTATTCACCGGCGCGGGCGGTATCGGTCAAGCTGCGGCTCGAACCGCAACAAGCGCCGTCGTCCACCAAGGCGGCAAAGCGGCTTTATCCGGCCTTGATCCGAAAAAAACCGCTCACAAGAACATCATCGACAAAGCGAATGAACTTGGCTGCCCGGTCAATGTGATTTAAAAATCGACCCGGCAGATAAATACTCAAGCGTTATAAACTGACGAGGGTCAGGTAGCTCACCACATATCGATAGAGAAACATCACCAGAATCAAAATCGAAACTGCAGTGATTCCATGCAGTAGCGCTTGCCACCACTTTTCTTGCCATAATCTACGATGGGCCGCCGCGACATACAAAACGGGGGTTAAAAATACAAGAGATAGTCCGATCAATTTCGGCATGTCGAAAATCATAATAGGCGGGAAAATGATGATTAAAGTCAGAATAAAAAAGCTGAAATTATGAGTAGAAAATATGAAATGCTTGCCAAACTCTGGTACAATTTTATGTTTGAATATCCAGCTTATCAATGCAAGAATTGGTAAGTTAACAACCAAAAATAGTTTGGAATATGTACTAACTTTCCCATCATAAATAACCCCTAACTCTTCTTTAGAAACAGAAAGAATTTCCATCTTTTCGGCAACGAGCGTAGATATTCTTATGCCATATTCTTCATAGTTGAAAAACCAAATCGATGGCACCATAAAGGCATCAACATCATGTAAAAGAATATAAAACACGATGCTCGCCAGCAAGTATATTTGAAACGGGCCCAAATAAGGCTTGCGCCGCCCCGCGATAAATTCTGCCGTTAGGAATCCTGGACGAGAGAATAAATATTTGAAGCTTTTATAAAATTTGGAATCAAGGTTAGTGAATGTGCTGAAAATTGCGCCCAATATGGCCGCCACCCTGAAATCCTGATCCGATAGTTTTTTCTCCCCGCACTTGGCGCAATAGAGCCCCGTTAACGGCTCTAGGCAATTGGCGCAAAGATCATCCGATCGCGGCAATGCCTACTCCTTGTTAAACAAAGCAACCGCGCCTCTGACCATGGCTTCTGTCCCTGTCGTAATAGAAGGCTTTGGCAAGACATTAAACTCTGGGGAATGGTGGGAGGGTGACTTCGTGACGTCTTTTTCAATCGACCCGCCGACCGAAAAATATACACCTTTTACTCCGGTCTCCGGCGCCATGAGATAAGCAAAATCTTCCGCGCCCATACCATCGCGCGGAATGCGCACTAAGTTATCACCCATTTGCGCTTCTAAGGCCCCACGAACAATAGCAACCGTATCGGCATCATTTATGGTCGGGGGCGTGCGGTTTGGCGCATGTTCGATGATTGGCATTAGGTCCTCTGGAACACCTAAAGCGCGAGCTGTATTTTCAGTGACACGCGTAATCCCTGCTAATAGTTTATCCCGCGTATCAGGGTCGTCTGAACGTACGGTCAGGCCTAGCTTGGCTTCGTGGGGAATAATGTTGTTTTTCGTGCCCGCATGAAATGTTCCCACGGTAATAATACCTGGTTTCAGCGGCGCAACATTTCTGGTCACAACAGTTTGGAGTGAGTTGACGATATTGGCGCCAATAACAATGGGGTCAATACCTTGATGCGGCGAAGCTCCATGAGCGCCAACACCGCGCACGGTAATATATACGCTATCTGAACTACTCATAACTGTCCCGGCTTCCATCACGATTTTGCCCGGCGCTAGATTTGACCAAACATGAAACCCAATGACATAGTCAGGTTTTGGGAAACGGGTGAACAGACCATCTTCGATCATGGCCTTTGCCCCTGCAATAATTTCTTCGGCGGGCTGGACGATCAAAACTAAAGTTCCTGACCACTCACTTTTCAAATCCTGCATCATCTTGGCGGAGCTCACCATGGAGGTGATATGCACATCATGGCCGCAAGCGTGCATAACAGGGAACTCTTTACCATTGCGGTCTTTTTGCATAATCTTGGAAGCATGTTTGAGACCGGAGTTTTCCTTGACTGGCAGGCCATCCATATCGGCGCGCATCATAACCGTTGGACCATCGCCGTTTTGTAGAACCGCCACAACGCCCGTTCCTCCAACATTCTCGGTGACGTCATAGCCTAAGGCCCGGAGCTCTTCGGTCATACGGGCCGCCGTTTTACTTTCCACAAAGGAAAGCTCGGGATTGGCATGGAAATGAGTATAGAGGTCTTCAAGTTTTGTATCGTAATCGGACTGAATTGCCCGAGGTAAATCCTCCAAGCTTTCAGCTTTATCATGGGCTTGCGCCGATGCCGTAAACGCTAATCCAAACGCACATGTCGCTGCCAAGTATGTTCTTAAAGTCATGTCTATCCCTTTTTTAATAGAGTAAAGCCTAGCCAAATCAAAAACGCAAACCCATTCGCGAAATTAGCGATTCGACAAACCGTTTATCGCTCGCTAAAGTCTCGAAACGCTTTAGAGAAAACAATGCCTCAAGACATATCAAAATCCATAGAAGCCTGCGCCGCCCATTACGGCAACGATGCAGATGCGATGCGGGATTATCTTATCACAGGGCAAGAACGGGCGCGTTCACTCCCAAATCGCGGTCCCGTAAAATTTGACGAAAATGGCAAACTCGACCCAGCTATACGCGCGGCCTATTCGAAATATGGATTCTATATTTTTGAAGACGCTTTAGGGTCCGCAGAGCTTCAAGATTTGCAAAATGATATGGAAGCCATGCGCGAGAAATTCCCAAGTCGGGCCGGCGGTAAAGAAGCGCGTAGCGGCGGCCCTGCTCTAGGCTTTGGCCATAAGGGGCTCAATCTCCTATGGTCTAAACCCCTCGCTGACCCGTTCGGCGGTACGGCGCTGGCCAATGGCCGCCATCAAGTTAAGCTCTTTGAACCAGACGCAGGCAAAGATGCGCCCGAAGCCGCGCCCTTTCTCTTGGTAGGCTCCCTACAATTTTCTGAAAGCTGCCTACGGCTTTATGCTCATCCGGACATGCTTAGGGTCGCGCAGAGTATTCACGGGGAGGACTTTGCCCCATTTAACGAAGTTTTATTCATCAAAGATCCAGGCCTTGGCGCCGCAGTATCTTGGCACCAAGACGGCGATACCCATTGGGACAACCCAAATTTTGATGAAGACATTCACGGCTTTAATTTCATGGCGCAGCTCTATGGCAGCACAGCCGTCAATGGTGTGTGGGTCGTCCCAGGGTCACATAAAGAAGGCCGGTTAGATATTGCAGACCTGGTCGACAAAGCTGGTAGCGAACGCCTACCCGGTGCTATCCCAATTATTTGCAATCCAGGTGATGTAGTGATTAACAATCGACAGCTGGTTCACGGCTCATTTGCCAATACGGGATTTGAGCGCCGCGTCTCGGCAAACTTTGGATTTCATCGCCGCTCATCGATACAAGATGTTAAAGGCGCGGGCATACACAGCGAATCTGTCATTTATGATGATGCCCACATCAAGGAACGCTCCCGCGTCATAGGCTATGCCATAAACGCCCGCAAAGAGAGATTCCCAAAGGAAACACCATTTGATTATAAACCCTTTTCTGGGCAGCTACAAAACTACCCATGGGGCCCAGATGTGCTGGCGAGCTTGAAGGACTATAATATGATGGATTTGAGTATTTAACCCAGTCAAGTGTTCTAAATTTTAAACTTAACACCCAAATGCTTTTCGGAAAATGTCCAAAGTTTTTTACTAAGAGCTTTATCCAGAGCTTTAGGCGGAAACTCGCTGTGACCCGGCTTGCCATTATATTCCTTTTTACCGGTCGGGCCTATGAAGTCACCGGATTTCACATCGGTCCTTAAGGCTGCATACAGGCTAGACTCTGCACCTTTCGCGGGCTTTGTAATCCCCATTAACGGCGTTATGATAGGCGCGATCAAGCGCAGCTTCCAAGACATGTTGCGCCCCAAACTGGTATTGGACGCGCCGGGGTGAACCACGATGGCTTTGATGTTTTTGCCTGCCGCCGCCAAGCGATCATTGAGCTCTTGGTTAAACAAGATATTAGCAAGCTTACTTTGGCTATAAGCGGTCATGCCTTTAAGGCCCATAAACTCCGGCCCCGCATCGTAAGTGTCAACAAAGTTCAAATTATCAAAAAAGATGTCAGCGCCCTCTCGTTTACCAGCAAGGCTCGCGACGTTTACAATTCGAGTTTCATGGTCTTGGTCAAGCTTATCAAACAAAAGAGATGTCAGGTAAAAGTGCCCCATATGATTGGCATCAAATTGTAGCTCAAGGTCATTTTTCGTCACGGTATAGGGCGGTGCCATGACCCCAGCATTATTGACCAATAAATCCAGATGATCATATTTATCGGAAAATGCTGCCGCAAAGGCTTTGATATTGTCGCGGTCGATCAAATCCAAATTCATATATTCCAGATCGGCGGATTTGGCTTTACGCCTAATACCTGCCATAGCCTGATTGGCCTTCTCGGCGTTCCGGCAGGCCATGATGACCTTATAACCTTCTTTGGCGAGACCTAACGTTGTTTCAAAACCCAGGCCCGCATTCGCACCTGTCACAATCGCAATTTTTTGATGATCTGATGTCATGTTTTAAGCCTTCTTTCGCTTCGGCAATTCCATAAACGTACCATCGCGCTTTTGCATATTGGCTTGCATGGCTTCCATCATCTCTGTTGGTGCCAGCATGGACATATTCCAGACACCAATTTGATCGAGCGTGTCTTGAGTGTTGTGGTCACGAGCATAAGTAATAATACGTTTGGAACCGTAAACAGCCATAGGCGCTTTTTTGGCAATTTCACGCGCCATCTCCATAGCGGCGTCGACCATGGCTTCTTGAGTATCGAACGTGTTGTTATAAAAGCCGTATTTCATCAGTTCTTCTGAACCCATTTTACGGCCCGTATATGCAAGTTCTCTGACAATGCCTTCGGGCATGTGATTGAGAATACGCGGGAACGTTCCAACATCCGCCGTCATGCCAACGTTGATCTCCTGAATACAGATATAGCTATCCTTGGTGCCAAGGCGAATATCGGCAGCTGTAACCAAATCAACGCCGCCTCCAATACAGCCGCCTTGTATCGCCACGATCACTGGGACACGGCATTTTTCAAGGGAGCTTAGATTATCTTGCAGACGCAAGACCGTATCGTAAAAAGCTGATCCGTAATCGGCTTTGTTTTTATCGCCATGGCCATTGACTGCGGATAGCATAGATAGATCAATCCCAGCACAAAAAATCGAGCCCGTTGAGGATATCACAATCGCCCTCGCCTTTGAGTTATCATCTATATCTTCGACGATCTTTTGGATATCACTCCAAAAAGACAGATTCATCGCGTTCCGTTTTTCAGGTCTGGACAGCACAATATGCGCGACCTGGTTTTTGATCGAAACTTCAAAACATTCATAGCTCATAATAGATTCCTAAAATACGCCGCTATCGTCACAGCTGATCAATAACTGACCCTCTAGACCCGCGCGGCGGTGTTTGTGGATTTTACGATATACATCTGAGGACACTGCATCAAACATGGCTTGAGCGTTATTATATTTAACGAGGGCAACCGCATCCCATTCGCCGTCTCCACCGCCAATTAAAAATGCATTGGCTGCCCCGCCAAAAATCGTTTCCGTCTTATCACCGTTAATTTGTGCAAAGCCTTTAACATAGCGCTGATAGGCTTCACGCCCAGATATATCCTCACCGTCTTTATACGTCGCCTTATCTTTGAATTTTAAAAGATTGAGCATGAAGACAGGCTCACCCGCTTTCTTATGAGACAAAAAGGATTTGATTTGTTCCGACGTTGGATCAAGGGCGTTAAGTGTTGGCATTGTTATATCCTAATACCCGGGCAAGCGAATGGTTTCGGTTGGCACGCTGTCAAAAACTTCGTCGGGAACAAAAAAATCACCAGCTAACGTACCTTCTAGATTTGGAGCATATTTCGCAAAATCGGTGACGCCTTCTTCTCGTAAAATTACTTCGTCGATCACGAACTGCCCTGTAAACTCTTTAGAGTTTTTTGTCAGAATCACGTGAGCTGCATCCGAAATAATATCGGTCGTGCGGCTGATCTTGGCGATAGCATCACCGCCTAGAACATTACGAACAGCGGCCGTATCGATGGAGGTCAAAGGCCAAAGGGAGTTTACGGCAATACCAAGATGTTTAAACTCCTCGCTCATACCCAATGTACAAATACTCATTCCAAATTTTGCCATAGTGTAGGCGGTGTGATTTTTGAACCATTTCGCCGACATATCAAGCGGCGGGGCGAGGTTCAGGATATGCGGGTTATCAGCTTTTTTTAAAAATGGTAGACAAAGCTTGGAAAGTAGAAAAGTGCCGCGCGTATTAACCTGTGTCATCAGATCATAACGTTTCATAGACGTGGCCTCTGTGCCCGTCATAGAAACGGCGCTGGCGTTGTTGATGCAAATATCTATGCCGCCAAATTTTTCAACAGTAGCGTCAATGCCTGCCTGCACGGTTTCGTCATTTCGGATATCACAAACAATCGGCAAAGCCTTGCCGCCTGCCGCCTCTATCTCTGCGGCGGCCGTATAAATTGTTCCAGGCAAATTCGGATGCGGCTCAGCGGTTTTTGCGGCGATCGCTATATTGGCACCATCCGCTGCGGCTCGTTTGGCTATGGCAAGGCCAATACCCCGAGATCCACCTGACATAAAAATAGTTTTCCCTTGAAGTGACATGCTTATCCTTTTTATCTATAGAGCAATTCTTGCCATTATGTGTTTGGTGAAGCTTATATGCATAGATTTGCATAGAAACAAGCACAAGACTGGCGTGGGAGGAATAAATGGCATTAGCCGAAGCAATATTAGTCTGTCTGACCGACAAGCCCATGAGCGGCTATGATCTGGCGAAAAATTTCGATGCGTCTATCGGGTTTTTCTGGCGCGCCTCCCACCAACAAATTTACCGCGAACTTGGAAAGCTTCGTGAAAAAGGATACGTCAAGAGCCAAGAGATTAGCCAGTCTGGTAAACCCAATCGAATTGTCCACACTATCACGGACCCGGGAAAAGACGCGCTTATGATTTGGTCCCGAAAACCCAACCGCATGCCATCGGTCAAAGACGAACTTCTGGCCAAGTTCTACGCGCTTGAACATATGGAGCTCGATGCTCTCAAAGATCAACTCACTGTTAGAATTGATCAACACCGCACCAAGCTCAGCCAGTTTCACAAAATTAAAGAACGTCATTATGACGGCAAAGAGCTCAGCCGAAATCAAGTCGGTAAACTCTATGTCTTAGAAATGGGCATCGAAGATGAAAAAACCAGAGTCCAGAACTTACAAGACCTTATGGGGAAACTCTCGTCACTTGAAAATTAAGTCATAGCCTAAAAACAGAATCCTAGGGGAGGATGGCCCGGTCACTGTGAGTGGCCGGGTTTTTCATTGGGATAACGCGCCCGTATTATTTGGTTTAACCGGAAACATATTATCATTGAATTTGAGTTGTCTATGTACCCACATACACTACAGTTTCTATAATTTCGTTGTAAGGATAGGTAATGAAAATTTTGAGCAAAATACTGACCATATCAATGGTCATTCTGTCGGCACAGTCTACAAATTCTTTTGCGCAAACATCCAGTTTTGACCAGGCGTTTTTAGACAGAGGCACAGAGGCGCGCGCGACTCTGACCATTCCATTTGGCGTTCGAGTTCGTTCCAACAAAGATAAAACACGTTTAGAATTTGGGATAAGGCAATATCAAGATCAACATAATAATGACTGGATACTGAAGTCATCTGCCGGCCAAAATTTAAGCCTATATGACCAGCGTTATATCGAATCTAAACTTGGCGTCACGCTTTCTGATAATGCGGTCTTCCTTGTGAATGGGCAAGAATGGGAGCGAGTTCAAGAGGAACTCGGCGTCGGCACAGCAGGAAAGATAGGAATAGGAGCTGTCGTCATCGTTGCCATTGCAGCAGGCGGTGTCTATTTGTTTGCTCACGAATTAGCTAAGGCCGATGATTAAACTCAAGGCTTGTTTAAGGTACCTCTAGTTCCTGTTGTGACCAAAGCTCTGCATATAACCCTTCTTTGGCCAGCAGTTCAGAATGAGTTCCAATTTCCGCGACCTGTCCGTCTCTTAGGGCAATAATCTTATCCGCGCCGACAATGGTGGAGAGCCGGTGGGCGATGACCAATGTTGTCCTGTTACGCGCCGCCGCATCAAGCGCATCTTGGATGGAGTGTTCGGTGACGCTATCCAGTGCAGACGTGGCTTCATCCAGTATCAAGATGGCAGGGTCTTTGAGAAGAGCTCTGGCGATAGCAACCCGTTGTTTTTCTCCGCCTGAGAGTTTCAGGCCGCGTTCGCCAACTTTAGTTTCGTAGCCCTCTGGCAGGCTCATAATGAAATCATGAATTTGCGCGGCGCTTGCCACGGCCGCTATCTCGGCCTCGCTCGCATCCGGATTGGCATAAGCGATATTGTAACCAATAGTATCGTTAAACAGAACTGTATCTTGCGGAACAATCCCGATAATTTTACGAAGACTTTCTTGTGTCACGTCTTGAATGTCTTGACCATCAACAGTGACCTTACCGCCTGCGATATCGTAGAACCGAAACAAGATGCGAGAGAGTGTAGATTTACCCGCGCCTGTTGGGCCAACCACAGCTATAGTGTCGCCCGGCTTCACATCAAAACTAACGTTCTTTAAAATCGAACGATCCGCTTCATAATGAAAGTCGACATCTTCAAAAGAAATGGCGCCGCCAGCAGGAGCAATAGCTATGGCATCAGGCTTGTCTTTAACTTCAGGCTGTAAATCCAAAAGCGCAAACATTTTTTCCATATCCGTCAAAGCTTGTTTGATCTCGCGATAAGCAAAACCGAGAATGTTAAGCGGGCGATAGACCTGCATCATGACAAGCGTAATAGTCGTCATGGCGCCAATGGTCATTCTTCCCGTCAGGATGAACTGTGCCGCCAAAAGCATCATCGCAATCAGGCCAAAATTCATTAAAAAACTTTGGCCAATATTGACGGTTGCCAAAGAGGATCGAGACTTAATCGCGGCCTGTTGGTAGCCTTCCATGGCGTGATCATAACGCCCGGTTTCAAATCCTTCAGCGCTAAAATATTTCACCGTCTCATAGTTCAAAAGACTATCAATTGCCTTGGCATTGGCGTCAGTGTCTTTGGCGTTCATGGTCCGCCGAAACTTAAGACGCCATTCCGTCGTCGTCACCGTGAACCAAATATACAATATGACCGTCGACACAGCGATAGCCGCGAATTCCCAGGAATAAGCGACCCAAAAGGCAACGCCAGCAATGGCGAGCTGTAGCAATGTCGGGCCAATATTAAACAGTAAAAACCGAAATAGAAAATCAATAGAACGAATGCCGCGTTCAATGACGCGAGATAGACCGCCCGTACGCTTTTCGAGATGATATCTGAGCGATAATTTGTGTAAATGCGCAAAAGTCGCCGTCGCCACAGAGCGCTGAGCAAATTGCCCAACTGGCGTGAACAAATACTCGCGCATTTCGCTGATCAATATGGAAACAAAGCGAAGGCCGCCATATCCTAGAATCAACGCTGTGATCATAAGACCCGCCTGCGAAAAGACGGATGTCACGCCCTCAGAATTTTTAACGGCGTCAACACTACGGCCTAAAAAAAACGGCGCGCCAACCAAAATAAACTGCCCTGCTATCGTCAGAATTAATGCCAAAAACGTCCTGACTTTAAATCCAAGCTTATCCTTGGGCCAAAGATAAGGCCACAGCCGAAAAAAACTCTTGAGCTGGTAGCCAAGGCTTTGTTCTGAGGGCGTGTCATGTTTGCTTTGTGGCGGCATAAGAGGTGATGTGGGTACTAATGATCACATCGTCAACCATGACTGCAAATTAACTCTGGATTTTAGAGAGCACCTTACCTACATAACTTTAAACAACGGAGCCCACCGCATGTCCCTCGGTCAATCAATTATCGCCCAATTTTTAATCCCCGTTATCAGCATCATTATCTTTTTGATTTTCATCAGCGTGATTATGAGCTGGCTTGTGGGTTTTAATATAATCAATCTACGCAATCCAATGGTTCGCCAAATATATGATATGCTAGAACGGGTAACACAGCCAATCCTAGAGCCAATTCGCCGTATGATTCCTCCATTTGGCGGCCTCGATTTTTCACCGATTGTTGCGCTTTTAGGTCTAAGCTGGATTCAAAATTACCTGCTCGCAGATGTACTGTTCCGCATGCTAGGCTAAGGTTTTACGCCAAGTCATTCATATCTGTCGTAACGGGAATCAATAACGTCATTTTACCCTAAGGCCATTTTGCTGTAAGCTTCCTCTAAATCAGGAGGACTTTGTGAAATTAACCGTCAATGGCGATACGCATGATATAGATGTTGATGAAGACATGCCTCTTTTATGGGCCCTTCGCGACGAACTTAACATCACAGGTCCAAAATATGGCTGCGGCATTGCCATGTGCGGGGCTTGCACCGTCCATATTGATGGTCTCGCTGTCAGGTCTTGTTCTGTTCGTGCCGGCGACGTGGAAGGCGAAGTAACGACAATTGAAGGCCTAGGCTCACCCGATGCCATGCACGCGGTCCAAGAAGCCTGGAATGAAAACCAGGTCGCCCAGTGCGGATATTGCCAGCCCGGCCAGATTATGGCCGCCGCCTCACTACTGACCCTAAACCCTGAACCCACAGACGAGATCATTGATCAAGCCATGAGCGCTAATCTTTGCCGCTGCGGAACTTACCCCCGGATCAGGGCAGCGGTGAAATCCGCGGCCGCTAAGCTGGGAGGCGCATAATGGGAGCCGTTAAAACCATAGCGCGCCGCACATTCCTGATCGGATCCGCCGCCGTCGCGGGCGGCGCTGCTTTCGGAGCCTATAAAATCAGTCAACCTTTTGACAATCCTCTCGAAGCCAATCTGGAAAACGGCGAATTTGCATTAGGTGACTACATCCTCATCGATGAAAGCGGTGTCACCATCATCACGCCTAAAGGCGAAATGGGTCAGGGCGTTCAAACCACTTGGGCCGCCATGGTCGCCGAAGAGCTCGATATAAGTTGGGAAGACGTCAAGATCGATCACGGTCCTGCCTCCAAAGCCTACTACAATGAAGCCGTGCTAGAAGAAGGCCTACCTATCTCCTCCCTGGAAAACAGCGGCGCAGCGAAATTCATGCGTAAAAACATCGTCCCTATCGTCGCCAAAGCCATGACAATGGTCACAACCGGCGGATCGTCCTCTACAGCCGATGGATATGTGAAAATGCGGGCAGCAGGCGCTACGGCAAGAGAAGCCCTCAAACTAGCCGCCGCCAAACAGCTCGGCGTCAAAGCTTCAACCCTTAAAACACACGGCGGTCATGTCATTGCGTCGGATGGCACAAAGCTATCTTACGGCTCACTCGCCGAAAACTCCGCCAAAGTAAAACTGCCAAAGAACATCAAATTAAAACCTCGATCTGAATGGCGCTTACTTGGAACGTCTCTGCCGCGTCTTGATATGAAAGAAAAGGTTACTGGCACCGCTATGTTTGCACCAGACATTCGCTTGCCAGGTATGAAATTCGCGACCGTCAAAACCAATCCTCATCTTGGCGGAAAAATGAATGGCTATGACGCTTTTAAAGCCGAAAAGGTCAAAGGTGTTGAAAAAATCGTTCCTATGGATAATGGCGTCATCGTCATCGCCAATAATACTTGGACAGCCTTTAAAGCCGCCGATCTCATATCATTTGATTGGGCCAAGTCAGATTATCCAGATCAAATGGAAGAACATTACGCTGTGGTCAACGCTGCCTTTGATAAAGACTTTGATAGCCGGCAACTTGATAACGGTAATGTCGAACAAGCCTTCTCGGACGCAGACGAAATCATTGAGGGCGAATATCGCGTGCCTTATCTGGCTCATGCCTGTATGGAGCCAGTCAATGCAACGGCTCTGTTAAAAGATGGAAGACTTGATTTATGGGCTGGCAACCAAGCGGCGACAGACCAGCAAACTATCGCTATGTCTTTAACAGGCCTGACGGCAGAAAATGTCCACATCCATACCCAATATATGGGCGGTGGGTTTGGCCGAAAATCCGAAGTCGATTTTTCAGAATACGCTGTCAGAGCTGCCAAAGCCTTGGAAGGCACGCCTGTCCACGTCATGTGGAGCCGCGAAGAAGACATGACTCATGATTTTTATCGCCCTATCGCCATGGGCCGCTTTAAGGCCTCCGCTAAAGGCGGAAAACCTTATGCCTTTGATATGAAAGTTGCCTGTCCTTCTATTATGGATTCAGGCGCCAAACGCGGCGGCCCATCCATACCCGGCTCTGACATGACCAATGCCATGACAATATGGGATCAGCCTTATGGAATCCCGAATTACCGAACAAGTGCCTACCGCACTGATCCTCTTTTACCTATCGGAGCCTGGCGCTCTGTGGGCGGAACTCAAAACGCATTCTTCCAAGAAAGCATGATCGATGAACTCGCCCATCATGCTGGGCTAGACCCTTTGGAAATGCGCCTTGACCTTATGAACAATGATGTCTGCAAAAAAGTTCTGGAATCAGTTGCTGAGATGTCAGGCTGGGGTCGAAAACTGCCTGAAGACCACGCTATGGGCTGTGCTTTTGCTTTAGCCTTTGGCGTTCCGACGGCTGAAGTGGTCGAGATCAAACAAACCGCTGACGGGATTAAGATCATAAATGCCTGGGCGACTGTTGATGTTGGCATCCCGCTGGATCCTCGCAATATTGAAGCTCAGGTCTTTGGTGGGTTAAACTACGGCCTCGCCGCCGCTATGATGGGCGAAATCAGTGTTGAAGACGGAAAAATCGTCCAGACTAATTTTCACGACTATGATAGCCTGCGCATGTATCAAGCCCCGAATGTTGAGGTGAAAATATTAGATAATGGTGAGCATATTCGCGGTATCGGCGAACCAGGTACGCCGCCAGCCGCGCCCGCACTAGGCAATGCCATCTTTGCCTTAACTGGACAAAGATTGCGCGAACTGCCATTTAATAAATTCGTCGCTTTTGCATAGGGACTATCTGATGAAATTTCCTATTCTTTCCGTCGCACTATTATCCATTAGCCTAGCAAGCCTCACCTTCGCCGCTGAAAGCTCCGCGCCTATTGCTGACATTAATCCACCTGCTAGCGCCACTGTCGCTGAAGGCCTTGAAGCATTTTCGCGTATCTTTGAGGTCACGAGTCATCCACGCTGTGCCAATTGTCACGTGGGTGAAGACAATAGACCGCGCTGGTCCGGACCGTCATACGCCCCCTTCCCTCCGGGACAGGACTGGCGCTATCACGGCATGAATATCAATGCAGGCGATAGCCGGATCGGCGTCGAAACCATGCCATGTTCAGCCTGTCACCAGACCACGCCAGATCTTGAGAGCAAACCCCATACCCCGCCCCATTTCGGCATTGATTGGCAATTAGCGCCTGCCCAATTTGAATGGTTTGGAAAATCGCCCAGTGAAATCTGCGCGCAGCTCAAAGACCCTACCCGCAACGGCGCAAGAGATTGGCAAGGTCTCGCCCATCATCTGGTGGATGATGCCGGACACCGCGGCCCTGTTCTATGGGGCTGGAATCCCAGCGGCAACCGCGAGGCTGCGCCGTATAGCCTTCAACAACATGTAGACGATATAACCATATGGGGTGTTGCTGGACAGCCTTGCCCAGCCGAGTAATAAAGTTATACTGAATTAAACAGGCTACAATGAAAATCAACGGGAGCACGACATGACGCAGAATTACGAAAGAGCCGGACTATTTGTAATGATATCAGGCCTCTTACATCTACCCATTTTTCTTTACACTGGGTTTGCTGGCGCGGGCGTTGCCATGCTTATCATTGGTATTTTATGGATAGTCATCGGACAAACATTGAGAAACAAAAATCCTAGATGGCTCGCATGGCTAACGTATCTTCTAATGCTAGGCGGTATTCTTGTTGCACTTATAGGCATGGGCTCAGGAACGTTGCCATTTATATGGGCTCTTGGTATTTTCCTAGCTGACGTTTTGGCGGCGTTTTTCCTCTTCAAAGTTCTTTGGGCCGATAAAATCATAGCATAGCTTTGCCAAACGACAGTCATCCTCAGGATATATTAGAAAATATCGCCGCCTTTCGCGGCGATATTGCTTTGGTGATTGTCACAGACATTAATGGCGGGACCCTACGGGCTAAAGGCGCGGTTATGGCTGTAACGCCAGACAATGCTTTCGGCTATATTTCCGCTGGCTGTGTCGACGGGGATATCATCTTCCAAGCTAGAGCTGCGCTCGAAGATGGAAATATCCGCAATCTGGTTTACGGTGAAGGATCACCATTTAAAGATATTACACTCCCATGCGGCGGCACAATAAATATCAAAGTGGTCCCAAATCCTGATAAGAAAATCATCGATCAGGCCGCAAATAAATTAGCTTCCCGCCAAACAGTAGAGCTGCAACTAGACAATTTTGCTTTCAAATACTCACCCAAAATCAGGCTTAGGATTACAGG
The DNA here is from genome assembly GCA_014238285.1 of Hellea sp. Taxonomy (GTDB): domain Bacteria; phylum Pseudomonadota; class Alphaproteobacteria; order Caulobacterales; family Maricaulaceae; genus JACOMS01. Next base: position 72,505 of record JABABK010000009.1, read on the forward strand.
TCGCAGCGCGCCCTTTACAGCCCTTGCCAATCTTGCCCTAACCAGTGGTTTTGAAATTGTTGGCCAAAGTCCTGATCCAGAACTGACGCAAGATAACTTTACCGAATTCGACCACCTAACCAATCCGAACGCATTACCTCTAATGCGAGATGACCCTTGGACGGCTGTTGTCTTCTTATTCCATGATCATGCTTGGGAACCAGCCTTACTGAAACAGGCTCTTGAAGGTGATAGTTTCTATATTGGCGCAATGGGAAGTCCTCAGACGCACTCCAACCGCATTGAGACTTTGACAGCAATGGGTATTGAAAATTCGGATCGTATTAGAGGTCCCATCGGCCTCATCGCCACCATGCGTGACGCGCAAATGCTGGCCGTATCTATTCTTGCCGAAATTATTGATACAGCTCAAACGGCGGGACGCCTATCATGACAATAGCTTGTCTCGTCCTTGCTAGCGGCCTATCCCGAAGATTTGGTGATGAAGACAAATTATTAGCCGATCTAAATGGCCAAACCCTGCTAGCTTATTGCCTCGATACAGCCGCTTCTGTCCCATTTGATGGAAGGTTCGTTGTAACCGCAGACGATGGACGCGCCGAACTTGCCAAAGCGCGCAGCTTTAATGTCATCCAAAATCAAAACCCAGAAGACGGTATGGGGGCATCTCTAACCTGCGGCGTTCGCCACATTCTCGATGCTGAATATGATGAAGTCTGCGTCCTGCTTGGCGATATGCCTTTCGTGACACCGCAATATATCAAAAAATTGATCAAAGGCTCGGCAAGATTTGACGTGACCTATAGTCAAAATGAAGACCGCCTTATGCCGCCCGCCATTTTCAAAGGGCAGGTTCTGCAATCTCTAACACAGTTGAGCGGAGATAAAGGCGCGCAAAGCCTTGATCTATCTCGCTATAATATTGGTCACGTAGAATTGCCAGATGAGATGGCCCGCGATATGGACGAGCCACATGATTTTGAAATTTAAATATGGACTCTTTTTGTCACCGATCCTTCGTCAGGGTCAGGATGAGGGAAATGGTGAAGGGGAATATTCAAAACCTACCCATACCCCACTATACCTCATCCTGAGCTTGACGAAGGATGGCGGCCACACATCCGCCAATATCCTGCAATGACAACCAAACTCACCCTCACCATACTCTTCTTCATCACGGCAGCGCTTTATGCCAGTGTCGGGTTTGGTGGCGGCTCGACCTATAATGCGCTTTTGGTCATGGCAGATACAGATACGATTGTTCAGCCGCTTATCGCCCTGGCCTGTAACATCATCGTCGTCAGCGGAAATGTAGTGCGCTATTACCGGGCAAAGCTACTGACCTTCCGGCGCTATATTCCCCTAATCATATTATCCGTCCCTATGGCTCTACTCGGCGGGAGCCTGCCTATATCCCGCAAACTATTTATGGGGCTTCTCGCTATTGCTTTAATATTCGCCGGGGCGCGCCTGCTCTGGAGTTCATGGCGTGAAGACGCGCGGACGGACGGTACGCCGCGCCTCGGTCCAATTCCAACCGCGCTTATTGGCGGCGGCGTTGGGTTTTACGCGGGGCTAGTGGGTATTGGCGGCGGTATATTCCTAGCGCCCGTTTTACATTTCGCGCGCTGGGGCAGCGCCAAGGCCATCGCTGCTGCCTGTAGTGTTTTCATTTTGGTCAATTCAATTGCTGGCGTCATAGGTCAAAGCAGTAAACTGGCCGATATGGGACAGCTTGAAATGGCCCTTCCTTATTGGCCGCTTCTTCCTGCGGTCTTCCTTGGCGGCCTAATTGGCAACTATATGGGCGTTTTCAAACTATCTGAACTATGGATAAAACGACTGACAGCCATTTTAATTCTTTATGTGGCTTTACGTCTGACCCTCAAATGGTTCACATTATAAGCCATGACCAAAATCGTATTCTTAGGTAAGCTTAAAGACAGCGCAGGTACTGCCGAGCGCGAAGTCAAACTGCCTGCCATATCAACGCCCGAAGAGCTTATCGCCTTTATTGCAGGTGACAATGAAGCTTTAGCAAAGCAGCTTTCTGAGCCTTCCGTTCGAATCATCATCAACAAATCCATACTCCCAGATAGAGTTTTGCCAGAAGCCATGGACGAAGTCGCCTTCATGCCGCCTCTATCAGGCGGGTAGCAGCATGATCTTTGTTCAATCCGAAACTTTTAATCCCGGCGAAGCTCTTAACAGTTTTATGGCAGGCCGTACGGAGGAAGGCGCGGTTGTCTCTTTTACAGGCCATGTCCGCAATTCTGGCGATAATGACAACGTCACGGCCCTCGAGCTAGAACATTATCCCGTATATACAGAAACCGAAATTGCAAAAATCGAAACCAAAGCCCACGCCCGCTGGATTGGGATAGACTGTTTAATCATTCACCGTTTTGGCAAAATGTTTCCGGGCGAACCCATAGTATTTGTCGCGGTTTGCAGCGCTCATCGTAGCCAAGCCTTCGAGGCCGCTAGTTTTCTAATGGATTATCTAAAAACCAACGCCCCCTTCTGGAAAAAAGAAATCAGAGGCGATAAGGAAGTCTGGGTCGAACCTAAAGATAGCGATTACGCTTCTCGTGAAAACTGGGCACAAAAGGATTGGGATACTTAAATGAGCTTTGGCATTGATGAGACTCGGGATTTTAAATCTATCAACATAGCCGTTCTAACCGTGAGCGACACACGCACGGAAGAAAATGATACATCCGGCGCTTTGCTCGCGAGCCGTATTCTCGAAGCCGGGCATAATATAGGCGACCGAGCGCTACTTCGCGATGATATCAGCGACATCAGACGACAAGTTAAGGAATGGATCGACAATCCGAAAATCGATGCCATTATCTCAACAGGCGGAACGGGCCTAACAGGACGCGATGTTACCGTTGAAGCCGTTACGCCTTTATTTGAAAAAACCATCGACGGATTTTCTGTTATTTTTCATATGGTCAGTTTTAAAACTGTTGGGCTATCAACGCTACAATCACGCGCTGTGGCCGGCCTCGCTAATTCGACGTTTATTTTCGCGCTTCCCGGTTCCAACGGCGCTGTGAAAGATGGCTGGGACAAAGTTATCAAAGCCCAGCTTGATAGCCGTCACCGCCCGTGTAACATGGTCGAATTAATGCCTAGATTAGGTGAGACGTAAAATGAGCAAGCTAACACATTTCGATAATGATGGCCGAGTCAATATGGTTGATGTCGGTGATAAAACTGTCACAGAACGCATCGCGCTCGCCCGCGGCGAAGTCCATATGTCAGATGAAGCTCATACCCATCTTAAAGCAGGTAAAAACAGAAAAGGCGATGTCCTGACGATTGCCGAAATAGCGGGCATAATGGGCGCTAAAAAGACATCAGACCTTATTCCGCTCTGCCATCCGCTCCCGCTGACCTCTGTGAAAGTCGAATTATCCATCACAGATAAAGGCGTCGCCGTCACGGCCCGGGCCAAAACCAAAGGTCAGACGGGCGTAGAGATGGAAGCGCTCACGGCTGTTTCTGTCGCCTGTCTCACCGTTTATGATATGCTCAAAGCCGTTGATAAGGGTATGGTCATTACGGGGATAGAGTTATTGGAGAAATCCGGCGGCAAGTCGGGGCTTTACCGGAAATGATTATTCCACTCCGCTCACCCCGGCGCAGGCCGGGGCCCACGCATGACTTGAAATTTTATATTGGTAGAAATAATTGGAAATCCGTCTATTTAGGCGTGGATCCCGCTCTACAGCGGGATGAGCGGGAACTTGAAACATGATCTCCGTCACCGAAGCCCGCGATTACATTATCAATGCAGCGAAACCGCTCCCCATTGAGGAGATAAAAATCCAGGATGCAGCAGGCCGGGTCGCGGCAGAAGACATGACCGCCCTTCGGACGCAACCGCCTTTTGATGCCTCTGCTATGGATGGCTATGCCGTTCGCAGCGAAGACGCTAAAATGGGTGCCACCCTTAAAGTCATCGGTGAAGCACCCGCTGGAAAACCCTATGGGGATGAAATTGGCGCCGGCGAAGCTCTGCGTATTTTCACAGGCGGGCTTATCCCTGACGGGGCCGATCATATCATCATTCAAGAAGACATAGAGAAACATGGTGACGAAATCACTGTCATGTTTAAGCAAAACCCGCCGCGTCATATAAGGCGGGCTGGCATAGACTTTCAGTTCGGGGACGCCCTTTATGAAATAGGTGATAAACTTGGCGCGCTTCATACATCCGTTTTGGCGTCCGCCGGCATTGAAACTGTGAAAGTTTTTCGGCGTCCGCGCGTCGCAATTTTCTCAAATGGTGATGAGCTAACAGAAATTGGCGCGCCGGCCAAACGGGCCTCCATCATTTCCTCAACACCAACAGCGCTCGCGGCATGGCTCACAGAATGGGGAGCGGACGTCGAATATTTAGGCATTGCCCGCGACAATCATCGCAGCCTGAAATACAAACTAGATCGCAGCAAAGAATATGACGTCGTAGTTCCCCTAGGCGGAGCATCAGTTGGTGATTACGACCTCGTCAAAGAAGCTTTTGAAAAGGAAGACTATAATCCGGTGTTTTCCAAAATCGCTGTTCGGCCGGGTAAACCGACCTGGTTTGGCAAATTAGAAAAGACACATGTCCTTGGCCTGCCTGGCAATCCAGCATCTGGTCTCGTCTGCGCGCAAATATTCTTACGCCCACTCATCGACGCCCTATCAGGCCTATCCCCTAACTCAGCCATCCCGGTGCAAAAAGCGATCCTAACACAACCACTTAAAGCCACGGGTCCGCGCGCTTTATTTTCAAGAGCCTTTGTTGAAATTGGTCAAGACGCCCGCCTTAGCGCAACGCCCTTCCCCCGTCAGGACAGCTCTCTGCTTACGCCGTTTGCGAAAGCTAATTGCTTCATCTTCCAAGACGGCAATACAGATGCATTAGGCGTTGGAGATTTATGTAATGTGATGATTTGGGGCTTGTAACTACCATTCAGCCCAATACTCAGATGGGCCGTCAATATGAATAGAACGGCCATATTTTTGAAATTCAGACTGCACATCTTCTCGTGATGCGATTTCACTAATGTTCTTGCGTAGTCGTTTTTCAAACTCAGAGCTACTCTCTGCGGCCCGCCATGTCGAAAAAACTGGTAACGCACCATCACGAGTTTTTTTACTTACTAATCGATCTATCAAGATACCCGCAGCTTCAGAGTCTTCTTCAAGACACACAAGCGCTACAAAGTGAGATGAAAGATTGTCTTCATAAATGTCTTTCACTGCCGCTCGGTATTCTTTCTTTGCGTCTTCTAGCTCACCTAATTCAGCTCGCGCGCAAGCTTTGGCCTGATGCACAAACATCCAACCAAAATCACTGGCACGGAACGCTTCAGATTTTTCATAGGCTTCAGCCAAATTCACAGCTTTTTTAAAACTTCCGCCAACAGTGAGAAGAGAAAGTCGGTTTATCGCCATGCTGACAAGCTCTGGATCGGACGTCAATCTTCCTTCAATCAAACGCTTAAAAATGTCATCGGCTTCTTGAGACTGCCCGCTCGCTGATAACAAGTGCGCGTACCTATTCACAAACCAGAATGCATCCGTTCCTTCAGCGTCAATTTTCGACCAGTTATCGATTATTGGCTTTCCGAAATCTATTCCTGCTTCGTAGGCTCCTGCCATAGACAAGGCTGTCAAATATCTTGTTTTATCATCAAAATCTGCATCCTGTGCTTCAGCCTGCTCTTTCGAAAAAGCAATGAAATCCTCCATGCTTTTCGCGAGATCTTTCCCTGAATTAACTTCAATTTTTTCCCATATGGGTTCCATTTTTTTGTCAATGAGGATACTCCGTATAAGAGTTGGATGCCTCAAAAATTCAAGATATGCAGTAGCAGTCTCAATTTGTCCCTTTTCGACAAGAATTGGGACGGCAGTGTCCATAACAAGATCCGCTTCTTTCATTTCGTCTTTATTCGCGAGTTGAGCTTTTGCCAAAGCAAGGATTAAATCGTCCCGCGTTTCAAATTCTTCACTTCTATATAACTCACCTAAAAGCCTCCACAACCAATCATACTTCACTCGCAAACTACTGTCCGGTAACTCTTCAAACATCCGCTTCAAAATTTGCGCAGATGCGACATCATCATCGTCGCCTCGAAGAATCGAAGCATATTTAAAATATGGGTCCGCGTAATCTGGATTATAGAGTGAAAAGGCGTCTTTAAATGCAGGGGCGGCAGCCTTTTTTCTATCAAGCTTTACCAATAACGTCGCCCTCAAGGTTTGTATATAACCTCGGAGACCATCCTCAGTAGTATATGTCTTTTCTAAATTATTCAATTTCTCCAGAGCTTCTACATTCGACTTTTTGCGGATCAAACGTATTATATCATTGATCTGTTCTTCAATCACGGCATCAGGTTCTTCCTTAAGGTCAAATCGAGTTTTAAAATTATCGTTGGCCTGTTTTGGGTATATGTAGAGTTTAAGAGCATCACTAATTTTATCGGTTTTTTCAACAAGCTCAACTGCATCAACTAATCCCACAGACGGCTTAGTTATTTTTAAAGAAAAGTCTATTTCTAGCCTGTCATTGATGCTGGCGAACTTACGTTCAAAATTGACACCCTCTGCGAGGTGAACAACGTCCTCAGGCGCAACAAAACGCTTATTAGGTATTTCAACAACAATTTTATGCTCGAGATTTGTGTTGTTCGTCAAACCCAAAGGAATATTTCGTTCGTTCTCTATATTTGTTGGAAGTTGAGAATCCAAAGTCGATGCATAGACATAAAATTTATCCATGACCGAGTTCTTATCGAAATTTTCTTGGTCCAAAAAATAATTTTCACTTATAATAATTACGTTATTATCAAAGTCGTCATTGACCTTGATATCACTCTTGCCCTGCAACCCAGAATATAATTTTTCATAATATTCAAGGTAAGACTTGGACAAACCTTTTAGACCAGTGGTCGCTAGCTTCTGACGCATGAAATCTGCAGTCGCGTACCTATATTCAGAAACAACCCTAAACTCCATCTCATTCTCGGAAATTCTATATGTTTCGACAATGGTTGAAGTTGGAAAATCAGGCATGAACAATTCAATTTTTTCGTACTCAGACTGATCTGCTTTAAATGGTAAAACATAGCCGTAATCAGGCTTTACAAGGTTGCTAGCGTCACCTCCCTGGAAAGTAAGTGTTGGGTCTAACCAATAAACCGTACCATCGATTTCAGCTCTAACAATCACATGATTAAAGTTACTAACGGCGGGAAGATACTGAGGTAAAATATCTCCCGCTGTCGTAGAAACCAATGTAGGAACAGAGCTTACCCCAAGCTCTTGCAATGCAGAGATCAGCAATATTGTCTTATCTTTGCAGTCGCCATATCCGCGCGTTAATGTTTCCATAGGTGTACGAGGCTGATAGGCATTTACGCCATTTTCAATTCCAAGATATCTAATTTCATCCTGAACCAAACGAAGGGCAGCTACCATTTTAGCTTCTAAACTTTTGTTGTTTCGGGCAATTCCTTTGATTTTCTTTCTATAATCTTCCGGTAACGACATATCCACATTATAAACATCTAACCCCCAATCAACGACCTCGTCCAAAGTTTGCATTGTACTGAGTGAAACAGATGAAGACGTTACAATTCCAATTGGAATATTCGCAACGCCGTCTTCAATGTTAGGATCCTTGTTGGTAAATGAATATACTGTCAAATCATTCGCATGTGTGATTTTAGGGCGTAAATCCGCATTCAAAGTTTCATAAACAAGGGTGGTTTTAGACGGAACAGCAACTTCATAAATTTGGAGTGCCAAAGGGACATCAAAATTCGTCGATACATTATCAAAATAGTGTCCGCTCCATAACGGAGTCTCTTGTTTTAGGGTATAAGCAATATCTACAATGTCGCCTACACGAATATCTTCAAGATTGACCAACGACGACAAACGTCCATCAATTAGGCCTTCCGAAAGGTTTCCTTCGCGTCTTAACTCTTGTATCTCCACATCAACCAGTCGGTTTTGAATGTCTTTACCTCGAACAACCTTGATCAAGTTATAAGACAACTTTGCATGCTCTGGATCAAAACTATGACTAATTTGAGCTGCTGTTTCCAACCCCTCTCGATCAACGACTTTATAGACTAATCTAGAGAAGAGATCATGGCCTCTCTCATTCACCTGAACTTTATCGACCGAAAGTAAATAGGCAATTCCGTTCTGGACAGAATTCAACTTTTCTTTTGGAAACTCTGGTATGTTCTCCAACACAACCCAGCTCGGAATTTCTTCTTTTTGTATACGTTCAGAAAGAATCAAGAGATTATTCTCTGGTTCCACCAAGCTTTCTTCTGATGCGTGTTCCGCAACAGTATCGTCGGATTGATAAGTTGGTTCATCAGTGTTTTTACAGCCCAAAAGCATGAAACAAACACAAACATATACAGAAAAATTTCTTGCTAAAACCCACATACCTGTTCCTCAAAATCTGAATTTCGATTATAACTAATAATTCTACCTGGGAAACCTAAAACTACTCAACTCTTAAATTCCGGCGAACAATTCAAAATTCAATTAATTTGAATGGTCAAAACCGACTCCCATCCTTGCGCGCAAATACACGCATGGCTTTACCCGTACACGGGGCATCCAAATCTACATCCGGATAGTGACAATGATCTTTTTCGGTCGCGCGTGTTCCGATCACTAGAAAACGAACATCAGCATCGGTTTTATTGATCATATGGTGCCCATTTTCGTCACCACCGGGATGAGCGGTTATATCGCCGGGAGATAGAATCTGCTCACCGTCATCATCAATAAAGACTGGATGGCCGGATAGGATATAGACGAGTTCGTCTTCGTGGGAGTGCCAATGTCTTTGCGAGGCCCAAGCGCCGGGTGGGAGAGTTATGATTTTGGCCCCAAACTGCGTTAGGCCTGTTGCGGTGCTGATATCGATGCCTTCTCTGGCAAGGCAGGGCTCGTCATAGGGCGCGGGATATCCTGTTCCCACGAGAATCGGTAATTTATCAATATCAATTTTTGGCATTTTTCATCTCCACATCTTGCGTCCCAACAGTTTAAGCGCTTTAAGCCTCTCATGTCTATTCAAACCCAATGTGATCCGGTCGAATTTGCTCAGGATCTAATTCGAATACCCTCCATCACGCCCATTGATGCCGGCGCGCTGGATCTATTACACGGCCACCTCGAAGGTCTTGGCTTTACCTGCACCCGCTACCCATTTGGGCAAGGCGAAGACCGGGTCGATAATCTCTATGCGCGGCTTGGCACGGATGCCCCTAATTTTTGCTTTGCCGGACACACAGATGTTGTCCCTGTTGGCGAAATCGGCAAATGGGACAATGCCCCATTTGAAGCCGCCCTTAAAAACGGTGAATTATGGGGCCGAGGCGCAGCCGATATGAAGGGCGCTATCGCAGCCTTTATCGCGGCGCTGACCAATCTTGTAGCCACAGGATGGGCGCCTAAAGGATCTATCAGCTTTCTCATCACAGGCGATGAGGAAGGTCCGGCGGTCAACGGCACGGACAAACTTCTTAAGGCGATTATCGCAAAAGGCGAGGTCATTGATCACTGCCTTGTCGGCGAACCGACCAATCCGGACGCCCTTGGCGATATGATCAAAAATGGCCGGCGCGGGTCACTGAATGCCCAGTTGACTGTGACCGGACAACAAGGCCATGTCGCCTATCCCCACCGCGCCAGCAATCCTGTGCCGGTCATCATGAAACTATTGACCCGCCTACTCGCGCGCAATCTTGATGACGGAAATGAATTTTTCCAGCCGTCTAATCTGGAAGTGACGTCGATTAATGTGGCCAACACAGCCCATAATGTCATCGCGGACACAGCCAAGGCTCAGTTTAATATTCGCTTTAATACAGAGCATCGCGGCGATGATCTTAAAGACTGGATCCGAAAAGAAGTCGCCGAAGTCCAAGCAGATTTTAACGGAGAAATCGACGCCGACCTTCGGGTTACGGGCGAAGCGTTTCTAACCAATCCCTGCGGATTCACGGATGTTATCCAGCAGGCCGTTGAAGACATTACAGGCCGACGGCCCGAGCTTTCAACATCTGGCGGTACCTCTGATGCTCGCTATATTACCCATTATGCGCCTGTCGTAGAATTTGGCCTTGTCGGCGCGACGATGCATCAGGTCAATGAACGGGTTGCCATATCTGATATCCGAACTCTGACTGAAATTTATACTTTAGTTCTACAAAGATATTTCGCGTGAATTTGCCTTTAAATTTACCGGCCCTATTATCCGGATGCTTAAAGGCGTTGGGCCGTAGCAGTGACTGGCCAGATCATTTTGATCTCTCCCCTAAGGGTTTGCAGCATTCTTTTATCGCCCTGGTTTTGTCCTTACCATTTTATTATATCTGCGCCGCTGCCGTTCAAATCCAGCGCGCTAAACTCGCCGAAGGCGAAGCATCAGCCCTTCCCACGGCAGCGTTTTTTATCATCTGGGTTCTTTACGCGTTCATGTTTGTGCTCTGCGCCTATATATTTTGCCTCGTCTTTAACAAATCTGATCGTTTTAGACCTTGGGTGATCGTCCGCCACTGGACGTTCTTTTTCGCCGCACTCTTGGCGGCCGCTTTATTCGGCTTAAACATGGCTGGCATGTTACCTTTTATGCCCGTCGTTTACGCGGCTTTCGCGTTATATTTAGGGACCTTGGTCATTGATATTCGCTACGCTCAAAAGATCGCAGGGTTTGAATGGGGCGCCGCCATTTTCGCTGGATGTATCATTACCGCCATGAGCCTAATGATGATACTGATCGGAGTGGCGCAATACGCTTAGGAGATAGAGAATGCATATGGATTTTACACCTGAAGCGCCTCGTTGTGACGAAATTGGTTTTGATGAATTTTTGAAGGTCGATATTCGAATTGGCACAATCCTAACCGTCGATGATTTTCCAAAAGCCCGCAAACCCTCCTACCAATTGACCATAGATTTTGGGCCTTCTATCGGAGTCAAAAAATCCTCCGCGCAAATTACCCATCATTATAGCAAAGAAGCTTTGATCGGCCAGCAAGTCGCCGCCGTGGTCAATTTTCCAATCCGCCAAATAGCCAATTTTTTCTCGGAAGTTCTAACACTTGGGTTTGCCGATCGTGACGGGCATATTGTATTGATTGAAACAGAGCAGAAGGTTCCTAATGGATCGCGAATGGCTTAAAGTGTAGAGCGGTTTCAATTCCGCCAGTAAGCCGATTATGTTACACCTACTAATCGACGCATAGGTATTGTCCGTAAAGTTTAACTGGCACCTCAACATAAACATTTGATAGATTTATTTATTCGAAGATGTAGTAACTAGCACCAAGAGAAACCTTATGCCAATTCACACACCTTGGAAGAAAAGTAGAAAGTACGGCGACATCTATGGTGGCCGAAAACGTGCAAAATTTGCTGATAATATTTTCCGAAGATCTCACTCGATCAAAAAACCTAATTCAACGGATACCCTACCTATTGTAATGGAAGATAATCCATCACGAGATTTCTTTTTCCCATTGTCAGGTCAAGAGACACTTGAAGCACTTCAGTCTCTCCCCAAACGTGATTATGATGGCATTACTCATATTTGGCTTAGAAGGCCCAAAAAACAAGATTATATTGAGGGTAAGCTACCGTTTGCGTGGTTTACTTGCGGAAGCGGCGTGCGAGCAATTGTCATATTTGCATGGCCAACTGATCTACAGATTGCTTACGGGAATAAACGGCCTTCAAATCAAGTTGTTAATGAACTGACTCGTTTTGGCGCAAAATTAGAACGAAAAGGAAAAGAGTGGATTTCTCAATGGAGTAAGGAGTCCGTCAGGAAATTTTATATACATGTTTTGTACCACGAGGTTGGACATCATATAGACTGGTATTTCCGACATTGGTCCCGTGCAAACACAAAAGCGCTTGAGGAATATGCCGAACAATATGCATTTGCAAAAACGGCAACGGCGACTCATGTCTACAATCGAATGAAAAAGAAAGAGGCTGATAACTAACGGCGCGTGGTCGGCGTGTAGCCATAACCTGCCCATAAATTGAGCTGTCGTCGCTTTCCGCCACCAAGATCAATATCGAGCGGCGGCAATGGCACGATGCTATCGAAGTCTTCTTTAATCGCCGCCAAGTATTTGGCATCATCCTTATAGTAATTTACCAGCAAAATTGGGCCCTCACTTTTAGGAAGTGGACGCGAAAGCTCTGCGTGGTTTTCAGGGTGTGATTTATACATCCACATATAAAGCGGCGCAACGTCGCCAAGACCGTAATAATTCGCGCTGTAAAAGTTAATCCGTTTATCCATAGCGATCGCCTCAAACACCTGACCATCATGCCCTGTTTCATAAACCGTTTTTAGGGTTTCAACCGTTTGCGGCCACGCACGTACTCGTTTCACATCATTCGCACGTCCCAGTGCATTAACTGTGCTTGGCGAGAGATAAACGCCAGCTAAAAGCAAACATACGATCGATTGAATAATCAGATTAAGCCCGATCCAGTTCTTAAGACGTGGCCAGAATTTGACACCGTAATGGGCGATTAATATCGACGCCGCAACATAACCGCTCACGGCCCAATTGGCATTGGCTCTGGAAATGAACGCTTGAAAAGAAATGACCAATAATGGCGTCAGCGCGAAAAAGGACAATATGATTGCCGGTGAATTCAGGCGGCTTTTAAAGGCTGCAATCACCGCCAGAATAAACAAGCCAAATGTCACAGGACCGAATACGAAGAGCTGGCTGGTGGTGAATTCAATGAACTCTATGGGATGAAATCTAGCCCCCTGCTCTAAATTAGCATTGGCCGCCGTATGGGTCAGTGTCGCAAAATCATGCTCCATATTCCATAGCATATTTGGCGTTATCCATATCGCTATCAATGCAATAATCAGCAGGCTTTTTAGAGACAATAATGCCCGTCGAGTTGGCGCATCAAAGGCAACTGCAAGAATCAATGGTGGGATAAAAAACAGCATGGCGTATTTGCAAAGAAGGCCCAGGCCGATTGCCATACCTAGCTGAAAGGCCCGTATCAAGGTCGGCTTATCCCGAAGGTGAACCCAAGCATTAAGAGCAACTGCCCAGCAAAGAAGCAGGGGCACATCTGTACTCACAATGGCGGATGACAACCAAACCGCTGGCATAAGCAAATATATCGCTGCCGCCCAAAACCCTGTGGCTTCTGAAAACATAAACCGCGCCGTCCGGTATATCACATAAGCCGTTATGGAATGAAGGATAGGGGATGATAATCGCACGGCCCATTCTGCGTCACCAAAAACTGTAGTCGTCGCGGCTATCACGGCAGCAATGCCCGGCGGTTTGGTGAAAAAACCCCAATCAAGCTCTTTAGACCAAGCCCAATACTGGGCCTCGTCACCATGAAGATTATAAGGGGATATAAATAGAGCGGCGAGCCGGATTAAAAACAGGCCAGCGATCAGCATTAAAACAGGACGATGATAATTGGAGTCTAGCTGACCCGTTTCATTATCATTCATAGAAAACAATTGATCGGCCTAGCTAATCTTTTCGTGGAACTGTCCGTATTTGCGGTAACGTTCCAAATACTCTGGCACGATAGATTCGACCGTTTCAAGATCTATGCCCAAATCGTTAAAGCTCTTGGTATCTGCCCCTACAACATTATCCGCTTTGAGATTTGCCACCTGGTCGCGAGTCAAAAACGGTTTCACAAATGGCAAGGCGCCAGAGATCTCGCCCATCATCCCAAGCGCGCTTGCGCCGAACCACGGCACAGGTGCCAGCAATCTCTTTCGGTCAGTCGTCGTCAGAACAAATTGCATCAGCTCTTTGAACGAATAGACACGCGGCCCGCCAAGCTCATAGGTCGTTCCATTAGTCCCGCGCGATAAAACCTTCGCCACTGCCTGAGCTACATCACCGGCGTAAACAGGTTGGAATTTTGTATCTCCGCCAATAAGCGGCATCACAGGCGTTAGAGTTGCCATTTTAGCGAAGCGGTTGAAAAAGCTATCCTCAGCGCCAAACATGATTGAAGGCCGCATAATGTCTGCGCTTGGGATTGCATCTTGGATCAAAGTTTCGGCTTCAGCTTTCGTGCGCGCATAATCACTTTTGGAATCTGTGTCTGCGCCGTTGGCGGACATTTGCACAAAGTTTGTAACACCCGCAAGCTTAGCAGCTTCGGCTAGGTTTTCAGCGCCAGCCACATGAACCCCGCCAAACTTTTGCTTACCCTGTTGATATAAAATACTGACGAGATTGACGACAGCATCAGAGCCTTCGACAGCGCGAATGACAGAGTTTTGAAAACGGATATTAGCCTGGACTAATTGCACCTGACCAACATTACCGATGACCCGTAAATCCTGGGCGGTATGGGGACGACGCAGAGGCACGCGAACACGCCAGCCATCCTTGACCAATGCGCGAACGACATGTTTGCCGAGAAACCCGGAACCGCCAAATACTGTGACCAAACCTTTTGTCATAATCTGCCTTTAAAGCGCTTTGTAATTTGCGCAGGGATTACGCTTTTTCGACGAGCAAGTCTACTGACAATTCATTCTATCAAAATCTATATGCGTTGCTTCGCGACCCATGCAAAATGCTTGGCCAATGCCGCATCTTCCTGAATAAGCTCCAACGTATTAAACGCTTTCCCAAGCTGCATTTCATCATAGAGATCATGAATGCCGTCATGGCATTTTCGGCAAATATCAATACCCGCACGCAGCTCGGCTTTTTTAAATTTCTTTTGAAAGTAATTCCGGCCGTGCACCTTTTTGGGAATCAAGTGATGAAAGGTCAGCGATATTTCCCGCTGACATAAAGGGCATTTGGTATCTACGCCGCTCACTTTTTACGCCGCATCAATTTCAGCGCCGACCAATCTTTATCAACGGCGCAGACTTTAACATCAACAAGTTCAAGCGCGAATGCGACTGTGCGCACGCCATTGCCTGTCAGGTCAACCCAAAGACTAGAGCTTTTCTTAGGCCAGCTTGCCCAGATCATGCCGCCCGGCGCCAGATGTTTTTCGCAAACAGGTAGAGCCGCGTTAATCGCGGCTATTGTTGGGTTAAACACATGGATAAAGTCAAATAAGCCTGAAAGCTCGCGCGGGCTCGCGATTTCCCACCAATCCTCTTCATGATTGATCACAATGGAATAAGGTTTTGGCGAATTAATAATCACAGCCTTGTGCTCGGGCTTTATCCCAAGTTTTTTTATAAGGGGCGTGCCAGAATATCCCGCTGGATCAGTCACGTAATAGCTCATTCACGCCGGTTTTTGCGCGCGTCTTTTCATCAACAATTTTGACAATCACAGCACAGGCAAGACTATGAGACCCATCTTTGGATGGAAGTGAGCCCGGTACAACCACTGAATAAGGAGGCACTTCACCAAAAGTGATCTCACCCGTAATACGGTTATAAATTTTGGTGGATTGAGAGAGATAAACCCCCATAGCTAAAACAGCGCCTTCGCGAATGATGACACCTTCGACAACTTCGGAGCGCGCACCGATAAAGCAGTTATCCTCAATAATAGTTGGATTAGCTTGAAGAGGTTCTAAAACACCGCCAATACCAACGCCGCCGGAAAGGTGACAGTTTTTGCCGATTTGAGCGCAAGATCCTACCGTCGTCCAAGTATCAACCATTGTGCCTTCATCAACAAAAGCGCCTATGTTTACATAAGACGGCATGAGGACCACATTTGGCGCGATATAAGCGCCGCGGCGAACACCGGCATTTGGCACAGCCCGAAAACCAGCGGTAGAAAATTCATCTTCGCCCCAACCTTCAAATTTGGAAGGAACCTTATCCCACCAATTACCATCTACTGGCCCGCCAGACATGATTTTATTGGCTTGCAAACGAAAACCCAAAAGCACAGCTTTTTTTAACCATTGACGTGTTTCCCAATCGCCGTTGCCATTTTTTGACGCCACTCTTAGCTCGCCGCTATCAAGGGCCAAAATAACCGCTTCAACCGCGTCGCGCTGCTCGCCTTTTGTGTCCGGCGTTAAAGCTGCCCGGTCTTCCCAGGCAGCGTCTATGATTTTGGAAAGCTCTGTCGTATTCATATCTAGCTCATTTATTGGGTATTGATTTAAGCGCGCGACCATAGTCGGGCAAAAACCGGAGTCAATCAGCATATTGAAACATTAGGATATGTCATCCTCATTATAGTGCAACAGTTCACCATGAGACGTTTCGCGCAATTTCACCCCAACAATATTGTGCTAAGGGCCGCGCATGGAACGAAGCCTTAAACCCACGACAAAAACAATCGCTATACGCGGACTAAAATTACGCTGCCCGAAATGTAATCAAGCGCCATTATTTGGCGCCTATCTCAAGCCCGTAGAGAGCTGCTCATCTTGTGGACATAACTGGAGCAAAGTGCGCGCCGATGATGGCCCAGCCTGGGCCACCATGCTGGTCGTCCTTCATTTATTAGCGCCTTTATTCCATTTTCTAATTTTTAAAGTCGACCTACCAGAATGGGGGCCAATATTAGTTTTAGGCAGCCTCGGCCTGACCTTGAGCCTGATATTATTACCTAGGATGAAAGGTCTTTTCATCGGCTTAATCTGGGCCACAGGCGCCCCCACAAGCTAAACACCCTAATACCACGGGCGGGACATATAGACAGTCGCCAAAGATTGAATCTTCTGTTAGTGTCGTGTAGTTACATATCTATATAACGCAGAGATCAGATTGGGGCTGGCTGCCAATAGCAAAATTTAAAGAGAGCAGGCATGGCACAAAAAGACAAAGGCGGTTTATTCGTAAAGTTTCCACTCGATCAAGTTTACGTCGAAGCCTTGCAAAACTGGAAAAATGATTTCGAAACTAAAGGTCAACTTATTTCCTTACGGGAAATTCTGGAAAGAGAGATCATCAAACTTGACCGGACGGAAGGCATCAATGTCGCACTTCGTATCGAGCAAGCTCCGCTTATTTTAGACGCGCCGACCAATTCGCAGCGCGTCCCAGTCCGCCTCAAAGATGAAGGTGTTATACATTCAATTACATCTGCATCCGAAATTTCCAATCGATCTATTTCCAAAGTCTTATATACGTTGGTGCGCAAAATTCTGGATGATAGCGCCTTTGCGCCGTTTCAATCAGAGCACAGTAAAAAGACGGGCTAAGGACTCTAAGGACATCACATACCAATGCCTTGGCCTAAAAATCACAGCTCCAAACTATCGGCCGATGAGGTCTCCGAGCTGAACGAAAAATTCACGGCTCTGGACCAACAACTTGGTTTTGAGCTTACGGATGATTTTGAGCCTTTTTAGCCAAATCAATGATATGTTCACCCGGGCATTTTGGGATGACATCGTCAAAAACAAAGACGCCCAAGGTTTTTTCGATTCTTACCGAATGGAATTTGCGCCCCGGCGCGGCATCGGATTTAACCAAAAAGACTTTGCCCTTAGAAATGCCGCGTGGGCAATCTCCGACATCATATCGAGCCGCAGCGAAGATGCCGGAAACCGTGAGGGTTTCCAATCCCACATAAAGAACGACACGCCTATTGCGGGCGACAAGGTCATTATAGACGACCGCGATGCGGAAAGTCGCGAGATTAAAAAAATTGCCAAAATGTTTGGAGCTGACCTTGTTGGCATAACCGAAGTCGATCCTCGTTGGCATTATTCCGCTCGCGTAGACACACGCGATATGAGCGAAGCGCCTATAGAGCTGCCAGAGACGATCACCCATGTGATCGTTATGGCCCACGCCATGGACGCCGACCTTGTCGATACCTATCCTTCTGCTCTAGCGGGCGCGTCAACGGGTTTGGAGTATTCCCACGAAGCCTCCATCGTCATTCAGCTCGCCAGCTATATTCGGAACCTTGGCTATGAAGCCGTCGCCTCTATGAATGATACGGCCTTGGTTATCCCCTACGCTATCAAAGCAGGCCTAGGTGAATATGGCCGCAACCAAATGGTGCTGACGCCAGAATTTGGCCCGCGCGTTCGGTTCTCAAAAATATTCACAAGCCTGCCGCTATCAGCCGAGAACCCCAAACCGCTCGGCATGACAGACTATTGCAAGATTTGCACAAAGTGCGCCGATGCCTGCCCGCCTAAAGCACTCCCGTTCGGTGAAGCCCGCGCAGGCGGCGAAAATGTCTCTACCATTCGCGGTGTTAAAAAATGGTCGGCCAACTGCGAAAAGTGTTTCGGATATTGGGCCAAGCTCAAAACCGACTGCGCTATCTGTATGCGGGTCTGTCCATTTAATCATAGAGGCAAATGGCATGAGCGCCTGTGGTATAAACTCGCCACCAGCCGGTACCGTAAACTCGCATTGTGGTGGGACAATAGAAAAGGCATGCCCGAAAGATTGAAACCAAGAGATTGGTGGGAAGCTATAGTAAAATAGGCACGGTTATTAAAATGACGTAGCGAAAGTTAGTCCAACAAATTAACCGTTCAATCTAGAATATCGCAGTTTTGGATCGGTAAAAACTGTCATACCTGAAAAAACTAATAGGATGCCAATTAAACACGAAATCAACAAATCCCAAATAGATATTCCAATAAATCCTTCTTTAAAAATAATTTCATCATCTACGTCGGAGATTACTGAACTTTCCAATTCTTTACAGTTTGACATTAACACAAAATCATCGGTTATTTCACACAGAATATTTCCGTTAAATGGATGCTCTACAATCGTGTAAGTTTTGTTTTGTTTTGTAAAAGTTAATCTTTCTTCCTTTGGAAAATTCGCATAAACAGTAAACAAATAACAGACTGTACCCAATAAAAGTCCCAAAAATATGCTCCATGTCGTCATTCGCAAAAAATTGGTTCGATGTTTCCGTATCGTTACATTTTCTAATCTAGCTAATATTTTAGACTTGGCTAAAGCCGTCTTGGTAATTTTTGAGTCTTTCGCAAAACAAACTACATCAATTGTGAGCTCTTCTAATGGTTTTAGGATGTCCCAATCAAAAGCTATTTGATCACCTTCAATTTCCAAATCGATCCCTATTTCATTACCTTTATCGATACTTGCATCGAATGTAACTATTTCAACACCATCGGGGAATTTAATAGAAATTGGATTAATAAACCGCTTTTCAGTTATATCTAACTGCCCGACATTTATGACTAAAAAGGACACGAGGAAAGTGTCCCCTTCAATTTCTTTACCTTCAAATTTGTAAACAACTTTACCTGGCGCAGCATAAGATTTTTTATTTAAATGAAAAACATCTGAAACACTTAAAAAAAGTTCTGCTCTTTTTTTCGATAAACCCTTAAAACCAAAATAAAGCGACGCTAAAACACCTATTGCCCCAATGATTGGTAGTATCTGAGTATAAAGGTCCATAATTTATTCCAAACGATGAGAAAACAATGATAACATAGTAAAAAATATTACAAATTGAAAGTTGTTTGAGTACGTATGAAATTAGCCGCTTGACCGAGTCTCAAATCTCAACCATATAGCAACCACTCATCAAGACCGACGTTAGGGACAGGCCCGTTAATGCGTTGGGGCAACCTTGTGTAACCACAAACGGTGCCAATTCCTGCAATGTTTTTAGGCATTGGAAGATGAGAGAGCGAGACGTCTCGCATCTTTCCCTTCCAATATGACATTGCAGTTTGGCCCGCATGAAAGGCAGATCCATGGCGCGCGACGTCAGTTTTAATATAGGCGATACCCAGCTGGAACGCGGCGGGCAGATCAAAGGCGATGTCGTGCATGGTCGTCTTTATGGGCCTACCCAAAACATTGGAGACGCGCCTGTTATCGTTGTCATGGGCGGGATATCCGCTGATAAATATGTCGCCGATGATCCTGTCCGCCATAAAGGTTGGTGGTCGCCGCTCGTTCGAAAAGGCGGCGCTATTGATATCAATAAGTTCCAAGTGCTCGGTTATGACTTCGCGCCCGACAATGAGCGCGGTGATATTCCTGATGCCGTGACAACAGGTGATCAAGCGGCGCGGCTTAAAGCCCTACTGGATAATTTAGGCGTTGATAAACCTGCCGCCATCATAGGCTCATCCTATGGCGGAATGACCGCCCTCGCCTATGCGCAAAATTATCCCCACAATACGGGCTCACTCTGCATTATTGGCGCAGCCCACCGCCCTTACCCTATCGGGGTTGCCTGGCGCGGCATACAGCGCCGTATGGTCAGAGTCGCCATCAAAGCCGGCGTTCCCAAGGAAGGCCTCAAACTGGCTAGGGAACTGGCCATGACAACCTATCGCACACCCGTCGAATTTGCCGATCGGTTTGACCTAGACGAAACATCGACCCATCCGTCTATGTTCGATATTTGTGATTATCTCGGTTCACGCGGCGATGACTTTGCGCAGCGCATGGACGCGAAACGGTTTTTGCTTTTGTCTGAATCCATCGACATTCACCGCGTCACGCCAGAAGACATTTTTGCGCCGACCCTATTGATGACAGCAATTTCAGATCAACTCGCGCCACTGCCTGAGATGCGCGAGCTAAGAGACCGTCTTTCCGGTCCATCAGAGCTTTACGCCTTCACCTCGCTTTTTGGCCATGATGCGTTCCTAAAGGAATTTGATATGATGGCGCCAAAGCTGGAAGAGTTTTGTGGGGCGTTGGGATGAAGAACATCACAAGCCGGTTGAAGGTCTCGTATCGCACTTTACTTGTATTGTTTGTGATCGGCTTTATTCTTATAGGCACGGCTACGTTTATTGAAATTATGGACAAAGTTGGCACCGGAGATATCGCCA